>NZ_NHRX01000039.1 GCF_016653115.1 Rhodocyclus purpureus
CTCGACCACTTGCCCGGAGGCACCAAAAAACGCGTCGACTGAGCTGCCATCCCTTCGCGAAAAGCACATGTAGTGCCACTCGCGAAAAATTTTTAACGCAAGACTATGTTTTACAAGGAAAGTTTAAAGTAGCTGTTAAACCCGGGCTAATTCATCTTGAGTTACGCAGCACGACCGGACGATAATCTCTCTCATGAAGCCCGCTCAATTCCGTGTCACCTACGACGGCCCCGCTCTCGCCAGCCATCAGATGGATGTTCGCGAGTTGGCGCCGGCCTTGCTCGCCGTCGGCAATGCGCTCGACGCGGCGACGCGTGCGCTGTACGGCGACCGGATCAAGGCACAGACCACGGTACACGCCAGTTTCAAGAGCGGATCGTTCGGCATCGATTTTCAGTTGGCGACTGACTGGGTCTTGAAGGTACGCGACATCTTCGCGTCGGATACCGCGACGGCTGTTGTCAACGCGGCTGAACTCCTCGGCCTGCTGGGTCTGCTGACGCATAAAGGTCGCCGCGGTCTGATGCAGGTGTTGAAGTGGCTGCGCGGTCGAGCCATCGAGCGTGTGGAAATCGAAGAAGGAAAGGTTCGCCTGCTCGTCGAGGGTGAGGCGATCGAGATCGAGCAGGCCGTGCTGGAACTGCTGCGCGATGTCGCGGTACGCGAAGCGATTGATGCGATGCTCGCCCCCCTTGATGCCGAGGGCGTGGACATTTTCGCCTCCGGCGATGAAGATGGCTTCGCAGTCACGGTCACGAACGATGAGCGTGGATGGTTCCACGTGCCAGCCCTCACCGATGAACTGCTGCTCGACGACGTGCGCAAGATGGCGTTCTCGATCGTCTCGCTGGCGTTCAAGGAAGACAACAAGTGGCGCCTCTACGATGGCGCGGCCACCATTCACGCGACGATCACGGACCAGACATTCCTTGCGCGCGTCGACCAGAACCTGGTGAGTTTCGCCAAGGGCGATGTCCTGATTTGCATGGTGCGAGTCCAGCAGTGGCACTCCCCGTCGGGCGCGCGTACCGAGTACGAAGTGGTCGAAGTTCTCGAACATCGCAGCGCCGCCAGACAGTTGCGCCTGCCGGGAACCTGAGCCGGCGCGATGATTCGACGCAGGTTGTCTCGACCAGTCAGTTCAGGCGGGGCGTAAGGAAGCCGTGAATATACCGATCTTTGCGAAGTTAGCGAAAAACGATAACTCTCGTAATATCGGTTGATATCAATTGTCGATCAGGCTTCGTCAGGAAGCGAAGCGCTCCCGCTCACCGCATCGCGAACAACTCCTGATGGAAGCGCCCTTCGGGCAGCCCGTTCGCTTCCAGGTCGCTCCTGATCGCATCGCCGAACGCGCTCGGGCCGCAGAACCACACTTCCGCGTCGCGCCAGTCGGGGATTTCGGCGCGCAGCCGCTCGCCGCTCAGCCGAGCGTCGCGGCCACTGACCAGCACGTGCAGGCGCACGCCCGCCGCCTGCGCATCAGCCGCGATGTGGGCACCGGCGACCGGATCGTCCACGCTGCGGCAGTGGTAGAGATCGACGACGCGCCCGTCGGGAGTCACCGCCAGCGACTGCATGCGCGCGATGAACGGCGTGATGCCGATGCCGGCGCCGATCCAGATCTGCCGCCGCGCCGCGCCCTCGAAATCGAAGCGCCCGTAAGGCCCTTCGACCGAAACCACGTCGCCCGGCCGCAGCGACGAGGCCAGGGTGCGCGTGTAATCGCCGAGCGCCTTGACCAGGAACAGCAACTTGCCGTCGCCCTTCCACGCCGAAGAAATCGTGAAGGGATGCGCGCCCTCCTCGGCGTGGAAGGTGACGAAGGCAAACTGGCCGGCGGCGTGCCCCGGCCAGCGATCCCGGAGCTGGATCCCGATCGCATTGACCCGAGGACCCTCGAGAAACTCGGCGCGCTCGATCACCCCGACCGCGCGGCGCTTGACGCCGATGCGCCGGAACAGGCTGATCAGCGCGGCGAGGCTGCCACCGATCATCAGCGCGCCGACGACCACGCCGAGCGGCGACGCCCAGTTGGCGAAGCTCAGCAGCGGCACCGAATGCAGCACCAGCGCGAGGTACACGACCGCCAGCCAGCGGTGGCTCGCGAAGAACCAGCGCCACGGAAAGCGCTTGATCAGCGCGATCGCGATCAGCACCACGGCGAGGTAGAAGGCCCACTCGCCGATCGACTCGGCGAAGCCACGCTGGCTCTGGAAGAAGCGGAAGATCTCCACCGTCTGCTCGGGCGCCTTGCCACGCGGCGGACGTTCGAGCAAGCCGGCGCCGACCAGCCACTTCGGACCCTTCGCCGACAGCCAGTGCAGGATCGAGATCACCAGCCCGGCGATGCCGAGCCACTTGTGCAGCCGGTACATCTTGTCGAGCCCGCCGAAGTGGCCTTCGAGCCAGGTCGGGCGGACTGCGAGGATCATCGCCACGCTCATCGCGCCGATGCCGAGCACACCCGAGTACTGGACGAGCAGGTTGCGCCAGGCGAAGAAGCCGCTCGCGTTCGACAAGTCGCTCGCCGGCGCCAGCAGCCACAACGCGCTCAGTCCGAGCAGCAGGGTGATGAACCTTCTTTGTAGCGTTTTCATGGCGAGTTCCCGTTCATCGATCAGGCAAAACGCAGCCATTCGCTGCCGTCATTGCGAGGCGCGTAGCGCCGTGGCAATCCAGTTTGTTCTTCTGTACTGGCAGCGTTCCAGATAGACGCGAGTGAATCTGGAACTGCCCCACGAACTGGATCGCCACGCCCTTCGGACTCGCGATGACCGACTGCTGCTGATCGCGACGGCTTCGGCAGATCAGCTCGGCCGATGTTTCAAGAAATTGTTCCAGGTTTCATGTTAACGCCGGTCGCACCATGCAGCACCCGACCGGCGCACCGGCTTCCTTCCCTCAGCGCCAGTGGTGCATCGGTCCGCGGCCGAGCAACTCGTTCTGCTGTAGCCGCGTGCGCTGCTCCGGCGTCAGCAGCGCATACACCCGGTGCGTGCGCTCCGCCTGCAGCTTCGCCCTCTCCTTCTCGGCGGCGGCGATCCGCTCGCCGATCTCGGCCGCAGCAGCGGGCGTGTAGGCATCCGAGGCGGCGAGCTTGCGCAATGCGTCGCGCTGCTCGCGCAGGTCCTTCGCACTCTCGGCGAAGCCCTTGCGCTGCTCGTCGCGCAGCGCGGCAAGCTGGCTGACCTGTTCGGCGGAGAGGTCGATGCCATGCAGCCCCGGCATTCCAGCGCCCTGGCAGCGCTCGGCAGCGGCACGCTGGTGCATGCCGTGGCCGCCGTGCTCATGGGCCAGTGCGCTCAAGGGCAAGGCCAGCGCGATTGCACTGACGGCGAGGAATCTGGAGGCGGTGGCAGAAATCGCGGGGAGGTTTTTCATGGTCGGTTCTCCTTGGGGTTGTCGATCGGCTCGTTGCCGACCGCAGGAGAATTTTCACGCTGAGGCCCATTGCAAATGATTTCAGCGGCAGACACGCTCGTTCCAAAATGTTTCAATCGCCGCCGCGGCGCCAGCGGCCGGAATAAGATGGCTGCCACACTGCCATGACGACTCGACCTCACGCCATGAAGAAGATCCTCGTCGTCGACGACGACCCCGAGTTGCGCCAGTTGCTGGCGACCTATATGCGGCGCAACGACTACGATGTGCTGCTGCTGCCGGACACGCGGCAGCTCGACGCTTACATCGAGCGCCATCAGCCGCATCTGGTCGTTCTCGACCTGATGCTTCCGGGCGAGGACGGACTCGCCGCGTGCCGGCGCCTGCGTGCTCGCGGCGAGACCTTGCCGATCATCATGCTGACCGCACGCGACGAGCCGATCGACCGCGTTCTCGGGCTGGAGATGGGCGCCGACGACTATGTCGGCAAGCCCTTCGACCCGCGCGAGCTGGTCGCGCGCATCGAGGCTGTCCTGCGCCGCGGCCGGCAGGCAGCGGCGGCGCCCGTGGCGCAGGGTGGCGTCGTCCATTTCGGCGACTGCGCGCTCGACCGCGCCAGCCGGCAGCTGACGCGCGCGGGGAAGTCGGTGCTGCTGTCGAGCGGTGAGTTCGCGCTCCTCAACACGCTGATCGTCCATGCCAACCGGCCGATGAAGCGCGAGCGCCTGCTCGAACTGACGCGCGGCGAAGCGAACGAGTCCTTCGATCGCGCGATCGACGTGCAGATCCACCGCCTGCGCCGCCTGATCGAGGCCGACCCGGCGCGGCCGCGCTACCTGCAGACGGTGTGGGGAGTCGGCTACGTCTTCGCCCCCGACGGCGAGAACGGAGCGCCGGCGTGACCCTGCCCGCCGGGCTTTCCCGCCTCCTTCCCGGCTCGCTGGCGGCGCGCACGCTGCTGCTCGTCATCGCCGTCGTCGCCATCGCCGAACTCGCGACCTTCTCGCTATTCCTGCGCCACGGACGCGAGGAGCATGCGCAGCGGACGACGCAGTTCATCGCCGGCCAGATCCGCCTCTGGCAGAGCGCCCTTCCCGGAATCGACGCCGCCGGCCGGCAGCGGCTGCAGGACGCCGATGCCGGCGAACACGAACAGGGAATCCAGCTGCGCGCCGACGACGCTGCGGTCCCCGGCACCAGCCCGGAGCGGGGTTTTGCGCGCAGGCTGGCGGCCGAGCTCGAACGTCAGTTGGGCGTGCCGGTGCAAGTGCGCAAGGAGGGTGACGGGCGGCGCGGCAATCTGTGGATCGGCTTCGCAGCCGGCGAAGAACGCTGGTGGCTGGTGCTGCCGCCGCCGCGCTTCGAACAGCAGTCGCTGCCGCCGTCGCTGTGGCTGGGGCTGGCGGCCTCGCTCGCCGTGCTCCTGCTCATCGCCGGACTGTTCGTGCGCGGGATCGTCAGACCGCTGGCGCGACTCGGCGACGCGGTCACGCAGACCGGCGCCGGCCAGGCGCGCACGGTCACCCCCGAGGGGCCGCGCGAGGTCAGGCAACTGGCCGCCTGCCACAACACGATGGTCGAGCAGCTGGCAGCGGCCAACGCGGAACGGCGCGAGATGCTCGCCGGACTGACGCACGACCTGCGCGCGCCGCTCGCCCGCCTGCGCCTGCGCCTCGCGCTGCTCGAAGAAAGTGCCGAGCGCGACGGAATCGCGCGCGACGCCGAGGACATGGAGCGCATCGTCGGACAGTGCCTCGCTTTCCTGCGCAGCGAGCAACTGGGGCCAACGCCGGCGGCGCCGCTACCGATTGCCGACGCGGTCAGCAACGAGGTGGCGCGCCAGCGCGAGCTGGGACGTCCGGTCACGATGTCAGCCGCCGAAGGGGTCGCTGCCTGCACCGTCGCCATCGACCCCGGCAGCCTGCAACGGATCCTCGACAACCTGATCGACAACGCGCTGCAATACGGAGCGCCACCGGTCGAGGTATCGCTCGCGATCGAGCGGCCGGGAAGCGTGACCCTGTGCGTGCGCGACCACGGAGAGGGGATCGGCGCCGAACAGCGCGAACGTGCGCGCGAAGCCTTCGTCCAGATCGAACCCGCACGCGCCACCCGCGGCAGCTGCGGACTCGGGCTGGCGATCGTGCACCGCATCGTCGCTGCCTGCGGCGGGGAAATGATCCTCGGTGAGGCGGAGGGCGGCGGGCTGGACGTGACGATGCGGCTGCCGCTGACGGACAGCGGGACTAAGGGATTCCACTAAGGAAAGGCAGGGCATTTTTTGCGCAGCTTCGTCCGTGCTGCTATAGTTTGTCACTGGATCGGCGAACCATCCTACCCTGCGGGTGTGTTCGCTGCGCCGGCGGGTTCATCGCTCGCCGACTTTTTCCCTGCTGTGCCGGGTACTGCCACCCCGATCTTCACCGCGACCGGGACCGCTACCGTCCTCGCCGAATCGCCCCACCGGGTGCCGGCCAGGAGACCTTCGACCCCGGCCAGCGACTGCCGGTACCCTCGATGCCCGAACCTAGCCCCCCTGTAAACCCAGCTGCCAGCCGGCAGATGGTCGAAGACTTCGCGCGCGTCGTCGCAGCCGACGCCGACTTCGCCTGGCTCGAACCCGAGCAGGGGCCATCCTGCGGCGCCTGCTCGGCGTCGGCTGCGTGCGGCGCCAAGGGCATCGGGACGCTGGCGAGCAAGCTGGAAGCGCGCCGTTTCGCCCTGCCGCAGCCGGCGGACGAGCCGCGTTTCCGGGTCGGCGAACGGATCGTCGTCGGCGTCGGCGCACCGACGCTGGTTTCAGGCGCGGCGATCGCCTACATGCTGCCGCTGCTGACGCTGTTCGGCGCAGGCTTCGTCGCGCAGGCCCTCGACGGCCGCGACGGCGTCACCCTGCTGGCCAGCATCGGCGGGCTGTGCGCCGGCCTGGCGCTGGCGGCACTCCTGGCGCGCCGAATGTCGGCGCGCGGTGGTCTCGCGCTTCATTACCTGCGTCGTGCCGGAGCGGCAACGGCGTGCATTCCGTCTGGAGGCGGCTCGTGAAGGAATACATCCTGTTGTTCGTGAGCGCAGCGCTCGTCAACAACGTCATCCTGGCGCGTTTTCTCGGCCTGTGCTCGTTCATGGGCGTCACCACCCGCGTCGACACTGCGGTCGGCATGGGCATGGCGACGACCTTCGTCATCACCGTCTCGTCGATGATCGACTGGGGGGTCGAGCGCTTCCTGCTCGAACCCTTCGGGCTCGGCTATCTGCGCACGGTGACCTTCATCCTGGTCATCGCCGGCGCGGTGCAGTTCACCGAGATGACCATCCGCAAGGTGTCGCCGTCGCTGTTCCAGATGCTCGGCATCTACCTGCCGCTGATCACGACCAACTGCGCGGTACTCGGCGTCACCCTGCTGCTGGTCGAGGGCAAGATGAGCTTCCTCGACGCGACCCTGTTCGCGTTCGCGTCGTCGGTCGGCTACAGCTTGGTGATGATCATCTTCGCCGGGCTGCGCGAGCGGCTGTCGCTCGCCGAGGTGCCGCAGCTGTTCGCCGGTCCGCCGATCGGCTTCATCACGGCGAGCCTGCTGGCGATGGCGTTCATGGGTTTCTCTGGAATCTAGGCGAGGTGCAGCGATGATGATGGATGTCGGCAGTCTCACGGCAATGGGCGTCGTTCTCGGCGGCGTTCTCGGTGCAGCCGCGCATTTCCTGAAGGTCGAGGAGAACCCGATCGAGGCCGAAATCAAGGAGATGCTGCCGGGTTCGCAGTGCGGACAGTGCGGCTTCGTCGGCTGCGCGCAGGCGGCGGCAGCGCTGGCCAAGGGCGAGGCACCGGTCACGCTGTGCCCGCCCGGCGGCAGGGCCGTCGCCGAAGCGCTGGCGAAGAAACTGGGTGTCACCGCCGACCTGTCGGCGGTCGAGGATCCGCGCGACGAGTACGCGGAGATCGCCGAGTCGGCGTGCATCGGCTGTACCAAGTGCCTGCAGGCCTGTTCGGTCGACGCGATCGTCGGCGCGGCCAAGCAGATGCACGGCGTCATCCCCGAGCTCTGCCACGGTTGCAGGAAGTGCATCGAGACCTGCCCGACCAACGCGATCCACATGGTCGAGGTAGAGCCGACGATCGCCACCTGGCACTGGCCGAAGCCCGATGGCGAGGCGGGCGCGGCGGACTCGACGCATACGCATCACTGAGGAAGCTGCAATGAAGCTTTTCCCGATCCCGGGCGGGATCCATCCGGAGTATCGCAAGACGCTGGCGAGCGAAGTGGCGATCAGCACGCTGCCACTGCCGGAGCGTCTCCACGTTCCCCTGCAGCAGCACATCGGCGCCGCTGCCGACCCGCTCGTCGGCGTCGGCGAGCGGGTCAGGAAAGGGCAACTGATCGCGCGCGGGCGCGGGGTCGTCTCGGCTTCGCAGCACGCGCCGACCTCGGGCATCGTCGTCGAGATCGGCGAACTGACCGCGCCGCATCCTTCGGGGCTGGCGCAGCCGACGATCGTGATCGAAGCCGACGGCCAGGACGAGTGGGCCGAGTTGCCGCCGCCGATCGAGGATCCTTTCGCCGCCTCGCCGCGCGCGATCCAGGAGCGCGTCGACGCCTCCGGCATCGTCGGCATGGGCGGCGCGGCCTTCCCCTCGGCGGTCAAGCTCGAGCTCGGCAACCGCCATGCGCTCGACATCCTGCTCATCAACGGCGCCGAGTGCGAGCCCTACCTGACCTGCGACGACCGCGTCATGCGCGAGCACGCAACCGAGGTGATCGACGGCGCGCGCATCATGGCGCACGCGCTGCGCGCCGAGCGCGTCATCGTCGCCATCGAGGACAACAAGCCGCAAGCGCTCGCCGCGATGCAGGCCGTGGCGGCGAAGGTCGTCGGTGACGGCCCAAGCGTCGAGGTGATCGGCGTCCCGGTGCAGTACCCGATGGGTTCGGAGCGCCACTTGGTACTCGCCGTGACCGGTCGCGAGACCCCGGCGAAGAAGCTGACCGCCGACGTCGGCGTCGTCGTGCACAACGTCGGCACCGCGCGCGCCGTGCATCACGCGGTGCGTTTCGGCCGGCCGCTGATCGCGCGCGTGGTGACCGTCAGCGGCGCCGCGATCAGACAGCCGAAGAACGTCGAGGTACCGATCGGCACCCCGGTGTCGGCGCTGCTCGACTTCTGCAGCGGATTCGCCAGCGAGCCAGCGAGTCTCGTCCTCGGTGGGCCGATGATGGGGCAGCCGCTCCTGAGCCTCGACGTGCCGCTGGTCAAAGGCAGTTCGGGCGTGCTCGCGCTGACCCGTGAGGAAGTGAACGAGCAGCCGGCGAGCACCTGCATCCGCTGCGGCTCCTGCGTCGAGGTCTGCCCCTGCGGCCTCGTCCCGCTCGAGATGGCCGCCTACATCCGCAAGGACAAGCTGAAGGAAGTCGCCGCGCTCGGCGTCACCGACTGCATGTCCTGCGGCAGTTGCTCTTGGGTATGCCCGTCGCACATCCCGCTGGTCCATTACTTCAACTACGCCAAGGGCGCACTCGCCGCCGAAGCGCGCGAGCAGCGCAAGAGCGAACTGGTGCGCGTCCGTTCCGAGGCGCACCAGGCCCGTCTCGAGAAGATCGCCGCCGAGCGCGCAGCCAAGCGCGGCGGGGCGGGAGGAAACGCAGCATGATGCCGCAACTCAAGGCCCGCAGCGGGCCGTTCACCCACTCGCGTACGAGTGTCCGCGAGAAGATGATGACGGTGCTGCTGGCGCTGGCGCCGGCGGTGGCTTTCGACCTGTGGCTGTTCGGGCTGCCGGCGATCATGCTCTTCGTCGTCACCGTCAGCGCCTGCGTCGCCTTCGAGGCCCTCTGCCTGAAGCAGGCCGGGCAGCCGGTGGCGCCGACGCTCGGCGACGGCTCGGCGATCCTGACCGGCAGCCTGCTGGCGATGAGCCTGCCGCCCTGGGGGCCGTGGTGGATCGGCGTGCTCGGTGCGCTCATCGCGATCCCGCTGGCCAAGCATGCCTACGGCGGCATCGGCCGCAACCTGTTCAACCCGGCGATGGTCGCCCGCGTCGCGCTGCTGGTGTCGTTCCCGGTGGTGATGACCGCCTGGGTCGCACCGCATCCGCTGTTTGCGGCCGGGTCGCCGGGATTTTCCGACTCGCTGGCTATCCTCTTCGGCGCCGCGCCGGCCGCCTTCTCGGTCGACGCAGTGGCCAGCGCGACGCCGCTCGGCTTCGTCAAGACCGAACTGTCGCGCGGCATCGCCGTCTCGCAGTCGGTGGCCAGCGTGCCGGGACTGTCCGACCTCTTCTTCGGCCTGCGTCCGGGCAGCCTCGGCGAGACCTCGGCCTTGCTGATCCTGCTCGGCGGCCTCGTGCTGATCTGGCGCCGGATCATCTCCTGGCACATCCCGGCGACGGTGCTGGCGACGATCTTCGTGGTCGCCTCGCTCGCACACTGGCTGGCGCCCGACCGCTTCGCGAGTGGAACCTTCCACCTCTTCTCCGGCGCGAGTTTCCTCGGTGCCTTCTTCATCGCCACCGACTACGTCACCTCGCCGGTCTCCAAGCGCGGGCAACTCGTCTTCGGCTTCGGCGTCGGCCTCCTCGCCTGGGTGATCCGTACCTTCGCCGGCTACCCGGAGGGGATGGCCTTCGCGGTGCTGCTGATGAACGCGCTGACGCCGATCATCGACCAGTACACGCGGCCGCGTATCCTCGGCCGTGACCGGCGCGGCGATCCGCTGCCGCTCAGGGAGGGCGCACGATGAAGATCGATTCGCTGCGCCACGCGCTGGTGCTCGGCGCCTTCTGCCTGGGCTTCGGCGTCGTCATGGCGGTCACCAAGAACCTCGCCAGCGACGACATCGACGCGCGCGCGCTGGAGGACCGCCTCAACTCGCTCGGCCAGGTGCTGCCGGCCGACCATTACGACAACAACCCGCTCGCCGACCCGCTCGTCCTCGAGGACGGCGAGGGCCACGCGCTGACCATCTACCGGGCGCGCAAGGAAGGCAAGGTCACCGGCGTCGCCTGGGAGATCCGTGGCTCGGGCTACGCCGGCGAGATGAAGCTGATGATGGGCATCGATGCCGAAGGCCGGCTGCTCGGCGTGCGCGTGCTCGCGCACAAGGAAACGCCGGGACTCGGCGACAAGATCGAGGTGAAGAAGGGCGACTGGATCCTGCGCTTCACGGGGCTGTCGCTCGGCGACCCGCCCGCGGAACGCTGGAAGGTGAAGAAGGACGGCGGCGACTTCGACCAGTTCGCCGGCGCGACGATCACCCCGCGCGGCGTCGTCAAGGCGATCCGCGGCGGTCTCGATTTCTTCGACGCGAACAAGACGCGCTTGCTGGAGGCGAACTGATGGCTACCGATTACCGCAGGATCGTGCGCGACGGCATGTGGGACAGCAACGGCGTCCTCGCCATGCTGCTCGGCATGTGCCCGGCGATGGCGATGACGACGAGCGCGACCAACGGCCTCGGCATGGGGCTGGCCACCGCCGTGGTGATGGCCGCGTCGAGCTTCCTGGTCGCGCTGTTCCGCAAGCACATCACGCAGGAAGTGCGCATCCCCGTGTACATCCTGATCGTCGCGGCGATGGTCACGCTCGTCGACCTGGCGATGAACGCGTGGCTGCACGAGTTGTACAAGGTGCTCGGCCTGTTCATCCCGCTGATCGTCTCCAACTGCCTGCCGCTGGCGCGACTCGAAGCCTTCGCCGCCAAGGAGCCGGTGCTGCCGTCGCTGGTCGACGGCATGTTCATGGGACTGGGTTTCACCGTCTCGCTGACCATGATCGGTGCCGTGCGCGAGATCACCGGCGCCGGCACGCTGTTCGCCGACGCCTCGCTGCTGCTCGGTCCCGCCTTCCACTTCCTGGAGACGCGCGTACTTCCCGCCGATACCGGCATGCTGGTGATGATCCTGCCGCCCGGCGGCTTCCTCGTCACCGGGCTCCTGATCGTCGTCAAGCGCATGCTCGACGTGCGTGCCGGCAAGGGTATCCAGATGGCCGGCGCGCACAGCGTCTGAGCAGCGAAGGAAGAGGAAAGATGAAGGTGGAAATCGTATACCTGGCGCCAGGGAAATGCTTCACGACCCCGCTCGACCTGCCCGACGGCGCGACGATCGAGATGGCGATCGAGTATTCGGGGGTCTTGCGCCAGTTCCCCGAGATCGATCTCGGCAAGCAGAAGGTCGGCGTCTACGGCAAGGTGAAACCGCTGACGGCGCTGCTCGAGGACGGCGACCGGGTGGAGATCTATCGTCCGGCGACTGCCGAAAAGAAGAAAAAGGCGGCCGCGGCTTGAAAGGCGTCCTGGCCCCGTTGAACCTGGAAAAAGCAATTGGCCACGAAATTCACGAAAAGCACGAAATTGTTCATAGGATTCGACGCCGACTTGACGTAACCCATCGGCTTAAAACACTGAACGATTACAACCCCATGTTTTATTTCGTGCCTTTTCCTGTTTTTCGTGGCTGAACAGAGGTTTTCGGGTTGAAAGGGTCACGCCCGTACAGTTCCCCTCGCCACGCCGCACGCTGATTCCCTGACCGATTTTCCGGAGTAGTCATGCTTTTGAAAGCCCTTCGCGCGCTGTTCGTCGCCGAGCCGGTCGTCGAGCCGCCGCCCCCTGCATTCAGCTATCCCGGAATCGCCGAGGTCGCCGACGGCGAAAAGGTGCGCGAGCGGATCACCCGCGCGGCCTGCGATGCCGTGGTGGAATGCACCTCGGCAGCGGGCGCGGCCGGGCGCGTGGAGTCCGCCGTCCACGCGCGGCCGGCGAAGATCCTCCACGCGGAGAGCGAACACGCCGCCGCCGGGGTGCTCGCCGGCCTCGCGCTGTCGGGATTGCGCGCGGGCGCGGTCGCCTCCGGCGGCGGCGTCGCCTTCCTGCACGAATCGCTCTACGCCGCGGCCGGCAAGCGCCTGCCCTACGTGCTGAACGTCAGTTGCCGGGGCATGGGAGCGCATCCCGGCGATGCTCACGACGACTATCACGGCGTCGCCGACTCGGGCGTCATCCAACTGCTCGCGCGCAACGTCCAGGAAATCGCCGATTTCAACCTGATCGCGCACCGGATCGCCGAACTGTCGCTGACGCCGGCGCTGGTCGGGCACGACGCGGCGGCGACGACGCAGGCGATCGAATCGCTGCGCTTTCCGGAAGCGGAATTGATCGCCGACTTCCTCGGCCGCCCCGACGACGAGATCGACACGCCGACGGTGGCGCAGGCCAAGGTCTTCGGCGCGCGCCGGCGGCGTATCCCGAGCACCTGGGACGTCGATGCCCCGCTGGTTTCGGGCGTCGTCCAGAACCAGGACGCGTACATGCAGGCGACGGCGGCGCAGCGGCCCTACTTCTTCGAGCACATCCCGGCCATCACCGACGCGTGCATGGACGAGTACGAACGCCTGACCGGTCGCCGCTACCGTCGCGTCGGTAGCTACCTCGCCGGCGACGCCGAGTACCTGATCGTCGCCATGGGCAGCCTCGCCGGCGTAGCCGAAGGCGTCGCCGACCATCTGCGCCGCACGCGCGGGCTGCGCGTCGGCGTCGTCAATGTCACGATGTTCCGTCCCTTCCCCGGCGACCTCGTCGCTGCCCTGCTGCAGGGCAAGCGCGGCGTGACCGTGCTCGAGCGCAGCGAGCAGCCGCTTGCCGAGGACGGACCGCTGATGCGCGAAATCCGCGCCTGCCTCGGCAAGTGCCTCGAAAACGGGTCGGCTGCGGGAGCACTGCCACATCCGGGATACGCGGCGTATCGCTGGCAGGACCTGCCCGCGCTGTTCTCGGGACACTGCGGGCCCGAGCTCTGCGGGCGCCTGCCGGGCGCCGTCGTCGCCGCGATCGACAACATGCTGTCGCCGGACGCACAGCACAGACGCTTCGTCTTCGCCAGCAGCGGCGGAGAAACAGCCGGCGATCGCCGCGCACTGCCGCTCGCGCCCAATCCGGAAGCCTCGGCAGCAGGCGTGCTCGGCCTGCGCATCGACACCGGCTCGGCGAGCGAGGCGCGCGCCGTCGCCAGCGGCCTGGCACGGGTACTGGCCCGGGAAGCCGGCACCAGCGTCAAGGGCCTGCCCTTGCTCCGCGCGGGAGCGCCGGCGACAGGACTCGTGCTCGCCTTCGCCGACACTCCGCTGCGCGTCGACGCAGGGTCGCTGCCGGTCGACGTGCTGATCGCTGCCGATTCCGGCCGGGATCTCGCAACGCTGGCGCAGATCAGGGCCGGGGGCGCGCTCGTCGTGAGCAGCCGGCTGCCGACACCGGCCGCGATCTGGGACAGCTTCCCGGTGGCGGCGCAGGCCGAGCTGGTCGACCGCCGCATCAGGCTCTTCCATCTCGACGCCGAGAAGATCGCGCGCGAGGTGGCCGAGTCGGACGCTGGGAGCGCTGGATCCGCTGCTGTCTCCCGGCTGCAGGCGTGCGTCCTGCAGGGGGCCTTCCTTGCCGCCGCCAGCGACTGGCTCGGCGAACGCCGGGTCAAGCGCGACGCTCTGCTCTCCACGCTCGCCGAAAGCGCGGGTACGGGCGCCGGCGATACCGGATTCGGCGAACTGGCGCTGTCCGGGCTGCGCCGCGGTTGCCTCGAACTCGCCGAGATCCGCCAGAAGACGCTCGGCTTCGGGCGCGGCGGCCTGCGCGCCGCCGGCACCGTGGCGGGCGCCGGCGCAAGCGCGCCGGCGAAGCCAGAAATTCCGGGGATCGACGCACGCATCGCCGAGGTTTTTGCTTCGGCGGTGGATTCGCTGACGCGAGCAAATGTCGCGGCCTTCGGCGAACGCATCGACGCGCTGCGCGCACGCATCGAGGCCCTCCGGCAAGGCAGCGGTTCGGCCGACGACCGGCTCGCCGCGCTCGAAGACGCGCTTGCGGAAGTACGCGGGCGCCGTGGTCGCCTGCCCGCCCCCCTCTGCGTCGACTCGACCGCGCTGGCGCTCGGGGTGTTCGAGGGACACATGGCGCAGCTGGCGGAGGACTTCAAGACCGTCAGGCGCGCCGAATTCGCCCTGTCGGCGGCCGCCGGCGAGCCCGGCAGCGCGGAGTGCGCGGCCTTCGACGAGTTCCTCAAACGCTTCGACTGGTCGCAGTTCTCCGACGAGGAATGGGCGCTCTGTCCGCCGGTGGTCGCCGTCGGCTCGCCCGAATCGCTGTCCGAGAGCCGGCTGCAGAGTCTGTCGAGGCTGCTGATGTCGGGCAAGCCGGTGAAGGTCCTGGTCCAGGACGATCTGTCCGCAGGCGTGGCCGGCGAGGCGAGCAAGGAGATCGGCCTGATCGCGCTGGCGCATCGCACTGCCTTCGTCCTGCAATCCTCGCCCGCCCATCCTGAGCACCTCGCCGGCGGCTTCGTCGATGGGCTGAAGTCGCGTCGCCCCGCCCTGTTCCGCATCCACTCGCCGTCGGCGCCCGCCCATGACACGGCAGCCTGGCTCGAACTGAGCAGGCAAGCCGTCGCCAGCCGCGTCTTCCCGCTGTTCAGCTACGACCCGGACGCTGCTGCGCTCGTCAGCGCGGCGCTGTCACTCGCCGGCAATCCCGCTCCCGGGCGCGAATGGGCGACGCACGCGCTCGCCTACCTCGGTGACGACGGCAGCGAGTGTACGAAGGAAGTGCCGCTGACCGGCGCAGACCTCGTCGCCGGGCAGTCCACAGAGCTCTCGCCACTGGCCGACGACGTCGCCGAAGCGCTGTCACTGGACGAGTACCTGCACCTGCCCGCCGAAGATCGCGAAGGCATCACACCCTGCATCTGGGCCGTCGACGGCCAGCGACGCCTGGTCAGGCGTGCAGTGTCGCCGGCCTTGGTGGCCAGGACCGAGGCGCAGTTGCGCTGGTGGCAGCAACTGGCCGGGCTGGCCGGCAGCGAGGTGCGGCCGCTGGCGAGCGACGAACTCGTCGAACAGGTTCGCGACGAGTTGCTGGCGCAGGTACTGAGCGCACTGGCGGCGTGAGTTCGAGCTGAAAAAGCAGTCAGCCACGAAATGCACGAAAAAACACGAAAAAAGACGAATCATTCCAGGCGTTCGCCGTCGCGGTGACTCAAGCTGATGGCTTGAACAGCAAGCGACCGCAAGCCTCTGCCGTGTTTCGTGTTTTTCGTGGCTAACGATCATGGCGAGTCGTGCCACCCTTGGGCATGAAACGCAGCCATTCGCTTGAATGCCGTCATTGCGAGGCGCGTAGCGCCGTGGCAATCCAGTTCGTTCTTCCATCTCATCGCCCTGCACGATGCGAGACCCACGCACTGGATCGCCACGCCCTGCGGGCTCGCGATGACGGGGTGACGCAGCACCGGCTTTGCGTGGGAGGGGAGGCAGGCCCGAATCGCGGATAGCACTGGCTGCTGTTTCACGCTAACTTCAGGGTTCAAGCCTCGCACCTGAACCCCGGCGCGCAGGGAGTTCAGGCGACCAGGACGCAGCCGGCGATAACCAGGTACCTTGAACCCCGGCGTGCGGGGAGTTCAGAACGGGTAGTGCCGCTCGCTGGTCTGCACCGTGATCCAGCGCAGTTCGGTGAAGGCGTCGATGCCGGCCTTGCCGCCGAAACGGCCGTAGCCCGAGTTTTTCACCCCGCCGAACGGCATCTGCGCTTCGTCATGCACGGTCGGGCCGTTGATGTGGCAGATACCCGATTCGATGCGCGCGGCGACCTGCCAGGCGCGCGCGATGTCGCGCCCGAACACCGCGGCCGAGAGTCCGAACTCGTTGTCGTTGGCGACCGCGATCGCTTCCTCGACGCCCTTGACGCGGACGATCGGCTTCACCGGCGCGAAGGATTCTTCGCGGTAGATCAGCATGTCGCGCGTCACGTGGTCGAGCAGGGTCGCCGGCATCAGCGTGCTGTCGGCCTTGCCACCGCACACGAGCTTGGCTCCCTTGGCCAGCGCGTCGTCGATCAGCGCATTGGCGCGTTCGACGGTCGCCATGTCCACCACCGAGCCGAGCACCACCGGCCCCTGGCGCGGGTCGCCGAGCGGCAGGCTCTGCGCCTTGGCAGCGAGCCTGGCGACGAATTCGTCGGCAAGCGCGTTGTCGACGACGATGCGTTCGGTCGACATGCAGATCTGCCCTGAATTGGCGAAGGCGCCGAAGGCGGCAGCGGCAACGGCGGCGTCGATGTCGGCGTCGTCGAGGACGACGAGCGGCGCCTTGCCGCCGAGTTCGAGCACCGCCGGTTTGAGGTACTTCGCGCAAGTCTGCGCGATGATCCGTCCGACCCGGGTCGATCCGGTGAAGCTCACCCGGCGTAGTGCCGGGTGGGCGACCATCGCCTCGACGACCGCGCCGGCGTCGGCGGGCGCGTTGGTGACGAAGTTGACCACCCCCGCGGGCAGGCCGGCTTCCTGCAGTGCCTCGACGATGAGGCCGTGGGTCGCCGGGCACAGCTCCGAGCCCTTCAGCACCACCGTATTGCCACAGGCCAGCGGCGTCGCGATCGCGCGCACGGCGAGGATCACCGGTGCGTTCCACGGAGCGATGCCGAGCACGACACCGGCGGGCTGGCGCACGGCCATCGCCAGGCTGCCCGGAACATTGGAAGGGATCACCTCGCCGCTGATCTGCGTGGTCAGCGCCGCGGCTTCCTGCAGCATGCCGGCGGCGAGATGGACGTTGAAACCGGCCCAGATCGCCGACGCGCCGGTCTCGGCGGCCATCGCCGCGACCAGGGCCGCCCCCTTCGCTTCGAGCGCCTGCGCCGCCTGCAACAGCAGCGAACGGCGCTCGCCCGGCCCCAGCGCCGCCCACGCCGGGAAGGCCCGGGCGGCGGCGTCTACGGCGGCGACGGCATCGCCCACGGTCGCGGCGGGGGCGCGCGTCGCCACGCTGCCATCGAGCGGATTGCGCCGCTCGAAGCGGACGCCGTCGGCGGCGTCCCGCTTTTCGCCGCCGATCAGCAACTGGATATCGACCATCTGAACGTCCTCATCGGGATGTGCATGAAGCGTGCTGCTTCGCCGTGCGACCGTGCCGGGTCAAGCGCGGGTGACGCCATGCCAAAGCCGTTGATTATACCGTCACCGTAATTCCGAAGCATCGGGCGCCGCGCGAGGCCACATGGCTTTATGACGTTTTCCGCCTACCATGAAAATCAGGGAAGGCGTTCTCTCGCGCAGGGCGACCCGATCGGAGGCTCGCATGTATCGCATCCGCTTTCACGGCCGCGGCGGCCAGGGAATGAAGACGGCCAGCCGCATCCTCGGCAGCGCCCTCTTCCTCGCCGGCTACGAGGTGCAGGACGCGCCACACTACGGCGCGGAAAGGCGCGGAGCACCGATGCATGCGGTGGTGCGTGCCGCGCGCGGGCCGATCCAGGAACGCGGCTTCGTCGATCGGCCGGATCTGGTGGTCGTTGCCGACGAGGGCCTGCTGGCGGAGGCCGGCGCTGCGATCCTGCAGGGGCTCGACCATCACTCGCTGCTGCTGACGGTCGGCCGTGAGCCGGCAGCGCTCTGGCAGGATCGGCTCAGGCTCGCCGGCCCGGTGCTCGCCCTCGCCGATGCCGTGATCGCTGCCGGCGAACGCCATTTCCTCGGCGCCTTCTGCGCCGGCGCCGCTGCCCGCCTGCTCGGGGTCGTCGCTCTCGCCTGCCTGCTGCAGGCGGTGGACGACGAGGTGGCCTCCTTCGGCGAAGCGGCCGTCGCGCGCAGCCGGGAACTGGCCGAAGCCGGCTGGCGCGGCCTCGAAGAACACGCCGGCAGCGTCGGCGAGGGCAGCGCGGCGGGAGCATCCGGCCAGGCGCCCCCCGACTGGATCGAGCTGCAGGCCGAGGCCGGCGATCTCGCCGCCCCGTCGATCCACGGTGGACTGAGCAGTATCGAAGTCAGGACCGGGCTGTGGCGCACGCAACGGCCGGTCATCGACTACGCGCACTGCAGGCGCTGCTGGTGGGTGTGCAGCGAATTCTGCCCGGACAGCGCGATCAGCGTCGACGCCGACGGCACGCCGACGATCGACTACGCTCACTGCAAGGGCTGCCTGGTGTGCCTCGCGCAATGCCCGGCACACGCCATCCGTGCAGTTCCCGAACGGGGAGCCAGCTCATGACGCGCCTTCTGCTCACCGGCAACGCCGCGGCGGCGTGGGGCGCGCGCCTCGCGCACGCCGACTACGTCCCCGCGTTCCCGATCACGCCGCAGACCGAGATCATCGACACGCTGGCCGGCTGGATCGAGTCCGGCGCCATGCCCGGCCGCCTGACCATGATGGAGTCGGAACACTCGATGCTCACCGCCGCCTGCGCCGCTGCCGCTGCCGGCGTGCGCGTGTTCACCGCGACCTCGAGCCAGGGACTGCTCTACGCGATGGAGATGGTCTACGCCGCGCCGGGCCTGCGCAATCCTTTCGTTCTCGTGAACGTCTCGCGCGGGGTGCAGACACCGGTGACGATCCAGTCCGACCACACCGACGTGCTCGCCGCGCGCGACAGCGGCTTCCTGCAGCTGCACTGCGCCAGTTGCCAGGAGGTGGCCGACAGCGTGCTGCTCGCCTACCGGCTGGCGGAACGGGTGCGCCTGCCGGCGATCGTCAATCTCGACGGCTTCACCCTATCCTTCACGCGCGAGCCGGTCGAACTACCCGACGCGCAAGAGGCCGCGCGCTTCCTGCCGCCGCTGGCCGAAGCCTTCGGGACGACGGCACGCCCCTTCTCCGCCGGCCGCTCGCTGGCGGCCGGCGCTGCCGTCCTCGACAGCACCGCCTATACGTATTTCCGCTACCAGTCGCACCTCGCCGCTGTCGCCGCGCTGCAGGCCTGGGAGGAAGTCAGTGACACCTTCGCGGAGCAGTTCGGGCGCCGCTACGACGGCGTCGAAGCCTATCGCATGGACGATGCCGAGTACGTCTTCTTCCTGACCGGTGCCCTGGCCGGCAAGGCACGCGGCGTGGTCGACCGCCTGCGCGCAGCCGGCTGCCCCGCCGGCCTGCTGCGGCCACGCCTGCTGCGCCCGTGGCCCGAAGCCGCGCTCCGGCAGTGGCTGCGCGGCCGCCGCGCGGTGATGGTGGTCGACCAGAGCCTGTCGATGGGCAAGGGCGGCGTCCTCCACGGCGAACTGGCGTCCAGCCTCTACGGGCAGCCCGGCGCGCCGCTGCTGCTCTCCTTCATCGGCGGCCTCGGCGGGCGCGAGATCGCTGCCGGCGAATTGCACGAGATGGCCACCGTCGCCCGCCGCGCGGCCGAAGCGGGCGAGGCGCCGCCGCCGCGGCTCCTGTTCACCGCCGGCGAACTGCGCGTCGTGCGCAAGCAGCAAGCGCTGGCGCAGGTAGCGGAGGAGGAAAAACGATGAGCGAGACCGCCTTCGTCCGCTGGCGGGATCTGCCACGCGGACGCCAACTCGTCGGTGGCGCGCCGATGTGTGCTGGCTGCAGCGGACTGGAAGTGCTGCACCAGGTACTCGACGTGCTCGGCGAGAAAACCGTGATCATCAACTCCGCCGGTTGCATGAGCCTGCTCGTCAGCTACCCCTACAGCCCGCTGCGCGGCTCCTGGCTGTACACCGCGATGGCCTCGGCAGCGGCCGGCGCACAGGGAATGCGCGACGCGCTCGACCTGCGCCTGGCGCAGGGAATGCCGGCCGAAGATGACCTCCAGGTGATGGTCCTGTCGGGTGACGGTGCCGCCTACGGCATGGGCCTGTCGCCCGCTTCGGGGGCGATCGAGCGCGGGCTCGACTTCATCTACCTCGTCTATGACAACGAAGGCTACGGCAACACCGGCCAGCAGCAATCGGACGCCACCCCGCACGGCGCGCACACGGCCTCCTGCGGCAGTTACCGGGGCTGGAAAAAGGACCTGTTCGCGATCTGGGTCGCGCATCGGCCCGCCTATGCGGCGACGCTGATCGGCAGCGAACCGCTCGATCTGGCGCGCAAGGTCGACAAGGCCGCCCGCCTGAAGGGGCCGCGCCTGCTGCTGGCGCTGGCCCCATGCCCGACCGGCTGGGATTTCGACGCGTCGGCAACGGTCGAGGTCGGCCACCTGGCGGTGAAAACCGGCATCTGGCCGCTCAAGGAATACGTCGACGGTCGGATCACACACACCAAGGTCCCCAGGGAGCGCCTGCCGGTCGAAGATTACCTGGTGCGCCAGGGCCGCTTCCGCCACCTGTTCGAGCCGCGACGCGACGAGGCGCGCCTCGGCGAAGTCCAGGCGGCGGTGGATGCGTACTGGGCGGAACTGCCGGGTGGCTGACGCATGCCCGGCCACTGCAGGAGGAAGCAAATGAGCCACTCTTTCGATCCCGGCTACGTCGCCGAGCCTTTCCTCGGGCTCTGTGCCGACTATCCGGAAGCCGACGTCTATCCCACCGACCAGTTCCGTTGCGAATGGGGGCCGATCTTCCATCGCGGGCGGCTCGACGGTTCGGCGCGCGTGCTGGTGATCGGTCAGGATCCGGCGCAGCACGAGACGATCGTCCGCCGCATCCTGGTAGGCGAAGCCGGACGGCGCGTGCAGGGACTGCTCTACAAACTTGGCATCACCCGCAGCTACGTGCTGATCAACGCCTACCTCTACAGCGTCCATGGCAGCGTCAAGGCCGCGACGCGCAGATCGCCGGCGCTGATCGCCTATCGTCACCGCTGGCTCGACGCACTGCTGCTCGACCCCCGGGTCGAGGCCGTCATCGCGCTCGGTCAGGCGGCCGACGAGGCCTGGCATTTCTGGAAGGAGACGCCAGCCGGGACTGCCCGGAACCTCGCCTACGCGGCGGTGACGCACCCGACCCAGCCGGAGAGCTCGGCCGGCAACGACCGCGCAAAACTCGCGGCAGCGACGCAGAAGCTGCTGGCGAACTGGAACGAGGCGCTGCAGGCGCTGGCGCCGCACATCCTGAACCCCGACCTGGCGACGCCGCTCGTCGCCTACGGCGAGCGATGGGCCGACGGCGATCGCGTGCCGATTCCCGAGTTCGACTTCCCCGCCGGCCTGCCCGCGTGGATGCGTGAGAACGACGGCTGGGCCAGGCGCGTCGGCGCCAACCCGCTCGCCAAGCGGCGCAACATCACCGTCACCGTCAGCAAAGGGGTGGTCAAATGAGCCCGATCAAACGTCAATGGTATCCGCTCGCCGGGCCTGCGCCCTCCGCGAGCGAGGCCACGCGGTCGGCGCAGCCGATCGACCCGCTCGCCGGTCCGAAGCTGGCCCTGGCCGGCCGCATCGTCACCATGGACGACGCATTCACCGTCATCGCCGACGGGGTCGTCTATGTCGAGCACGGCGCCATCGTCGCCGTGCAGGAACGCTCGCAGGCGCCACCGGAAGGTTTTGCGCAGTTGATCCCGCTCGCCACGCGCGGGACGATCTATCCGGGCCTGATCGAACTGCACAACCACCTCGCCTTCAACGCGCTGCCGCGCTGGAGCCCGGTACCGAAGCGTTTCGAGCATCGCGGCCAGTGGACGGAGCATCCCGATTATCGCAAGCTGATCAGCGGACCGATGACCGTCATCGGCAAGTACCGCGACAGCGCCGGCAAGCCCGCGCTGATCGCGCCGCTGGTCCGCTACGTCGAATGCAAGTGCCTGCTCGGCGGCGTCACCACCAGCCAGGGAATCAAGCTCAACAGCAACGCCGGCATCCAGCGCTACTTCCGCGGCATCCTGCGCAACGTCGAGCAGACCGACGACCCTGCCCTTCCCGAGGCGCAGGCCCGGATCGACGACGTCGATGCCGGCAGTGCGCACAAGTTCATGGCGCGCCTGAACAAGGAGCAGAGCTGCTTCCTGCTGCACCTGAGCGAAGGGATCACCCCGCCAGACAGCGAGGACTCGGTCGCCCGCCGGCACTTCCTCGCGCTCGAGGTGGCCCGCAACAAGTGGGCGATCAACGAGAAGCTGGCGGCGATCCACGCCGCCGGACTGCTGGACGAAGACTTCGCGGTGCTGGGGCAGCACCACGGGACGATGGTCTGGTCGCCGCTGAGCAACCTGCTGCTCTACGGCGCCACCGCGCACATGGAAGCCACCCGCCATGCCCAGGTACGCATCGGTCTGGGCAGCGACTGGTCGCCTTCGGGCAGCAAGAACCTGCTCGGCGAGTTGAAGGTCGCCTGGCTCTACTCGCAGCACCTGCTGGCCGGTTTCTTCAGCGCGCGCGACCTGGTGGCGATGGCGACGCGGGAAGCAGCAGCGATCCTCAAGTGGGACAAGGCGCTCGGCGCGATCGAAGCCGGCAAGCGTGCCGATATCCTGGTGATCGCGGGCAAGGACGGCGATCCGTACGAGGCGCTGATCCGGGCGAAGGAGACGTCGATCAGCCTGGTGATGATCAATGGCGTCGCGCGCTACGGAACGCCGGCAGTAATGGCCGCCCTCGGCAGCAAGGGCGAGACGCTGCGCGTCGGCGGCAGGACACGCTGCCTCTACCTGCAACAGGACAGCGCCGACCCCGACGTCGCCGCAGTCTCACTGTGCGAAGCCCGCACCGCCTTGCGCAAAGCCTTCCGCCGGCTGCCGCAACTCGCCCGCGAACTCGAGACAGCGACGGCCGCGCCGCGCAGCGCGCTCGACGCGCCCGAGCCGCTCGCCTGGTCGCTCGCGCTCGACGAGATCCAGGACTCAGGCCTCGACCTGCGCCCGCGCCTGCCCTATTCAGGACCGGGCGACTTCACCGGTCCCGAGCGCGTCTCGCTGCGCGCAGGAGCGGCGCCGCTGTCGGAGATCCTGCAGCCGATCGAACTCGACCCGCTCACCGTCGCCGACGACCCGAGCTTCCTCTCCGACATCGCCGCCCAGCCGAACTTGCCGGAGGCGATACGGAGCGGGCTGGCGGAGCTGTACTGAACTCGACGGCGTCACACCACCAGGCAGCGGGCAGGAATTTCCCGGGGATTGCGCGGATAATCGGCGCTTTTCCAGCGAGGACGATCATGAGCCCCCCTACCCCCGTGCCCCTCGACAAAGCCTACCTTTTGCTCAATCACGGCCCGGTGACGCTGGTCAGCAGTGCGGCCGGCGGTCGCCGCAACGTGATGGCGGCTTCGTGGGCGATGCCGCTCGATTTCGCACCGCCCAAGGTGGCCGTGGTGATCGACAAGAACACGCTGACGCGCGAACTCGTCGAGGCGAGCGGCGAGTTCGTCGTGAACATCCCGTCGCGCGCACTCGCGCAGACGGTGCTGGCGGCAGGATCGAGCTCGGGACGCGATGTCGACAAGTTCGCCGCGCTCGGCATCGAGACGGCAGCAGCGGCGGAGGTCGGCGCGCCCCTGCTCTCAGGTTGCTTGGGCTGGCTCGAATGCCGGGTGATCACCGAACCGGAAAACCAGCGCCGCTACGACCTCTTCATAGCCGAAGTCGTCGCCGCGTCGGCCGATCCTGCGGTCTTCAGCGACGGCCGCTGGCATTTCGCCGACGACCTGCAGCGGACGATCCACTACCGTGCCGGCGGCCATTTCTTCGCCACCGGCGAATCATTCGAGGCCTGAGCCAGGAGCGCGACTTCCCCATGAAAATCCACCAACTCCCGCAAGGTGCCCGCTTCGAGTACGAAGGCGAGGAATACGTGAAGACCGGCCCGATGCTCGCCACCGGCAAGGGCGGCGTACGCCTGATCCCGAAGTACGCGGTGCTGAAGCCGGTCGGAGAAGTCGAGGCCGCGCGCGAAACGCCGAAGGGTGGAGCGATCGCGCGGGAGAAGCTGCTCGCTGCGTTCGCTACCTTCTACGCCGAATGCCAGAGCCTGGTGCCGGAAGAACGGCAGAGCGAGCTGCGGTCGGCGCGGGTACGGTTTCTGGAGGCGATCGGCCAAGCCGCGTAGGACGGATTGAACCGATCACCGGCGTGCAGCTACTTGCCGGCAGCGCTCGCGCCAATGTTGACGACGGAACTATCGACGCTCTTCACGCCATCCACTTGCTGCGCCAGATTCCTGACGCGATCGAGGGCTAACTGGTCGGGCAAGCGTCCCTTGAGCACGACGACGCCGTTGATCGTCTCGACGCTTACGTCGAAACCTTCGCTGACGCTGCCGAGGAGAAGTTCCGACTTGACCTTGGTCGTGATCCAGGTGTCGGAAACCATCTCCCCGGTCTTGGCAGCAACTTCCTTCGCTTTGGCCGAGGTTGTGCTGGCGGATGGCGTCGTCAACTGGTTGTCGACACTCCTGACGCCATCGACAGCCAGAGTCACCGTTTCGGCAAATGCCTTCGCCTCGGAACTGCTCGCGCTGCCGTTGAGGGTAACGACGCCGTTGGTCGTCGTCACGCTGATGTCGGACTGCTTCAGTGCGGCTTCGCCGACCATCCGTGCTTTGACCTTGCCCGTGATGACGGTATCGCTGATGGCGGCGCCGATGCTGTCGCTCTTGGCG
Source organism: Rhodocyclus purpureus (assembly GCF_016653115.1). GTDB lineage: Bacteria > Pseudomonadota > Gammaproteobacteria > Burkholderiales > Rhodocyclaceae > Rhodocyclus > Rhodocyclus purpureus. Next base: position 24,667 of record NZ_NHRX01000039.1, read on the forward strand.
CGAGGCGCCGCATCGTCGGCGGCGATGGCAACTCCCGTGCTCGTCGCCGCGCCAATGGTGGCGGCCAGACAGGCGACGAAGAGAATATGGCGATGCAAGGTCCTGGGCGCTTGGGATGGAGACGACAGATGGGTGTTCATGCGAGTTCTCCGGAAATGGACCGACAAAGGGAATGTCGGCGATGCTGCCATCTTCGCTCTGGCTGAGTGTGACGGTCTGTATGCTCACGCACATAAGCCAGCACTCGTGGGATAGTGCGCCTTGGCAGCGGGAGCTCTTCAAATTACGGGTGGCGCGAGCGCGGTTTCTCGAGGTACCCCCGTGAGTCGCATCCCGCAGCGGGTGGCCAGCGCTAGCGGAGGTTCCACGCCGCGCGAGCCTGCTGCCCGCTGCCAATTCATTCGTTCCGCATTAACACTCTTTAGTGGCAGCCGTCCGCATCGTTCGACGATCGATGCAACAATGCGAGACCTGACCCCGTCGTCTCTACTTCCAACTCCCGATCGCGTGGTCGATCAGCTTCAGCAAATGGTCGGTGTTGTCTTTCCCCCGATCGGCACCCCCCTGCCCAGGATCGAAGAGGCATTCGTGCTTGAGCGGGTCATTGACCACCCGCATGCCGCGAACGCCGCCCGTGCCATCGACGAATCCGGGCTGCAGGGCGTAGAGCCGGCACCTGAACGCATCATGCCGGGGGCGCCAGGTCATCGAAAAGAGGTTCCGGGATGCGCGACCGCTCGCGCCGGGATTGGCGACCCGGATCAGCAGCGTGCCGGTGTCCGTTTCGGTGAAATGAATCGTGATGCCGGCTTTGCCGGCGTAGTGCGCGAGCAACTGATCGACGGCACCCTTGGCGACTTGATTGTGCAGCAGGCGCTGCATGAAGACTTCTTGTGGCATGGCGAGTTCTCTCCTGTGGTTTGCACCAGGCGCGTGGCGCATGTTGGATCTTAGGGGGAAGAGTTGCAGACGTGCGGGCTCACAGCTCTCGCAAGGAATCGAGCAACTGGATCTTCCTTCCGCGCGCCTGCGCCTTGGAAAGCTCGATACCGGCCAGGTAAAACTTGCCGCTGCAGGCGATGTACATCAGCTTGTCGATCGCCCGCGGCGCGCAGCCGACGCTTTCGGAAAGACCGCGGACGAAGTCGATGCTCTGCTGGGCGCCGGCGTCGCCGGGCAGCTTCAGCGCTGCGCTGACGACGTCGGTGACGTGTGTGTCGGCCTTCACGAAATTGGGGCTGCCGAGATCGGCGAAAAAACTCGGTGCGAGGCGCGGGCCGAACTCCCTGACGTGGCGCTGGGCGTCCCGCGACAGCGCATCGACCTCGGCTGCCGTGCGCGCGTTGTCGACCGCATCCCAGACCTTCTCGGCGCGGAACTCGAAGCGCTCGTCCAGGTAGAGGAGTCCGCTGAAGAGGCCGAGGACAACCCTGGCCCAGCCGATGTTACCGCACAGTTGCGCCGCATCCCTGGAACTCAGCGAGCGCGCCTGCGCGGCTGAAAGCGTCCCCAGCCTTTCGAGGCAGTCGATGTCGCCCGGCCTGAAACGGCGATCCTCGCCGATGTCGGCCGCCGCGTACTGGTGGGCCAGCGCGAGCCAGGCCTCGATCAGCGAATGGTAGTCGGTCCAGCGGCGCAGGCTCGCCTCTTCGGGGGCGAGGGAGAACAGGTCGACGACGCGCGGCGACTGCACCGGCCAGCGCGCGCCCTGGCGGACGTTGGCCACGCCCTGCCGGTTGATGTGGGTGCGCGCCAGCACGCGGGCGATACCGGTCATCGTGCGCGTGTCTTCGAAGCGCAGGAATGCGGTCGCTGCCGCGATGTCCTCGTCGGCGCGGCACCAGCCCATCAACCTGGCCTCGACGCTCGCGGCATGGATCGGCATGGCAAAGTGCGCGGGCTCGAGATGGACCGTCAGCAGTCGCTTGGCGGCGCGTTGATCGAGGTCGCCGACCAGGATCTGGATCGATTCGACGGCGTGCTGGACCAGGCAGTTGATGATCGCGTTCATGATGCCTCCGTGTTGCTCTCGCTCGGGGTGATGCCTGGCCGATCCGCTGCGGATCGCCGGGGCGGTGAGCAGTGACTATACGACCGAAGCACGACAAAACCTGTCGCGTGGCAGCATCCGCCGAACGATCGGCAGCGCGGGCGCTCCGGGAGGCTCACGCGTCCGCGTAATACCGTGCAGCGGCCGTCATCTCTTCGGCCATCCGCTGGCGCAAGTGGGCAGGGGCCAGCAACTCGACCCCGGCCCCCATGCTCTGCAGGAACTGGATCAGCAGGTAGGTTTCCGGGATCCGCGCGCGCAGGACGCTCCAGCCCGCGCGCGCAGGGTCGGGCTCGATGACTTGATCGGGCGCCAGCGGTCGTTCCCGGAAATGGTAAAGATAGTTCGGAGCGACGCGCAGTTCGAGCTCGATGAACGGATCGGGCCTGTCGACCACGAAGGAAAAGTGATACTGGCGCTCGATGTAAGCGTCGAGATCGAAATCGGCGCGCAACTGGGCGCGCTCGGGCAGGAGTTCGGCTGCCTGAATCCGGTGCGCGGCATAGGGCTTGGGGTCGTCCCACAGGCTGTCGGTGCCGAGGACATAGAGTGTTCCGTCCTTCATCACCAGGCCCTGGATGCTGACGTCACGCTCGCTGCGCTGGCCTGCAGAATTGGTGTAAAGCATCCGCAGCTTGCGCTCCCCCATCACCGCCTGCAACAGCGAGCGCTGCACCTCGGCGTCGATCTGCGGCGGCAGACGGCCGATGCCGTCCCGGGCCACGCGCAGGCGCTGCCAGAGGCGCTTCATGCCGGGCGCGCTGCCGAGCCGATGGTCAGCCACCGCCTGCAGTTGGGCGACCTCGAATTCGTCGGCCCCGGGCAGCGCCAGCGACAGGCTACGTCGGGCAAGCAGCAGGTTGAGCGCGAGCTCGCCGGTCATCAACCATCCGGCCACCGAACCATCGCGCAGGTAGTAGCGGGGAGGACGTTCCTCCAGGCGAACCAGCGGCGGCGACGAATCGTCGTCGCCGGTCCCCTCGCACAGTTCCTTCAGGTAGTGCTGCACGGCCCGTGTCTGCGCGCTGTCGGGAGCAGCGTCACCGAGCTTGTAGAATTTTTGCGTGATCTGCCGCCCCGTCAGCGCCGTCGATTCCTTGAGCGGCAGCACGGGCAACAGGCGCATCAGTGTCGAAACCTTCATCCCTCCCCCTCGCCATGCCTTGCGCGTCAGCGCAATCGTCGCACCGACAAGTTCTGTCGCGTCCATTCTATACACTCGGAGAACTGACAGGAGGCGACATCTGCCCGGCGGAGGCCATCGGCGCAGAGGCGTCCTGCGCGATTTCGGACTACGAGAGAACACGTATCATGGCATCGCTGCAAGGATCGGCAGAGGGCCGCAAGGCGCTGACGCCTGCTCGTCGAGGCAGCGGCGCCCTCGACGCGGTGCCCCGAGCCCCGTCGCCCGCGCAGCAGACAGAATTCAGCACATCTGGAGATTGGCATGAGCCGCGAGTTTGACCTGCATTTGTCGGAAGACTTCAAAGGTGGCGTCCATTTTTCGTCCTTTACTGCCGCGACGTACGAAGAATTCATGGAGGCCCTGTCCGAGCACTGGCACAGGGCAGGAATCACCCCGGAAACGGGTGAGATGTTCATCTTCACGACGATCGACACGGCAGAGGGCGACTACGAGTTCGAGGTGGGTTACTACCGGGTGGACGAGGACGGCGTGACCGGAATGTTGACATGCCCGGAGACGGGCAGCATCGAGCACATCATCTGCACGCTGCTGGGCGTCGATGTCGATGCGATCGGCGGCGATGACCAAGACCTTTTTCAGGCAGTCGCGAGATCCATCGTCACTTACGACAAACGCTGGCGCGACCTCTCCCCCGCCGAAGTGGCAAAGGTTGATGAACTTCTGGCGACGAGGAAGCGCCTGCTGGACGAGCGCGATGCCGAAGCGCTCAGGAGTTTCGGGCAGGCGATCGAGCGTTTGTTCGCGAGCACCCCGAACCTCAAGGAAAGACAGGACGAAATCCTTCGTCTGGTCGAGACTTACAGCAGGCCGGGGCCACGTTACGGGGACAAGACCCGCGAAGGCGTCAGGCTGGAGTTCATTCCCGAAGCGTACCTGAACGACCGGATCATCACCTACGCCTGCATGGCCAACATCGACAACATCGATGCCATACCGGACCGTTTTGCCAGACTGGAGCTCTATCAGCAGATCTGGGTCAAGCTGAAAAACAAGGCAATTGCCAAGGAGGCTTTTGCCTTGATCCCGGATTTCTACAAACCGGACCTGTGAATTTTTCCTTGCCCGCACTGACCCTGCACCCCGGCCCGCGCCTGCTGCGTCCGGCGCGTTCCGACGATTCACCGCCAGACGACGAAGACGTCGGGGCACGCGCGGTCGAGTTCCTGTTCGAACCGCTCGAACTCGCCCCGGACCTGCGCCTGCGCGACCTGTTCGGCCTGCTCGGGCAGTGCCCCGCGCTGCTCACCGTCTATCGCCGTTTCTACGCCGAGGAACTCTGCGCCGAGGCCGCACTGGGCCCGCTGCCCGCAAGCAGCAAGCTTCTGTCGATCGAACTGAAGCAGGCGTGGAACTACGACTCGCACGCGCGCGCGTACTCGGACGTGCGCCGCCTGCAGTTGTCGGTCGTGCGCGAGCCGGATCACGATGACGGCTGCCCCCCCGACGCAGACGGACTTGTGCGCTACAGCCTGGCCGGCAGCAGCCTGCGGCCGCTGCTGGACTTGCCGCTACGCCTCAAGAGCGAGGTCGACATCCACGAGGCCGACCGGTACTCGACGCGCAGTGGCCAGCGCCTGCGCACGGTGCGCTGCAGCGAGCTGACCCTCGGCGATCTGCTGCAGAGCGTGTTGTGGGAGCTGACCTGGTTTGGCCCGCCCGCAACCATCCGTGAGTTCGTCGAGGAAATGGCGGAAGGCACGGACGAAGCCGAATCCTGGCGCGAGATGGATGCTGACGAGTTCATGGACCAATTTTTCGGCGACGACGAGCGGCGGGCTTGCGAGCTGTTGTTCGAGTCGATCGGGACGCTGAGCGCACGCAAGATCACGAACGTCCTCGACAGGATTCCCGACCGCTGCAATGGCAGGCAGTGGCTCGCCAGGAATCTGGGCAAGCAGGTGCAGTTGCGCCCTGCCTTTCGGCGCCTGAACGGCCGGGATTTGCGCCAGGCGTTCGGCGAGGCGCGATCAGCTGGTAGATCCGCAACATGAGCGAATCGATGTCGATGAAGTACGGTGCCTTGCTCGCCCTGTCGGGGTTGTCTGTCGCCACGAGTTCGTTCGCGGCCGATTGCAGCCATTACGGGCGCGCTTGGTCGCCGTACGCGAGCAGGGAACTCGCCATGGAGTTCTGCCATCCGCCCGGCTTCACCGTGCAGACCGAAGGCAGGAACATCCATGTCGTGACCCGGCGAGCGGCCGCGCCAAAGCCGACCGCTGCGACGAACAGCAGGGTCGAGCTGGCGCTGAACGGCAAGGGAACGCACGAAAGCGGAAACCATGTGCTCACCCTGACGACTGGCAAGGGGGACTTCGCAGCGGGAAACGCAGAAGAACGGATATTCTTCGATGACGAGGGCATCATTCGTGCCGGCATCGGGAGGTTCAGCAATCCGGCTGCCAGGAAAGTCGGAGCCAATGGATGGACCGGCTACAAGACAGAAATTGTCTGCAGCACCCATGATGCAGAGACCGGATTTCATGCGGCTGGCGGTCTCTGCCTATGGGTACTCGGCAGCGACGGCCGCTGCTATTTCGTGGCGAACACCTCGGGCGAATCGTCATCCACAGCCACGGCGTGGAAGATCACCAGGAGCGTGAGATTCAGAGACGATTTCTAGCGCGGAGCTTACCGGCAAAACCAGGACTCCCGATCGGGCAAGTTTCTTCGGGATGAAAACCATCAAGCGGAGGATGCAAGCGATGTACAAGGCGCAATACAAGGCAAGAAACGCCCACGAAAGCTGGACCACGATCGGCCACTACGGCAGCGAAGGCGAAGCCTTGAACGTGGCGATCAGGAAGAAAAACAACGGGGCACTCATGGTCCGGGTTGTCGACAAGAAAGGCAACACCGTCTACTCAGGGTGACCGTTCCAGTCTCTGGCCCGAAAAAGCACCGACCTTCTCCGTAATTTCCATCCTTCGCATCGCTCCCCGATCGATGCAACAATGCGAGACCGGACCTGGCTCCATCGGCGCAGCTCCCTTCTGTGAGTTGACTACACCACCCCGTAATGCGGAAATGAGGATCGAGCTTCGCGGAGTGCTTACGCTTCAATTGACTGATAAACCTAAAAACCTCAGTTGCTGAAGTGCAGAGCGGCCGAAGGGCTGGCAAGCTATGGGTTTTGCGTTGATCGAGGGAGTCACCCGATGGGTGAATCGAAATTGAAGCGTCTGCGGGATCAAGAAATG
>NZ_NHRX01000040.1 GCF_016653115.1 Rhodocyclus purpureus
CCCTTTAAGGTGATCAACATTGCGATCGCCCACAAACTACTTCGCCAAGCCTTCGCCGTCGCTACTCAAAAAACATCATTTTCGCCAGAATTCGCTTGACGACAAGCACAGTTCATTGCGAGGCGCGTAGCGCCGTGGCAATCCAGTTCGTTCTTCAACAATCTGGGAGGTCAGGCACCGAACTGTCGCATCGCCACCGGATGCAACAATTCGAGACCTGACCCCCGAGCGGTAGCATCGATCACTTTACGCGCAGTGCTGTTGCGGCAGAGCAAAAACTCGCTGGTGCTGCCGAAGGTACAAGACTTGAAGGAGCTGAAAATGACGCTAGCTGAACGCTTCGATCTGTGGGCGCTGCAGCACGAGCAGCGGGGAATCGAGAAAGGCATTGAGAAAGGCATCGAGAAAGGCATCGAGAAAGGCATTGAAAAGGGCGAAGCGCTCTTGCTGCAGCGCCAACTCGCCCGCCGCTTCGGCCAGTTACCTCCCGATCTCATCCAGAGGATCAGCCAGGCGTCAGCAGCGGAAATCGAGCTCTGGGGCGATCGGGTCCTCGACGCGGGGAGCCTCGACGAGGTTTGCTCCGGCTGAGCGGCGACGTTCAACGTAAGGGGGGCAGGTCTCGCATCGAGCCGGATGCAACAATTCGAGACCTGACCCCCCGGAAGTAGCATGACCCGCGTCCTTGCATCGCCAGCCGCGGTCATGCATGCTCCTTCGTCGGTCGAGTCAGCGCAGCGTAAGCCGCCGCGGATCATGAACGCGCCCATCCGCTGCCGTCATTGCGAGGCGCGTAGCGCCGTGGCAATCCAGTTCGTTCTTCAACAATCCGGGAGGTCAGGCCCCGAACTGTCGCATCGCCACCGGATGCAACAATTCGAGACCTGACCCCCTGGAAGTAGCATTCGCCACTCGATGCAACAATTTCAGACCTGACCCCCACGATGTAGCACGGCTGCGAGCGTCTGCCGCACCAATATTCCGCCCGTTCCGGGGTGTCGGATTCGGCATAGCACCTCAATTCGGGCGCGTTGCCGGAGGGGCGGAGGTGGATGATTTCGCCGTGGGGCGAGGTGAGGCGCAGGCCGTCGGTCTGGTTGCGGGTGGCGATTTCGCCGAACCCAGGTCGGGGTCCGGGCGCTGCGGCGGGCGGGGGCCGCTGACGCCACCCCCGAGCACCACGGCCACCGGCCGGGCGGGCAGGACAGCAAGATCGCGCGGGCCGGCCTGGTCATGCTAAGCATGCGTTCGAGGGCGTGAAGAACATCTGAAAGCCGTGTGCGGGAAAACCGCATCCACGATTTGATGGGGAGGGAGGGCAGGTGGGAACCTGTCCTCTACACTACCCGGAATTCGCTAACCAATTTGCCAAAATAAACCAACTAGGTTATAAATCGCCTATGGAGAAACGAACCCCGCATTGCAATCTGACCGTCGTCAAAGGCTTGGTAGCGGCTGGCAAGGTGCGCACCACGAACGCGGCGCGAGCCGGTGCAAACGAGTTGGGGCTTGCGTTCTCCGAGATGCTGGACGTGGTGATGGCGCTGGCACCAGCGGACTTCTACAAGAGCATGACCACCCATGCCGATCACACGGTATGGCAGGACGTGTACCGCCCAAGCACGCAGGCGGGCGACGTATACCTGAAGTTGACGGTCATCGATGACGTGCTGATCGTGTCCTTCAAGGAGCTATAAACATGAAATGCCCCGTTTGCGGCGCGGCTGAACTGATCCGCGACACCCGCGACCTGCCCTACACCTACAAGGGCGAAACCACCCTCATCTCGGCTGTGACTGGCGACTTCTGCCCGGCCTGCGCCGAGTCCATCCTGGATGCAGCGGAGTCGAACCGTGTCATGCGGGAAATGCGCGCATTCTCCAAGCAGGTGAATGCGGCCATCGTCGATCCGGGCTTCATCGCGAACGTGCGCAAGAAGCTCGACCTTGACCAGCGGGAAGCCGCCGAACTATTTGGCGGCGGTGTCAATGCGTTCTCGCGCTACGAGAATGGCAAGACCAAGCCGCCGCTGGCGTTGGTGAAGCTGTTCAAACTGCTGGACCGTCACCCCGACCTACTCAACGAGGTCAGAACCGCCTGATCTTCTCGAAACTCGCCGTTCTGCGCCTCGCGATCTAGCGCCCTCCCCACCGCCTAACGAACTCCTTCATCGCCCTCGCGCTGCCCGTTGAGGGCGCTGGCGTCGGGGAGGACTTGCCGAAGGTCGAGCGGCATGGGGATCACTTCGAAGTCGGTCGGAGTGCCCGCGCGACGCTTGGCCGCTCAGTTCGCCAATCCATGCAGCAATTTCCTCACTGGCCGACATGACGGGTCGCAAGCCCGGCAACCTGTCGCGCACGCTCAAGAGCATGTCGAACTACGGGTTTGTGGAGATGAAGCATCATGGGGGGCAGGTCTGAAATTGTTGCATCCTGACCCCCGATAACAGTATCTACGCCCTGGATCGCCACGCCCTGCGGGCTCGCGATGACGAATCTGCCTGGGGGCAATGCCGTCATTGCGAGGCGCGTGGCGCCGTGGCAATCCAGTTCGTTCTTCAACAATCTGGGAGGTCAGGCACCGAACTGTCGCATCGCCACCGGATGCAACAATTCGAGACCTGACCCCCGAGCGGTAGCATCGATCACTCGATTCCCTTCGCTAAAAATGCCATCCGGCAGTAAAATCGCCTGATGAAACAGCAAGATGACGCCTCCTACAAGCTGCTCTTCTCGGCGCCGGAGCTCGTCCGTGACCTGATCATGGGTTTCGTTCCGGACGAGTGGCTGCACAGCCTCGACTACGGAACGCTGGAGAAGG
>NZ_NHRX01000041.1 GCF_016653115.1 Rhodocyclus purpureus
GAAGTCCTTCTTTGATCGCTTAGGGCTGGTGTCGCTGCTCGATACGATGCGACGACTCCAGTGTATTCAATGAACCGCCGGATGCGGAACCGCACGTCCGGTGGTGTGAGAGGGCGACGGGGGTAACCCCGTCCCCTACTCGATACAGCTGCCGTGTGTCGCGTCCTTACAACAGTGACGCGCTCCATGCGCAGGTGAGCGCACGGCGCGCTTGCGCAGCGTGCCCCTGCTTTGCAAAGATTGCGCAACGTCTTGTTACGAGGACGTCGGACCCAGACGTCGGGACGACTGTTCCGGTCGCGGGTTTTCAAACCAGGAGGAGATGATTCATATGCAAAAGAAACTCATCGCGCTGGCCGTGGCCGGCCTCGTTTCCGGTGGTGCCTTCGCGCAGTCGAACGTCAGCATCTACGGCATCGTCGACATGGGCTACATGAACAAGAACTTCGACGGCGCCGACAAGACCGTCAACGGCATCGACAGCGGCATCCTGAGCGTGTCTCGCCTCGGCTTCAAGGGCGAGGAAGCCCTGGGTAACGGCCTGAAGGCTATCTTCAACCTCGAGTACGCACTCGCCATCGACAATAACGCTGCCATCGGCACGGATAGCAATGGCAACATGAAGGCTCGTCAGCAGTACGTCGGCCTCTCGTCCGATGCTTACGGCAAGGTGTTCGCCGGTTACCTGCAATCCGCCGGTTGGGAATTCGCCACCGGCGTCTCGCCGCTGTCAGGTTCGGCGCTTGGCGCGCACCCCAACCTGGCGTTCAACGGCGCCACCCAATTGAGCGCTTCCGGTCGCCTCGAGAACGCGATTGCCTACGTTTCGCCGACCTTCGCCGGCTTCACCGTCGCCTTGAACCACGGCCGCATCACCGAACAAGCCAACACCACCAGTGTTGCCGACGCCTACGCGAACCAGATCGGCATCAGCTACGCCAACGGCCCGATCACCGCCGGCTACGTTTATTCGAAGCAGAGTTACGACCAGCAAGCTTTTGATGCTGCTAAATTCGGCAATGCTGCCGCTCCCGGCTTCGCTTTGGGCGATATCGTCGAGCATGGTATCCGCGGCGGCTACGACTTCGGCGTCGCGAAGCTGCAGGCTGCCTACCAGACCTTCGAGTACAAGGACCTGAACAGCGATCGTGACAGCAAGTGGGTCGTCGGCGCGACCGTTCCCGTAACCGCTGCCGGCAAGATCATCGGCGAGTACGCGAGCCTGAACGTCAAGAATCCTTACCCCGCAGGTGTCCAGAACATCAATGGCTATACGCCTAACTTGGCGGCTTATGCCGACGCCAAGGCCTGGACGCTGGCTTACACGCACGACCTGTCGAAGCGCACCACCGCCTACGTCGGCTACAACCAGGTCAGCTCCGACGTGGTCAATACCTCGTCGACCGGCGACGTCAAGCGCTTCGCCTTCGGCGTTCGCCACGCGTTCTGATCGCGCCTGACAAGCGATTGCCGCATGAAAAAACGGGCGCCTCGGCGCCCGTTTTTTCGTTGACGCGCTGCAGCGCCCCACCCTTGGTTTGCGTGTCTGCGCGCCTCCGTTGGCGAGGGGCTTCCTGCAGGCCGGCGGCGACCGGCGTGGCAGCCGCTGCGCTTCTTCGCGTATCATCGCGGCCTCGACTCCGTTTGCCTCCTGAATGAACCGCTCGCTCGTCCTCCCTCTGCCACATCGCTCGTTTCCGAGGGGAACGAGTGCTGCGCTGCGCGCGGCGGGTGCCAAGCGGCGGCTCTGGCCAGCGCTGCTCTTCGTTTGCGCGCTGTTGTTCGCGCTGCTCGCGGCGCAGGCGCACGCGCTCGCGCACGAACTGGCGCACTGGCACGTGCAGCCGCCGAGCATGAATGAACAGGGGAAGGACCACGGTTGCCCGGGAGCCCAATTTAGTGAGCCTGGCCCCCTTTCCGGGCCCCTTTTCCGCGCTTTCCCAAAATGCGTGACCGTCTGATGTAAGATGGCCCGCTACCCATACAGCATCGCGCGCGGCGACCTTCTTATGGTGCCGCAGGCGCTCACGTTCCACGGAATGCGCACCATGACCGATACGACGGCCCTCCCCGAGACGCTCCCGGACTCAGGAAGCGACTTTGCCGACGACTACGACAGCCCCTGGAAAGAAGCGGTCGAGCGTTATTTCCCCGAATTCATGGCCTTCTATTTCCCGCAAGCTCATGCCCAGATCGACTGGCGGATCGGCTACGAGTTTCTTGATCAGGAACTGCGGGCAGTCGTCCAGGATGCCGAACTCGGCAAGCGTTTCGTCGACAAACTGGTCCGGGTGCATCGTCTCTCCGGCGAGGAGGACTGGATCTACCTCCACTTGGAAGTGCAGGGTAGCGCCCAGGCCGAATTTGCCGAGCGGATGTTCGTCTACAACTACCGCTTGTATGACCGCTACCGCCGGCCCGTAGCGAGCATGGCCGTCCTGGCGGACGAGTCGGAAAACTGGCGTCCGGAGTCCTTCGGCTTCGAAGTGCTGGGCTGCCGACACAGGCTGGAATTTCCTACCGCCAAGTTGGTCGCCTATGCCGGGCAGGAAGAGGATTTGGCGCTTGCTGAGAATCCGTTCGCGCTGGTCACGCTGGCCCACTTGCTGACCCGGGCCACGCGGCGGGACATGCGCGCCCGTTTCAATGCCAAGTGGAAACTGGTCCAGTTGCTCTACCGGCGCGGCTGGGAGAGGCAGGAGGTTATCGATCTCTTCCAGGTACTGGACTGGATGATGCGCCTGCCGGAACAACTGACCCGGGAGCTGTGGCAGAATATCGAAGTCCTTGAGGAGCAAGAAAAAATGCGCTACGTCTCATCGATTGAGCAGTTGGGGATTGAGAAAGGTATGCAGCAAGGCATGCAGCAAGGCATGCAGGTTGGAGAATCCCGTATGCTGACCCGGATGTTGGTCCGGCGTTTCGGTGAGTTGCCAGCCTGGGTGCTTGCCAGGCTAGAGAAGGCATCCGCTGTGGAGTTGGAAGCCTGGGCCGATGCCGTCTTCTCCGCCGAGAGTCTGGAAGCGGTCTTCGGACCGACCCAGCATTGATTTCCTGGGTATGAGGACTCGTTTCTGCGCATCTTGCGAGAATGCAATGAACCGGGGATGGGCCACGGTTTCCCAGGAGCGCACCGGGGACGGGGCAAGAGCTAACTGCCTCAAGGATGTCACCGACGATATCCGCAGCCGCATGCGCGGAGCCACGGTGGAGCAACTTGAACTTTGGGCAGACCGTATTCTCGATGCCCAGACCTTGTCGGAAGTCTTCCAGGAGCATTGACGGACTCGTTTGGATCGGGATTGAGTGGATGACCCGCTTCTCGACGGCGATAACAGGGTAAGGTCGGTCGACCGCAGTTCTTCTTCGCGTATCATCCCGGCCTCGACTCCGCCGCTTCCTGAATGAACCGCTCGCTCGTCCTCCCTCTGCCACATCGCTCGTTTCCGAGGGGAACGAGCGCTGCGCTGCGCGCGTCGCGTGAGGGACGGCGGCTCTGGCCGGCGCTGCTCTTCGTCTGCGCGCTGCTGTTCGCTTTGGTCGCGGCGCAGGCGCACGCGCTCGCGCACGAACTTGCGCACTGGCACGTGCAGCCGCCGACTACCGACCTGTGCCCGGACTGCCTGCAGGGCGATGCGCTCGACACGCCGCTGACGACGCCGCCCATCCTGCCGGTGGTGTCGCGATCATTCCTCGCGCCGACGGCCGAGGCTTTTGCCGGGCACCTCCCGGCGCCGGCGTTTGCGCCCAAGGCGCGCGCGCCTCCCGCCTGAATCTGCGTCGAACCGGGACTGGCTCGCCGTAAGAGCCTGCCCATTTTTCACCGCTGATTCAGGAGTTTCCGATGCCTCACCACCGCCACCCGTCCCGGGCCGCGGCGTCCGGCGCCGCCTTGCCGCGCGCCGTCACCCTTCCGCTCGCCGCAGCGCTCACCTCGTTCGTCGCCTTATCATCCGCGCCTGCACAGGCCGCCACCGACCCCGCCGAACTCGCCGCGATCCGCGCACAGATCCGCGAGATGAAGACTGCCTACGAGCAGCGCATCGCCGCGCTCGAGGCGCGTCTGGCGCAGGCCGAGCAGTCGGCGACGCGCGCCGAAAGGGGCGCCCAGGTCGCCGAAACCAAGGCCGAGGTCGCCGTGCGCCAGGCCGCTGGCGCCGAAGCCGAGTCGGCACAGGCGGCACAGGTAGCACTGGCCGCGCAGCAGGCCGGCGAGCGCCCTGCTTCGGCCACCGCCTTCAACCCCGAGATCTCGCTGATCCTCGGTGGCAGCTTCACCAACCTGAGCAAGGACCCCGGCGAGCGTCGCCTGCAAGGCTTCATCCCTGCTGGAGGGGAGGTGATGCCCGAGGGGCGCAGCTTCAACCTGGGCGAGACCGAGCTCGTCATCGCTGCCAACATCGACCCGCGTTTCCGCGGCAACTTCAAGCTGGCGATCGCGCCGGACAATACCGTCGGCGTCGAGGAGGCGAGCATCCAGACCCTCGGCCTCGACGGCGGCGCCAAGCTGAAGGCCGGGCGTTTCCTCTCCGGCGTCGGCTACCAGAACGAACTGCACCCGCACCAGTGGGACTTCGCCGACGCGTCGTTGCCCTACCAAGCCTTCTTCGGCAACTCGCTCGGGATGGACGGGGTGCAGGCGCGCTGGCTGGCGCCGGCCCCGTTCTTCCTCGAATTCGGCGCCGAGGCGGCGCGTGCGCGTAGCTTCCCCTCGACCGACGAGTCGCGCAACAAGAACGGACTGATGTCGGGGTCGCTGTTCGCGCACGTCGGCGGCGACATCGGAATCGAGAACAGCTGGCGCGCCGGGCTGTCCTACTTCCAGTCGAAGCCGCGTGACCGGGTGTGGGACGGGCCGATCGAGACTAATCCGGATCTGCAGAACAGCTTCTCGGGCAAGAGCAAGACCTGGATCGCCGACTTCCTGTGGAAATGGGCGCCGGACGGCAACGCCAGCAAGCAGTATCTCAAGCTGCAGGGCGAGTATTTCCGCCGTACGGAAGACGGAACGATGAACTACGATCTCGATGGCGTGGCGGCGGCGGACGGCAGTTACCGCAACACGCAGTCGGGCTGGTATGCGCAGGCGGTATACCAGTTCATGCCGCGCTGGCGGCTCGGCTACCGTTACGACCGCCTCGATTCGGGTAACGCGCGCATCGGCTTGATCGAAAGCGGTTCGCTGACTTACGACGAGCTGCCGCTCCTGGCGGCCTACAAGCCGCAGCGCAACACGCTGATGCTCGACTGGAGCCCGAGCGAGTATTCGCGCCTGCGCCTGCAGCTGGCGCAGGACAAGACGCGGCCGGAGGCGACCGATCATCAGGTCTGGCTGCAGTACATCATGAGCCTCGGTGCGCACGGCGCGCACCGCTTCTGAGGAGACAGAAGATGCGTACCGTATTCAGCAAGAGCTCGCTGTTCGTTGCAGCGCTGTGCGCGCTGCTGGCCTTGCCGGCGCAGGCGGCGCTGAAGGTGTTCGCCACCGTCCCCGAGTGGGCGGCGCTGGCGCAGGAGATCGGCGGCGATCGCGTCGAGGTCTATCGCGCGACCAACGGCCTGCAGGACCCGCACCGCATCGACGCCAAGCCGTCCCTGATCGCGCGCGCGCGCTCCGCCGACCTCGTCGTCGCCACCGGCGCCGAGCTCGAAGTCGGCTGGTTGCCGCTGGTGCTGCGCGAGTCGGGCAATTCGCGCGTGCAGCCCGGCCAGCCCGGCTACTTCGAGGCGGCGCGCTTCGTCGCCCTGCGCGACAAGCCGGCGCGCCTCGACCGCGCCGAGGGCGACGTGCACGCCGGCGGCAACCCGCACGTGCAGACCGACCCGCGCAACCTGCTCAAGGTCGGCGAGGCCCTGAGCCTGCGCCTGGCCGAGCTCGACCCGGCCAACGCCGCCGCCTACCAGTCCGGCTGGAACTCCTTCTCGGCCCGCATGCGCGAGGCGATCGCGCGCTGGGAGAAGGCCGCGGCGCCGCTTGCCGGGGTGCCGATCCTCGTCCAGCACAAGGCTTTTCCCTACCTGATCGCCTGGCTGGGGATGAAGGAGGTCGGCAGCCTCGAAGCGAAGCCAGGCCTCGAGCCGTCGAGCGCGCAGCTCGCGGCGGTCGTCGCGCGCCAGGCAACGACGCCGGCACGGATGGTGATCCGTCCCGCCTACCAGTACGACGCGCCGTCGCGCTGGGTGTCGGCGCAGGCGAAGATTCCGGCGGTGGTCCTGCCGTTCACGGTCGGTGGCACGCCCGAGGCCAAGGACCTCTTCTCGCTCTACGACGACACGCTGCGCCGCTTGTTGCAGGCCTTGAACGAATGAGCCAGTTCCTGCTCGAGGTCGATGGGCTCGCCGCGGGCTGGGCGGGGACGCCAGGGCCGGTGTGCGGACCTCTGTCGTTCGCGCTGGCGCCCGGCGAGATCCTCGGCATCGCCGGCCCCAACGGCGCCGGCAAGTCGACGCTGCTGGCGGCGATCGCCGGCGGCGCGCGCGTCTTCTCGGGCAGGATCGGGAAAAGGTCGGGGCTGCGCCTTGCGCACCAGCGGCAGTTGCCGCCGGGCTTTGCCGGCGTTCCGTTCAGCGGCCGGGATCTGCTCGCGCTCACCGGCGCCTCGGCCGACGGACTACCGCCCTGGCTCTCGCCCTTGCTCGACGCGCGCCTCGACCGCCTCTCCGGCGGCCAGAGGCAGTTCCTGCATCTGTGGGCGGCGCTGCAGGCGCCGGCCGACCTCGTGATGCTGGACGAGCCGACCAACAACCTCGACCCAGCCGGCGTTGCCGCGCTCGAAGTCGCGCTGCACCGGCGCGCCGCCACCGGCGTCGGCCTGCTCCTGGTCAGCCACGACGCGCGCTTCGTCGCCGCGGTCTGCGACCGCGTCGTGCTGCTGGGCGAGGAAGCGGGTGCGGGAACGGATTGGCGAAGGCCGGCTGCCACCTCCCGTACCGAGGGCCGCGCCGGTGAAGGCGAGGGCTGTGGCGCGGATGCAGGTGCCAGTTCAGAGAGCGCGCCATGAGCCAGCTCTTCGACTCGCTCTTCCTCGGCCCCTTCGCCACCGGACTCTGCTTCGCCGTCGTCCTGCCGCTGCTCGGCGCCTACCTGCGCCTGCGCGACGAATGGCTGGCGGCGCTGGCCTTTGCCCAGGCCGCCGCCGCCGGTGCGCTGCTTGCCCTGCTCGCCGGCCTGCCGCCTGCGGCCGGCGGCGTCGGCAGCGCGGCGCTGGCGGCGGCGCTCAAGCACGGTTTCGAACGCGCACAGCGGTCATCCCGGCACGCGCCGGCGTCGGGGGCCTTCTTCGCGCTGTTGCTGGTGTTCGCTTGGGCGGTTTCGGTGTTGCTGGCGGCCAACCTGCCGCTCGCCGAGCGCATGGCGCACGCGCTCTTCGACGGCCAGCTCTATTTTTCCGACGACACGCAACTGGTGCTCGCGCTCGCCTGCTCGCTGGTGGCGCTGGCGGCGCTGCGTTTGCTGTCGCGGCGCCTCCTGCTCGGCCATTTCTTTCCCGAACTGTTGCGCGCCAGCGGCCATGCGGCGCCGCGTCTCGCCTTCGACCTCGTCGTCGCGCTGACGCTGGCGCTGGCGACGATGAGCGTCGGCGTCATGGCCGCGTTCGCGCTGATCTTCGTGCCGCCGCTGCTCGCTGCGCGCTGGGCTGCGAACTGGCGCACGGGGCTTTTCGTCTCTCTCGCGCTCGGCGTAGCCAGCTTCACGGCCGCCTTCGCGCTCGCGCTCATCCTCGACCAGCCCTTCGGCCCCCTGCTCGGCGGACTCCTGGTACTCGTCGCCGTCGGCGCGCTGGTCCTGTCTGGCCGGCGATGATGTGGGGACGGTATGCTTGATTTGAAGTCAAGGTGAAACCTGGAGCAATTTCGTGAAACATCGGCCGACCTGATCTGTGGAAGCCATCGCGATCAGCAGCCCGTCAGTTGTCGAGACCGCGCAACCAGAAGAACGCACTGGATTGCCGCGGCGCTGCGCACCTCGCAATGACGGCAGTGCCAGTAGTGCGTGAAGAGGTGCTGCGACCATAACCGTCATCGCGAGCCCGAAGGGCGTGGCGATCCAGTGCGTAGGACCGTTATCCGGTCGTCCGAGCTGGCAAGGACGCGGAAATAGAAGAACGCACTGGATTGCCACGGCGCTGCGCGCCTCGCAATGACGGCAGTGCCAGTAGTGCATGAAGAGGTACTGCGACCGTAACCGTCATCGCGAGCCCGAAGGGCGTGGCGATCCAGTGCGTAGGACTGTTGCCCGGTCGTCCGAGCGGGCAAGGGCGCGGAAATAGAAGAACGCACTGGATTGCCACGGCGCTGCGCGCCTCGCAATGACGGCAGTGCCAGGAGTGCATGGAGAGGGGCTGAGACCATAACCGTCATCGCGAGCCCGAAGGGCGTGGCGATCCAGTGCGTAGGACTGTTGTCCGGTCGCCAGAGCTGGCAAGGACGCGTAAATAGAAGAACGAACTGGATTGCCGCGGCGCTGCGCACCTCGCAATGACGGCAGTGCCAGTAGTGCGTGAAGAGGTGCTGCGACCATAACCGTCATCGCGAGCCCGAAGGGCGTGGCGATCCAGTGCGTAGGACTGTTGTCCGGTCGTCCGAGCGGGCAAGGGCGCGGAAATAGAAGAACGCACTGGATTGCCACGGCGCTGCGCGCCTCGCAATGACGGCAGTGCCAGGAGTGCATGAAGAGGTGCTGCGACCGTAACCGTCATCGCGAGCCCGAAGGGCGTGGCGATCCAGTGCGTAGGACTGTTATCCGGTCGCCAGAGCTGGCAAGGACGCGTAAATAGAAGAACGCACTGGATTGCCACGGCGCTGCGCGCCTCGCAATGACGTCCGTGCCAGGAGTGCATGAAGAGGTGCTGAGACCGTAACCGTCATCGCGAGCCCGGGGGCGTGGCGATCCAGTGCGTAGGACTGTTGTCCGGTCGTCCGAGCGGGCAAGGACGCGTAAATAGAAGAACGCACTGAATTGCCGCGGCGCTACGCGCCTCGCAATGACGGCAGTGCCAGTAGTGTATGAAGAGGGGCTGAGACCGTAACCGTCATCGCGAGCCCGAAGGGCGTGGCGATCCAGTGCGTAGGACTGTTGTCCGGTCGCCAGAGCTGGCAAAGACGCGTAAATAGAAGAACGCACTGGATTGCCACGGCGCTACGCGCCTCGCAATGACGGCCGTGCCAGGAGTGCATGAAGAGGTGCTGCGACCGTAACCGTCATCGCGAGCCCGAAGGGCGTGGCGATCCAGTGCGTAGGACTGTTGTCCGGTCGTCCGGGCGGGCAAAGGCGCGGAAATAGAAGAACGCACTGGATTGCCACGGCGCTACGCGCCTCGCAATGACGGCCGTGCCAGGAGTGCATGAAGAGGGGCTGAGACCGTAACCGTCATCGCGAGCCCGAAGGGCGTGGCGATCCAGTGCGTAGGACCGTTATCCGGTCGTCCGAGCGGGCAAGGGCGCGGAAATAGAAGAACGCACTGGATTGCCGCGGCGCTGCGTGCCTCGCAATGACGTCCGTGCCAGGAGTGCATGAAGAGGTGCTGAGACCGTAACCGTCATCGCGAGCCCGGGGGCGTGGCGATCCAGTGCGTAGGACTGTTGTCCGGTCGCCAGAGCTGGCAAGGACGCGTAAATAGAAGAACGCACTGGATTGCCGCGGCGCTGCGCGCCTCGCAATGACGGCCGTGCCAGGAGTGCATGAAGAGGTGCTGCGACCGTAACCGTCATCGCGAACCCGAAGGGCGTGGCGATCCAGTGCGTAGGACTGTTATCCGGTCGTCCGAGCGGGCAAGGGCGCGGAAATAGAAGAACGCACTGGATTGCCACGGCGCTACGCGCCTCGCAATGACGGCAGTGCCAGGAGTGCATGAAGAGGGGCTGAGACCGTAACCGTCATCGCGAGCCCGAAGGGCGTGGCGATCCAGTGCGTAGGACTGTTGTCCGGTCGTCCGAGCGGGCAAGGACGCGTAAATAGAAGAACGCACTGGATTGCCACGGCGCTGCGCGCCTCGCAATGACGGCAGTGCCAGGAGTATATGAAGAGGTGCTGCGACCGTAACCGTCATCGCGAGCCCGAAGGGCGTGGCGATCCAGTGCGTAGGACTGTTATCCGGTCGCCAGATCTGGCAAGGACGCGTAAATAGAAGAACGCACTGGATTGCCACGGCGCTGCGCGCCTCGCAATGACGGCAGTGCCAGTAGTGCATGAAGAGGTACTGCGACCGTAACCGTCATCGCGAGCCCGAAGGGCGTGGCGATCCAGTGCGTAGGACTGTTATCCGGTCGTCCGAGCTGGCAAGGGCGCGGAAATAGAAGAACGCACTGGATTGCCACGGCGCTGCGCGCCTCGCAATGAACTGTGCTTGTCGTCAAGCGAATTCTGGCGAAAATGATGTTTTTTGAGTAGCGACGGCGAAGGCTTGGCGAAGTAGTTTGTGGGCGATCGCAATGTTGATCACCTTAAAGGG
>NZ_NHRX01000042.1:0-10749 GCF_016653115.1 Rhodocyclus purpureus
GCACACAGCTTGGCTTGCTGCGAGACAATCCCGATGAGGACAATCACCGACTGGAGAGCCGTATGCGGGAAAACTGCACGTACGGTTCGGAGGGCGGGGAGGGGCTTGCCCCTTCTCGACCCCTATCAACAGGCCGGTACCGTACGACCTGCGACCTACGATCAGCTATCGCGTCCCCTGCAATTCCTGCAGGCGGGCGATGGCGGCGGGGTCGCCGCGCACGTGGAAGAGGGCGCCCGCTTCGTCGGCGCGTTCTTCGAGCACCTCGCAGTTGGCGTAGATTTCGCTGCGCAGTTGCTGCGCCGACCAGGGCAGGAAAAGTTCGGCTTCGACCAAGTCCTTCTGGAAGAAGGCGAGGATCAGCTCGCGCAGGCGGGCGACGTCTTCGGGGCGGCGGGCGCTCATGACCACGCAGTCCGGGTGCTCGGCGCGTAGTTCGGCCTCGCGTGCGGCTTGGGCGGCTGCATCGCCGACGCCGTCGATCTTGTTGAAGACGCGGATGCGCGGCACCTGGTCGGCGCCGATCTCGGCGAGCACCGCTTCGGTGACCTCGCGTTGACGCTCGCGATCGGGGTCGCTCGCGTCGACCACGTGCAGCAAGAGCGCCGCGTCGAGCGCCTCGTCGAGCGTCGACTTGAACGAAGCGACCAGCCCGTGTGGCAGGTTCTTGATGAAGCCGACCGTGTCGCTGACCAGCACGCGCGGGATGCCCTCGGGTTGCAGCACGCGCACGGTGGTGTCGAGCGTCGCGAACAGCTTGTTGGCGACGAGCACCTCGCTGCCGGTGAGCGCGCGCATCAGGGTCGATTTGCCGGCGTTGGTGTAGCCGACCAGTGCGACGCTGGCCGGCGTCTGCCGTCCCTGGCGGCGCGCGCGCTGCGTCCGGCGCTCGGCCTCCATGGCGACGATCTCCTCCTGCAACTCGGCGATGCGGTCGCGGATCTTGCGCTTGTCGAGCTCGGTGTGCGACTCGCCGGCACCGCGACCGCCGACGCCGCTGCGCTGCCGTCCCTGCGGCCCGGCGAGCTTGGCCGCTTCGCGCAGGCGCGGCGCCATGTAGCCGAGGCGCGCGATCTCGACCTGCGCCTTCGCCGCGCGCGAGCGTGCGTTGCGGTGGAAGATTTCGAGGATGACCATGGTACGGTCCATCACCTCGCAGCCGGTCTCCAGTTCGAGGTTGCGCGCCTGCGAGGGCGAGATCTCGTGGTCGACCAGCAGCACCTCGATCTCGCTACCGTGTTCGGCGGCGGCGCGGATCGCGGCTACCGAGTCGGTGAAGTCGGGGTCGCCGTTCACGAAGCAGCGGATCTCCTCGCGCTTGCCGACGCCCAGGTAGCCGGTCTGGTCGAAGCCGGCGCGCTTCTGCGTGAAGGTGTGCACGACCTGGTAGCCGAGGGTCTTGGCCAGTTCGCGCAGTTCGGTCAGCGAGGACTCGAACTCGCTGTCGCTCACGCTCGGCAGTTGAACGGCCGCGACGATCGCGTAGCCGGGTTTCTCTTGGACAGACATTCTTGGACCGCTGCGTTGGACAAAGGCAGATGGTACATGCAACATCATGGGGTCAGGTCTCGAATTGTTGCATCGGCCGCGTGATGCAACAATTCGGGACCTGACCCCGGGCTTCACTTCTTGTCCATGGCGGGGAAGTCAGACGTCAGTGAGGGGTTTATCGGGTTACGCTGCGCTAATCCGACGCGCTGCTTTCTGCGCGAACCGTCAATTCCGTCATTGCGAGGCGCGTAGCGCCGTGGCAATCCAGTTCGTTCCTTCCCGGCCTCGCCAGCTCGGGCGACCGTATGACAGCCCTACGCACTGGATCGCCACGCCCTGCGGGCTCGCGATGACGAGCTGCTGACTGGCAAAATGCAACAATTCGAGACCTGACCCCGGGGTTGTTGCACGCTGGTAATATGATCGCCACATTCCTCAACCGGGCACGATCATGACAGTCAGGGCTTCTGGACGTGTGCTGCGACGTCCTGCATAAGCGCGGTTTCGTGCGTTCCGGTTTTGCGCTCAGCGTCTTCATGCTGTTCGCGCTGGCGGCCGCGTTCGCGGGCTATGTCAGCGCCGAGAAGGCGATCCGCGAGGCGAGGGAGCTGCGGCAGACCTCGCTGCTGCGTGCCGACGAGTTGCGGCGGACTTCCGACGAGCTGACGCAGATGGCGCGCAGCTATGTGCTGACCGGCAATCCGCGTTTCAGGGACTACTACGAGGCGATCCTCGACATCCGCGACGGCAGGAAGCCGCGCCCTGCCGGCTATCACGAGCTTTACTGGCAGCTGCGCAGCGCCGACCCGCAGCCGCTGCCTGCCAGCACGGGAACCGGCGTCGCCTTGCTCGAGCTGATCGGCGAGACCGGAGTCGCCGAGCAGGAACTGAAGATGCTGCAGGAGGCGAAATCGCTCAGCGATTCGCTGACGCAGACGGAACGGGCGGCGATGCGCCTCCTGGACAGCGTCGGCCCGGCGCGCGAAGCCGCGCTGGCGAGCGCGCGACTCATCTTGTTCGACGATCGCTACCTCGCGGCGAAGGCGCGCATCATGACGCCGATCCACGCGTTCAGCGAGCTCGTCGACCGACGTACCGGTGAGGCGGTGCAGGCGGCCGAGGCGCGTGCACGCGTTCTGCTCGCGCTCTGCGCCGCGCTCTGCATCGGCCTGCTCTTCATGCTCGGCTACCACCATGCCTCGCTGCGCAGGATCGCCGAGCGCCTGCGGCAGAACGAAGCGCAGCTGAGGCTGAGCATCGACGGCGCGAAGCTCGGTGTTTTCGAGCAGAAGGTGGACGCCGACGAAGCGATCTGGTCGGAGCGTTTCTGCGCCCAGTTCGGCGTTCCCGATGCGGCCGAGCCGAGTTTCGCGCTGTTCCTCTCGCTGCTGCATCCCGACGACCGCGAGCGGGTCGAGGCGCTGGTGCGGCGTTCGATGGCGACGCACGAGGACTATCAGGCCGAGTATCGCATCATCCTGCCCGACGGCTCGCTGCGCTGGATCAGCGCGATGGGGCGCACCTTCCTCGCCGCGGACAATCGTCCCGAGCTCCTCTGCGGCGTCACCAGCGACATCACCGAGCGCAAGGAGAACGAGGAGAAGATCCGCGCCAGCGAGCAACGCTACCGCGAACTCAGCGCCAACCTGGAGCACGAGGTCGATCTGCGCACCGCCGAGCTACGCGCCGCCTCGGCAGCGCTCAGGCAGAGCGAAGCGAAGATGCGGCGGATGCTCGACAACATCCCCACCGCCATCGCCGCGCTGTCCTCGGGCGACGACGCGCGGGTGTTGTTCCTCAACGAGCACTTCGTGCGCAGCTTCGGCTACTCGCGCGCGGACCTGCAGACGCTGCAGGACTGGGAGGAGAGGGCCTATCCCGACGCAGGGTATCGTGCGGCGGCGAGCAGCTGGTGGCGTGAGCGCGTGCGCGAGGCGGTGCGCAGCCAGGGCAAGGTCGAGTCGCAGGAGGTGCGCGTCACCTGCAAGGATGGCACGCTCAAGCAGGTGGTGGTCGGTGCCACGGCCATGGACGACGTGCTGCTGATCTCGCTGCTCGACATCAGCGAGCGTTACGCGGTGGAAAAGAAGCTGCGCATCAGCGAGGAAAGACACCGCCTGTGGGCCGACAACTCGATCGACCTCGTCTGGAACCTCGGGCCGGATGGGGTCGTCACCTACATCAGCCCTTCGGTCGAGCGCCTGCTCGGCTACACGCAGGAAGAGTTCAGGAAGCTGTCGCTGGCAGAAATGTTTTCGCCGGCCTCGTACGCGATCGTCGCGGCGGGCTTTGCCGACTCCATGGCCAACGTGCAGGCCGGACGCCCGGTCGACTTCACGGCCCGCGAACTCGAACACCGGCGCAAGGACGGCTCGTATATCTGGGTCGAAATCACGGCGAGCGGGATGTATGACCGCAAGGGGCGCTTCCTCGAGTTGATGGGCATCACGCGCGACATCAGCGCGCGCAAGCTGAACGAGCGCGAACGGCAGCAGGCGCGCGACGCCCTCGCTGCGGCAAACCGGGCCCTGCAGGAAAGCAATGCCGAGTTGCAGCAGCTGGCGGCCACGGATGTGCTGACCAGGCTGTGGAACCGCCGCCATTTCGAGCAGGCAGCAAGCGCCGCGATGGGGCTGGCCGAGCGCTACGGTGATCCGCTGTCGCTGATCATGTTCGACATCGACCATTTCAAGTCGATCAACGACCGCTGGGGCCACCAGGCGGGCGACCGGGTGCTGATCGAGATGGCGCAGCGTGTGCGCGCCAGCCTGCGCGCCGTCGACGTCCTGGCGCGCTGGGGCGGCGAGGAGTTCGTGGTGATGATGCCGCACGGTGGCGGCAACGAGGCCATCCAGGTGGCGGAGAAAGTGCGCGAGCAGGTCGCCGCCGAGCCTTTTCCGGGCGTGGGGACGGTCACCGCCAGCTTCGGCGTCAGCCAGTTCTTGGTCGGCGAAAGCGCCGACAGCTGGATCCAGCGTGCCGACGAGGCTCTTTACCGCGCCAAGCGGGAAGGCCGCAACCGCGTGGTGAAGGCCGACGCGCAGCCGCTACGGCTGGTCTGGCGGGCAGGCTACGCCAGTGGCGAAGCGCGCATCGACGCCGAACACCGCGAGCTGTTCCGCCTCGCCAACGAACTGATCGGCCTGGTCGCCAGCGAGCCGTCCCCGACTGCCGTCCTGCCGAAGCTCGACGCGCTGCTCGCGCATGTCGCCGAGCACTTCAGGAACGAAGAGGAAATCCTGCGCCGATGCGGCTACGCAGACCTGAAACAGCACGCCGGCCTGCACCGCCACCTGCTCGAGCGCGCCGAGGCACTCAGGGCTCGCTTCGCGCAAGGGGACGGCGAGCTCGCCAGGCTGATGGACTTCCTGGCGCAGGAAGTGATCGTCATCCACATGCTCAAGCAGGACCGGGCGTTTTTTCCGACGGTGGGTGGGGAGAAGGGGCCGCTGGAAGAGGAAGCTGGCTAAATGCAACAGACCTGACCCCGAGTGAATGTTGCATTCCCGTCATTGCGAGGCGCGTAGCGCCGTGGCAATCCAGTTCGTTCTTTCCCGGCCTCGCCAGCTCGGGCGACCGGATGACAGCCCTACGCACTGGATCGCCACGCCCTGCGGGCTCGCGATGACGAGCTGCTGACTGGCAAAATGCAACAATTCGAGACCTGACCCCGTGATTGTTGCACCATGAAAAAAGGCGGCCGGGGCCGCCTTTTTTCGTATAACGCGAGCAGCGCTTACTTGACGCGGGCGCGGTATTCGTTGGTGCGCGTGTCGATTTCGATCTTGTCGCCGATTTCGACGAAGGCGGGGACCGGGAGTTCGAAGCCGGTGGACAGGCGGGCGGGCTTCATGACCTTGCCCGAGGTGTCGCCCTTGACGGCGGGTTCGGTGTAGATGACTTCGCGGACCAGCGCGTTCGGCAGTTCGACCGAGATCGCCTTGCCTTCGTAGAAGACGACTTCGCAGGGCATGCCGTCTTCGAGGTAGTGCAGCGCGTCTTCCATGGCGTCGGCTTCGATCTCGTACTGGTTGTACTCGCCGTCCATGAAGACGTACATCGGGTCGGCGAAGTACGAGTAGCTGACTTCCTTGCGTTCGAGCTGGACGACTTCGAACTTGTCGTCGGCACGGTAGACGGTCTCGCTCGGCGCGCCGGTCAGGAGATTCTTCATCTTCATCTTGACGACGGCGGCGTTGCGGCCCGACTTGTTGTATTCAGCCTTGAGGACAACCAGCGGGTCGTTGCCGACCATGAACACGTTGCCTGCGCGAAGCTCCTGAGCGGTTTTCATAGTGCTATTTCCGGTAAGCGGTAAAAAGATAACTCGCCATTATAGCCGGGATCGGGAAAAAATCACCAGCTGTTGCGCGAGGTCGGTCTGCCGGGCAAGCCCTGCCGACCAGGCCTGCGCGTGGGGCGCCAGAGCCGGCATCTCCGCGAGCAGGCGCTGCCAGCTTGCCGCATCGACGTGCCCGGCGTTCCAAGCGTGCCAGAACTCGCGCAGCGCGGCTGCACCCGTCGGCGGCAGGCCGGCGCAGTGGAGGTCGAGGAAGGCGTCGAGCTTGACGCGGTGCGCGTCGTCTTCCTGCGGGTAGATGTGCCAGACGAAGGGCCTGGCGGCCCACTGCGCGCGCACGAAGGAGTCCTCGCCACGGACGAAGTTGAGGTCGCAGGCCCACAACAGCGGGTCGTAGCGCGGCTGCTCGACGAAGGGCAGGACGCGGACTTCGAGCATGCCTTTGCGGACGACGTCGCCGGCGGCGAGCTCCTGGCCGAAGAATGCGGCCGCGGCCGGCAGGGCGCGCGAGACGGGCAGCAGGCAGCAGACCGGGGTCTCGCCCGCTGCCCAGAGCGCGCACAGCTCGGCGATGGCCGGGTTCTCGTAGGCGAACAGCGAGACGAGCAGCGTCTCCGCCGGCAGCGTCGCCGCGGGGGCGGGCAGGCCGGCAGCGGCACAGACGAAGGCCAGGCGCGCCGCCGGCGATCCTGGACGGTCAGCGGCGGCCAGTTCGGCGAAGGCCGCGTCGCGCCGTGCCAGCAGCTCGCCCTCGCGCAACAGTCCGCCGCTTTCCGGCACGAAGCCCGGGAAGAAGAAGTGGCGGGTGAGCGGCAGGCGCGGGTGCGGCGAGCCGAGCCCGTGGCAGCCGAGCGTCCAGGCTTCGGCGCTCAGGTATTCGAGGTTGATCCAGACCGGCGGCGACGGGCGCCGCGCCATCGCCGCCAGCGCCGCCTCGGGCAGATTGCAGCCGAAGGCTTCGACGACGACGTCGCCGGGGGCTTCGATGAAGTCGGCCAGCATTTCATCGGACTCACCGGACTCACCCGGTCGCCAGCGCCGCACCTCGACGCCTTGCACGGTCTGCTCGTCGAGGCGCGCATCGATCTGCGGACAGAGCGCGGCGAAGGCGCCGAGCTCGTCGACCCACAGGCGCAGCGCGAGTCCGTGCTCGGCGGCCAGCTGGCGGGCCAGGCGCCAGCTGACGCCGATGTCGCCGAAGTTGTCGATGACCGTGCAGAAGATGTCCCAGCGCGCGCGCGGCGAGGCTGGCGGAAGAGTGCTCGTGGTAGTCCCAGGAGTCGTTGGAGTAGGCGCACGTGATAACATCGGCCGCCATGCTAACCCAGCCGCCCAGTCCGCCGCCAGCCGCCGCAGAAGCCGCAAGCGACTCCCGGTTCGATACCCCGTTCGACGCCGGGATCGAAGCCAGCGTAGCCCCGGCCGCCGATGCACTGCACGACGCGGCGCCGGCCGCGACCGCCGACACTGCGCCGGCCGAAGCCGCCGAAGCCGCCGAAGCCGCCGAAGCCGCCGAATCCGCGGCGCTCGCCTTCGATGCGCGCGCGCTCTTGGCGACCTTGCCCGAGTTGCCCGGCGTCTATCGCATGATCGACGCGAAGGACGTGGTCCTCTACGTCGGCAAGGCGAAGAGCCTGAAGAAGCGCGTCGCCTCGTACTTCCGCGAGAACCACCCGAGCCCGCGCATCGCGCTGATGGTCGCGCAGATCGCGCGCGTCGAGACGACGGTGGTCGGTTCCGAGGCCGAGGCGCTGCTGCTCGAGAACAACCTGATCAAGCGCTTGGCGCCGCGCTACAACATCCTCTTCCGCGACGACAAGTCCTATCCGTACATCGTCCTCACTCGCGACGAGTTCCCGCGGCTGGCGTTCTACCGCGGCGCCACCGACCGCCGCGCCGACTATTTCGGACCGTATCCGTCCTCGGTCGCCGTGCGCGACAGCGTGCATCTGTTGCAGAAGATGTTCCTGCTGCGCACCTGCGAGAACTCGGTGTTCGCCAACCGCTCGCGGCCCTGCCTGCTGTTCCAGATCAAGCGCTGCTCCGGCCCCTGCGTCGGTGAGATCGAGGCCCAAGCCTACGCCGAGGACGTGCGCCTGGCGGCGATGTTCCTGCAGGGAAAACAGCAGGAGGTGATCGCCCGTTTGAGCGAGGCGATGCAGGCGGCCGCCGAGGCGCTCGCCTTCGAGGAGGCGGGAAGAATCCGCGACCAGATCCAGTCGCTGCGCCGCGTGCAGGAGAAGCAGTACGTCGAGAGCAGCCGCGGCGAGGACGTGGATGTCGTCGTCGCCGTCGAGGAGGACGGGGTCCTCTGCGTGAACCTGGCGATGGTGCGCGGCGGCCGCCACCTCGGCGACCGCCCGTTCTTTCCCGGCAACGCGTCGGGCTGCACGCCGGCCGATGCCCTGCTCGCCTTCCTGCAGCAGCACTATTCGGCGCACCCGGTGCCCGAGCGCATCTACGTTAAACCGTTGCCGGTCGACGACGAGGCAGCTGCCGAAGTCAGCGCGCTGGCCGGCCGGCCGACGCCGGTGGTCGAGGCGCGCCTGTCGATGCCCAGGCACTGGGTCGAGATGGCGCTGCAGAACGCGCGCCTGGCGATCAGCGCACGGCGCACGGCACTGACGATGCAGGGCAAGCGCCTGCAGGCGCTGCAGGAAGTGCTGGCGATCGAGGGCGACCGCATCGAGTGCTTCGACATCAGCCACACCATGGGCGAGTCGCCGGTCGCTTCCTGCGTCGTCTGGCAGGGCGACGGGATGCGCCGCAGCGAGTACCGCCGCTTCAACATCCGCGACATCACCCCGGGCGACGACTACGCGGCGATCCGCCAGGCGGTGCTGCGCCGCTACGACAAGGTGGCCAGCGGCGAGGGCACGGCGCCGGCGCTGATCCTGATCGACGGCGGCAAGGGGCAGGTGGCGATGGCGTTCTCGGCGCTGGAGGAACTGGGCCTGACGCAACTGCCGATGGTCGGCGTCGCCAAGGGCGAGGAGCGCAAGCCGGGTCTGGAAACACTGATTTTTCCGGACGGGCGCGAACCGTTACAATTGAATCCCGATCACCCGGCGCTGCTGCTGATCCAGGAAGTCCGCGATGAGGCGCACCGCTTTGCCGTCTCCGGCCACCGCGCCAAGCGCGGCAAGGCGCGCAAGACCTCGCGCCTGGAGGACATCGACGGCATCGGACCGAAGCGACGTAAGGCGCTGATCGAGCGCTTCGGCGGCCTGCAGGGGCTGTCCGACGCCGGAGTCGAGCAATTGTGTGCCGTTCCCGGAATCAGCCGGGAACTGGCGGAAAGAATCCATGCTGCGCTGCGCTGATGCCGTTTAATCTCCCGATCTTCCTCACCTGGCTGCGCATCATCGCGATTCCGGCGATGGTCGGCGTCTACTACGCGCCCGATTCCTGGGTGCCGGCGCCCTTCAGCCGCGACGCGCTGGCGACGCTGCTCTTCTGCGCTGCCGCCGCGACCGACTGGCTCGACGGCTACCTCGCGCGCAAGCTCGAGCAGACCTCGGCCTTCGGTGCCTTTCTCGACCCGGTCGCCGACAAGCTGATGGTCGCCGCGGCGCTGATCATGCTGGTCCAGCTCGGCCGCCTCGACGCGGTGATCGCGGTGATCATCATCGGCCGCGAAATCACCATCTCGGCGCTGCGCGAATGGATGGCGCAGATCGGCGCCCGCGCCAGCGTCGCCGTGTCGATGCTCGGCAAGATCAAGACGACGGCGCAGATGGCGGCGATCCCGCTGCTGCTCTACCACAGGCCCGTCGCCGGGATCGACCTCCAGGAAGCCGGTACCTGGCTGATCTACGTCGCCGCCGTGCTGACCCTGTGGTCGATGGCCTACTACCTGCGCATGGCCTGGCCGGAGATCGTCGCGCAGGAGAAGTCGGGCAGGGCGGGGTAGGTGGTAGGTGGTAGGTGGTAGGTGGTAGGTGGTAGGTGGTAGGTGGTAGGTGGTAGGTGGCGGGTCGGGTTAGCGTGAAACGTGGAACGATTTCGTGAAGCATCGGCCGACCTGATCCGCGGAGGTCGTCGCGATCAACAGCCCGTCATCGCGAGCCCGCAGGGCGTGGCGATCCAGGGCGTAGGGCGGACTCGTGTCGCACGTGGATGGCCGGCCAGGCCGAGAAGACGGAAGAACGAGCTGGATTGCCACGGCGCTACGCGCCTCGCAATGACGGGATGGCGACGCGTCATCGCGAGCCCGCAGGGCGTGGCGATCCAGTGCGTAGGGCGGATATCGTGTCGCACGTGGATGGCCGGCCAGGTCGAGAAGACGGAAGAACGAGCTGGATTGCCACGGCGCTACGCGCCTCGCAATGACGGGATGGCGACGCGTCATCGCGAGCCCGCAGGGCGTGGCGATCCAGGGCGTAGGGCGGATATCGTGTCGCACGTGGATGGCCGGCCAAGTCGAGAAGACGGAAGAACGAGCTGGATTGCCACGGCGCTACGCGCCTCGCAATGACGGGATGGCGACGCGTCATCGCGAGCCCGCAGGGCGTGGCGATCCAGTGCGTAGGGCGGATATCGGGTCGCACGTGGATGGCCGGCCAGGTCGAGAAGACGGAAGAACGAACTGGATTGCCACGGCGCTACGCGCCTCGCAATGACGGGATGGCGACGCGTCATCGCGAGCCCGAAGGGCGTGGCGATCCAGGGCGTAGGGCGGACTCGTGTCGCACGTGGATGGCCGGCCAGGTCGAGAAGACGGAAGAACGAGCTGGATTGCCACGGCGCTACGCGCCTCGCAATGACGGGATGGCTACGCGTCATCGCGAGCCCGCAGGGCGTGGCGATCCAGTGCGTAGGGCGGATATCGTGTCGCACGTGGATGGCCGGCCAGGTCGAGAAGACGGAAGAACGAGCTGGATTGCCACGGCGCTACGCGCCTCGCAATGACGGGATGGCGACGCGTCATCGCGAGCCCGCAGGGCGTGGCGATCCAG
>NZ_NHRX01000042.1:10848-30687 GCF_016653115.1 Rhodocyclus purpureus
GTGTCGCACGTGGATGGCCGGCCAGGTCGAGAAGACGGAAGAACGAGCTGGATTGCCACGGCGCTACGCGCCTCGCAATGACGGGATGGCGACGCGTCATCGCGAGCCCGCAGGGCGTGGCGATCCAGTGCGTAGGGCGGATATCGGGTCGTACGTGGATGGCCGGCAAGGGGGCGAGAGGACGGAAGAACGAGCTGGATTGCCACGGCGCTACGCGCCTCGCAATGACGGGATGGCGACGCGTCATCGCGAGCCCGCAGGGCGTGGCGATCCAGTGGGTGGGGCGGATATCGTGTCGCACGTGGATGGCCGGCCAGGGCGAGAAGACGGAAGAACGAGCTGGATTGCCACGGCGCTACGCGCCTCGCAATGACGGGATGGCGACGCGTCATCGCGAGCCCGCAGGGCGTGGCGATCCAGTGGGTGGGGCGGATATCGTGTCGCACGTGGATGGCCGGCCAGGGCGAGAAGACGGAAGAACGAGCTGGATTGCCACGGCGCTACGCGCCTCGCAATGACGGGATGGCGACGCGTCATCGCGAGCCCGCAGGGCGTGGCGATCCAGTAGGTAGGGCTGATTCCGTCAGTTGACTGTCGTCTTCAGGCGCGGCAGCGCCAGGACGTCGATGCCCTCGTCGCGCAGGGCTTCGTACTCGTCGCGGGTCGCTTCGCCGCGGATCGGTCGTTCCGGCGCTTCGGCGTAGTGGATGCGCCGGGCCTCGTCGGCGAACTGATTGCCGACATCCTCGCACTGCGCGAGCGCCGTGTGCAGCATCTCCTGCAGGCGGGCGGCGACCTTCGTCGGATCCGGCAGGGGTTGCGCGGCAGCGGGCTGGCGTGCCGATGCAGGCGCCGCCTTCGCCGCCGGCTGCTCTCCCGAGCGTTCCTCCGCGTCGGCATCGGCAGATGCCGACGCCCCCGTCTTCGCCAGGTTGATCACCGACGGCATCCGGCGCACGTCGGCCGAGGCGCAGTGCGGGCAGGTCAGCAGCGAGCGTTCGAGCTGTTGCGCGAAATCCTCGGCTGAACGGAACCAGCCCTCGAAGCGATGCCCGGCCTTGCAGGCGAGGTCGAAGATGATCATCGACGCGATCCTGATCAGAGGTCGACCATTTCGACGCGCTTGTCGCGCGTCACGATCTTCTTCCCGGCAGGAAGCTTGAGGTAGGCACCGGCTTCCTCGGCGGGCAGCCCGAAGGTGAAGCTGACCGGCCCGCGCGGCGACTTCCCGTGCCCGTAGCCGCTCAGCAGCGAGAGTCCGCTGAAGCTCAATTCCACCTCGTGCCCGTCGTTGCACTGGACGTTGGCGATGCCGGTCTTCCAACTCGTGTAACGGAATTTCCCGACACAGCGCAGGTCCGCCTTGATCGCCGACTTGATGTCGATGGTGCCGGTCCGGTCCATGTAACCGACCGCGTCCCCGATGAAGAGATCGTCCTGGAGGATGGCGATGACCGGCACCTGGGCCGAAGTGAGCGTCGCCGAGCTGTGGGCGCTGCCCGGAAAGGCGACAGCGGCGAGAGTGGCGGCGATGGCTAAATACTTGTTCACGTGCTTGTCTGTCATGGTGCCCGGAGCGGGGGTCGAACCCGCACAGCCTTTCAGCCGAGAGATTTTAAGTCTCTTGTGTCTACCGATTTCACCATCCGGGCAGGTGAGCGAGGTCGGCGCAGCGCGCCATCCCCGTGTCACGAAACGCACGATTTTAGCGCACTATCAAGCCGGGCCTTGATCGGGCCGAAAAAAAAACGGGAAAGCTCGATCGCTTTCCCGTTTTTGTCTGGAGCGGCAGAAGAGTCTCGAACTCTCGACCTCAACCTTGGCAAGGTTGCGCTCTACCAACTGAGCTACTGCCGCGTAAAACCTGTGTTACTGGAGGCGCGAGCCGGAGTCGAACCGACCTACACGGATTTGCAATCCCTTGGCTCACTTGTAAACTCAGTAACTTACATCGAACCGTCACTTGTTACCGCTTGCTTGGGTGCCGCTGCCTCAACAACTGCGCGCATTATAAAGGCCTGATTCTTTCTGTCAACCCCTATTTTTGCCCCCTACCCATCTCAGGCCGCGATCACTACCGGAACACGGGGAGCGGTGGCGTGGAATGCTTGCGACCTCAACCCTGGATGGCGCGTTACTTACGCCGGCAGCCCGCCTCACAGGACCTTCTCAACGACCTCGATCCCGATCTCCCTCGGCCGGCGAAACGCGGATGCAATCTTGTTGCATTCCTGCTCCGGGACGCCGAGTTCTTCAAAGACCACCCGCCATTCCCGCGTCACCGATGCGACGCGTTCAATGATGGCTGCGGCGTCTCGTTTCTGCAGCCCGAAGTCTCCATGGGCTTCGAGCAGGTTGTCCAAGGTCGCGAGCCGCCCATCGTGCCCCTCGTAAAGATGTGTTCGAGTTGCGCAGGGATGGGGGCGGTGTCCTGAACGCGGTCGGTGGCCTCCGTCAGATAGTCCATTTGGTTGATGGGCGGCAGAGACCTGCCGCTTCCACGTTATCCAAGCCAGATCGAAAATCGAGCGCGCCGAAACGATGCGGGCCGGCTTGGAGCAGATAGACGGACTCTGGCACCGAGTCCGGCGGCACCCGGAGTCACGCCGCCCCAGAAATCCGGGGTGGCATCACGTACCGCGCCAAAGAGAGGCAGATGGAGCGGTTCGTAGATCGCTTCATCACCCGGCAGACAGGAAAGCGGCAGGCTGAGCAGATCCACCGGCACAGCATTCGGTCGAGCCAGATAACGACGTCCATAGCCGAATCGGTTAGGAGTGGAGTCCGGCCTAGCCTCTTCGAGGACGAGCCACCCTGCCGACACGGCCTCTACCTCTCCGTGCAGATAGACGAAGAGATTGCCAGTCCAACTCATGGCGATCAGAAGTCGAAGTCTTCGCGCTTGGCGACGCTGGCTCGTGCACGCAGGCGAACGGTCTGTGCCGGGGGCGGCTGGAGCGACAAGTCTGCAGAAAGCGCGAGCGCATCCAGTAGCCCCAGGCATTCCAGCGCAGAAAGCCAGGCGCCCATGCTGACAGAAACGTCGCCCCTCTCGATCTTCATCCAGGTATACGCGGACATCCGGGCACGTTCCGCCGCCGCCGCCTGAGTCATGTTGCGGGCAAGTCGGGTCGTCCGGATGACGGGGGCGAACCGCTTGGCAGCAGCCTTGACTTCCCCCGACACAAATTTTTCTTCCTGGCGGCGCATGTTGCTTATTATTGAGCTAAAGAGCCTAGGCTATGTAGTAAGCAAGATTACGTCAATGATCGGCAACCTTACGAAGTTGGCTTGCGGTGAAGGCGGGCTGCTTCCAAGTATGTGCGCTTAGAGTACTCGCTGGTCGGGTTGGCACACCCAGTCTCGACAACCGGCTCTTGGTCGGTCACAAAGCATGTCTGCTTCCTCCGTGCCGTGGGTGATCGTGATTGTCCTCCCCTCGCTCCGCTGCGATTCGGGCAGGCGTGCCCCGGTGGGGAAGATCGGCCGTAGCGCGCCGTCCGACTCAGTCGATCGAGCGTCTAAAGTTACCGGAGCGCTAGCTCAGGGGGAAGGTGGTGCCGCCATGTCCTCAAGCGTATTCATAGCGCACATTGTCAAGGCGTTTTCGCGGCACAAACGCTTCGATGAAGCCGATCGTGCTTCCTTTATATTCCGGATTACACGTATCTAGATTCCGAAGTTCACGGCCGGATCTTCCGGGATTAACGTTCATTGCATCCGATGCTTGAGGTATCATTTAGGCATGAGTACGCCATCCCTCTACCCTCGCCTGATCGAACCTCGGATCGCCGAAGCCATGGCCGACACCCCGGTGGTTCTGCTAGCCGGTCCCCGCCAGGCGGGCAAGACGACACTGGTACGTCAGATGGCGCAGAGCGGCTTGCGTTACCTCACCTTGGATGACCAACTGACACTCTTGTCGGCGCAAGAGGACCCGGTCGGCATGATTCGTAGTCTGGATCGGGCGGTGATCGATGAAATTCAGCGCGCTCCTCAATTGCTGCTGGCCATCAAGAAGAGCGTTGACGAAGACCGACGCCCCGGGCGTTTTCTGCTGACAGGATCGGCCAATCTGATGGCGTTGCCGACCGTCGCCGACTCGTTGGCCGGGCGGATGGAGACCTTGTCCCTTCTGCCCTTGTCTCAGAGCGAAATCGAGGGGCAGACAGCGAACTGGCTCGACACGGTGTTCCAGGGGCGGATACCGAAGTCCGGCACACCAGCTCAAGGTAGCGATCTGGTCGATCGGGCCTTGCGGGGTGGCTACCCGGAGGCCATTACCCGGTCCACTGCCAGGCGCCGGGTGGCATGGGCTCGGCAGTACATCGACGCCATCATTGCGCGCGATGTCCGCGACGTGTCCGGCATCGAGAAGCTGGATCAGCTGCCGCGCTTTCTGCGTGCCTTGTCTCAGACCGCTGGGCAACTGTGCAATTACACCCAACTGGGTGCCCAGGTTGGTCTGGATGGCAAGACAGCCTCACGCTACATCGGCGTCTTTGAGCAGATGTACTTGATCAGGCGCGTTGACGTCTGGGCTCGCAACCGCCTCAATCGGGTAGTCAAGACACCGAAGTTGCAATTCATCGATTCCGGCTTGCTTGCAACACTGCTCGACTTGACCGCGGATGAGGTTCAACAGGATCGAAAACGCTTCGGCAACGTCCTGGAATCGTTCGTATTCGGAGAACTGCTCAAGCACATCAGCACGGCCGATGGCGACTACCGCCTGATGTACTACCGAGATACCGACAAGTTCGAAGTCGATCTGGTGATCGAGAACGCCGCCGGGCATCTGGTGGGCGTCGAGGTCAAGGCAGCGGCAACCGTCAAGCAGAGCGATCTGCGGGGACTCAGAAAATGGTCCAGCCTGGCCGGTGATCAGTTCAAGATGGGCGTTCTTCTCTACGATGGTGACGAGACCATGCCGTTGGGTGACGGGATTTGGGCCGCGCCGCTGTCGACTCTGTGGGGGAAGTAGGAGAGATCTGCCGAACGGCGTTCATGGTCCGACCGGAAGCGCTTCGAAGTACTCGAACATACGGCGAGCCAGCGTCGCGCGTTCATTGTCGGAGAGGGTACCGAATTCCGGGGACGTTATACTCAACTCCGATCGCTCGCTCAGAGTTCCAGGCGAGCCCACACGTAGCCATCCATAAGATGCGTTTGCTGCATTTAGTGCACTTGCTGTGCTATCCTGTGTTTGGCTGGGTGTGGATGCCTTGGCTCATCAAGACAGGAGAACGACATGCGTACGATTGATCGTGTTCGGGAGGTTTCACCTCCGCCGCTGAACGCCAAGGACAAAGAGATGGTCCGGGTTGCCCAGCGTTGCATCATGGCTTCCCTGGACCATTCTCGTGCTGCCGCCATCACGCTGACTACCGACGCGGGTGAGCACCCAACGGTCGAGGTTCCTCCTGCCGCCCTCAAGCTGATCGGTCAGCTGCTCGGGGCCATGAGCGAAGGACGCCCCATCGTTTTGATGCCGACCGAGCAGGAGTTCACGACGGTCGAAGCGGCCAATTTTCTGAATGTGTCCCGCCCGTTTGTGATCAAGGAGATGGAAGCCGGTCGGCTACCTCATCGAAAGGTAGGCTCACATCGTCGCATCGCGTTGGAGGACTTGCTGGCCTACGCAAAGAAAATGCGTGCACAGCAATCCAGTGCCCTGGAGCGAATGGCCGAAAATGCTCGCGAGTTGGGGTTGGATTACTGATGGCCGGGCACGCCCGCTACACGGCGCTGTTGGATGCCTGCGTCTTGCGCGAGTCCAGGGGGGCAGGTCTCAAATTGTTGCATCCGGCTATCGATGCAACAATTCGAGACCTGACCCCCTGACGTTTTGAACGTCGACGCTCAGCCGGAGAAAACCTCGTCGAGGCTCCCCGCGTCGAGGACGCGATCGCCCCAGAGCTCGATTTCCGCTGCCGTCGCCTGGCTGATCCTCTGGATGAGATCGGGAGGCAACTGGCCGAAGCGGCGGGCGAGTAGGCGCTGCAGCAAGAGCGCCTCACCCTTTTCAATGCCCTTCTCGATTCCCCGTTGCTCGTACTGCAGCGCCCACAGGTCGAAGCGTTCAGCCAGCGTCATTTTCAGCTCCTTCAAGTCTCGCACCTTCGGCAGTGCCAGCGAGTTCCTGCTCTGCCGCAACAGCACCGCAGGCATCGACCGTGCTCTGGAACTCGATCAGGATGTAAAGGTAGATCCACTCGCCCTCGGCCTTCACCCGCCAGACCACATCGTCGGCGTGGTGACGCAGGTCGTCGGCGACGTAGCTTCCCGGTACCTTTTCCAGCGTGCCGTAGTCGAGACTGTGCAGCCACTCGTCCGGAACGAAATCCATGATGAGATCGCGGACCAGTTCCGGTGCAGAGAAGAGCCGCTTGTAGGAGGCGAAAGAAATACACCGCTCGCGCCCAAGCGCATCGGCTCGCGAGGTCCGGGCTCGCATTGATGCATCGATTGCCGACGAGTGCGACGACGAAGTCGTCGCCGGCAGCGTCTCCGTCAACGTAATTTGAGCCGACTACTTGGATGCTACTGCCAGAAGTGCCTTCGGGTTGGTGCTGGCAATTGCAAGCAGGGTGCGCGCTGCGCCACTAGGCTGTTTACGGCCTTGCTCCCATCCCTGAAGCGTACGAGCAGATACACCGAGAAGTGCAGCAAATTGGGTCTGCGAGAGGCCGGTTTTTTTGCGAGCCTCTATCACAGGGGAGGAAACGACGTGAACCTTGCCTGCCTGCATTTCGCGTACTGACTGGAGGAGTTCAGCAGCGAGATCGCGTTGGGACTCATAGGCAGCGAGTTCGGTCTCGGTAAGTGGCTTATTCTTCGATGACATGGCGTATCTCCTTCAATTTTGGGCCAGTGAGATTGTCTGTTTTTGACTTGGCATATAGCGTCAGTAAGACAATTTCACCTTCTGCGGTGCGAATGTAATAGATCACTCGTACTCCGCCTGACTTGCCGGAACCCGCACGACGCCAGCGCACCTTGCGTATGCCTCCGGACTCGGGCACGACATCTCCAGCCGTTGGATGCCTGGCGATGTAGGAAGCGAACGCACCACGCTCATCTTCCGTCCAGTAGAGTGGCCACTGTTTCTGAAACAGTGAAGTTTCGACGACGGTTAACATATGAGCACTGTACGCCTTGGGAGTATGGCTGTCCAGTGTGGGCAGGGGGTCACTTTGGACTCTGGATCAGGCAGGTCTCGCATTGTTGCATCCGGCAATACATGCAACTATGCGTGACCTGACCCTAGCTTTCCGTGAAGGGCAGGGAGAGGGACAGGGGACGGCCTTCGGGCGACGCCATCCAGCCCGGTTCGTACTGGAACTCGGTCGGTCCCAGCGCTGGCAGACGCCACTGGCCAACACTCTTGCCGTTGGTCCAGACAGTCAGGGAGCGTGCGTGGGAGGGGCGGCCCATGGCTACCACTCGCTTGCGGAGGTGGGGGATGTCTTCTCCTGCAGCACCAGTTCCAGCCCGAGCAGGCTCGCCAGTGCGAGCAGGCGGTCGAGATTGAGGCGATCGGGGTTCGCTTCAAGCTCCGACAGACGGTTCTGGCTGATCCCGAGGCGCGCGGCAACGGCAGCCAGGGACAGACGCAGTGCCTTTCGTCGAGTGACGAGAATCTGGCCGGCCTGCTGGGGCGAGTTGAGCTTGAGCATGAATTTATATCGTAATAGTCGATAAACAGACGGCATCGTTATTTTCGATGAATGTGAAATATCGGATGCAGCGATCATGCTATGGTGATCCCTCCGCGAGCGATCGTCAGCGATGAAAAGCGCCCATAAACGCAACGTCTTGGAGTTGCCGTGGCTGCGGTGATGGCTAGAATTTCCATCATCATGTGAAGTGCGTGATGCCTTCGCTGTAGCGGTAGCTGGCCGCTTGAAACAAGCAGCATTCAGTTCGCCGGCCGCCGGATGCGCGGTCGCGAGTCAAGAAGGGGCCGAAGCGCCCAACCCTGCGTCGCGGGGCAATGCGGCAAGGGCTTGGGCGTCGATGTAAGACCTCGGTTGCGCGCGAAGCGCCGCCACGAGGCAGCACGCCCCGTGAACCTGCGTCAATGGATCAACCCATCGAGATGCCGTCCCCGGAAGGGCGTCGTCTCCCGCCCGCGTTCCGCGGGCCGGTTTCTCAACCCTGCGGGGGCCATCATGCGCCCGCCCGGGTCGTGGTGCCTCCGCGACTTTATCCAAGGAGGCAACATGGAAAAGCTTCTTCTCATCATGGCGCTGCTGGGCTCGGCTCTTCTCGCGGTTCGGGGGATGGGTAAAGTCGGCAAACTGGTATTGGCGTTCGCCGTGCCGCCAGCCGGGAGCGTTCGCAACGTCGTTCGAATGCCGGAGGCGAAGCAGATGGCTGTCAGCAACGAGGGCGGGGAGGACTGGTCGAAATACGAGATCCCGACCTTCATCCGGCGTGGCAAGCCGATGCCTGCGCCAGGACCGGCGCCGGCAAAAGAGACCAAGACGCGCAAGCGTCGCAGCAAGGCGAAGCTGGAAAGTGCTGCAACGTCGGCACCGTCCGACAAGGCCAGCTTCGAAGTCTTGGCGTAGTAAGTCCAAGCCTTCGGGGGCGATCACGTTCCTCCAAGGCGCATTCATCAACCCCGGCCGGGGCACTTCCCCGGCATGGGGCAGGTGCCTTCGGCAAAAGGAGGCACTATGAAAATGGAGAGCATCAGCCTGCTGTCGATGCCGGCTGACCATTACCACGCGCGCCCGGCAGTGGGCCATTCTGCCCTGGTACGCATCATGCGCTCCCCTGCACATTACAGGGAGTACGTCGCAAACCCGCCCGAGCCGACCCCCGCGATGCAGTTGGGAACGGCTTTCCACACGGCCCTGCTCGAGCCCAATCGTTTCGGCGAGAGCTTCGTGATGGCGCCCAAGTTCGATCGGCGTACCAAGGAGGGCAAGGCTGCAGCTGAAGCCTGGGAAGCGGACAACGCCGGAAAGATCGCATTGACTGCCGAGCAGATGGCGGCAATCCGGTCGATGGCGTCCTCGGTGCGTTGCCACGCCGGCGCCGACAAGCTGCTGTCCCAGGGACTGGCCGAGATGTCCGGTTTCTGGATCGACCCGGAAAGCGGCGTCGAGTGCAAGTGTCGTCCCGACTTCCTGGTCAAGGACGGGGACACGGTCAGCGGCATCGTGGACGTGAAGACGTGTTCGGACGCCGGTGCAGACGCCTTCGCCCGTGCCATCGCCACGCTTGGCTACGATGTGCAGGCGGCGTTCTACCAGGACGGCCTCAATGCGCTGGCGGGGAGGACGATCCCGTTCTACTTCATCGCCGTGGAAAAGGAGCCACCCTACGCGGTGGCCACCTACAGCGCCGGTAGCGACGTCATCGAGGTCGGACGTGCCAAGTACCGTGGCGCACTTCAGCTCCTGAAATGGTGCCGAGAGCGCGACACCTGGCCCGGCTATCAGCCGAACGGGGAGATCGAGACGATCAAACTGCCGCGCTGGGCGGCCAACTTCGATCTGGAGGCTTAGCGTCTCCAGCCCACCGATTCGACATGCAGTAGTTGCAGCAGTAGCAACCCTGGCGGGAACGTCATTCCCCGCCAAGGGGCATGGTGTGACCGCCGTTCCTCATTTTTCAATGGAGGTCACATCATGTCTGCACTGCAAGCTCTGAAGAACATCAATCGCGAGACCCACGGCGAAGAGAAGCCGCAAGCTTTCCCGGCCATGCTAGAGAAGTTCAAGGGCGAGATCGCCCGGGCACTGCCGAGGCACATCAACCCGGACCGCATGGCCCGCATCGCTTTGACGGCGTTTCGCATGACGCCGAAGCTGGCCGAGTGCGATCCTCGCTCAGTCTTTGCGGCCGTCATCCAGTCCTCGCAGTTGGGGCTGGAGGTCGGGCTGATGGGTGAGGCGCACCTCGTGCCCTACAAGGGGCAGTGCCAGCTCATCCCCGGCTACACGGGCCTGATGAAGCTGGCGCGCCAGTCCGGCCTGGTCCAGGACATCTACGCACACGAGGTTCGAGTGAACGACAAGTTCCTCCTGAAACTCGGGATGGAGCGCGCCCTGGAGCACGAACCGCTGACCGCGCCCGGGGGATTCCCGGCATCCGACGAAGAGCGCGGCGAGGTCGCCGGTTTCTACGCCGTTGCGGTTTTCAAGGACGGGTCGCGGACCTTCGTGGCGATGAGCCGCAACGAGGTCGAGAAGATCCGTGATGGCAGCCGTGGTTATCAGAGCGCCAAGCAATACAGGAAGGAATCCGTCTGGGATTCGGACTTCGTTGCGATGGGCCTGAAAACCGTGATCCGTCGGCTGAGCAAGTTCCTCCCGAAGTCGCCGGAACTGGCGACGGCGCTGGCGATGGATGCAGCCAACGAGCAGGGGAAGGCACAGAACCTGGATCTCGAAGACGTCATCGAGGGCAACTATGCGCCGGTGGTCGAAGAAGAGACCGGCGATGCGCCTGACGTGGACGGCAAGTCGGAGAACACCCCAGAACAGCCGGCGCAGGACGCCAAGGCCGGGCTTACGCGAAACGGCAAGTCTGATGGACCCGCGGCGACGGCTGCGCCCATCGCGTCCGGGAAAGCCAGGCTCGAAGCAGCCCTCAAGTCCATGGAGCAGGTGACCACGGTCGAAGCGCTGGACGAAGCCTACATACGGGCTGAGGCCGAGTTCGAGGGGGCCGATCTCGAATCCTTGCTGCGCGCCTACAAGCGTGCCAAGACGAAGGTCGCCACCCTGATCTAGCAGGACAACCCCGCGCGCCTGCGCGGGGCTTTCCGGAGCGCACTGTCCGCAGTGTCTTCCGGAAAGCGGAATTGCTTCCCGCTGGTTTTGCCAGGGGGCATGAAGGTAGCTGGCCTTCCGAAACAAACAGCATCAAGGAGACCGCCGGGCGACCGGAGGTCATGTGCAAACCCCGCCAGGGAAGCGATTCCCCGGCCGGGGGCCGCACCTCCGGCGGTTTCTCGTTTGGAGGTGTCATGGACGTCGTTGTGAATCATCAACAGGGGCTGTTCGTCGTTCCTGCGGGTGAGGGCGTTTCGACCTTGGGCTTCGAGCATGTCTTCGGCCAACTGAAGCAACTCGTCGCCAGGCTGAACCTCCCGCTCACCGTCCGCGAGGACGAGAAGGGAACGATCGGGCAGTACGCCGATTATCAGCGCGCGATCGGCGAAGCCAGGAAGGCGAACCTCAAGGAAACGTGGTTCCACCTGGACACACCCGTCGAGGTACGCCGGATCCTGGAGCGCTATCGCAAGAGCGGCAAAGCGATCCGCATCTTTTACGGCGACGCGGAGACGGGCCGAGACTGGCTGGAGGAAAACGACGTGCTGGGCGTCGTCGGACGCTCGGACGGCACCCTCCGGGTACCGATTCTCCTTGAGAACCAAGCGACAGCGTGGGGCAACGCAGTCCTCGATCACTGCCTCGTGAAGCTGATGGATGTGGACACCCGTCGTGTGCTCTGGGCGCACCCAAAGTACCAGGCGCCGACGTTCCAGATCGTCGGCGAGCGGCATCGCTGCCATACGCATGCCGTGTTCGTCGACGGCTGCCTGCATGCCGCTTTCACGAGCTACGCCAAGGCAGCGCAGTGGGTTGCCTTCATGGCCGGTGAGTGTATGGAGGCGCCGAAGTAGCCCCCGAGGCAACAACCCGGGCGGGAACGACATGCTTCCCGTCAGGGGCATGGTGCGACCGCCATTTTTCTTGTCACCGAAAGGAGTCTCACCATGTTAAACAAAGTGCACTTGATCGGTTATCTGGGCTCGGATCCCGACGTTCGCTACACCCAGGAGCATGAAGCCGTCACGCGCGTGCGGCTCGCCACCAGCGAAAGCTGGAAGAAGAACGGCGAGAAGCACGAGAAGACCGAATGGCACAACCTCGTCTTCTTCGGGAAGCTCGCCACCATCGTCGGCGAGCATCTGAAGAAGGGGGCACTCGTGTACGTCGAAGGCCGCCTGCAAACCCGTTCCTGGGATAAGGACGGCGAGATGCGCTACACGACGGAAGTGATCGGCGAGGCAATGAAAATGCTTCCGAGCGGCAACAAGTCGAAGCCCGAGTCCGAGGCGCCGAAGCCGTCGGCCAAGCCCGATGCCGGAGGCAAGCAGAGCCAGGACCACGGTCCGTTCTGATTGCCGCTTGCGGCGTCGTGTCGATCGATGAAACCCAGGACGGGGAACTTGCTCCCCCGTTTGGGGAGTGGCCTCGTGCTGGTCTTTGCTTCACCCCGCTTCGGGGCATTTCCGAGTGCCTCCGTCGGGAGGTGCCTGGTCATGCCCAGATCGGGGTTCATCAGGAGAAGGCCATGACAACAGAGGAATGGGATGCCCTCAAGGAAGAGGTGCTGCGCATGGCGCGTGGGCACTGGGAAGGCACGCTCGCTGCGCTGGCGCCGCAATTACAGCCGGCGCTCGACCGGGTCGGCCGTCATGTTCCGTGTCCGGTCCATGGCGGCAAGGACGGGTTTCGAGTGTTCAAGGACGTCGGTGAAACCGGCGGCAGCGTCTGCAACACCTGCGGGTTCTACGCCGACGGTATCGCAACGCTCATGTGGGCGAACGGTTGGCGCTACTCGACCGCGCTCAGGGCGGTCGCCGATCACCTGCGTGTCGGCGTACACTCGGCGCAGCCTGTCTGCAAGATGGCGAGGCCGGTGGTGTCGACGAACGGCGACGACGACAGACTGCGGCTGTCGCTGAACCGGGTCTGGAGCGAGTCGCTGCCGATGTCGGACCGGGACGCCGAGCCCGCCAGGTTGTATCTGGCGCGACGCGGGATCTCGATCCCGCCACCCGAGGCGCTTCGCTTTCATCCTGCGCTGGCGTACTACGGCGGCGAGAAGAGGATCGGAGAGTTTCCGGCCATCCTGGGTCTGGTATCCGGCGTGCACGGCGAAGCGGTGACGATCCATCGCATCTACCTGACAGCGGACGGGCACAAGGCACCCGTAGCGTCGCCGAAGAAACTCATGGCCTATCCGAAGGATCGCAAGATCGTCGGCGGCGCCATCCGGCTGGACGACACGAAGAGCCCGTTGATGCTGGTCGCCGAGGGACTGGAAACTTCCCTGGCTGTCATGGAAGGCACCGGGCTGTCGGTATGGTGCGCGATCAACGCGGTGATGCTGGCGAGCTTTGTCCCGCCAGACTGGGTGAAGCGGGTTCTCATCTTTGCTGACAAGGATCGGCCGACCGAACAGCACCCGAAGGGTCACGGCCAGGAGGCTGCCAAAGATCTCGTGCAACGCCTCTGGGCGATGGGCATCCAGGCCTCGGCGATCGTCCCCGGCGGAGAAATC
Organism: Rhodocyclus purpureus; assembly: GCF_016653115.1. GTDB lineage: Bacteria > Pseudomonadota > Gammaproteobacteria > Burkholderiales > Rhodocyclaceae > Rhodocyclus > Rhodocyclus purpureus. The sequence continues at coordinate 24,163 of NZ_NHRX01000042.1, forward strand.
CTGCAGGGCGAGAAGTCGCTGGACTGGCTGGATATTCTGCGTCGCGATGGCAAGGCGGGATTTCCCAAGCTGAGTGCGATCGACAGGCGCGTCATTCGCAGCGCCGCCTGAAGGAGGTGATGGCAAGGCATTCTGACCGGCGCTGTAAGGGCGCTGGTCGATGCGGTAGCTGGCCGCGCTTAAATGCGAAGCAGCATCCAGTGCCGTCCGGGCTCAACCCGGCCGGCAATCAATCCAACCCTTGCGGGGCTCTCTCTCCGCAAGGAGGAAGCTCCGCGCTTGATTCGAGGAGCTTCGCATGACGACTATCAATTTGCGGCCGCTGCAGGCCGCCGACCTGGTTGGCAGGTACATCGAGGCCGCCATCCCCGTCCTGCTCACCGGCGCTCCGGGCGTCGGCAAGTCATCGATCGTGGAGCAGGCGGCCAGAGCGTCCGGCCACGACCTGATCCTGTCGCATCCGGTCGTCTCGGACCCGACCGATGCCAAGGGTCTTCCATGGCCCGGCAAGGATGGCGAGAGCGCCACCTTTCTGCCCTTCGGTGATCTGGCCAGGGCGATCAAGGCAAGGACACCGACCGTCTGGTTTCTGGACGATCTGGGTCAGGCATCTCCGGCAGTCCAGGCAAGCTACATGCAGTTGTTGCTGGCTCGCCAGGTCAATGGGCATCGCCTGCCGGATTGCGTCACCTTCGTGGCGGCGACGAACCGTCGTTCGGATCGCGCTGGCGTCTCGGGCATCCTCACCCCGGTGATCTCGCGCTTCGGCGCGGTCCTCGGCGTGGAGTCGTCGGTGGACGACTGGTGCGAATGGGCACTCGGGGCCAACATGCCGCCCGAGCTGATCTCGTTCATCCGTTTTCGTCCGAACCTGCTGCACGTGATGGACACCAGGAAAGCCGACGACATGGAGAACTTTCCTTGTCCACGCACCTGGGAATACGCCGGCAAGGCGATCAGGATGGCGCTGCCCGATGAACTCGAGTTTGCCGCTTTGGCGGGAGCCGTGGGCGAGGGGGCTGCGATCGAGCTGCGGGCCTTTCTGACCATGGTCCGGAGCAAGCTGCCGAACCCGGACAGCATCATTCTGGACCCGGACAATGCGCCGATTCCAGAGCGGCCGGACATGCTGTGGGCGGTTTCGGTCGCCCTCGCCAAGCGGGCCAGCGACACCAACTGCGGGCGGATCTTCCGCTACGCCGAGCGCATGTTCGATGACGGCAAGTCGGAATTCGCCGTGATGATGGTGAAGGACATTAATCGTCTGTGCCCTGCGGTACAGCAGACACCCGACTGGACGCGCCTCACCCTGTCCAGGCTGGGCAAGTCCTATCTGGCCTGAGCCATTCTTTCGTGACCCTTGCGGGGTTTTCCTCCCGCAAGGGGGAGAGCTCCACGAATTTTTCAAGGAGCAAGCCATGAGCACCACGAATCTGTCGCAAAAAGCCATGCTGGTCGGGCTGACCATTCACGGCTGGCAGGCTCGGAAATATGACCGGAAGGTCAGTCTTGAAGTGGCAGAGCAACACGCTGCCACCGCCGATGCCGGTCGTTTCAACAAGCATCTCCTGCCGGGCAACGCCGAGTCCTACGAAGCTGTTCACAGGAAGGGGCGCGAACTGCGCGCCTTCTACTACGAGAACACGCTGCCATGGTCGAAGGACGGCCAGCGCATTCTGCCGACCGCCAACTATCAGGACTTCACGGAAGGGGTGCGCAAGTTCAAGCGAGCTTACCAACTGCTGGCAGACGAGTTCATCCGGGAGTACCCGAGCCTCATGGAGGGCGCACGCGTCCTGCTGAACGGCTTGTTCAACGAGACGGACTACCCGACAGCCGACGAAATGCGCGAGCGTTTTTCCATCGATGTCGAAACCCTCCCGGTGCCGACGGCTGATGACTTCCGCGTTGCATTGGCGAGCGAAGAGGTCGAACGCATACAGCATCAGATCGAAAGCCGCCTGCAACAGGAGATGGCTAACGCCAACAAGGACCTGTGGAATCGGCTGCGTGACGCCGTCGACAACATGGTCCTGCGCCTCTCGAATCCTGAAGGTCGATTTCACGACACGCTGGTGAGCAATCTCCAGAAGGTCGTGGAACTGGTGCCCAAGCTCAACGTCACGGGCGACCAGGATCTCCAGAACGTCAGCGACGTCTGCGCCGCGGCACTCGCGGTGCACTCGCCGCAGGCGCTGCGTGACGACATGGTGCTCCGCGCCAGGGTCGCTGCGCAGGCCAAGGAAATCTCCAACCTCATGGACGCCTACATGTAGGCATCCGGCAACCGTGCCACCTCGTCACCGGGGTGGCACTTAAGGAGGAAGTCTCATGAATGCAAGAGATCAGGTTTCCGCAGCCAGGCGGAGTCTCATTCTGGATCATCCATTTTTCGGGGTTCTCTCCCTGAAACTGGAACTGGTCGAGGACCCGACGACGAAAACCTTCCGCACGGACGGACGCCAACTCAGGTTCAATCCGGCGTACGCATCCAGTCTCGGCCGTCACGAGCTTGTCGGGGTTGTGGCGCACGAGGTGCTGCATTGTGCCAACGGGCATGCCTGGCGTCGTGGTGCGCGCGATCCGAAATTGTGGAATCAGGCCGCCGACTATGCGATCAATCCGATCGTGAGGGAGGCGGGGATGGTACTTCCCTCGGGGGCGATCGACGGGGCTCCGTACAGAGGCATGAGTGCCGAGGAGATCTATGAGCGGCTCATGCAGCAGCAGGGCGCTCAGCAACCGCAAAGGGACGAACCGTCATCGGGCCCGGATGATCAAGACGATCAGGCAGGGCAGGGCGGCAATCCCGAGGACGACGATGGCCAAGGCAACGCTCAGGAGGGTAGCGAGGAAGCGTCGCCGGATGGTTCGGAGTGTGGCGAAGTTGTCGACAGCGATGACGGTCACGCGTCGGAAATTCAGGCGGACTGGTCGGCTTCGGTGCTGAATGCCGCGCGGCAAGCTGAATCGATGGGCGGATTGCCCGCAGGTCTGGAGCGTCTCGTCGAGGAGATCAAGAACCCTCCGCAAGACTGGCGATCCATCCTGCGCCGATTCGTCCAGATGAACGCTGCTTCCGACTATTCCTGGCGGCAGCCAAACAGCCGGTACCTGTACGCGGGTCTGTACCTGCCGGCGCTTCGTGCGGAAAGCATGCCGCCGATGGTGATCGCGGTCGATACGTCGGGCAGCATCGACGACCTGACGATCAGCCAGTTCGCCAGTGAGATCAACGCGATTGTGGAAGAGGTGCGACCCGAGCGGGTGCATGTCGTCTACTGCGACGCGGAGATCCAGGGCGTGGATGTGTTCGAAGATGGCGAAGCCATCACCATCAGCCCCAGGGGATACGGCGGAACGGATTTCCGTCCCGTTTTCGAATGGGTCGGAAAGGAAGGCATCACTCCTTCGTGCCTGCTCTATCTGACAGACATGATCGGAGACTTCCCCGACCGCGCTCCCGATTATCCGGTTCTGTGGGGGGACACGCTGGGTGTCTGTCCGGCGCCGTGGGGCGAGAGCGTTCGCATCCGCTGCAACTGAAGTCATCCTCCCGCCGCGAGGCGGGAGGGTTTTCCAGAGCGCACGCAGCAGCGTGCTCCGGAAAGCCGTATTGCTCCCCTTGGCTATGCCATGAGGACATGAAGGTAGCTGGCCTTCCGAAACAAACAGCATTTAAGGCGATCAGGTCGATCCTGACCGCGTACATCTTCCCCACCGGGGCATCATGCTCCGGTCGGGGCGTGGTGCCCCTTTTTTCGTTCGAGGAGGCACCATGAAAGACCTGTCCAATGCCGAACTGCTGGCGCTGCTTGTTGGCAAAACGTCGGCGAAGGCGCTGTCGGCCAAGCCGCTCGCGGAACTGTTCGGGTTCACGAGGCCGAGGCAGTTGCAGCTGTGCGAGGAAGCTGAAACTTATGCAATCCATCCGTCGCTGGCAGCCGCGAAGGAGCTTTTCGTTCGCTGTATGCGGGAGCGCATGGAGACCGAAGATCTTTGCTTCTCTTCTCCGGAAAGCGTCAGAGCTTACCTGTGCTCGAAGATCGGGCATCTCGAGTACGAGTCGTTCTGGTGCTTGTGGCTCGATTCACAGAACCGTCTCATCGACGGCGGTGAACTTTTCCGTGGAACGATCACACAGGCCAGTGTCTATCCGCGGGAAGTCGTCAAAAAGGCGTTGGCCGTCAACGCAGCAGCAACGATCTTTGCGCACAACCACCCGTCCGGAGTGCCCGATCCCTCGCGGCCCGACGAAATGCTGACCGGCGCTCTCAAATCTGCGCTAGGTCTTGTGGATGTGAGGGTCCTGGATCACTTTGTCGTGGCCGGAAACCAAGCCTTCTCTTTTTGCGAAAGGGGGCTGCTGTGAGCGAGCATTTCGGGAGACATCCAAGCATCTTTCTCGAACCGAGTCCCGCGGCGGAATCTGTCGAGGATGAGTTCGAGTGCCGGGAGGTGGCCAAGGCTGAAGAGAAGGATCTCTCCTTCCTCGACGCCTTGCTCCGAATCTGGACGATCGTCCTTGTCGGGATTGGCGAGGTGCGCCATGGGGTATGAACACACGATGCACCTGAAAGCCAAGGTTACTGCTGGTACGACCGTCCAGCATGTGGCAGACGCCTTCAAGGTCCTGATGGAGTACTCAGGCCATGACGGTGTGGATGCCTTCTCTAGCCGCGTGATGGGTGAGGACGAGTTCTTCTACGATCCTCAAATGGGGGATCTGGCGGTCTCGACGTATGGCGAGGTCAGGTACGGCTACGCCGATCTCGTTCGGGAGTTCGCCTGCAATCTGGGGCGAATCGTGGTGGAACCTGGCGAAATCTGGCTCTATGACCACGACACCGGCGACATCGACGAGGCCAAGACCGTCATCGAATTCGGGCCGAGCGAGGAGGCGATCAAGGCTTACATCGCGACGCGTGAGATCGAGGCGGGACTGAAACTGATGGAACCGTACCTGTCACACGAAAAACTGGCGGCGTTGCGCCCCTGGCTTGCCCTTGAAGCTCAGCCGTTAGGTATGGTGTTGGACGCCGACCACGCCACGCAGTAAGTGTGGTTGGCGATGCGCCAAGAACGCGGAAAAGTGGCGGCGGCCAATGTCATAGGCACGGTTCTTGGAAGTCGGAAGGCGCATCAAGGGCGGGCGTAGCCCGGCGAAGCAAGTCCTTGATGCAACGGCGGATGGTGTAGGCTCGGAACTGGCAGCAAGAGCAGCAGTTCCGAGCCTGCCGCCGCGAAGAACAGCCGTCGACGCCGATTTACGCCGCCAAATTTCTGCTGAAATAGGTGGGCGTCAACCCGAAAGATCTGCGGAACGAGTCCACAGCCACGGGAAATCAATGCTGGGTCGGGCCAAAGACCGCTTCCAGACTCTCGGCGGCGAAGACAGCATCGGCCCAAGCTTCCAACTCCAGCGCGGATGCCTTCTCCAGCTTGGCAAGCACCCAGGCCGGTAACTCACCAAAACGCCCGACCAGCATCCGGGCCAGCATCCGGGATTCTCCAACCTGCACGCCTTGCTGCATGCCTTTCTCAACCCCTAGTTGCTCAATCGATGAGACGTAGCGCATTTTTTCTTGCTCCTCAAGTACTTCGATATTTTGCCACAGCTCCTGGGCGAGGTGCGTCGGCAGGCGCATCATCCAGTCCAGCACCTGGAAAAGGTCGATAACCTCCTGCCTCTCCCAGCCGCGCCGGTAGAGTAACTGGACCAGTTTCCACTTGGCATCGAACCGGGCGCGCATGTCCCTCTTGGTGGCCCGGGTCAGCAAGTGGGCGAGCGTGACCAGCGCGAACGGATTGTCAGCAACCGCCAAATCCTCTTCCTGCCCAGCATAGGCGAGCAACTTGGCTGTGGGAAATTCCAGCGTGTGTCGGCAGCCCAGCACTTCGAAGCCGAACGACTCCGGACGCCAGTTTTCCGACTCGTCCGCCAGGACGGCCATGCTCGCTACCGGCCGGCGGTAGCGGTCATACAAGCGGTAGTTGTACACGAACATCCGCTCGGCAAATTCGGTCTGGGCGCTACCCTGCACTTCAAGGTGTAGGTAGATCCAGTCCTCCTCGCCGGAGAGGCGGTGCACCCGGACCAACTTGTCGACGAAACGCTTGCCGAGTTCGGCATCCTGAACAACCGCGCGTAGTTCTTGGTCAAGAAACTCGTAGCCGACCCTCCAGTCGATCTGGGCATGAGCTTGCGGGAAATAGAAGGCCATGAATTCGGGGAAATAACGCTCGACCGCCTCTTTCCAGGGGCTGTCGTAGTCGTCGGCAAAGTCGTTTCCTGAGTCCGGGAGCATATCGGGGAGCGGCGTTGTATCGGTCATGGTGCGCATTCCGTGGAACGTGAGCGCCTGCAGCGCCAAAAGATGGCTGCTGCGGGGGGTACAGAATTTGTGTCGAGCCATCTTACATCAGACGGTGATGCCAGGTGGCGCGTAGTCTGAAGCTTGAAGGATGCTGGGTGGCCAAGGTCCTGCGCGTGACCTTGCTCGCGTCTGACATCATCGGGGCCAT
>NZ_NHRX01000043.1 GCF_016653115.1 Rhodocyclus purpureus
ATGGCGCTCGACGGGCAAATTGCGTCCTGAGCGCGGGAAATGGGGCGAAAAAGGGCTGAAAAGCACGGATTCAGGGGGAAAAATCGGAAAATTGACCGATAATTTGCTTAAAAAATAGGCAATCGCGAAATTTGCGAGGCTCACCGGCTCAGATTGGCGCTTTATTCAGCGTTTCCCTAGGGTTGCTGTCGTTCAGTGTTCATTGACCAGGCCCTTTCATTGACTACCCTCTGTTGGGGCTGGGCCTGGAATGACTTCGTATTTTTCGTGCATTTCGTGGCGAACTGCTTTTTCCACGTTCATTCCCGCGCCACGTTTCCCGGATAGCCGGGAAAATGATCGCCGCGGCACTGTCCGGCGCGAATCGCGGCGATGAAGCTGCTCATGTCGCTCACCGGCTGCGTGAACTCGGTCGCACAGCGGCCGACCGCGCCGAGCTTGTGGCAATCGCTGCCGCCGAGCGTCGGCAGGCCGAGATGCCCGGCCGCGCGCCAGGCGAGCGCGTTGTCGTTGTCGTTGTTGCCGCCGTTGTGCGTCTCGACGGCGGCGATTCCCTGCAGGTCGAGGATCCGCTCGCACAGGCTGGCGAGCCCCTGCTCGCGGAACGGATGCGCCGGGATGCAGATGCCGCCGAGCAGATTGATGCGCTCGATGACTTCCTGCAGCGGCAGGTAGTTGTCGCGCCCCCAGATGTTCCAGCCGTCGTCCTCGACGCCGAAGGCGAGCAGATGGCCACGGTGGGTGCTGATCTCGACGCCGCGCAGGACGAGGAAGCCCTCGTCACGCGCGATCGCCTCGACCGGTGCCGACGCCTCATAAGAGTAGTGCTCGGTGATGCAGACGCCGTCGAGCCCGAGCGCCCTGGCGCGCCGGATCAGGTCCAGCGGTTCGAGCCAGTTGTCGTACGAGTGCTTCGTATGACAGTGCGTGTCGATCCACATGGCCGCCGGCGCGCCTTCCTCGTTCAGGGCAGCGCGAGTTCGAGGTTCACGCTCTTCGACGGCGCGAACTTCTGCGCGGCGAAGAACTTCATCAGACCGAATTGCTCCCAGTTCACCAGCGTGTAGATCTTCTTGACGCCGGCCGCCTTCATGTTCATCACGAACTGCTCGACGATCTCGGCAGCGAGGCCGTGATGCCGGTATTCGGGCGCGACACCGATGCCGTCGATGGTCGCGGTCGGGTCGGAGATGCCGAATTCACCGAAGAACAGGTAACCCATGGCGAAGCCGACCACCTTGCCGTCGACTTCGGCGACCAGCGAGCAGTTGATGTCGGACCTGTTCCTGACGATGCTGGCGATCTTCCGCTCGAAGTACTCGCGGCGGTTCTTGCCGGTGGCGGTCTCGTCGATGGCGACGATGGCGTCGAGGTCTTCCTGCTTGAGGAGGCGCAGGCTGCGTTCTTGACTCGGCATGTTCTTTCTCCATTCAGGCGGCGCCGCGCTCGGGCGGACACCGGTGGGTGTGTGCTGTCTCTGGAAAGTGCGTCTAGAAAAGTTCGTCGTGTGCTGCGGGGCGGCCCGGGCGGACATAGACCGAGCCCCAGGCCTGGCTCTGCTGGCTGCGGTCGGCGGCGTCGAAGCAGGTGGTGCAGCCGCCGTCGGCTACGGGTTCGGCGAACAGCTCGACATGGACCTCGTAACCCATCGCGCGGTAGTTCTCGGCGACTTCCGACAGCCGCGGCTCGCCGATCGTCGTGCGCAGGATCCAGCCCTCGCCTTGCAGCCGGGAGACCGGATCGTCGTTCGCCGCAGCAGGCGCGCACGAACTGCACGAGCCCGAAGAGCACGACGACTGCGCGGCACGAGAACCACAGCCGCTGGCGGCGACGATGGGGATGCTCACTCTGCTCATGCGCTTCTCCTCACCACGAGTGCCTGATCGCACCCGGCGTGCAGGCGCTGGTACAGGGCAGGCTCGTGTAGCCGCCGGCCGGCTTGCACTCGGTGCAGTCGTAAGCCAGCGTGCGGCAGTTGGCACGCTTGACCCAGGTCACTTCGTCGTCGTAGTCGTCGGTGATCGTCTCGAACATCTCTTTCGGGCAGGCGGTCTGGCAGGCGCGGTCGGCGGCGCAATCGATGCACTTGTCGGTGTCGATGCTGATGTAGTAGTCGCCGGAGCCGTCCTTGTAACCGTAGTTGGCAATCATCTGCTCACTCCTCTTCTGTTGGGGCGCCGCCTGCCGGGGCGATCGCCCCGGCAGTGCGTGTCACTCAGGCGGCCTTCTTCGCGCCCTGCTTCTGCATCAGCGTGTGGCCGAACAGCGCGGCACCGAGCGCACCGGCGATCTGGCTGTCGATCTTGGTGTCGAGCGCCTTGATGCCGAGCAGCTTCTCGATGCGGCGGACGACGCCGGGGTTCTTGGCGATGCCGCCGGTGATGAAGAAGCCCTCCTCGACGCCGATGCGTTCGAGCAGCGAGACGACGCGCTCGGCCATCGCCTGGCAGTAGGCGGCGATTACCTTGTTCTTGGTGTAGCCGGCCTTGAGCAGTGCCAGCGCTTCCGACTTGGCGAAGACGACGCAGACCGAGGAGACGGCTTCCGGCTCTTCGTCGACCTCGAAGGAGCGCGGTCCGAGTTCGGCGATCGGGATCTGCATCAGGTCGGAGATGACTTCCATGCCGCGGCCGGTACCGGCGGCGCACTTGTCGTTCATCAGGAAGTTGGTGACCTTGCCCTTGTCGTCGCAGTGGATCGCCTTGCAGTCCTGGCCGCCCATGTCGAGGATGGTGCGCACCTGGTTGCCGCCCATGTAGTTGGCGCCGCGCGCGTGGCAGGCGATCTCGGTGATCGCCTTGTGCGCGAACGGGACATTGACGCGACCGTAGCCGGTGCCGACGACATAGTCGATGTCCTCGAGCTTCATGCCGATCTTGTCCATGATCCCCTGCAGCGCGTTCTTCGCCGAGTCGGGCGAGTTGTTGCCGGTGCGCATGCTGTTGTAGCCGTAGAGCTCGCCATCGACGACCAGCACCGCCTGCGACGACACCGAGCCAACGTCGATGCCGCAGGTGACGATGCTGCCATCACGCCAGTTCCTGCTCTCGTCGAACCAGGTGTTCTCCTGCCAGCGCCAGAATTCCTTCTTCTCGGGGGCGACTGCGGCCTTGACTTCTGCATTCATGTTGTTCGCTCCTTGGGATTCGTTCAGTGCAGGCGTTCGGCGGCGATCAGGGCGCAGCCGAGGGCGCTGATGTATTCGGGGTGTTCGGGCAGGGAGACCTGGTCGACGTCCATCGCCGTCTTCAGCGACTGGACGAAGCCTTCGTTGTGCACCATGCCGCCGATGAGGACGACTTCGCCTTCGATGCCGACGCGGCGGACCATCGCGCAGACACGGCTGGCGACGGCGTCGAGCACGGCCTTGGCGATGTCTTCCTTCGGCGTCGAGGAGTGGATCAGCGAGACGACTTCCGACTCGGCGAAGACCGTGCATTGCGCGTTCATCGGGATCGTGCGCTCGGACTTCAGGCTGGCAGCGCCGAAGTCCTTGAGCGAGAGCTGCAGCGCACGCGACATTGCCTCGGCGAACGAACCGGCGCCGGCGGCGCACTTCTCGTTGCCGGCGAAGTCGATCGCGCGGCCCTCGGCGTCGGTCTTGATGCCGCGGCCTTCCTCGGCGCCGACGTCGACCACGGTGCGTGCGTTCGGAAACATGAAGTTGGCGCCCTTGGCACCGGCGCTCATCTCGGTGATGCCTTCGCTGGCGAAGGCGACCTGCTTGCGGCCGGCGCCGGTGGCGAAGACCGCCTTGACGTCGCTGCGGCCGAGGCCGGCGGCGGCGAGCGCCTCGTCGAAGGCCTTCTCGGCGGCCTCATCGGCGTCGAGCTCACCGGGCAGCATCAGGTGGGCGTGCTTCAGCGCATAAGGCTTGTCGCCCTTGCTCTTCTCCAGCAGCACCACCTTGACGCTGCGCGAACCCATGTCGATACCAGCAGTGATCATTGTCCTCTCTCCTCTATCAAGCGGCCTTGCGACGCAGGCCGAGTTGTTCCATGAAGGCATCGACGCGCGCTTGCGTGCGCACTTCGTCGAACTCGCGTTCGTCGCCCATGTTCCCTTCGAAGGTCATCACCGGAACGCCGGCCTTGGCGATGCCGAGGCGGTTTTCCATGATCCCCAGCGACAGCCCCTCGCAACCGCGGTTGAGGTGCAGCATGACGCCATCGACCTGCCATTCCCTGACGATGCGCAGCATCATCTCGGTCTTCAGGCGCGGGTCGTAGAAGTGCTGCCACTGCGGCTTGGAGAGGTTCCAGTCGGCGTAGAGGCGCAGCGCCGTCTGCCGGTCGTTGATCTCGATGCCCTTGTGCCAGGGCAGCGTGCGCCCGCCCCAGGAGCCGTCTTCCTTGTCTTCCCAGATGCCTTCGAGGGCGAAGGTGTACAGCGAGCCGATCGAGACGGCGCCGTAGCTTTCGAGGTAGCGGAAGATCTTGAGGAAGGACCAGGGCGGCTGCGTGTCCGACATCATCCGGCAGCTCTCGTTGGGAACCGCAGCGATGCCGCGCGCGACGCGGTCCTTCACTTCCTCGTACAGCTCGTCGTAGAAGTCGGCGCACCACTGCGAGGACTTCGCCAGCGTCGCCAGCACGTAGAGCGAGTACATCGTCTTCTCGTCGAGCGGCGCCGGCTTCACCTTGTTCAGCGCGCAGATGTCGGCCCAGCGGCTGGTCGAACGCATCTCGTTCTTGACCGCCTTGATGAACAGCTCGTCGTCGAACTTGCGGCCGGTGGACTTCTCGAGGAACTCGATGCCCTCGTTCAGCTGGCCGACGACGTAGTCGAGGCGCGCATCGGTCATGTCCTTGTATGGGCCGACGCCGACATCGACGTAGAACTGCGGCACCTTCTCTTCCTTGGCGACGTGCTGGTACCACTTCGAGTGCGAGCAGCAGATCTGCGTCTGGAAGATGAAGTCGGGCTTCGGAAACTCGCCGCCGAATAGGTACTTGTTCAGATGCATGCCCCCCCAGTAGATGCGCATGTACGAACAGAGGTCACGCGCAAAGCCGTAGGCTTCGGCGGCGTCCATGCACTCCTTGGCGAACTTGCGGTCAGCCGAGACCGAAGCGGCGTAGGGTTCGCCGGTCAGCGAATGCACGTCCTCGCCGAGACCGGCAGGCAGCGCGTCGAGCGCCCAGGCCGATCCGGACCAGCGCAGGCCGCCCTTCTCCTTGGCCTTGGCGTAGTTCAGGTAGTACTGCTCGCGCAGTTCCTTGGCCTTCTTCCAGAGCTTGAGCGGCTCGGTCGGGTATTTCGCAGGTGCGTTCATGTCTTGTCTCTCTCCTTGTGCCGGTCAGAACAGTTCGTCTTCGGTCAGCGTCTCGAGGAAGGCCTCGACGCGGATGCGGAACGGGCCGATCGGGTTGGTGATGTCGAATTCGAGGAACAGCGTGGGGATGCCGTTTTCCTCCAAGTGGCGCTTGAGATCCGGGTAGTCGCCCTCGTGCGGGTCGCAGAACTTCTGTTGCAGGAAGATCGCCGCGCGCGCGTTGAACTCCTTCGCCAGGCCGAGCACGTGGTCGAAGCGCGTGTGGCTCGGGTAGTCTTTGGTCGGGCAGGCCGGGCGGTCGCAATAGCGGTCGGCGATTGCCTTGATCGGGTCGGCGTCCTTCTTCGACTCGTTCCAGAAGTAGCGCGTCCCCGAGCACTGGTCGTCGATGACGATCGTCGAACCGACCGACTCGACCATGCTCATGAAGGCGACGTCGTCGTTCTCCGAGCCGATGGTCATGAAGCGGATGCCTTCGGGACGGTTCAGCTTGCGTTTGGGCAGCGCCGCGAGGACCTTCTTCAGCGCCTCGTTGTGCTCGCGCTTGTCGACGAACTGCGCGGTCAGGCTGGCGTAGAGCGCCTCGACGCCGGTCACCTTGGGGTCGGTCTCCTTGCGGTACTCGAACAGCTCGCGCAGCAGGCGACGGTTCTCGTCGACCACCGCGATCGCCTCGTGCAGCTTCTCGTCGCTGAGCTTATTGCCGGTCAGGGTCTCGAGGAAGCTGCGGAAGCTCTGCACCTCGGCATAGTGCGCGGCGCGCGCATGGCTCGACTGCACCTCGTTCGGCATCGGCAGGTAGTAGTCCCACTGTACCGTCGGCACGTGCATGCGCCACGAATTGAACGCCTGGCGATACTGGATGCACGACTGCGTCAGCGTGACACCGTCGGCGTAGTCGAAGCGGCCGAGCAGGCCCTGCGCCAGCGAGTCGCGGCAGAACGGACAGAACATGCCGAAGATGTGCGGCTCGGTGACGTTCTGCGGCTCGTGCGCGCCGAGCACGCGCACCGGCAGCATGCCGGCGGCGATCAGCAGTTCCTCGGGCGTGTAGGTGCACATCGTCGCCACCACCTGCCCCCCTGTGCGCAGCTTCCATTCGCGTGCATACTCATGCCGCTTCTCGTACCAGTGCTTGAACTGATCAAACAAACCATCGCTCATCAGGAAATCTCCTCCTACACAGAGTCAGTCGGCGCCGGTGTTCCCCGGCGTGAAATGCAACATAGTTCTCTTGATGCATTAAAGTGCACTCTAGAGAGCATGAGGCGGCGTTTCCTTGATCCAGAGCAAGTCGCGAAAAATGATGGCGGAAAGGCGGGAGCGGGCCGGGTGCGGAGATACCTCCGTGCGACGCGCATGACGCCAGGGATACCTTGCCGTCCGGTTTCATGGTGCGCCGGGCGGACCGGGGACCGACACGCCGTCGATCGGCGCTATGGATGGAGGAGAAGCGGGTTCAGGGCAGGAGACTTTCCAAGCCGCTTCAACGAAGTCGCCCCGTCTGGGGCGAGTGCTGCATGATCCCCGCCTCGATCGCCGTGTCGATCATGGCGTTCCTTCAACGAAGTCGCCCCTTCCGAGGCGAGTGCTGCCCTGGAAGCCGAAGTCCTGCAGTTGATCCCTGCACCTTCAACGAAGTCGCCCCTTCCGGGGCGAGTGCTGCGTCGTCCGGCGCTGCCAGCAGTTCGCCGAGTTGCGCCCTTCAACGAAGTCGCCCCTTCCGGGGCGAGTGCTGCCACCGACTGGCCCCCTGAACCGATCCGGTATCCGGTCCCTTCAACGAAGTCGCCCCTTCCGAGGCGAGTGCTGCGCGACGCTCGAGGCCCGGCTCACGATGCTGGTGATCCTTCAACGAAGTCGCCCCTTCCGGGGCGAGTGCTGCGGGCGAGTACGGGCTGCGGCTGCGCGAACTGGAGCTCCTTCAACGAAGTCGCCCCTTCCGGGGCGAGTGCTGCAGCCCTCCTGCAACTCTCTCAGGTAGCTGGTTTTTTCAGACAGGATCCGCGAACCTCCGGTCGCTCGCGGCAGCACTCGGGCCTGGCACGGCGTTCGGCGTGCCAAGCCACTGATTGGCCGCGTATTTCGCATATCGCGAAACCCCCACTGCTTCGCCGTCACTTCAGGTCCGCGCACATCAGGCCGAGGCCGTAGTGCCGGCCGCGGCCGAGGACGATCGGCCCGTGCAGCGCGGTGCGGAAGCGAAGTCGCACATGGTAGAGGATGAGGTTCTTCGCTTTCCAGTCCTTGAGCCTGACTTCGCTCAACCGTGCGGCTTGGCGCAGGAACCCGGTCTTGGAAAACTCGACCTGCTCAAGCAGTCCGACATCGATTCCGGCCTCGCGGACTGCCTTGTGCAGCAGGCGGGTCATCAGACGGATGTTGCCTCCGCCATAATCGCCGGGAAGGATCAGCGGCGTGATGCTGACCCAGTCGCGGGCCGGACCTTCGAGATGGCCGAGCACCGGTTCTTCGCCAGGATCGACCGGCAGCGCGCGGGCGACGCATTCGCCGCTGGCGGCATCAATCAGACTCAAGCCGTCAGCCGGAATCGCTGCCGCCAGCTGGCCGAGCGCGTCCGCGTCGACAGCGCGAGCAACCCACAGCGCACGCCTGATCAGGCCATCGGCGTGCTGGTGGCCGACCGAGGGAACGGGAACCCAGGAGAGACGCCGCTCTGCGTCTTGTTGAGGCGCGTAGCCAGCGGCGAAATCCGACAGCGCCGGCGCTTCTCTGTCGGCGAGGCGCATAGCTGCGTGCCTCAGCATGCCGCCGACAACGACCGCGTCTTCGGGGTGAAAGCGCCGGCAGGCTGCATCATCGTCCGGTTGAAGGAGTTTGAAGGCGAGGTAGGCGCTGCGCGGCGACTGATCGCTCGGCCGGTAGGCGACGACGCGATGCAACGCCGGTGGGGTGACCGGTCTGGCGTAACCTTCTTCACCCGCGTTGAGGCGTCGCTGGAAGGCCTGAAAGCGGCGCTCCAGCGAGGCGAGCGAGCCGGCGACCGGGACGCGCAGCAGCACCTCGCCCGAGCGGCGAATGCCACCACTCGCCTGCGCTTGCCACAGCCGGTTGATCGCGTCGCTCTGCGGCGGAGTGCCGACGATCTCGCCGCGCAGTACGCACATGTCCTCGCCGACACCGAGCGTATGCACCTCTTCCGCGGCGGCGATCAGCATCAGCGCGGCGCTACGGTCGGCGGCGCAGATCGGGAAGATGTAGCGCACCGGCTGTTCGACGCGACGCAGATGGATACTGCGCATCGAAAATGCTGAATTCGGTTTGCGCGGATCGGCGTTGTTGGGGATCGAGCGGCGAAAGCGCACCACTGCCGGCTCATCACAGGCCAGGATCAGGGGTGGCAGTTGCCGTTCGAGCCAGTCGAGACCGGCCGCATCGATCCCCCGGCAGCCGGCGACGATCGCCTGTAGCAGGCGGAACGGCGATGGCGGCCATTCGATTCCGCCGTAGGTACCGGCGACGAAGCGCGCTTCGAGAACGAGGAAGTCGCTTTCTGCAGACATCACTTGCCTTTTGCCGGAGTATCTTTGGCCGGCTTGACTGGCTTTTCCTTGGCCGCTTTGGCGCTCGTCACCCGGCTGGTGTCAAACTCGGCTCGCTTTGGCTCAAGCAGATGTACGCCGAAGGCGGTCGCCGCTGCCTGCGCGATGACGAGCGCTTCGTCGTGGGTTAGCGCGAACGCTGTTTCGCTGCCGTCGCGAGCGATGAGCTTGAGTTCGACCGGCCCGGCGCCGACGAGGAGGCAGCCCTGGCGCAGGAAGCCATAGGGTGGCAGGGTGAGTGCGACGAGGCCGAGGCTGGCGATGTAACGTGCGGCGGCGCTCGCCGGCTCGCTGCCGACCTTGCAGTTCTGGCGCAGCGCGATCAGGTTGAGCGTTGCGGTACGTACGATCTCGCCATCGGCGATGACGCCGCCCAGTGCTTCGCCTGCCGGCACGGGATCGAGTCCTTCGGCAGAGTGCTTGCCTTCAAGGCCGAGATCGCGTGACCAGAACGAGCCGGTGAAGGTCGCCATCCGGCGCAGTTGGCGGACATCGCGTGCGCTGATGCTGGCGGAGAAGGCGCGCGGAATCTTCAACTGGCTGTCTTCACCGCGGCTTTCCCACAGGCCGAGCAGCAGGCTCATCGGCGATAGCTTGGCGATCTGGTCGGGGCCTTCCTTGAAGGAGCGCAGGGCGGCGCTGGCTTCGCCCGCCAGCGTCGAGAAGGCGACCGCGGCGTCGGCCAGCCGGTGCCCGAGTTCGAGCATGTCGAGCGTGCGCGATTCCTGGTTGGCGAGGCGGGCAGTGACACTCACCTCCCGCACCAGCGCGCGGTAGGGGGGCTGCAGGAAGACCTGTTCGACACGGTTGGCTTGCGACTGCACCGAGTCAACGACGCAGAGGTTGCGCTCGCCGCCGAGCGGACTGATGCAGTAGGTGGGGTTGTCGTTGCTGCCAAGATAGGTCGGCGGAAAGACTGGCGTACCCTCGCCTTCAACCGGACGCAGTTGCTGGCGGGAGACGAGCGCGACGGCATGCGGGTTGTGCAGCAGGTCGTACAGCGGATCGCTCACACGATTCGCAGATTGGCCGGACATGAGGGCTTCCTTTCGCTGAAGAGGGGTTGGGAGGTGAATACGTCTTTCATCTTGCCGCTGGCTTCGATCACGGGCCGGAACCCCTGAGCCGATTCGGGTAGCAGGCCTTTCGCCGCGACCAGTGCGAGCGTCGGCGGCAACAGTCCGCGCCAGGTGTAGTAGCCGGGAACGGCGTCGGCGGGCGGCACGAAGAAGCGTTGCAGACCGAGCGCGGCGAGGAGTTCGACCCAGGGTCGCGTGCTCTTGAAGGCGTCATCCTCGTTGAGCGAGAAGCCGGCGTCGCGCGCGGACCAGCTGGTGGCCGCGTCGAAACGGAACTTGCTGGCGTCGGCGGCGACGCGATCGCCGCCCACGGCGAAGAGCGAAGCGGGTTCGAAATCGGCCATGGCACGCAGTTTGGCGCAGGAGCGGACGACGCTTTCGAGCGTGGTGATGGCGCTGGTGCGGCCTGCGCCGAGCTTCCAACCGGAATAGTCCAGGAGGCGTTCGTCGAGCCAGTGATTGAGGGCGATGACGGAACCGTCGGCGAGGACGAGTTGCAGCGGCGGGTAACTGTCGTCTTGCGCTCGTCCGGTGGTGGCTTGCTCGTCGAGCTGGACGCGAGCACCTTGCAGCAATTGCAGGGCCTGGCCGACGCGCTCGCCATCGACACCGCCAATCACGAAATGGCCCTCCTCCCAGCCAAGTCTCGTCTCGTCGCCGCAGTGGTCGAGCAGCGACGCCAGACCGAGGGCAGCGAGGTACTCGCCGAAGTTGTGAACATCAACGGGGAGACGGAAGGCGACTTCTGTGCTGCGCGCCGGTGCGGGGAACGCATCGGCGGATGTCCGGGCTGGCGGGAGCACCAGCGGCGGCTCGCTGGCCAGCGCGGGGACAGCGCTGTGCAAGTCCTTGTCGGGGTCCGCCTCCGGGTCGTCGAGAACTTCGGCCAGGATGTCGGCAGTTTTCACCAGCGCTTCGAGGTAGCAGAGCGCCCACGGTCCGAGCTTCCGACCGAGCAAGGCGAAGCTTTCCGCGCTGGCCTTTGCCGCAGGTCGGCAGCCCGGCTTGTCGAGCGCGGCGTCGCGGAAACCGGGGCGGCTCCAGCCGTGATGCGCGGCGACGAGGTGACGTTCGAGAGGGCTCAACGAGGAGATCAGTTCGCCGCCTTCGGCAAGTGTGCCGAGTTCGTGCCGGTAGCCGTCATTGATGCGCTGATCGAAGGCAGAACGCGCTGATTTCCCGAGCAGACGGTCGGGGTCGGGATTGCCGATCGCTCTTTGCCAGCGTGGCACCGCCTTGCCGCGATCGTGCGTTGCTGCGGAGCGAATGGATGCGTTGGTGATTTCCCGCGGCAGCGCCAGTCGCTCGGCGAGACGGCGAGCGGCGCGTCCGGCGAGTTCGAGGTGTTCGTCGAGCAGCCGGTCGCGTCCGATCAGCGACGCTTGCTCGCCGCTGTCGGCGGAATGCAGGCCACGCCGCCCGAGCCAGACGCGGATCGTCCCCGACCATTGCAGGCCATCGATGCTACTCGGTGCGTCGTGGAAAACGATGTCGTGTCCGTCGGCAAGCTTTTCGAGCAGATCGTCGAGGCGGGGCGCGAGTTGGTCGCCGCAGCGCCATTGGCAGGCTTCGTCATCGCGCAGACAAGTCACGGCAAAGGACTGCACAGCTGCGCGCTCGATGCCTCCGGGGTCGGTGAATTCGGCAGAGACATCGGTGACGAGCGTGTCGGCGTAGGGCGAGGGAATGCCATGTGGGGTCGTCAGTCCGCCGGCGCTCGTCGGCAGCAGAACAGTGCTCTCCGGCCGCAGGCGGTAGAGCCAGCGGCTGATGTTCATGTCGGCGGTGAGGAAAGGGTTTTTCGCCTGGGGCAGTCCTTGTGCGTCGAGGGCGATGGCGAGAATGTCGTCACCGCTTTCGCGATAGGCCATCAGTCGCGTCAACAGGAGGCGCCGGGCTTCCTCAAGCGGCAATCTGGCCATTTCATCGGCGGCGATCGGCCAGGCATCGAGCCATGCAGCGAGGTCGCTGCCGGAGCGCGGCAGTTGCCGCCAGGCAAGGCGGATTTCGGCCCGGTCTTCGACGATGCCGTGGATGAATACCTCTGGCGCCGGGCAGCCGACTTCGTCCAGACGCAGGCTCGTCATCGCCAGCAGTTCGATGATCGCCGGCTCGAGCGCGCGCGTTGCGGGTGCCGCTTCGATCGCCTGCGGGTAGTCGGGCAAATCGCAAAGCCGGCTCAGTGCGAGCGGGCTGGCATCGATGGTGAGGGCTTTGCTAACAGTTGTCGTCGGGGTCTCGGTGAAGCCTGATGCCTTGCTGTCGACTGCGCTTGGGGTGGCTCCATCCTCATCGTCAGCCAATGGCGTTGCGGCTTGCGTCGCCAACCTGTGCAGGATTGCGAGCGCGGCCTGCGCGCGCTCACGGATGGCTGCCGGAAGGTCAGCACCGCCGGCGTGAACGACCCGGATGCTGGCTTCGTCGATGCCTCGGCGATTGATCCGTCCGGCTCGCTGGATCAGTCGGTCGAGGGTACTAAGGTCGAACAGCCCGAGATCGGCGTCGATATCCAGACCGATCTCCCCTGCTGCCGTGGCGATGAAGTAGGCGCTGCCGTCAGTGCTGCGCTCAGGTCCGGGAAGGAAGCGCCGAAATGCCTCGCTGTCGGCGAGGGCAGCCCGCTCGTAGCCACGCATCGTTCCCGTCAGCGTGACTACTCGCTCAGGGGGAATGCCCTTCTTGATCAGTCGACTGGCGATCCGCTCGGCAGAACCCGGGCTGCTGACGAAGATGGCGACGGCGCGGTTGGCATCGCGCTGTTCGAGCGCCAGCGTGCCGATCATTTCCTCGATCGCACGCAGGGGCTTGGCGGCCGGTTCCGCGGTCGCGCCGACGTCCACCAGTTCGAGGTGCTTGCACGCAGACATGCGCGCGGCGAGTGCGGCGTCGGCAGTGACATCGCAGACGAGCGGTCGCGAGCTGTTCCCGGGAGAAAGCGTCGCCGTCATCTCGATCACGCGCAGCGGCGGGCGGCCGATACGCCTTGCGTCATCCGCGGCAAGCGTTTCGACCTGGCGCAGGAGACGAGTGAAAGCCGGCGCCAAATGCGCCTCGTCATGAACGACGAGCGTGTCGCAGCCAAGCAGTCCGGCGTGAGTGGCGCTGCGCGAGCGACCGACGCCGTAGCCACGAAAGAGCAGACGGCTGCCGAGCATGTCGGGCGTCGCGAGGATGATGGCAGGCGTCGATGGATCGAGACTCCACTCGCCGCTATCGGCAAGACCACCGCGCAAGCGCGAGACGACGAGAGGCTTGCCTGTCGCAGACAGACTCGACAGCGCCTGACGGATCGGAGCGAGTTCCGGGACCGTCGTCAGCGCCAGACTGATGCGTTCGGCGAGGTTGCTGGCTTCGTCGACGAGCACACGTCGGTTGACGACATGCACCAGCCGTCGCGGCAGGGAAACAGCGGCGCCGCCCGAGCGTGCCTGTGTCGCCAGTGCCGCGACGAAAGCGGCGAGCAGCATCGTCTTGCCGGCGGCAGTCGGAACCTTGATTTGCGCCGGCACGTCACCAGCGCAGCAGCGCTCATAGGCGACCCGCTGCCAGTCGTAGGGGGCGGCCACGCCGACATTACGCAGCAGAAGCGAAAAGAAGTCCTCTTGTACGGTCATTTTCGGTTTCGGGTCTCGGCACTCGCCGAGGCGTCACGTCTGGCAGAGACAAGCACGGCAGCGAGTGGCTTTATGTAAAAGAAGTGACGTGATGCCCTTGTGTTGCGTCGTGATGGCGCTGACGATGTCGAAAGGCTATCGCCATGGTATCTAAATTCGCATGTGCTTGTCGCCTGATCGGATGAATCGGCATCACCTGTTCAACAGCTTCCATGGCTGCAGAGCGATAGCGGAATACTTCCGTGGCCACTTGATGACGATGGGCTGCATCGCTCAGCAATCAATGCAACAATGCGAGAACTGACGCCAAGTTTAGGGACGGCATAGAGAAATCCGACTCCCGCATCGAAGGAGGGACTGAGTGAGCTACCCCAAACCCTGGATGAGCTATGCGGATCAACTGAACCAGTTGATCGGGCGAGGCATGCTCGTCACTGACAGGGCTCGCGCCCTCGATTACCTGGAGCGCATCGGCTACTACCGCTTGAGTGGCTACTGGTTCGCGTTTCGCGAGCGAAGCGGACCACTCTGCCTGGTGGACGAGCATGGACGGAAGCCGAAGAAAGTGCGCGAGGAACGGGTCGCGCTGGACGCCTTCCGTGCAGGGACGACGTTTCAAAACGCCGTCGACCTCTACGTGTTCGACAAGCAGATGCGTCTGCTGGTGATGGATGCGCTGGAGCGCATCGAGGTGGCACTGCGGGTGGATGTGTCGCACACACTGGGCGAGTTCGACCGGTTCGCCTATCTCAAGCCCGAGTTGTTCCACCACGATTTCAGCACCAAGCTGGATAAGGACACTGGTGTCACCCGGCATCACGACTGGCTGGGCAAGCATGCTCAGTTGATTGGCCGATCCAAGGAGGATTTCGTGCGCCACAGCCGGACCAAGTACGGCTTTCCACTGGCGATTTGGGTAGCTTGCGAGGTGTGGGACTTTGGCACGCTATCGACGCTATTCAATGGCATGCGCGAGGCCGAGCAGGATACGATTGCAAACCAGTATGGCGTCAGCAACGGTCGCGTATTTGCGACCTGGCTGCGAAGCCTCAACTACCTGCGCAACGTCTGCGCGCATCACAGCCGCTTGTGGAACCGCAACATCGTCGATCAGCCCAAGCTGCCGTCGACCGCTGAGTTACCGTGGGTCGCTCCGTTTGAGTCGGACACGCACGCCCGAGCGCGCTGCTTTCTGCTGCTGAAGATCACCCGGCATCTGCTTAACGTGGTCAATCCTCGGTCGAGTTGGCCAGAGCGGATGAAGACGCATCTGCTGGCCTTCCCCGATCTGAGCCACCTTGGTCTGAACTTGGCGGGGATGGGCGCGCCGGCAGGTTGGGAGACCGCATGGTGAACGCAAGCAATAAAAAACCCCTCAGCAGCTTCCCCGCCGAAGCGGGGTCACCGGGAGGGGCCGTGTTATGCGAATTGTAGGCTTCGCAGCCTTGTCCGTCAATGTCCGTGGCGGTTCGTTGACGTACGACAAGGGCTGAAACGAGATGTAGTGCATACGGCCGGCGGCACGGTTGGCGTGGATGGCGATGCCGAAGGGCATGCTGCGGCCCTCGACGACGCTGCCGCCGAGCTTGCGCGAGAAGGTGACGGTGGGCTTGTCGGATTTTGGGGACAGGATATCGATCAGACTCTGCCAATCAACATCCTTTCCCTGAATTGAATGTGCTAGCGCGCTTGCATTTGCAGCCGACCGCGCGCATCCGCAGCCTTGATGGCTGCCAGAACCGCCTCGGGAGTTACGGTCACTGGTGCGTTGAAAATGGTCTCCCCGGGCGCGCAGGCCAATTCGGCAACCTGCATCAATTCCGCGTCGGTCGGATCGACCAGGCCAATCTCGGCGAGCGTGATCGGCAGGCCGACCGAAGCACAGAATGCGTAAACTGCGTCGATGGTTTCCTTTGGCCGCCTTGTCAAATGGAGCAATGCTTGCGCACCGATCGCCACCTTTTCCCCGTGCCAGAAGCGATGGGTAGGAGCGAGCGCGGTTAATCCGTTGTGAATTGCGTGCGCACCGGATAGGCCACCGCTCTCGAATCCCAGGCCGGAAAGCAGCGTGTTCGCCTCAATGATTTTCTCGACGGCGTCGTCGACATTTCCCGTGCTTGCCGTCGCTTTGGCAGCCGCGCCATAGGTCAGGAGCGTGTCATAACACAGGCGTGCCAGCGAGTGAACGGTGAGTGATCCGACACGACCGGTCATGTTGGTGGCACCTGATTTCAAACAGTCCTCTGCTTCGAAAACGGTGGAGAGCGCATCGCCCATTCCCGAGACGAGGAAGCGAACCGGAGCTTTGACGATTACGGCGCTGTCGACCAGCACAACATTCGGATTGTGCGGCAGCACGAGATAACGTTCGAATTGGCCCTCGGGCGTATAAATAACCGACAGGGCCGAGCATGGCGCATCGGTCGAAGCGAGCGTCGGAGCGATCACGACAGGCAAACCAAGTTCATAGGCGACTGCCTTGGTCGTGTCGAGTGCCTTGCCTCCGCCGATCCCGACAATCACGTTCGCAGCAGAGGCAGCGGCAGATTTCACCAGTCGTGAGATTTCTATGCCACTGCATTCACCACCAAATGGCTCCATCGTGATCTGGACATCGCTTGAACTGGTCAGTGCAGGTGCAATGAAGGAACTCACCGCCGGATCGACAACGGCAAGCGCCTTCGAGCCGAGGCGTGCAATTTCAGACGAGAGGGATGCGAAAGCTCCCGCACCTTGGACGTAGCGGCCAGGAAAGATGGAAGTTGTAATCATGATGCTCCTCCTTGCTTGGTTGCGGGATGACTGGTGCATCCAGGGCGCAGCGTGGCGCCCTTGTGGAAGCGCTGCTCTACAGCTTCTTCGCCTGCACTTCGCCCGCAGCGCCGCCGACACCGAGGCGGTAGCCGAGCGAGATGTAGTGCATGCGGCCGGCGGCACGGTTGGCGTGGATGGCGATGCCGAAGGGCACGCTGCGCCCCTCGACGACGCTGCCGCCGAGCTTGCGCGAGAAGGTGACGGTGGTCTTGTCGCCGTCCTTGCCGCTTTCGACCTTGACCCCGGCCGGCAGCGCCGCCTGAGTCTTGCCGCTCTTCCACTGCAGCAGTTCGAAGCTGCCGGCGCTGACGTACTTGCCCTTCTTCGCGTCGCCGCCGGGCATGCCGCGCATGTCCTTGTGGCAGCTCGTCCAGCAGCCCGCCAACGCGGCCTGCGGCACCTTGTCGTCGAGCAGCATGATCGCCGCCTTGAGCTCGTTGGCGGCATCGCTGCCGGCCCTGGCGTCGGCGGGCGGCGTGAAGGAAAGGCGCACGTTGAGCGTGCCCTTGTCGACGGCGGCCTGCACACTGACCGGGAAGCTCACCGTTTTCGGCATCGCCTGCGCGTCGGGTTCGTGCTTGGCCAGCCGCTTGGCCGTGTAGTCGAGCCCCTTCTTCGTTTCGTGGCAGACGATGCACGCCTGTCCGGCCTTGACGACGCTGGCGCCCGGGTGCTCGCTGCTGATCCACTCGAAGGGGGTCGCGCCGGCGTGAAAAACCGTGATGTTGCGCGCCGGGATCTTGCTCCAGTCGGGCGCGGCAAACGCGGCAGCGCTGGCGACGGCCAGCGGGAGGCTGATGGCGAGGCGGATCGTCGGTTTCATGGGGCTCCTTTCAGGTCGGGTGGACGGCAGCTGGGGCAGGCGCCGGGACGGCTTCACTCATCCTCGGGCATGTTCTCGGGCAGCTGGTGGGCGATGCCCTTGTGGCAGTCGATGCAGGTGCGCCCATCGTCGCCGATCATCCCGTGCATGGCGGCGGCGCGCGGCGTCTGCTGCTCGGCCGACATGCCGTCGACCTGGTGGCAGGCGCGGCATTCGCGCGAGTCGGTCGCCTTCATGCGCGCCCATTCGTGTTGTGCAAGCTCGAGCCGCCTGGCGGCAAACTTCTCCGGCGTGTCGATGCTGCCGGTGATCTTGCCCCACAGCTCCTTGGCCGAGACGATCTTCTTCTCCAGTTTCGGAACGAGCGGGGTCGGGATGTGACAGTCGGCGCACTCGGCACGTACGCCGGTGCGGTTGCTGTAGTGCGCCGTTTGCTTGTATTCGGCTGCCACCGTCTGCATCTCGTGGCAGGCGTTGGCGCAGAACTCGGGCGAACTGGTCACTTCGAACGCCCAGTGCGTGCCGCCGAGGAAGGCGAGGCCGGCGACGAAACCGACGACGAGCAGGGTCAGCAGCGAGTAGCGCGCGGACGGGCGCAGCAGGGTGCTCAGGAAACCGTTTTTCTCAGCGAACATGTGCGTTGCCCTCCAGGTGAAGCCCTTGCCGGCACGAGTTCGTCAGCGTCGCCGGGCCGGAAAACGGCGGACGCCGCTGGCGGGATCGCTGGCGAGGTTTGCGCCAGGGACATCATCGGCCAAAGTGGATTCGAGATAAAGTAGCTAAAAACGAAATGATTGATCCACTGACGGAGCAATGCAATTGGAACTTCTCAACGACATGGCCCTGTTCGTCGAAGTGGTAAAGGCACGCGGTTTCCGCCGCGCTGCCGAGGCCGTCGGCATCCCGAACTCGACGCTGTCGCGGCGCATCGGCGAACTGGAGAAGGCGATCGGGCTGCGCCTCCTGCGCCGGACGACACGCAAGATCGAACTGACCGAGGCCGGTCGGATCTACTTCGAGCGCTGCAAGCGCATTGTCGATGAAGCGAAGCTGGCGCACGAACAACTCGGCGAGATGCTGGAGCAGC
The DNA here is from genome assembly GCF_016653115.1 of Rhodocyclus purpureus. GTDB lineage: Bacteria > Pseudomonadota > Gammaproteobacteria > Burkholderiales > Rhodocyclaceae > Rhodocyclus > Rhodocyclus purpureus. The sequence continues at coordinate 18,256 of NZ_NHRX01000043.1, forward strand.
CGAGTGGCGTGCTGCGCGCCTCCCTGCCCGTGGATTTCGCCAACACCTATCTGGCGCCACTGATCGCGGAATTCGCCTGCCGCCATCCCGGCATCAGCTTCGATCTCGACCTGACCCCGCGCCTCGTCGACCTCGTCTCCGAACCCTTCGACGTGGCCATCCGCATGGGCACCCCGCCGGACTCGACGCTGATCGCGCGCCAGCTGGCCACCCTGCCCTGCTACCTCTACGCCTCGCCGCGTTATCTCGAACGATCGGGCGAACCGGCGCACCCGCGCGACCTGGCGCGGCACGAATGCCTCGGCTACCGCCTGCCCAAGGCCCACCTGTGGACGCTGCACAATGCCGAAGAGTCGGTGGAAGTGGCCGTCGGCGGGCGCTTCCAGCTCAACAGCGTCGAATTGATCCGGCGACTGGCCTCGCTCGACCTCGGGATAGCCGTGCTGCCCGCGGAAATCGCCGCCGAGGACCTCGACCACGGGCGCCTGCGGCGAATCCTGCCTGGCTGGCAGGGGCCGCTGGTCCCTGTCTATGCAATGACCGAGACGCGCCTCTTGCCGGCGAAGACGCAACGCTTCATCGAGTTCCTGAGCGAGCGGCTCGGCGCCCCTGCGCGCGCATGAAGCTTCGTGGACAGGCCACCGATCCGACCTTGCTGCTGCCCTGTCCCCAGGATTGGCAGTCTCCGGCACGCTGCAAATGCTCACGTGCTATAACGGTAACGATGTCGAATGCATCGATTGCGATGTGCTTGACGACGCGTGAGGCTTGCTCCCGATGGCGGACGGCCAGACCTTGAGCAGGTAAGCCTGCCGCACACGCAGCCGTCCTGCCGGTTCGTCCATGTCGAACGCGCACTCGCCAAGATCGTCTTCCGTCTCGTAGAGACACCCGGAGGCCTCACCCGCTCCCGGCTCCGGGATCTACCTGGTCCGGGCCTCGTCGGTCCCGACCCGCCCCCTCTGCTGCCGCTACTTCACCGTCGCCGGACAGCACCGCTGTCGGCGGCAAAACCGGAGAAAACATCATGCAGACCAAAGCTTCGCGCTGGGAGCCCAAGGCTCTCGTCCTTGCATTGCTCGCGTTCGGGTTCGACCTCCCGGCCTCGGCCGCAGACCCGACTGCCATCCCGCCGCAACCCGACGCCCGCGCGGTTCCGGAGTTCATCGGGCGTGAGGCGACGCCGAATCCCGTCACGTCGCGGGCCATCCCGGCGAATCCGTACATGTCCACGGGCTCATGGAGTGCTCCCCACGACGACACCTACATGAGCGACACGTACTTCACGCCCGGGCCACTCGGCAAGCAACCGATGAAGGTGTTCTCGACCTTGCTTGCCGAGCAGGACGGTAACGACAGGATCATTGGCGTCGGCGGCGCCACGACCGTCGACAGCGCCGGGCGACTGGTCGTCAGCGTCATCAAGCAGAACATGACGACAGGCGTGGCGTGGTCGCGCCTCACGCTGCTGGATCCGGAAAACCTGGCGACGCTCGCCACGATGGATCTTCCAGCCAAGGTCATCCCCATCGGCGCACGCCCGACCGGCATCTACCTGTATCAGGATGCGCAGTACCGGACGGTGATCGGCACGCCTCTGCGCACCGTGTGGGTGGTGTCACACACCGCCAACAGCTTCAGCAAGGAGCGCGAGTATGACCTCAACCTGCAGACGGATACAGGCATGGGCATCCCCGCAGACGACGACATTCAAGCCCTCCAGCCCGACTTCGCCGGTCGCCTGTGGTTCACTTCGGACAAGGGCGTGGTCGGCACGCTCGATATGCAGACAGGCCAGATGCTCGGCAGCATGCAGTTGCCGGGTGAGCGCATCGTGAACGGAACTGCGGCCGACGAGGACGGCGGCGTGTACATCGCCTCGACGCGGGCCATGTACCGCTTCGACGCGGACGCGGACGGCAAGCCGGTCGTCACCTGGGCGGAGCCTTACGATGCGGGGACCCATGTGAAGGCAGGCCAGGTGGACATCGGGACGGGGACGACGCCGACCTTGATGGGCGGGGATTACGTCACCATCTCCGACAACGCCGAGCCGCAGATGAATGTCCTGGTCTACCGCCGGGCGAAAGAGGTCCAGGGGCCACGCCTGCTCTGCACGGTGCCGGTGTTCAAGCCGGGACCCAGTTCCAATGAAAACTCGCTGGTCGCCACCGACAGGTCGATCATCGTCGAGAACAACTACGGCTACAAGGACGACAAGTCGACATCAAGAGGCTCGACGACCAAGCCGGGGCTCGCGCGCATCGATGTGGATTCCACCGGCTGCCGTACCAAGTGGACCAACCGGGAAGTGAACATCCCGACCGTGGTCACCAAGATGTCGCTCGACACCGGGCTCATCTACACCTACAGCAAGCCGAAGGGGCCCGCCAATACGGACGCCTGGTACTTCACCGCGATCGACTTCGAGAGCGGCCAGATCGTCTACAAGCAGTTGGCGGGCACCGGCGGAGGCTTCAACAACGCCTATGCTGCGATCACCCTCGGCCCGGACGGGACGGCCTATGTCGGGGTGATGGGAGGCGTTGTCGCCATCCGGGACTTCCGATAGGCGCCAAGAACACAGGGGACGGGAGATCGAGCGGAAGGAAGATCTCCCGCCCAAGGAGACTTCAGCCGGCGACGAGTTTCAGCAGTTCGGCAAGGCTCTCCTCGACGCGGGCGCCCGAGGTGTTGACGCTGGCGTCGGCCTTGGCGTACATCGGCTCGCGACCGGCGAGGATGCGTTCGAGGTCCTTGATCGCCTCGCGGTTCTCCCCCATCGGCCGATGGTCGCCCTGGGCGACGACACGCGCCATGTGCTCGGTCGGCGTGGCCTTGATCCAGACCGTGTAACACGCGGTGAGCAGTTCGTCGAAGGTCGCCGGCTCGCTGACGATGCCGCCGCCGGTCGACAAGACGAAGCGCTCGTTGGCGGCGATCAGCGCCTGCAGCGTGCGCCGTTCGTAACGGCGGTAGACCGACTGGCCGTAGAGCGAGAAGATTTCCGAGAGTTTCATCCCGGCGGCGCGTTCGATCTCCTCGCCGATCTCGAAGTAAGGGACCTGAAGTTGCTGCGCGAGCAGCTTGCCGAGCGTGCTCTTGCCTGCGCCGCGCAAGCCGACCAGCGCGATGCGCTGGCGCCGCCCGCCCTTGTCGAAAGCCCCCTGCAGGATGTCGCGCGCCTCGGCCAACTGCAGCGGTGACAGGCGCGAGAGGTACTGGACGAGCAGCGTGAACTCGGGCGGATGCTCGGGCCCGACACGGACGATCTCTTCGAGCGGCAGCGCCAGCGCCTGCGCGACCTGGCGCAGGCGGATGATCGAGATGTTGCCGTCGCCGCCCTCGAGTTGCGCGAGGTAGCGCACCGACACCCCGGAATCGCTGGCGAGCATCGCCCGCGTCATTCCCCGGCGCAGGCGCAGGTCGCGTACGCGCTGTCCGAGCGCCTGCAGATAGTCGCCTTCGTCGCCCGCCGGGTCGGCAGTCGGCGCAGGCTGCGAAAGGTCCTTGTCCATGTCTTGCCCATCCTGGAAGCTGGGACGCACTATAGTGCAGCAGCGCAGGGCTGTCGACTAGTCGCCGGCACCCGACGTCTCGTGGAAGGCGCTCGCCTCGGCCAGCAGCCAGTCGCGAAACGCGCGAAAGGTCTGCGACTCGGCCTGGTGCTCCGGAAAGATCAGGTAGTAGGCCTTGTCGCTCAGGTACTGGTGCGGCATGGCGACGCAGAGCGCGCCGCTGGCGAGCTCGTCGGCGACCATCATCGGCGGCATCAGCGCAACGCCCATGTCGCACAGCGCCGCCTGCGCGAGCATGCTGAACAGGTCGAAGCGCGGCCCGGTCAGGTCGCGCGCGACCTGCATGCCGAGCGAGGCGAACCAGCTGCGCCAGGCGTAGGGTCGCGTCGACAACTGCAGCAGCGGCAGCGTCGCGATGTCCTCGGCGGTGAGCGGCGCCGGCCCGCGGCGCGCGCAGACGCGCTCGAGCAGGCGCGGGCTGCACACCGGCAGCAGCGCTTCGCGCATCAGGAAACACGCCTGCGTTCCCGGCCAGCCGCCCTTGCCGAACCAGATCGCCGCGTCGTAGTCGGTTTCGGTGAACAGGAAAGGCCGCGTCCGCGTCTCCATATTGACGAAGACATCGGGGTGCCCGGCAAGAAAGCGCGGCAGGCGCGGCAGCAACCACTTGGTCGCGAACGCGGGGACCACGGCGAGGTCGATGGTGCCGCCCTGCCCCTGCCTCGCCATCACCGACAGCGCGTCGCGTTCGACCTCGTCGAGGCGCGCGGTCACCTGCCGGCTGTAGGAAATCCCCGCCTCGGTCAGCTTGATGCCGCGCTTGCTGCGACGAAACAGCTTGACGCCGAGAAAATCCTCGAGCCCGGCGACCTGCCGGCAGATCGCGCTGTGCGTCTGCGCGAGTTCCTCGGCAGCACGCGTGAAACTCTCGTGGCGGGCCGCCGCCTCGAAGGCGATCAGCGCATTGGTCGTCGGAATCTTGCGTCGCATCTGGGTTCGCCTGAGCATGGAGCGGCTTCGGAAAGGCGGGGGCCGGACTCGGGCGTCTTCGTCCGCAAATCTTTGTTGTGCGATTTTCGCACATGCGCGTGAAAAATAGTCGTTTGTGCCGGCGCCCGCGCCCGACTACGATGGCGCCCATTGCCGGAGCGACGCCGACGGCAGCACCGGCCGCAGGCAGGAATCCGCAAGGGCCCTACCTGCATATTCCCTTCAACCACCCCCTCTCCAGCGAGAACAACGATGGCAGCGAACGAGAAGCTCTCCTTCAACTGGGAAGACCCCTACGGACTCGACGCACAACTGAGCGACGAGGAACGCATGGTGCGCGAAACCGCGCTCAACTACGCGCGCGACCGCCTGCAGCCGCGCGTGCAGCACGCCTTCCGCAATGAACACACCGACCGCGAGATCTTCAACGAGATGGGCGAACTCGGACTGCTCGGCCCGACCATCCCCGAGCAGTACGGCGGCGCCGGACTCAACTACGTTGCCTACGGCCTGATCGCGCGCGAAGTCGAGCGCGTCGACTCGGGCTACCGCTCGATGATGAGCGTGCAGTCGTCGCTGGTGATGGTGCCGATCAACGAGTTCGGCACCGAAGAACAGAAGAAGAAGTACCTGCCCAAGCTCGCCACCGGCGAATGGGTCGGCTGTTTCGGCCTGACCGAACCGAACCACGGCTCGGATCCCGGCTCGATGATCACGCGTGCGCGCAAGGTCGACGGCGGCTACCTGCTGTCGGGATCGAAGATGTGGATCACCAATTCGCCGATCGCCGACGTCTTCGTCGTCTGGGCCAAGGACGACGCCGGCGACATCCGCGGCTTCATCCTGGAAAAGGGAATGAAGGGGCTGTCGGCGCCGGCGATCCACGGCAAGGTCGGCCTGCGCGCATCGATCACCGGCGAGATCGTCATGGACGAGGTGTTCGTTCCCGACGAGCAACTGATGCCACACGTGCGCGGACTCAAGGGACCGTTCACCTGCCTCAACTCGGCACGCTACGGAATCGCCTGGGGGGCGCTCGGCGCCGCCGAGTCGTGCTTCCACACCGCGCGCCAGTACGTGCTCGACCGCAAGCAGTTCGGCCGCCCGCTCGCCGCCAACCAGCTGATCCAGAAGAAGCTCGCCGACATGCTCACCGAGATCACGCTCGGCCTGCAGGCCTGCCTGCGCCTCGGCCGGCTCAAGGACGAAGGGCGCGCGCCGGTCGAGCTGACCTCGATCGTCAAGCGCAACTCCTGCGGCAAGGCGCTGGAGATCGCGCGGATGGCACGCGACATGCTCGGCGGCAACGGCATCTCCGACGAGTTCGGCGTCATCCGCCACATGGTCAACCTGGAAGTGGTGAACACCTACGAGGGCACGCACGACGTGCACGCGCTGATCCTCGGCCGTGCGATCACCGGCATCCCGGCCTTCGCGAACTGAGGCAGCAGCAATTGCGCCGGCGACCGTCACGGTCGGCGGCGCATTTCTTCGGGTCACGGGCAAGCGCGCCGCAGGAGGACGCCGCTGCTGTCGGCAGGAGCCGACAGCCGTGCCCGCTCAGTAGGCGATGGCAGCCTTGCGGTTGGTCGCGTTGCCTTCGAGTTGCGGCGTCTGCGCGAAGCCCTTCTTCATCAGCGCGCGCACCTTGCTGATCACCTCCTTGCGCGACAGCTTGTTCTCTGTCTCGCGCATGACCTTGACGAAGTAGTAGGTGAAGGCGCCGTTGTAGCGGCCGTCGAAGTACGCATCGGCACTCGTCTGATTAGCCTTGCACCCGGTCCACAGGATGTGGTGCTGGCCGGCGACGGTTTCCCTGGCGGCCAGCTTCCCATCGTCGGCGACTTCGGGAAAGGCCGAACGGTCGAGCTTGAAACCGCGCATCGCGGCGTTTCTGTCGCCGAACTCGTGTTCCGGCGGCGCGACATAGCGCGGGCGCGGCGCATGCAGGCCGAACTCGGCGCCGCGCAGACCGCTGCCGCTGTGACAGGTGTCGAGGTAGACCTCGAGCAGCACGTTCTCGGGGAGTTGCACGAACAGGTCGTGGAACTCGTCGTCGCAGATGATGTGCGCGGGGTCCCAGGCGCCATTCCTTTCGGCGATGTCGTAGGGAACGAAGGCCTCGTCCTTCCCGTCGGGCTCGTCGCCGCTGGTGTCGTTCATCTGCGTCCCGTGCGAGGAGAGGCCGAAGACGATGTAAGAGAGGCGTCCCGCCCTGGCCTCGGCGACCATCGACTTGAGCTGGGCCATGATGTTGGCCTTGGTCGCCTGGGCGTCGGTGAGGGTGGCGATTTCGCTCGGATGGAAGCCCAGCACGTCCTCGTAGAGCGAGGCCATGTCATGGACGTCGTTGACGCAGCCGTTGAGCGTGAACTGCGGGTAGTTCGCAAACTGGTTGATGCCGACAAAAAGCGCTCGTTTCCCTGCCATTTTTCTTCTCCTTCGAAGCCGCCGCCTGAGGATCCGCGATGCTGCGGCACCCATCGCCCTGAGATTATCTTTCCATCATGGCTTCGGGGCAATGGGGATGGCATAGCGGCAAGAGATCGCCTGCCACCGGACGTGAAAAGACCCGCCTGGAGCGGGTCTTTTCACGAATCGGAACGGCAGGCCTGGTCAGGCCTGCCGGCGCCGCTCAGCGCGTGCCGAACGAGCGGCGGCCGCCGTCGCGCTGGGCCGACTGGTTATGCGACTCGCGCGAGACCGGACGCGAGTGTCCGTCGCGCGGCGCACCGCCCCAGCCGCTGCGCGGGGCGTCGCTGCGCTTGCCCCAGCCACGGCCTTCGCCGCCCTTCCAGCCGCCGGGCTTGCCGCCGGGCGCGCGCGGGCGCGGCGCCGGCTTGCGCGTCGGCTCGAAACCGGCGACGACGTCGACCGGGATCTGCTGCTGCGTGAAGCGCTCGATCTTGCGCACGGCAAACTGCTCGCCGTGATTGGCCAGAGAGACGGCCAGACCGGTGCGGCCGGCGCGGCCGGTACGGCCGATGCGGTGCACGTAGTCTTCGGCGAACTTCGGCAGGTCGTAGTTGAAGACGTGCGTGATCGTCGGAACGTCGATGCCGCGCGCGGCGACGTCGGTGGCGACCAGCACGCGCACCTGTCCGCGGCGCAGCGCGTTCAGCGTGCGGTTGCGCGCGCCCTGCTGCATGTCACCATGCAGCGCAGCGGCGGCAAAGCCGGCGATGGTCAGGCGGTCGGCGATGCTGTCGGCGTCGCGTTTGGTCGCGGTAAACACGATCGCCTGGTCAATCGAGACGTCGCGCAAGAGGTGGTCGAGCAGGCGGTTCTTGTGATCGAGGTCGTCGACGAAGTGCAGACGCTGCTCGATGTTGTCGTGGCGCGCGGCGACTGCGGTCGCCTGCACCAGCAGCGCGTCGCGCGTGATGCGGCGCGCCATCTGGCCGACGACGCCGTCGAGGGTCGCCGAAAAGAGCAGGGTCTGGCGCGAAGCCGGCGTCGCCGCGACGATGCGCTCGATGTCGTCGATGAAGCCCATGTCGAGCATGCGGTCGGCTTCGTCGAGGACCAGGGTTTCGAGCTGCGAGAAGTCGATCTTGCCCGATTCCATGTGGTCAATCAGGCGACCGGGGGTCGCGACCAGGATCTCGGGGTTGCGCGACAGGAGCTGCATCTGCTTCGGGTAGGGCATGCCGCCGAGGATGGCAACCGCGCGCACTTGGCGCTGGGTCGAGCCGTACTTTTCGGCGGCGGCAGTGACCTGCAGCGCGAGTTCGCGCGTCGGCGCCAGCACCAGCATCTTCGGCTGCGCGGCGGTGAAGCGCGGACGCTCGCCGCGGCTGCGCCGCGACTGGCGTTCCTGGTTCGGCGTGCGCTGCGGCGCGGTCGTCGTCGCCGGGGCGAGCGAGGCGAAGCGGTGCAACGCCGGCAGCAGGAAGGCGGCAGTCTTGCCCGAGCCCGTTTGCGACGAGACCATCAGGTCGCGCCCCTCGAGGGCGGCGGGGATGGCTTGCTCTTGAACGGGAGTGGGGTCGGTGTAGCCCGCGTCGGCGAGCGCCTTGAGGACGGCCGCGTGCAGGCCGAGATCGGCAAAGGTCATGTTTGCTTTCGATGGTGTGCTGAAGCTGCAAGGAGCCGACACGGACTCGGGAAGCAGCGGGTGATCAGCGAGGTGAAGGACGCCACTGCCGGAAGGTTCCGGAGCAGCGAGAAGTCGCAACGCCAACCAACGAAATGACCGAAAAGATCTCGGGGGGATTTCGGCACAAAGCTTTGTGCCGGAACGGCTGTCGGAAAGTCGACGCCAGGAGGCAGGAGGGCTGGGGGCCAGGTTCGCGATGCTTTTCCGGACGGCGTTTGACGCCGAACGAAGCCAGCTACTATACCAGCCGGCGGGCCCCGCTGTCGAACCTTATTTCTGCAAGGGCGCGAATACCTCGGTCACCAGCACGCGCTGGCCGGCAAAACTGAAGGTCGAGCGGCGCGCCCAGAAGCGCAGCTGCTCGCCTCCGAGCACTGCGGCGGCGGCAGCGAACAGCGGATGCCGATGATCGATGCAGCGGAAAGTCATCTCGCCGCGCGCGAAACCGGGATGGGAAAAGAGCAGCAAGCCGAGCGAACGGGCGCCGAGACGCGCGAGCCAGCGCTGCAGCGGCCCGCGCGGACGACAGGGCAGCACCGTGTGCGCGAAGACAAGCACGCGACCGTCGCAGCACAGCGCCACCTCGCGCACCTGCACGCGGCGGTGCGCGAGGATGCCGAGCAGTGCGGATTCGTCCCGCGTCGGTGCCGCCAGCGTCTGCCGCAGGAGGCGCAGCGAGAAGTCGCCGTGCTGCTGCAGCCGCCGGGTCAGCGAACCGCGATGCGAGAGGAAAGGCTGGCAGGCGAGCTGGTCCGGCCTGCGCACCAGCGTGGCGCGCCAGCGTCGCGCGAGCCGCTCACTCATCCTGGAGACTCAGCGCGGACTCGGCGAGCGCTCGACGCCGGCGATGCGCGCGCCGGGTGCGATGCCGCGCGCGGCGAACCAGCCGGAATTCATCTCCAGCGCAAAGCGCGCCGGCCCGGCGGCGCAGTGGCTGTTCTCGGTCTGCGGCGCCATCTCCTCGATGTTGAGGATGCGCCCCTCCTCGTCGAGGAAGGCGACCGAGAGCGGCAGCAGCGTGTTGCGCATCCACATGCAGTGGCGGGCGCGCTGCGGGAAGACGAACAGCATTCCCTGGTTGGTGGCGAGCGCGCGCCGCTGCATCAGTCCCTGCATGCGCGAGGGCTGGTCGGCGGCGACCTCGGCCTCGATGCGATGAAAGGAAGCCGAGAGTTCGAGCCGAGAAAACTCGACGGCGGTGGCCGGCAGGCTGGCGAGCGCGCCGACGGCGAGGAGGGGTGCGGCGACGGCGCGCAAGGTCTTGGTCAGCAGTGGGTTCATCGACGTTTTCCGGAGCAGGTGTTCGCAGGCGCGCTGCTTCCTGGCGCGCACCGGCATGTTCATCGTTTCTTCCCGACCGGCGGCGCCGTGCGGAAAGAGCGCCCGCGCGGGCGCACAGGCCCGGGCGCGGTGGGCGGCAGGCCCAGTTCGGCCAGGCTCACCTGCCGCCATTGACCGGGAGCAAGCCCGTCGGTCGTCGCCGCGCCGACAGCATGGCGAAACAGGCGTAGCGTCGGGAAGCCGACCGCAGCGGTCATCCGCCGCACCTGCCGGTTGCGCCCCTCGCGGATGCGCAGCTCGATCCAGGAGGTCGGTTTGTCCTTCCTGAAACGGATCGGCGGGTCGCGCGGCGGCAAGGGCGGTGCATTGATCCGCCGTGCCTCGGCCGGAAGCGTCGTCACGTCGGCGTAGCGGACGCCGGCGCGCAGCGCGGCGAGCGCAGCCTCGTCGGGGATGCCCTCGACCTCGACCCAGTAGGTCTTGGCCAGCTTGAAGCGCGGGTCGGCGATGCGCGCCTGCAGCGCGCCGTCGTCGGTGAGCAGCAGGAGTCCCTCGCTGTCAGCGTCGAGCCGACCTGCGGCATGAACACCGGGAACCGCAATGTAGCCGGCCAGCCCCTGCCAGCGACCTTCGGCAGTGAACTGGCTGAGGACGCCGTAAGGCTTGTTGAATAGGATGAGGGTCGACAAGGCAGGAAGCTTCTCTGGGCCGCAGGCGGCGTTCGCGCCGACGCGGGGACGGAATGAGTCAGGTACGGCGAGCTGCCATTGTAGCCGCAGCCTCACGAAAAACGCTGCCGTTTGCGTCGAGCGGCGTCCTTGCCCCCGACGCATACGCAAACAGGCAGGCGCGAAGGCGAGTATACTTTTGTTACATAGGTCAGCCGAAACGCGCCCCGTGCGTTACGTGGCGAAAGCAGTGCAACTGACGGCCATGTATCGGCACTTCCTGCCGCACCATTTCGTCCGCCTGGTGACGGTTTCCGGCAAGCCGTCGCAGCCCGAAGTTGCAAGCGCTTCATCCCAGGCCGGAGCCCGCCGGGTTCCGCCTCGTCAAAGCCATCTTGATGAAAACTGATCCGCATCCCCTGCCCGCCGAAGAAGACGCGCCGCACGGACATCCGCACGCGCCGATCGGCGAACCACCGCCGCTGCCCGACGCCGCGGTTCCGCTCGGCAATCAGGTCGACGGCCCTACCGTGAGTTCGGAAGAGAGCTTCTCCGATTCGCTCAAGCACCCGCTCATGGCGCCCCCCGGCGCGCAGACGCTGGCCGAACTGGCCGCCGCCGAACTGCCGGCCTCGCCGCCGGCGGCCTGGGCCGGAGCCATCGCCGAGCTGAAGGCCGGCCTTGCAGGCGGCGAGACGATCTTCGGCTGGCTGGAGACCGACCTCGACGAGCGGCTGCGCTTCGCTTCGGGAATCATCGTCCTCACCGACCGCCGCCTGCTCGCCCGGGGCGCCGACGACAGCGAGTGGCGACAGTGGCCGCTCGTCGCCGGGATGAAGCTCGTCCGCCGCGACCACGCCGGCGTCGGCAGCCTGTCGCTGTCCGACTCAGGCGGCCTGCTCATGCTCTGGCGCTACACGCTGGCCGAGGACGCCGCTGCCGGCCGCCTGATCGAGCAGTTCGGTCGCCGGCTGGCGGCGCGCCTGAGCGGGCTGCAACCGGAGCCGCCGGAGCGGGCAGTCTGTCCGCATTGCAAGAACCCGCTGCCGCCCGGAGAGGACGACTGTCCGCAGTGCAGCCGCGAGATCCACGAGGCGCCCTCCACCTGGACGCTGTTCCGCCTGTGGCGCTTCGCCAAACCGTACAAGGGCCAGTTGCTCGCCGGCTTCCTGCTGATGCTGGCCTCGACCGCGGCGACGCTGGTGCCGCCCTACCTGACCATGCCGCTGATGGACGAGGTGCTGATCCCGTTCCAGAACGGGGCGCCGATCGACACCGCCAAGGTCTACATGCTGCTCGGCGGCCTGCTCGTGGCGGCGCTGGTCGCCTGGTCGCTCGGCTGGGCGAAGACCTACATCCTGGCGCTGGTCAGCGAGCGCATCGGCGCCGACCTGCGCACGACCACCTACCAGCACCTGCAGACCCTGTCGCTCGAATACTTCGGTGGCAAGCGCACGGGCGACCTGATGTCGCGCATCGGCGCCGAGAGCGACCGCATCTGCGTCTTCCTCTCGCTCAACCTGCTCGACTTCGCCACCGACGTGCTGATGATCACGATGACCGCCGTGATCCTGTTCTCGATCAACCCGTGGCTGGCGCTGGTGACGCTGGCGCCGCTGCCGTTCATCGGCTGGCTGATCCACAACGTGCGCGACCGGCTTCGCTACGGCTTCGAGCAGGTCGACCGGGTCTGGGCCGAAGTGACCAGCGTGCTCGCCGACACCATTCCCGGCATCCGGGTGGTCAAGGCCTTCGCGCAGGAGAAGCGCGAGGTGGCGCGCTTCAAGGAAGCCAACGCGCGCAACCTGGCGGTGAACGACCGCGTGAATAAGGTCTGGTCGGTGTTCTCGCCGACGGTGACGCTGTCGACCGAGGTCGGCCTCCTGGTCGTCTGGGCCTTCGGCATCTGGCAGGTGTCGCAGAGCGCGATCACCGTCGGCGTGCTCTCGGCCTTCATCGCCTACATCGGCCGCTTCTACGCGCGGCTCGACTCGATGAGCCGCATCGTCTCGGTGACGCAGAAGGCCGCCGCCGGCGCCAAGCGCATCTTCGACATCCTCGACCATGTCTCCAGCGTCCCCGAGACGGCCAACCCGGTGCCGCTGCCGCAGCCCTTCGCCGGCAACATCGAGGTGCGTAAAGTCGGCTTCCGCTACGGCAACCGCACCGTGCTGCGCGACGTCGACCTCGACATCCGCGCCGGCGAGATGATCGGTCTCGTCGGCCACTCGGGTTCGGGCAAGAGCACGCTGGTGAACCTGATCTGCCGCTTCTACGACGCCTCCGAAGGCGCGATCCGGATCGACGGTGTCGACCTCAGGTCGCTGTCCTTCGCCGAATACCGGCGCCACATCGGCCTCGTGCTGCAGGAGCCCTTCCTCTTCTTCGGCACCATCGCCGAGAACATCGCCTACGGCAAGCCCGAGGCGACGCGCGAGGAGATCATCGCCGCCGCACGCGCAGCGCATGCGCACGAGTTCATCCTGCGCCTGCCGCATGGCTACGACTCGCTGGTCGGCGAACGCGGCCAGGCGCTCTCCGGCGGCGAGCGCCAGCGCATCTCGATCGCGCGCGCGCTGCTGATCAACCCGCGTATCCTGATCCTCGACGAGGCGACCTCGGCGGTCGACACCGAGACCGAGCTCGAGATCCAGGGCGCGCTCGACAACCTGATCCGCGGTCGCACCACGATCGCCATCGCGCACCGGCTGTCGACGCTGCGCCGCGCCGACCGCCTGGTCGTCCTCGACCGCGGCCGTGTCGTCGAGGAAGGTCCGCACGACGAGTTGATCGCACGCGAGGGTGCCTACTTCCGCCTCTACGAAGCGCAGACGAAGCAACTCGAGGAACAGGTCGCCGAAGCCGGCTGGGTGGTCACCGGCACCGACCGGCGTCGCCCCGCAGCGAAGCACGCCGCCGAATGAGCCGGCCCGCCATGGAGAATCCCAACTTGACTGCAACCGCTTTCGACCTGCACCGTGATTCCTTCGGCCAGCTGGTGTTCACCGCCGCCGACGGCGTCGAGCATGTCGGCGTCGTTCCGGTGCGCGCCTTCCCGATCAGTGCGCCGAACGGCAGCCTGTCGCTGCTCAGCGCCGAGGGCCACGAACTGGCGTGGATCGACGAACCGCAGGCGCTGCGTGAAGACCTGCGCACGCTGATCGAGGACGAACTCGCCAGCCGCGACTTCATGCCGGTGATCCTGCGCGTGAACAGCGTCTCCAGCTTCGCAACGCCGTCCACCTGGGAAATCGACACCGACCGTGGCCCGACCCGCCTGGTGCTGAAGAGCGAGGAAGAGATCCGCCGCCTGGCACCGCCGGCGCTCCTGATCGCCGACGCCCACGGCATCCACTTCCTGATCCGCGACCGCTACGCGCTCGACGCGCACAGCCGCAAGCTGCTCGACCGCTTCCTGTGAACGAGAATTTTCGTGCCGTGTCAGCCAAGGACGGGCTCCGGCGTTAATCTTGCAATCTGCGCGCAGCCCGAACCCTCCCCAGCCACTTTCACTCACCGCACCGGCCCCGCCGCCACCGACCGATACATGAAAGACATCAAGATTATCGACATCCGCCACATGCGCGGACCGAACATGTGGACCTACACGCCGGTGCTGGAAGCGCTGGTCGACATCGGCGAACTCGAAGACTGTCCGTCGAACCTGATCCCCGGCTTCTACGAGCGCCTGTCGGCAGCACTGCCTTCGCTGATCGAACACCGCTGCTCCTACGGCGAGCGTGGCGGCTTCCTGCGCCGCGTCCAGGAAGGGACCTGGCCCTGCCACATCCTCGAACACTGCACGCTCGAACTGCAGGCGCTGGCCGGGATGCCCGGCGGCTTCGGCAAGGCGCGCGAGATGTCGGACCGCGGCATCTACAAGGTGATCGTCACCTGCTGGCACGAGGTGGTCACGCGAGCGGCGCTGGCCAGCGCCCGCGAGCTGATCATGGCGATGATCGAGGATCGCCCCTTCGATACCGCCGCCGCCGTCGATAAGCTGAAGCGCCTCGCCGACCGCCACTGCCTCGGCCCGTCGACGGCAGCGATCGTCGGCGCCGCGGAAGCGCGCAAGATCCCGTCGATCCGCCTGCTGCCGGGCGGCAACCTGGTGCAGCTCGGCTACGGCGCGCGCAGCCGCCGCATCTGGACCGCCGAGACCGACCGCACCAGCGCCATCGCCGAGACGATCTCGCGCGACAAGGACCTCACCAAGACGCTGATCGCCTCCTGCGGTGTCCCGGTCCCCGAGGGCCGACTCGTGGACAGCCCCGAGGACGCCTGGGAGGCCGCGCAGGACATCGGCCTGCCGGTGGTGGTGAAACCCTACGACGGCAACCACGGTCGCGGTGTCTTCATCGAGCTGACCACGCAGGAGGAAATCGAGGCGGCGTACAAGGTCGCCCTGAGCGAAGGCAGCGGCGTCATCGTCGAGCGCTGCATCCAGGGCGCCGAACACCGCCTGCTCATCGTCGGCGGACGTCTGGTCGCCGCCAACCGCAGCGATACGGCGTCGGTGACGGGCGACGGCAAGCACACCATCGTCGAGCTGATCGCCAGCCAGATCAACTCGGACCCGCGGCGCGGAACGACCGAGGAACATCCGCTCAACCTGATCCGCATCGACTCGGCGGCGCGCATGGAGATTGCGCGCCAGGGCTTCACCCCCGAATCGGTACCGCCGGCAGGCCAGGAGGTGATGATCCAGCGCAACGGCAACCACGCCTTCGACGTCACCGACGAGGTCCATCCCGACGCCGCTGCCGCCGCATCGCTCGCCGCGCGCATCGTCGGCCTCGACATCGCCGGCATCGACCTCGTCTGCCGCGACATCTCGAAGCCGCTCGCCGAACAGGGCGGCGCCATCGTCGAAGTCAATGCCGGACCGAGCCTGCTGATGCACATCAAGCCGGCGGTCGGCAAGCCGCGCCCGGTCGGGCAGGCGATCGTCGAGGACCTCTTCCCCGCAGGTGACGACGGCCGCATCCCGGTGGTCGGCGTCACCGGCAGCCGCGGCACGACGCAGGTCGCGCGCATCGTCGCCAGCCTGCTCTCCCTGTCCGGCAAGTGGACCGCGCTCGCCTCGAGCGAGGGCATCTACCTCGACCGCCGCCTGGCCGAAGCCGGCGACCGTACCGGCTTCGAGGCGGCCAACCGCATGCTCACCAACCGCTCGGCCGAGGCCGCCGTGTTCGAGAACGGCTACGACGTGATGTTCGACCAGGGCCTCGCCTACGACCGCTGCCAGGTCGGCGTCGTCACCAACATCGACCCGCAGCAGCACATCGGCCGCTCGTACATCGAGGAACCCGAGCAGGTGTTCTCGATCCTGCGCACGCAGGTCGACGTCGTCCTGCCCACCGGGGTGGCGGTACTCAACGCCGCCGACGAACTGGTCGCCGACATGGCGCGGCTGTGCGACGGCGAGGTGATCTGGTTCGCCAGCGACGCGACGCTGCCGCGCATCGTCGAACACCGTGCGCAGGGCGGCCGTGCCGTCGTCCTCATCGACGGCGTGATCACCCTCGCCCACGGCGAGCAGACGACGCCCCTGCTCGCCGCCGCCGACGTGGCACTCCTCGCCGGCGACGCCGGGGAGACCGACAACGTGCTGGCGGCAGTCGCCGCCGGCTGGGCGCTCGACATCCCGGCCTACGTGCTGCGCACCGGCGTCGAGACCTTCGACCTGATCTAGAGAGACCCGGCGCCGCCGGCGGACGCATGGCGGCGCCCCATCGAGCCTGAGGAAGACCGTTCATGGAAGTATCCCGCATCCGCGCGCTGCGCGGCCCCAACCTGTGGAGCCGGCACACGGCGATCGAAGGCATCGTCTCGTGCAGCGACGGCGAGCTCGACATCGATCTCTTGCCGGGCTTCGAAACCCGCCTGCGCGAGCGTTTCCCCGAGATCGCACTGCTCCAGCCGACCGCCCACCAGCAGAAGGTGACGATGGCGCACGCGCTCGAATTCGCCGCACTCGGCCTGCAGGCGCAGGCCGGCTGCCCGGTCACCTTCAGCCGGACGACGGCGACGATCGAGCCGGGTATCTACCAGGTGGTCGTCGAGTACAGCGAGGAAGCGGTCGGCCGCCTCGCCTTCGACCTCGCGCTCGAACTGTGCCGCGCCGCGGCCGCCGACACGCCCTTCGACCTCGACGGCGCACTCGAACGCCTGCGCGAGCTCGACGAGGACATCCGCCTCGGGCCCTCGACCGGCTCGATCGTCTATGCGGCCGTCGCGCGCGGCATCCCCTACCGCCGCCTGACCGAAGGCAGCCTCGTCCAGTTCGGCTGGGGCAGCAAGCAGCGCCGCATCCAGGCGGCCGAGACCGACGCCAGCAGCGCCGTCGCCGAAGCGATCGCGCAGGACAAGGACCTGACCAAGATGCTGCTGCGCGCCGCCGGCGTGCCGGTGCCGCACGGTCGCCCGGTCGATGACGCCGCCGACGCCTGGGCCGCCGCGCAGGAAATCGGCGGCGCGGTCGTCGTCAAGCCGCAGGACGGCAACCAGGGCAAGGGCATATCGGTCAATCTGAAGACGCAGGAGCAGGTCGAGGCCGCGTATGCGGTCGCCGCCCGCTTCAGCGACGAGATCCTGGTCGAGCGCTACCTGCCCGGCCACGACTACCGCGCGCTGGTGGTCGGCGACAAGCTCGTCGCCGTCGCCCGCCGTGACCCGCCGCAGGTCGTCGGCGACGGCGTGCATTCGGTGCGCGAACTGGTCGAGCAGGTCAACCGCGATCCGCGCCGCAGCAGCGGCCACGCCACCTCGCTGACCAAGATCCGCTTCGACGAGATCGCGCTGGCGCGGCTCGCCGAACAGGGGCTCGACGCCGATTCGGTGCCGGCGCGCGGCGTGCGCGTGATCCTGCGCAACAACGCCAACCTGTCGACCGGCGGCAGCGCCACCGACGTCACCGACGACGTCCATCCCGAATTCGCCGCGCGCGCCGTCGCCGCCGCGCGTACCGTCGGCCTCGACATCGCCGGCATCGACATCGTCTGCGAGAACGTGCTGCAGCCGATGGAAGAACAGGGGGGCGGCATCGTCGAAGTGAACGCCGCACCGGGGCTGCGCATGCACCTGCAGCCCTCGTTCGGCAAGGGGCGCGCGGTCGGCGAGGCGATCGTCGACAGCATGTTCGCTCCCGGCGACGACGCGCGCATCCCGCTGGTCGCGGTCGCCGGCACCAACGGCAAGACCACCACCGTACGCCTGATCGCGCACCTGATGGCGCAACGCGGCTGGCGGGTCGGCCTGACCACCACCGACGGCGTCATCGTGAACGGCCGGCTGATGGATACGGGCGACTGCAGCGGGCCGAAGAGCGCGCGCAACGTGCTGCTGCACCCCGACGTCGATGCCGCGGTGTTCGAGACCGCGCGTGGCGGCGTGCTGCGCGAAGGGCTCGGCTTCGACCGCTGCGACGTCGCCGTCGTCACCAACATCGGCAAGGGCGACCACCTCGGCCTCTCGTACATCAGCACCGTCGAGGACCTGTCGGTGGTCAAGCGCGTCATCGTGCAGAACATGAAACCGGAAACCGGCGTCGCCGTGCTCAACGCCGCCGACCCGATGGTCGTGGCGATGGCCGACTCCTGCCCCGGGACGGTGACCTTCTTCGCCGCCGAGCGCACCTTGCCGGCGATGGCCAAGCATCGCGCGCAGGGCCGCCGCGTCGTCCATGTCGACGGCGACGCGATCGTCGTCGCCGAGGGGATGAGCGAGGAACGCTACCCGCTCGCGGGCATTCCGCTCACCGCCGGCGGCAGCATCCGCTTCCAGGTCGAGAACGCGATGGCGGCGATCGCCGCCGCGCGCGCGATCGGCATCGACCCCGAACTGATCCGCCAGGGTCTGGCGACTTTCGTCAGCGACGCCGCGACTGCGCCCGGACGCTTCAACGTCTTCAACTACCGCGGCGCGACGCTGATCGCCGACTACGGCCACAACCCCGACGCGATCGCGGCACTGGTCGCGGCGATCGAGACGATGCCGGCCCGGCGGCGCTCGGTGGTGATCAGCGGCGCCGGCGACCGCCGCGACGAGGACATCCGCCAGCAGACCGAGATCCTCGGCGACGCCTTCGACTCGGTCGTCCTCTACCAGGACCAGTGCCAGCGTGGGCGCGCCGATGGCGAAGTGCTGGCGCTCCTGCGCGAGGGCCTCGCCAACGCCAGGCGCACGCGCGAGGTGCAGGAGATCCGTGGCGAATTCGTCGCCATCGACACGGCGCTGGCCGCACTCGAGGCAGGCGACCTCTGCCTGATCCTGATCGACCAGGTCGAGGAAGCGCTCGCGCACATCGGCCGGCGCGTCGCCGCGGCCTGACCGCTCCGCTACGGCGATGAAGGCATCGACGCCGGGAACCGCGCTGCTTGCCGGCGCGCTCGTCGTCCTCGTCGCCGGCGGAGTCTGGCTGGCGCCGCGCCTGCACCCGGGTGCGGCGGCCGGCGACTGCGACCTCGGCGAGCGCGCCTGCGTGCAGGCGCTCGCCGACGGCGGCCAGCTCACGCTGTCGATCACGCCGCGTCCGATCCCGACGCTGGCGCCGCTGACGGTCCGCGTCGAGATCAGCGGCAGCACGCTCACCCCCACGGCCGTCGACTTCCAGGGCGTAGACATGGACATGGGCAGCAACCGCGCCCCACTCGTCGCCGACGCCACTCCCGCCACTCCCGCCACTCCCGCCACTCCCGCCAGGGGCGCCGACGGGCAGGCGGCGAGGTCCTTCAGCGGCAGCCTGCAGATCCCCGTGTGCAGCAGCGGCAGGATGCGCTGGCAGGCCAATGTCCGCTTCGCCGGTGAAGCATCGGCGCCGGCCTTCCATTTCTGGTCCGGGGCGAGCCGGCAGGGCCGGCCGAGCGCGCTGGCACAGGCGGAGGTCGCAGGCGGCGACTTCACGCTGCCGGGCGCCGACGGAGGGCGGGTGCGCCCGATCTCGCTGCACGAGTTCCGCGGCAAGGCGGTCCTCCTCTACTTCGGCTACACCTACTGCCCCGACATCTGCCCGACCTCGCTGACCCTGATCCGGGAAGCGCTCGCGCAGCTTTCATCCGAAGAGCGCCGCCGCGTGCAGGTGCTCTTCGTCAGCGTCGACCCCGCGCGCGACACGCCCGAGCACCTGCGCGACTACCTCGGCTTCTTCGCCCCCGAGATGATCGGGCTGGTCGGCGACAGGGAGGAGACCGCCCGCGTCGCGCGCGCCTGGGGTGCCTTCTACCAGGTGCAGCCGGCCGACGAAAAGGGGCGTTACAGCGTCGATCATTCGGCCTTCACCACCGTGATCGACGGCGAGGGGCGCTTCGTCGGCCGCCTGGCGCACGGCAGCCCCTCTGCCGAGATCGTCGCCGCGTTGCGCCCGCTGCTCGCCGGCACGCGCTAGAATCCCTCCAGCCCCCAACCAGCCCGTCAGGAGAATCCATGCGCTCGTACCGCAGCCTCGCCCTCTCGCTTCCCTTCGCCTTCACGCTCGCCTGCGCAGCGCCGGCACAGTCCGCCGAGCCGGTGGTCAACGTCAGCGAACCCTATGTCCGGCTGGTGCCGCCGTCGGCGCCGGCGACCGGCGCGTTCATGCTGCTTTCCAACTCGGGCAATGCCGCGCGCCAACTCGTCAGCGCCGACAGCCCTGTCGCGAAGACGGTCGAACTGCACACGCACCTG
This sequence comes from Rhodocyclus purpureus, assembly GCF_016653115.1. GTDB lineage: Bacteria > Pseudomonadota > Gammaproteobacteria > Burkholderiales > Rhodocyclaceae > Rhodocyclus > Rhodocyclus purpureus. The sequence continues at coordinate 38,475 of NZ_NHRX01000043.1, forward strand.
AACGAGAACGGCGTGATGAAGATGCGGCAGATCAAGGAGATCGGCATTCCGGCGCACGGCGAGACCCGGCTCAAGCCGGGCAGCTACCACGTCATGCTGATCGACCTGAAGGCGCCGCTACAGGAAGGAGACGGCGTCCCGCTGACGCTCAAGTTCGATGACGGCAGCGTGCAGAAGGTGGTCGCGCCGGTGCGCAGCATCGCCTCGACCTTGCCGGCCGCGCACGCGCCGGCGCAGATGAAGCACTGAGCGACGCCCCGCTGGCGCGGGGCAGCCTTCAGTCGCGCGGAACGCTCTCCGCGAAGCTCGGCCGCTGCATGAGCTTCTCGTAAAGCCGGCCGAGGTTCGGATGCTGGCCGCGCCAGTCGATCCCGGGAAAACGGAAGGCGAGGTAGCCGAGCGCACAGCCGACGGCCACGTCGGCGAGCGAGAAGATCGTTCCCGCGCAGAACGGCGCCTCGCCGAGTTCCTCGGACATGTATTCGAGCCCGCGCGTGAGCTTCTCCTCGTGGCGCGCGATCCACGACGGGTCCTGCAGCGCCGGCGGCCGCTTGCGCTCGAGGAAGATCGTCGCCGCGGCTTCGGCGATACCGTCGGCGAGCGCCTCCCAGCGCTTGACCTCGGTGCGCTCGCGGTGGCCTGCCGGCAGCAGGCGGTTGTTCGGCGTCAGCTGGTCGAGATGCTCGACGATCACGCGCGAGTCGAAGAGCACCGACTCGTCGTCCAAGACCAGCACCGGAATCTTGCCGAGCGGGTTGTGCTCGGCGACCCGGTTGCCCGGCACCCAGGGCGATTCGAGGACGAACTCGACCTCGATCTTCTTCTCGGCCAGGGCGACGCGCACCTTGCGCGCGAAAGGACTGGTCAGTGTTCCGATGAGCTTCATGGGCCTCCCCCTGGCTGTTCGCGGTGACGCCAATATAGCGCCAAACGGCGCGCCGTTAACGCCTGAGGCAAGGCCTTGCGCGCATGCGCAAGCGCCGCCAGGCCCCGCCCCCTGGGGTAAAATCGTGGATTAACCCGTGAAGGAAGTTTTCCATGTCCGAGAGTTCCCTGACCGCGCTGTCGCCGCTCGACGGCCGTTACGCCGCCAAGCTCGACGCCCTGCGTCCGCAGTTTTCCGAATACGGCCTGATCCGCCGCCGCCTGCAGGTCGAGATCGAATGGCTGAAGGCGCTCGCCGCCGAGCCGCACTTCGCCGAAATCCCGGCCTTCTCCGCCGCCACGCTGGCGACGCTCGACGCCCTCGTCGCCGACTTCAGCCCGGCCGACGCGGCCGAGGTGAAGGCGATCGAAGCCGTCACCAACCACGACGTCAAGGCGCTCGAATACTGGATCAAGCGCCGCCTCGCCGACAACGAGGAAGTGATGCGCGTCGGCGAGTTCATCCACTTCGCCTGCACCTCCGAAGACATAAACAACCTCTCGCACGGCCTGATGCTGAAGGCGGCGCGCGACGAGACGATGCTGCCGGCGCTCGCCCGCGTTCTCGCCAAGCTGAAGGCGCTCGCGCACGCCAACGCCGAAGTGCCGATGATGTCGCGCACGCACGGCCAGCCGGCGACGCCGACCACGCTCGGCAAGGAAATGGCCAACGTCGCCTGGCGCCTCGAACGCGCGACGGCGCGCATCGCTGCGGTCAGCCTCACCGGCAAGATCAACGGCGCCGTCGGCAACTACAACGCGCATCTGGCCGCCTACCCCGACTTCGACTGGGAGTCGTTCGCCAGGCGTTTCGTCGAGTCGCTCGGGCTCGAATTCAACCCATACACGATCCAGATCGAGCCGCACGACGCGATGGCCGAGCTGTTCGACGCCTGCGCGCGCGCCAACGCGATCCTGCTCGACCTCGACCGCGACGTCTGGGGCTACATCTCGCTCGGCTTCTTCAAGCAGCGCGTCAAGGCCGGCGAGATCGGCTCGTCGACGATGCCGCACAAGGTCAATCCGATCGACTTCGAGAACTCCGAAGGCAACCTGGGGCTGGCCAACGCCGTGCTGCGCCACCTCGCCGACAAGCTGCCGATCTCGCGCTGGCAGCGCGACCTGACCGACTCGACCGTGCTGCGCAACATGGGTGTCGCCTTCGGCTATGCGCTGCTCGGCTACGACTCGCTGGCGCGCGGGCTCGACAAGCTCGAGGTCGACGCGGAGCGCATGCACGCCGACCTCGACGCCAACTGGGAACTGCTCGCCGAGCCGATCCAGACCGTGATGCGCCGCTACGGCATCGCCAACCCCTACGAGAAGCTGAAGGAACTCACGCGCGGCCAGCGCGTCTCGCGCGAGGGCATGCAGGCCTTCGTGCGCACGCTGGAAATCCCCGAGGCCGCGCGCGCCGAACTGCTGCAGTTGACGCCGTGGGACTACACGGGCAAGGCGGCCGAACTGGCGCGGCGCATCTAACCGCGACCGCAACGCATCCACCGAAAAATCCGGCAGGGCGCAGCAGCGCCCCGCCGGGGCAAGCATCGAGCAATGAGCACTTTCCAGGCAAACCTCAAGAAGCTTCCGGGCATCTCGCACCTGGCGGCGATCGACCTCTTCGACGCGGAAGGCACGCGCGTCGCCCGCATCGAGAACAAGCCCGGCCAGGCCGGATCGCTGTCGATCTACAACCACCTGGCGCAGATCCACGGCGCGATCACGCCGGAAGCGGCCCGCCGCGGCCTCGAACTCTACGCCGAGTACGCCGACGACGCACGTACGCACCCGGGCAGCCACCCGAACATCGACCGCCTGTTCGCCGTGATCGGCGAAGGCAAATCGCTACGCATCAAACATGTTTTCGCGCCGGTCGTGTAGCATCCGTCCTTCGTTTCACCCTCAGCCAGAAGGAGAACTAATGAACAAGTTCCTGAAGACCCTGATCGCCGGAGCCACCCTCGCCGCCGTCGCCGGCACCGCCTCCGCGCAGCAGTTCAAGCCGGAAGATCAGATCCAGTGGCGCCAGTCGGCCTACCAGGTGATGGCCTGGAACATGCAGCGTATCAAGTTCAACGTCGAAGGCCAGTACAACAAGGACGAGGTGGTCAAGGCCGCCAACACCATCGCCGCGATCGCCAATTCCGGCATGGGCTCGCTCTACGGGCCGGGTACCGACAAGGGCAAGGGCTGGCACAACACTGCCGTCAAGCCGGCCTTCTTCACCAACGGCCAGAAGGTCGGTGAACTGGCGATGGCCTTCACCAAGGAAGCCAACGAGATGAGCAAGGTCGCTGCCGCCGGCGACGCCGCAGCGGCCAAGGCACAGTTCGGCAAGCTCGGCCAGACCTGCAAGGCCTGCCACGACGACTTCAAGGCGAAGGACTGAGCGAGCTTTCAGTCGCCCGCAAGACAGGAATGGCCGCGGAGCAATCCGCGGCCATTTTGCTGGAGGCTCGGGCCGTGCCCTGACGGCCCTAGGCGGGACAGGCCTTCTGCGCTGCTTCCCTGGCCTGGTAGCAGGCTTCGGGATTGTCCGGCCTGATCGAGAGTTTTTCGGCTCTGCGTTTCTCCCGCGCCGCACGGATTGCATCTCTCTCGGTAGCCCACGCAGCCTGCCGTTGCTCCAGCGTCTGCGCCTGCGCAGCTGGCTGCGCGACCGCTGGTGCGGCTGACGGTACAGCAGGCGTTGCCGCCGGCTTGGCGCTTGCCGTACCCGGCCACGGCGAACGACAGGCCTCATGCATTGTCTCCCTGGCTTGACGGCATTGCGGGCCTGGCGAAGTCGCAGCAAGCCTGTAGGCGCGCATTTTTTCCTTCGCTGCGCGTCCTGCCTCCCTCTCCTCGAACCATGCCGCACGCCGTTCCTCCGCCGTTGGCAGCGGGGCCTTGACGAACTTGTGCGCGACTGGCGCTGCCGGACTTGGCGGTGTGGGACCCTGGGCATGCGCACTGGCCGCAAAACCGGCGGCGACAGCGACGGCGATGAGTGACTCGATGACTTGCATTTGAAGCCTCCTTGATCTGTTCGGTTAGGCGCAGGCAACGATGATCGACACCCTTCCCCCAAGCTTCGCGAGAACGAGCGCGGCTCCAGTATAGTCAAAAAGCATATATCGCTGCTAGCGGCGGGATCAGGGCGTGCAGGCACAGGGCGGCATCCTCGATCGAGGAGAGTTTGCGCCAGGCAGTTCGCGCTGCCGGTGACGGCAGGGTTCCGGCAGCAGGGACTGCGCCGGACGGGCAGTCGAGGCGAAACGTTCCCGTACCCCCGGGAGCAGGCGGAAACGGTTTCAGCAGAGGGAGGGGATCAGGGCCGGCAGGCCTGCCCGGTGGCACGGAGCCTCCGGGCAACATGAGTCAGCCAGCGGTCGGAGGTGTCAGCGAGACGGGCGGCGACCGCGTCCGGGCAAGGGTCGCCGGACAGGATGGGCGAGGCGGCGCGCCCGTAGTCTTACCAGCTCGGTGCCGGCGCGCTGGGCGGCGGTGGCGGTGGTGCCGGCAGCCAGGCACCCGAGGCGCCATAGACCGCCGCAGCGGCGACGATCACGGCGACGATGAAGGCGACGATGCCGCCGCCCTTGGCCGACCCGGCCCTGGCCTCGGCGCTGCCTTCGGGAACCTCCTTGTAGCCGGTGATCATCGGCCGTACCAGGTTGTTCTTCTTCACGTGCTTGTAGAACATGATCACGCCGACGTGCAGGGCGACCGTCGCCAGCAACAACTGGAACAGGCCTTCGTGCAGTTCGCCGAGCGCGTCGCTGGCCTGCTTGCCGACCAGGTCGAAGAGCGGGCCCTGGAAGGCGATGTCGTCGTTGGCAAAGAGGCCGGTCGCCGCCTGGACGAGCACCAGCGCCAGCAGCGCGAACACTGCCAGCGCGCCGACCGGGTTGTGGCCGACGCCCTGCCAGGTCCCCTTGCGGTAGGCGGCGATCGAAGCCGCCGACGGGAAGAACTGGCCGAAGCGCGCATAGGTCGAGCCGATGAAGCCCCATACCAGCCGGAAGACGATGAGGCCGATGATCGCCAGCCCGATCTTGCCGTGCCATTCGATCGCGTTGCCGCCGACCTCGCCGGTGATGAACGCGGCGGCGACGAGCAGGAACAGCGACCAGTGGAAGACACGGGTGGGAAGGTCCCAGACCTTGATTCGAATGCTCATGATCACCTCAAACGACTGCGCCGTCGGCGTTGGCGCCTTCGATCTGGCGCTTGACCTTGACGAACTGCTCGCGCGAAACGCCGAGCCACATCACCAGCGGGCTGGCCACCAGCACCGACGAATAGATGCCGAAGCAGATGCCGATCGTCAGCGCCAGCGCGAAATTGTGCAGCGTCTCGCCGCCGAAGATCAGCATCGCCAGGACCATCATCTGCGTCGAGCCGTGCGTGATGATGGTGCGCGAGATCGTGCTCGTGATCGCGTGGTCGAGCACCTGCGGCGTCGTCAGGCCGCGCGCCTTCCTGAAGGTTTCGCGCACGCGGTCGAAGACGACCACCGACTCGTTCACCGAGTAGCCGAGCACCGCCAGCACCGCCGCCAGCACCGAGAGCGAGAACTCCCAGCCGAAGCAGGCAAAGCAGCCGAGGATGATGATCACGTCGTGCAGGTTGGCGATGATCGCCGACACCGCGAAGCGCCACTCGAAGCGGAAGGCGAGGTAGATGACGATGCCGATGACGACCAGCAGCAGCGCCATGGCGCCGTTCTCGGCGAGTTCCTTGCCGACCTGCGGACCGACGAATTCCACCCGGCGCAGGGTCGCTCCCGGCGCGCCCGCATCGAGCGCGGCCATCACCGCCTCGCCGGCCTTGGCGGTCGCCTGCTCGGCCTGCAGCGGCAGGCGGATCAGCACGTCGCGGCTCGAACCGAAGTTCTGAACCGCGACTTCGCCATAGCCTGCCTTGGCCATCGCGCCGCGCACCTTTTCGAGGTCGGCAGGCTGCGCGTAATTCACCTCGACCAGCGTGCCGCCGGTGAACTCGACCGAGAGGTTGAGCCCGTTCCAGAAGAGGAAGAAGACTGCGGCGACGAAGGTGACGAGCGAAACGATGTTGAACTTCAGCGCATGGCGCATGAAGGGAATGTCTTTACGGATGCGGAAGAATTCCATTTTTTTCGCGCTCCCTTATTTGGCCTTGTTGGCGCCGAGATTGGCCTTAAGCTGAGTGGGTCGCGCCCCCTTGGCGGCGAGGATTCCCTTCGCTGCGGGCGCCCCGGGCGCAGCGGCGCCGGCCGGCGCGGCTGCGGAGCCCGGCGCTGCTGCCTGCCAGGCCACCTGGCCGATGGCCAGCGAGTTGATCTTGCGCCGTCCGCCGTAGATCAGGTTCACCAGCGCCCGCGAGACGACCACCGCCGAGAACATCGAGGTCAGGATGCCGAGGCAATGCACCACGGCGAAGCCGCGCACCGGGCCCGAGCCGAAGATCAGCAGTGCGATGCCGGCGATCAGCGTGGTCACGTTCGAGTCGAGGATGGTCGCGAAGGCGCGCTCGTAACCGGCACTGATCGCTGCCGCCGGCGTCATCCCGTTGCGCAGTTCCTCGCGGATGCGCTCGTTGATCAGCACGTTGGCGTCGATCGCCATGCCCAGCGTCAGCGCGATGGCGGCAATGCCGGGCAGCGTCAGCGTGGCCTGCAGCATCGACAGCAGGGCGACGAGGAAGAGCAGGTTCACCGACAGCGCGACGACCGAGACGAAGCCGAACAGGGTGTAGTAGGCGATCATGAAGACAGCGATCGCGGCGAAGCCCCACAGCGTCGAGTCGAAGCCCTTCTTGATGTTGTCGGCACCGAGGCTCGGGCCGATGGTGCGTTCCTCGATGATCTCCATCGGCGCCGCCAGCGAACCGGCGCGCAGCAGCAGCGCCGTGTCGTTGGCTTCCGTCGTGCTCATGCGGCCCGAAATCTGCACGCGACCGCCGCCGATCTCGTCGCGGATCACCGGCGCGGTGACCACCTCGCCCTTACCCTTCTCGATCAGCAGGATCGCCATGCGCTTGCCGACGTTCTCGCGCGTCACTTCCTTGAAGATGCGTGCGCCGGCGGAATCGAGGGTGAGGTGCACTGCCGGTTCCTGCGTCTGGTTGTCGAAGCCGGGCTGCGCGTCGGTCAGCCGCTCGCCGGTGAGCACCACCTGCTTCTTCACCAGCAGCGGGTTGCCGCCGCGTTCGACGTAGAGTTCGCTGCCGAACGGGACCTCGCCGGCCTGCGCCGCTTCGAGCGCACCCGGCGTGTCGTCGACCATGCGGATTTCGAGGGTCGCGGTGCGGCCGAGGATGTCCTTGGCTTTCGCGGTGTCCTGCACCCCCGGCAACTGGACGACGATGCGATCGGCGCCCTGCTGCTGGATCACCGGCTCGGCGACGCCGAGCTCGTTGATCCGGTTGTGCAGCGTCGTCATGTTCTGCTTGAGCGCGTAGTCCTGCAGGCGCTTGATCGCCTCCGGACGCAGGTTGCCGACGAGTTTCAGGTCTTCACCCTGGCCCTGGTCGGCGAGCTGCAGGTCGGGCTGCGTATCGGCGAGCACCTTGCGCGCGCGCTCGCGCGTCTCGGCGTCGCGGAAGCGCAGTACGACACGCTCGCCCTCGCGCGCGATGCCGGCGTGGCGGATGTTCTTGTCGCGCATCAGCGTGCGCAGGTCGGCGCCGAGCGAGTCGAGCCGCTTGGTCTGGGCGCCCTTCATGTCCACCTGGAGCAGGAAGTGCACGCCACCGCGCAGGTCGAGGCCGAGGTACATCGGCAGCGCCCCCATGCCGGTGAGCCACTGCGGCGAGCTGGAGAGAAGGTTGAGCGCGACGACGTACTGCGCGTTCTCGGGATCGGGATTGAACTCCTTCTCAAGGAGATCCTTCGCCTTCAGCTGCGTGTCGGTGTCGTGGAAGCGCACCTTGACGCCGACCGGGTCGAGGAACAGCCCGTCGTTGCCGACGGCCGCGGCCTGCAAGGTCGATTCGACGCGGGCGAGCGTCTGCGTGTCGACCTTGAGCGTCGCCTTGGCGGAGGACACCTGGACGGCAGGAGACTCGCCGAAGAAATTCGGCAAGGTATAGAGAAGGCCGATCACCAGCGCGATGACGACTGTGGCGTATTTCCAGAGCGGATAACGGTTCATGGCCTGCGGCGGGATGGGTGGATGGAGTGATGCATTGTGAAGGGACGGGGGCGCCGAGGCCCCCGCGGGCAGAGCCGGCTTACAGGCTCTTCAGCGTGCCCTTCGGCAGCACGAGCTGCACGGCCGCCTTCTGGGCGACGACTTCGACACCCTCGGCGAGTTCGAGCGCGATGTAGGTGTCGCCGACCTTGGCGACGCGACCCGCGATGCCGCCCTGGGTCAGGACCTCGTCGCCCTTGGCCAGCGCGTCGACCATCGCCTTGTGCTCCTTGGCGCGCTTCATCTGCGGCCGGATCATCAGGAAGTAGAGGACGACGAACATCAGGACGAGCGGGATGAACTGCATCAGCCCACCGGTCGGATCGGCGGCGGCTGCGGTCTGTGCGTATGCGGAGCTGATCAGCATTTGGTCTTCCTAAGCTAAACCCATGAAAAGAAGGGCGCATTGTAGCACCCCGCCATGCGGGGGACGGCGCCCGTGGCGCGCCGCAAGGGCGCGCGAAGGCTGCGGCCGGCTGGCCTGAGGCCTACAGGCGCTGTTCGAGCCAGGCGGCGACCGAAGCCAGCGCCACCGGCAGGCGCGCCGGGTCGTTGCCGCCGGCCTGAGCCAGATCGGGACGTCCGCCGCCCTTGCCGCCGACCTGCTGGGCGACGTGGTTGACGAGATCGCCGGCACGGACACGCTTGACGAGGTCGGGGGTGACCGCGGCGATCAGCGTCACCTTGCCGTCGGAGACCGCGGCCAGCACCAGCGCCGCGCTCTTCAGTCGATCGCGCAGCTTGTCGGCGAGCTCGCGCAGGGTGACGACATCGGCGCCGTCGATCTCGGCGGCAAGCACCTGCACGCCCTTGACCGCCTGCGCCTGCGCCGCGAGCGCGTCGCCCTGGCTGGCGGCGAGCTTCGACTTCAGGCGCGCCACCTCCTTCTCCAGCGCGTGCGCGTGTTCGAGCGTCTGCGCGATCTTGGCCGACAGCTCGCCGAGCGGCGCCTTCAGCGTCGCCGCGGCGGCGTCGAGCAGCGCGCTCTGCTGCTGTGCCCAGGACAGCGCGCGCTCGCCGGTGATCGCCTCGACGCGGCGCACGCCGGCAGCGACGCCGCTCTCGCCGACGATCTTGAACAGGCCGATGTCGCCGGTGCGCGTCACGTGCGTGCCGCCGCACAGTTCCTTCGACGAACCGATGGTCAGCACGCGCACTTCGTCGCCGTACTTCTCCCCGAACAGCATCATGGCACCGGTCTGCTGCGCTGCCTCGATCGGCATCACGCGCGCCTCGGCGGCGGCGTTGATGAGGATTTCGGTGTTCACCAGGGCCTCGACGCGACGGATCTCGTCGTCCGAGAGCGGCGCATGGTGCGCGAAGTCGAAGCGGGTGCGCTCGGGATCGACCTGCGATCCCTTCTGCTGCACGTGGCTGCCGAGCACCTCGCGCAGGGCCTTGTGCATCAGGTGCGTTGCCGAGTGGTTGCGCACGGTCTGCGCGCGCGCGGCCGCGTCGACGCGGGCCGTGACGCCGTTGCCGACCGCCAGCGTCCCGGTGCGGACGATGCCGTGGTGGCCGAACACGGCGGCCTGGATCTTCTGCGTGTCCTCGACCGCGAAGATGCCATGCACCGAGCGCAGCTCGCCGCGGTCGCCGACCTGGCCGCCGGATTCGGCATAGAACGGCGTCTCGTCGAGGACGACGACGCCGAACTCGCCTTCGTGCAGTTCGTTGACCGCGACGCCGTCCTTGTACAGCGCCAGCACGTTGCCCTTGCAGTCGAGCCGCTCGTAGCCGTGGAAGGTCGTCTGCGGTCCCTCGTAGTCGAGCGCGGCGGCCATGCGGAACTTGCCGGCGGCACGCGCCTGCTCCTTCTGCCGCGACATCGCGGCGTCGAAAGCAGCCTCATCGACGGTCACGCCGCGCTCGCGGCAGATGTCGGCGGTGAGGTCGAGCGGGAAGCCGTAGGTGTCGTGCAGCTTGAAAGCTAGAGCACCCGGTAAAGTAAGCCCAGCCCAGTTACGCACTACGAACAAGGCCGAGTTTGCATCATCTTTAACTGCCAAATTCTTTACGACTGGTTCTGGCAATCCCGCATGAACATAAATGGAATGAACTAAACGCCCCCCCAGGTCGCCAGATATTTCATTTAGGTGGCAATGCGTGAGATCGTCGCGGATACGATTGAAACCAAACAAATTCCATTCGCGATGCGTCTCGGCTGCTTGTTGCGCATCCATCCCCGCATCGAGAATTTGCATTCCAGTCTCAAGCGTTTCAAAGAAGCGTTCTTCTTCCTGTTTCAGCACGTCGATGACGCGAGCCTCGCCCTTGACCAGTTCCGGGTACGCGGAACCCATCTCGGCGACGAGGTCGGGGACCATGCGGTGGAAGAAGGCCGCGCGCGCACCGAGCTTGTAGCCGTGGCGGATGGCGCGGCGGATGATGCGCCGGAGCACGTAGCCGCGGCCCTCGTTGCCGGGGATGACGCCGTCGGCGATCAGGAAGGAGCAGGCACGGATGTGGTCGGCGAGCACCTTCAGCGACGGGCTGTCCATGTCGGCAGTCTGCGTCTCGCGCGCGGCGGCCTTGATCAGCGCCTGGAAGAGGTCGATCTCGTAGTTGCTATGCACGTGCTGGAGCACGGCCGAAATGCGCTCGAGGCCCATACCGGTGTCGACCGACGGCTTCGGCAGCGGATGCATGACCCCGGCCTCGTCGCGGTTGAACTGCATGAAGACGTTGTTCCAGATCTCGATGTAGCGGTCGCCGTCCTCGTCGGGCGATCCGGGCAGCCCGCCGGGGATGTGCTCGCCGTGGTCGTAGAAGATCTCGGTGCACGGGCCGCAGGGGCCGGTGTCACCCATCATCCAGAAATTGTCGGAAGCGTAGCGCGCGCCCTTGTTGTCGCCGATGCGGATCACGCGCTCGGCCGGGACGCCCACCTCCTTGGTCCAGATATCGTAGGCCTCGTCGTCCTCCGAGTAGACCGTGATCCAAAGCCTGTCCGCGGGCAGCTTGTACACCTCGGTCAGCAACTCCCAGGCGTAGCGGATCGCGTCATGCTTGAAGTAGTCGCCGAACGAGAAGTTGCCGAGCATCTCGAAGAAGGTGTGATGCCGCGCCGTGTAGCCGACATTCTCGAGGTCGTTGTGCTTGCCGCCGGCGCGCACGCACTTCTGCGCCGTGGTCGCCCGGCTGTACGGACGCTTGTCGAAGCCGAGGAACACGTCCTTGAACTGGTTCATGCCGGCATTGGTGAACAAGAGCGTCGGGTCCGCGTGCGGCACCAGCGAACTGGAGGCGACGATCTGGTGCCCCTTGGAGGCGAAGAACTGGAGGAACTGCTCGCGGATTTCGGCGCTTTTCATCGTAGGGAGACCGGCAGGCCGGAACGGATGGGAAGCGCGCGATTCTAGCACGGGGGCGTTATAAAGCCATGAGGGGGGCAGTTACGGGGACGGTATAAAGCCACCGGGACGCCGTGCTTGATTCGTCGAACCAAGCAGGGCGTCCCCGCAAGCATAATCAGAACACGGGGCTTTCCTTCAGTGCGCGCGGCAGCACGGCGTTGCCGCGTTCGACCGCGTCGTCGAGTGCCTTCTTGGCGGGCTTGCGGTCGGCCCAGACGGCGTCGAGCTCGTCCTCGACGATGATGCGCAGCGGTTCGATCTGCGAGACGCGCAGCGAGCGCGCAGCGGTCCTGCCCTGCAACTGGCGCTGGGCGACCTTGACCGCGACCACACCTTCCCTGAGTGCGCTGCTCTTCACCGCTGCGTTCGCTGCCGGCGTCATCGGCAGGAAACCGCCCCGGGCCGTCAGCGCCACCTGCACCTCAGGCGTCAGCAGGAAGCTGACGAGCTGAGCGGCGCCCTTGTATTCGGCCGGCTTGCGTCCCGCGGCGACCCACAGCGAGGCGCCGTCGGCGAGCGTGTGCTGCGGCGCGCCGCGCACGTCGTCGTGATAGGGAAGCGTCGACACGCCGATCTCGATGCCGGGCTTGTCGTGGATGCGCGCGTAAAGCGCCGAGCTGCCGGTAAGCATGCCGCACTCGCCGTCGGCAAAGCGCTGCTCGGCCTCGTCGCGATGGCCGAAGGTGACGAAGAAACGACTCTTGTACCAGGAGCTGAGCATCGCGATGTGCTTGACCTGGACCATGCCGTTGAACACCAGACGCCCCTTGTCGTCGGCGATACCGCCGTCGTTCCAGACACTCAGGTTGTCGACATGCACCCAAGCCGGCCACGAGGTCGTGTACGGGCACTTGCTGCCGGCGTCGAACAGCTTGTCGGCGGCCTGCTGCACCTCGAACCAGGTGCGCGGCGGCGTTTCCGGGTCGAGGCCCGCGGCGCGGAACGACTCCTTGTTGATGTAAAGCACGGGGGTCGCCAGCGCCACCGGCAGCGCCACCAACCGGCCCTTGGCGTCGGCGATGCCGGCACGCAGTTCGGGCGACAGGCGCGCCGGATCGAGCGCCATCTTCTCGGCGCGCATCAGGTCGGAGACCGGCTTGAACTGGGCGCGCTGGGCGACGAAGCCCGACAGTTGCTCGCGTGTCACCAGGTTGAGGAGCTTCGGCGCCTCACCCTCGACGCGACGCAGCAGGCGCACCTGGTAATCCTTGTGCGAGGAATTGAAGCGATCGATCAGCGGCTGCAGGCGTTCGGCCTGCACCTCGTCGAGCTGATGCGCAAGTTCGACTTCAAGCGGAGCGGCAGGCGCCGCGGGCGGCTTCTGCGCAGCAGCACGCGCCGACTGCTGCGGGGCAGCCTGAACGAGGCCGGCGACGAGCAGCGCAGCGAGCAGGAAAGGGGTTCGCATCTCGACTCCTGAACGACGAAAGTCGATCATTATAGACCCGGAAAGCGGGCGCGCCCGAGCGACAGGGATGCCCGCGGTAAGCTGCGTCCATGCGTCCGGGCACCCGGACGCCGGCATCGCCTGACGATTGCACCGACGGCGAACGGCCGGGAGTGTATAATTGCTAGCTGATGTTACTGATAAAATACAAATTGGAAGGCATGGCCGATGCGGTTTGACGAACTCGGGCTGGCGCCCGAACTCCTGAAAGCCATCGCCGAGCAGGGCTACACCGAACCGACGCCGATCCAGGCGCAGGCGATCCCGCTGGTGCTCTCGGGCAAGGACCTGATGGGCGGCGCGCAGACCGGTACCGGCAAGACGGCGGCCTTCACGCTGCCCCTGCTCCAGCGCATCCTCCCCTTCGCAACCCCGAGCCCCTCGCCGGCGCGTCATCCCGTGCGCGTGCTGATCCTCGCACCGACGCGCGAACTGGCGATCCAGGTGCATGAATCGGTCGCCGCCTACTCGAAGTACGTTCCGCTGCGCAGCCTGTGCGCCTACGGCGGTGTCGACATCAAGCCGCAGATCGCCGAGATCCGCCTCGGCGTCGAGGTGCTGGTGGCCACGCCCGGCCGCCTGCTCGACCTCGTCGAACAGCGCGTGCTCAATTTCGGCAGCGTGCAGGCGCTCGTCCTCGACGAAGCCGACCGCATGCTAGACATGGGCTTCATCCCCGACATCAAGCGCATCCTCAACCTGCTGCCGCAGCAACGGCAGAGCCTGCTCTTCTCGGCGACCTTCTCCGAGGAGATCAAGAAGCTCGCCGACACCATGCTGAAGTCGCCGGTGCTGGTCGAGGTTGCCAAACGCAACACGGTCTCGGAAACGATCACGCACCGCGTGCATCCGGTCGCCGCGGTCTCCAAGCGCGCGCTGCTGATCCGCCTGCTGCGCTCTGACGAGTTCAAGCAGGTGCTGGTGTTCACGCGCACCAAGCTGGAGACGGCGCGGCTAGCGCGCGACCTGCAGAAGGCGGGAATTGCCGCCGACGCGATCCACGGCGACAAGAGCCAGCTCGAACGCCTGAAGGCGCTCGAGGCGTTCAAGAACGGCACGGCGACGGTGCTCGTCGCGACCGACGTCGCCGCACGCGGACTCGACATCGACGAACTGCCGCACGTGATCAACTACGAGTTGCCGCACACGCCCGAGGACTACGTGCACCGCATCGGCCGTACCGGCCGCGCCGGCAAGAAGGGCACCGCGGTCTCGCTGGTCGCCGCCGACGAGGTGCAGTACCTCGCCGACATCGAGAAGCTGATCAAGATCCAGGTCGAGCAGGTGCCGATCCCGGGATTCGAGCCGGAGAGCGACTGGGAATACCCGCCGAGCGGACGCAAGAAGACCGGGCTGCGCCGTCTGCCGGCGACGCCGCCAGCGGCCGCCCGCGAGGGACAGCGCCCGAGTTTCCAGCGCGAGCGCGGGCGCGCCCCGCAGCGCCAGCCGTCGACCGTCGCCGCCGACGGCTTCGACTTCAGCAAGCCCTACGAACCGCCACCGGCAAGCGAGAGCGAACAGCGCAGCCCGGCCAGCACCGGCGAAGCGCCGGCCCGCCCGCGCCGCGTTGTCGCCGCCCTGCTCGGCGGTCTCGGTCGAAAGTAAGCGCAGCGCCGGGAAGCAGCCTCAAGGAATCGTCGTGAAGTTCCTGCTCAAGCTGGCGAGTGCCATCGATGCACTGACCGAGCGCATCGGCAAGGCGGCGATCTGGCTGGTGCTGGTCGTCGTCCTCATCAGCGCCGGCAACGCGCTGATGCGCTACACGATCAACTACAGCTCGAACGCGCTGCTCGAAATCCAGTGGTATCTGTTCGGCGCGATCTTCTTTTCCTGCGCGGGCTACGCGCTGCTGCACAACGCGCACGTGCGCATCGACCTGATCGCGGGCCGCTTCTCCCGGCGCACGCAGACCTGGATCGACATCTTCGGCCTCGTCTTCTTCCTGCTGCCGATGGCCATCGTGGTCCTGGTGCTGTCGTGGCCGGTGTTCATGCAGGCGTACATGACGGGCGAAATGTCGAACAGCGCCGGCGGCCTGATCGTCTGGCCGGCACGGCTCCTGGTGCCGGCCGGCTTCTTCCTGCTCATCCTGCAGGCCATCTCCGAATTGATCAAGCGCGCAGGCTTCCTCAAGGGGCTGTGCCCCGACCCGATCGACCTCGACAAGCCGAGCGCCGAGGAGGAACTCGTCGCCGCGATCAAGGCACGCAAGGACGAGGCGCAGGAGGGAGGCGTGCGATGAGCGAGTTCATGATCGCGAACATGGCGCCGATCATGTTCATCTCGATGATCGCCTTCCTGCTGGTCGGCTTCCCGGTCGCCTTCGCGCTGGCGGCCAACGGCATCGTCTTCGGCCTCATCGGCATCGAGCTCGGCCTGCTCGGCCCGCAACTGTTCCAGGCGCTGCCGGACCGCATCTTCGGCGTCATGGCCAACGAGACGCTGCTGGCGGTCCCCTTCTTCACCTTCATGGGGCTGATCCTCGAGCGCTCGGGGATGGCCGAGGACCTGCTCGACACGATCGGGCAGCTGTTCGGGCCGATCCGCGGCGGCCTCGCCTACGCGGTGATCTTCGTCGGCGCGCTGCTCGCGGCGACCACCGGCGTCGTCGCAGCCTCGGTGATCTCGATGGGGCTCATCTCGCTGCCGATCATGCTGCGCTACGGCTACGACAAGCGGCTGGCCTCCGGCGTCATCGCCGCCTCGGGGACGCTCGCGCAGATCATCCCGCCCTCGCTGGTGCTGATCGTCATGGCCGACCAGCTCGGCAAGTCGGTCGGCGACATGTACGCCGGCGCACTGATTCCCTCGCTGCTGCTGACCGGTCTGTACGTGCTCTTCGTGCTCGGCGTCTCGATCTTCAAGCCGGCCTGGGTGCCGGCGCTGCCGCCCGAGGCGCGCCCCCTGCACGGCAGGAAGCTCGTGCTGCGCACGCTGACGACGCTGGTGCCGCCGCTGCTGCTGATCTTCCTCGTGCTCGGCACCATCTTCCTCGGCATCGCGACGCCGACCGAGGGCGGCGCCATGGGCGCTGCCGGCGCGCTGCTCCTCGCCGTCCTGCGAAGGCGGCTCGACTGGAAGCTGCTCAGGCAGGCGATGGAGAGCACGGCCAAGCTGACCACCTTCGTCGTCTTCATCCTGATCGGTGCGCGCGTATTCTCGCTCACCTTCTACGGGGTCGATGGCCACGTCTGGGTCGAGCACCTGCTCGGCGACCTGCCCGGCGGACAGATCGGCTTCCTGATCCTCGTCAACCTGATGATCTTCGTGCTGGCGTTCTTCCTCGATTACTTCGAGCTCGCCTTCATCGTCGTCCCGCTGCTGGCGCCGGTCGCCGACAAGTTGGGCATCGACCTGATCTGGTTCGGCGTGCTGCTGGCGATCAACATGCAGACCTCCTTCCTGCACCCGCCGTTCGGCTTCGCGCTCTTCTTCCTGCGCTCGGTGGCACCCCCGGCGGTGAAGAGCACCCACATCTACTGGGGAGCACTCCCCTTCGTCGGCATCCAGATCCTGATGGTCGCCATCGTCATCGCCTTCCCGCAACTGGTGACGGGCAACCTCGACAAGGCGCAGGAGGTCGACCTCGACACGATCAAGATCGAGGCACCGACCTACGAATTCGAGGCGCCACCGCCTCCGGGCGAGACCGGCGAGCCCGAAGCCCCTCCGGCGAACTGAGCCCGCCTCGAAAACACGACGGGGGCTGCGCCCCCGTCCGTGATCCTTAAGCCCTGATCAGGCTGCCGCCAGCTGCGGCCTACTTGCGGCTAAACATGATGTTCGCGTACGACCCGTCGGCGATTCGCGCCCAGGCGTTCTGGTCGTCCATGAACTTCTTGTAATCGGCATAGACCTTCTTGAACTGCGGGTTGGCGGCCGAGATGTCGGCGTACATCTGCGTCGCCGCCTTGTAGCACACCTCCATCACGTCCTTCGGGAAGGGCTTCAACTGCACGCCGGCGGCGACGAGCTGCTTCAGCGCGGCCGGGTTCTTCGCGTCGTAGCGCGCCAGCATCTCGGTGTGCGCGTCGGCCGCCGCGGCGCGGAACGCCGCCTGGTATTCCTTGGGCAACTCGGCCCATTTCTGCGCATTCACATAGGCCGAGATCTGCGGACCACCTTCCCACCAGCCCGGGTAGTAGTAGTACTTGGCGACCTTGTTGAAGCCGAGCTTGTAGTCGTCGTAAGGACCGACCCACTCGGCGGCATCGATCGTCCCCTTCTCCAACGAGGGGTAGATGTCGGCCCCCGAGATCTGCTGCGGGACGACGCCGACCTTGGCCAGGACCGCACCGGCCATGCCGGCGATGCGCATCTTCAGCCCGTTGAGGTCGGCCGCGGTCTTGATCTCCTTGCGGAACCAGCCGCCCATCTGCGCGCCGGTGTTGCCGCAGGGAAAGGCGACGATGTTCCACTTGGCGAAGAACTCGCCCATCAGCTTGGCGCCGTTGCCCTCGCGGTACCACGAATCGAGCTGGCGGTTGTTCATGCCGAACGGGATGGTCGTGTCGATGCAGAACGTGGGGTCCTTGCCGTAGTAGTAGTAGCCACAGGTATGGCCGAGCTCGACCGTGCCGTCCTTGACCGCGTCGAGCACGCCGGCGCCCGGGACGATCTCGCCGGCAGCGAAATGCTGGATCTGGAACTTGCCACCGGTGATCTCGGCGAGCCGCTTGATCAGGAACTCGCCGGTGCCGAACAGGGTGTCGAGGTTCTTCGGGAAACTGGAGGCCATGCGCCACTTGATCGTCGGCAGGTCGGCTGCGAACGCGGGAACGGCTGCACCGGCAGCGGCAAGGCCGACGCCGGCGTGCTTCAAGAAGGAACGTCTTTCCATGGATTTTCTTCTCCGGTAGGGGTGGGCAAACGACCGCCAACTAACGCAAGCAGATTACAACCAAGACGGGAGCGCGGGCAAGCTTCGCTCATGGACACGCCTTCGCTTGCCGCAGTTCCTTTCGCCGCCGGAATGGTGGACGGCGCCCGCGGGCACCTTCCCCATTTCTTAAGTCCGACTTAAGCTTCGGCCGCTACACTCCGCCGCATCATCCGAAAGGCCGCCATGAACAATTTCCTGCGAAGCTCGCTTGCCACCCTGCTCTGCCCCCTGTACCTGCTGGCCGCGCCTGCCGGCGCCGCCGACCAGGCAGCGCCGCTGCCGCTGAGCGCGCAGCAGGCGAAGGCGCTCGGCATCGAGAGCGAGACGCTCGCACGCGCCGGTGCCGGAATCGCCGCCGGGCTGCCCGCCGAGGTGCGCGTGCCGAACGAGCAACTGCGCATCGTCGCCGCCCCCCTGCCCGGAATGCTCACCGGCATCGAGGTCGCCGCCGGGCAGTCGGTGAAGAAGGGACAGGCGCTGGCCCGCATCGCCAGCCCATCGCTGCTCGGCGCCGAACGCGACTTCCTGCAGGCGGCGCAGGCGGCGCAACTGGCGGCGCAGGCGGCCCGACGCGACGAGCAGCTGTTCGCGGAAGGAATCATCGCCGAGGCGCGCGTGCAGGCGACGCGGACGAGCCACGAACAGGCCCAGGTCGCGCTCGCCGCGCGGCGCGAGGAACTGCGCCTGGCCGGCGTTTCCGATGCCGCGCTCCTGAGCCTGCAGCAGCAGCGGCGGCTGCCGAGCGAGGTGCTGATCACGGCGCCGATCGCCGGCGTCGTGCTCGAACAGTCGGTGCAGCCGGGCGAGCGGGTCGAAGCGGCAGCCGCGCTGTTCCGCATCGGCAGGCTCTCGCCCTTGTGGGTCGAGATCCAGGTGCCGGCAGCGCTCGCCGCCGAACTGCGCGAAGGGCTCGCCGTCAGCGTCCCGGTGAGCGGCGTTGCTGCGGCCAGCGGCAGCGTGATCAACGTCGGTCGCCAGATCGGCAGCGGCAGCCAGACCGTCACCGTTCGCGCGCGCCTCGACCGCGGCAGCGAGCGGCTTTCGCCGGGGCAGATGGTCGAGGCCTCGATCGACATCCCGGTCGGCGGCGGGGTCAACGCGAAGGAAGGAACCGGATTCCGCGTCCCGCAGGGGGCGCTGGCGCGCTTCGACGCCGGCGTCCATGTCTTCGTCGCCGAAGGCGAAGGCTTCCGCCCGCAGCCGGTGCAGGTGATCGGGCAGGCCGGCGATTACGTCCTCGTGCGCTCGCCCGCGCTCGACGCAAAGACGCGGATCGCGGTGAAGGGGCTGTCGTCGCTGAAGAGCGCGTGGACCGCGCAGCGCGACAAGGCAGCCGCCGAAGCCAGCGCGCGCGCGCCGGTCGCCGGCAGCGCAGGGAAGTAAGCGATGCTCGCCCGTCTGGTCCAGTTCTCGCTGTCGCAGCGCCTCTTGGCGCTGGTGCTCGCCGCGCTGCTCGTCGGCGCCGGCGTCCTCGCCTGGAACAAGCTGCCGATCGACGCCTTCCCCGACGTGTCGACGACGCAGGTGAAGATCATCATCAAGGCGCCGGGGATGACGCCGGAGGAGGTCGAGACGCGCATCACCGCGCCGATCGAGCAGGAAATGCTCGGCATCCCGAAACAGCGCATCCTGCGTGCGGTCGCCAAGTACGCGCTGACCGACGTCACCATCGACTTCGAGGACGGCACCGACATCTACTGGGCACGCCAGCAGGTCGCCGAACGCCTCGGCAACGTCTGGAAGGACCTGCCGGCGCAGGCTTCGGGGGGGCTGGCGCCGATCACGACGCCGCTCGGCGAGATGTACATGTTCACCGTCGAGGGGCCGATCTCGCTCGAAGAGAAACGCACCCTGCTCGACTGGACGATCCGCCCGCAACTGCGCACGCTGCGCGGCGTCGCCGACGTGAACAGCCTGGGCGGCCACGCGCGCGCCTTCGCGGTGAAACCCGACCCGGCGGCGCTGAACGCGCGCGGCCTGTCGCTCGACGACCTGAAGCGCGCCCTGGAGACCAACAACCGCAACGACGGTTCGGGGCGCATCGGCGAGGGCGAGGAAACGCTCCTGGTGCGCGTCGAAGGCGCGATCAGGACGCTCGACGACGTGCGCGCGATCGTCGTCAAGAGCGCGGCGTCGAGTGCCGGCGAGCGCGGCGTCGTCCGCGTCGGCGACGTCGCCACGGTCGGCATCGAGGCGATCACCCGCTACGGCGCGGTCACCCGCGACGGCCAGGGCGAAGCGGTCGAGGGGCTGGTGCTCGGCCTGCGCGGTGCCAACGCGCGTACCGTCGTCGATGCGGTGCGTACCAAGCTGGCCGAGATCGAGAAGACGCTGCCGCCTGGCGTCAGCCTGGAACCGCTCTACGACCGTGGCAACCTGGTCGAGCGCGCGGTCGGCACGGTGTCGAAGGCGCTGGTCGAGGCGATCGTCCTCGTCGTCGTCCTGCTGCTCGCCTTCCTCGGCAACCTGCGCGCTGCGCTGGTCGTCGCCGCGATCCTGCCGCTGTCGGCGCTCGGCACCTTCCTCCTGATGGACCTGTTCGGGCTGTCGGCCAACCTGATGAGTCTCGGCGGCCTGGCCATCGCCATCGGCATGCTGGTCGACGCGGCGGTGGTGATCGTCGAGAACATCGAATCGAGCCTGGCGCAGGGCGGCGCGACACGCAAGCTGCCGCTCCTGCACGTGATCTACCGCGCGGCGCGCGAGGTGGCAACGCCGGTCGCTTCGGGCATCCTGATCATCATCATCGTCTTCGTCCCGCTGCTGACGCTCGAAGGGCTCGAAGGCAAGCTGTTCATCCCGGTGGCACTGACCATCGTCTTCGCGCTCTCCTCCTCGCTCCTGCTCGCGCTGACGCTGATCCCGGTGCTCGCCTCATTCGTGATGCAACGCGGCGAACACCACGAGCCCTGGCTGATCCGCAAGCTGAACGCGCTCTACACGCCGGCACTCGACTGGTCGCTCGCGCACACGCGGCCGATGGTCGCCGGCGCGCTCGTGCTCGCGCTCGCCGCCGGCGGCGCCTACACCCTGCTCGGCAAGACCTTCCTGCCGACCATGGACGAGGGCGACATCGTCATGCAGCTGGAGAAGCTGCCTTCGGTCAACCTCGACCAGACCATCGAGATCGACAGCCGCATCCAGCGCGCGATCCTCGAGCGCGTCCCCGAGGTCAAACGCATCGTCGCCCGCTCCGGGGCCGACGAGCTCGGTCTCGACCCGATGGGGCTCAACCAGACCGACACCTTCCTCGTCCTGAAGCCGATCGCGGAGTGGCGCAATCCCGACAAGGAATGGCTCGGCGACCAGTTGCGCGAGGTGATGCAGGATTTCCCCGGCATCACGGTGAGCTTCACGCAGCCGATCGACATGCGCATCTCGGAGATGCTCACCGGCGTGCGCGGCGACGTCGCGGTCAAGGTGTTCGGTCCCGATCTGGCCGAGCTCTCGCACCTCGCCGGCGAGATCGAGGCCATCCTCAAGGCGACTCCGGGCAGCGAGGACGCCTTCACGCTCAGGAACGATGGCGTGCAGTACCTGCGCGTCGCCGTCGACCGCCTTGCCGCGGGCCGTCTCGGACTCGACGTCGACGCCCTGCAGTCCGCGCTGAAGAGCCTGGTCGAGGGGCAGCCGGTCGGGCTGATCGTCGAACCGAGACGGCGCACGCCGCTGATCGTCCGCGGCGACGGTGCCAACGGCGGCATCGAGGCCTTCAGCGCGCTGCGCGTCGCGACGCCGGCCGGCGGCACGGTGCCACTGGCGCAGGTGGCCAGGATCGAGCGCGTCGACGGGCCGGTGAAGATCGACCGCGAGAACGCACAGCGTTACGTCGTCATCCAGTCGAACGTGCGCGACCGCGATCTGGTCGGCTTCGTCGAGGAAGCGCAGCGCACGGTCGCCGAAAGACTGCCGCTGCCGGCCGGCTACCGCATCGTCTGGGGCGGCCAGTTCGAGAACCAGCAACGCGCCGCGGCCAGGCTGGCGATCGTCGTCCCGGTGGCGCTGGCGCTGATCTTCCTCCTGCTCTTCTCGACCTTCGGCTCGCTGCGCCAGGCCTCGCTGGTGCTCGCCAACATCCCGTTCGCGCTGGTCGGCGGCGTCTTCGCGCTGCTCGCCTCGGGCGAATACCTGTCGGTGCCGGCGTCGGTCGGTTTCATCGCGCTGCTCGGCATCGCGGTCCTGAACGGCGTGGTCATGCTCACCTACTTCAACCAGCTGCGCGCGCAGGGGATGGCGCTCGCCGAAGTGGTCGTCGTCGGCGCCAGACGCCGGCTGCGGCCGGTGCTGATGACCGCGTCGATCGCCGCCTTCGGCCTGGTGCCGCTGCTCTTCGCCAGCGGTCCCGGATCCGAGATCCAGCGACCGCTGGCGATCGTCGTCATCGGCGGCCTGGTCAGCTCGACCGCGCTGACCCTGCTGCTGCTGCCGCTCCTCTACCGCCGCTTCGGCGAGGCCCCCGCGACTCGATGAGTGAAACGATGAAACAACCCGACGTCTGCCTGACCCTGATCGCCTCCGTCGAAATCGAGGAAATGATCATCGACGTGCTGCTCGAACACGAGGACATCGTCCGTCGCTTTCTCACCCAGCGCATCGAAGCGCACGGCGCACGCATGGGCTACGCGAGCGTCGCCGAGCAGGTGCGCGGTCGCGCCGAGCGCGTCGAGTTCCAGGTCCTGCTCGCCAACGAGGACGTCGGCCGGATCCTGCACGCGCTGCGCGAGAACCTGCCGAGCGCCGAACTCAGCTACTGGCTGATGCCGCTGCTCGCCTACGGGAGAATCGAATGAAACGACCGAGCGCCCGACTGCGCGCCGCCACGCTGGCGATCGGCCTCGCTGCCGGCGGTGTAGTACTCGCCGCCGAACCCTGGGCTGCGGCCTCCGCCAGCCCGCTGACCACCAGCGCCGCTCCTCAGCCCGCGGCCAGCTACCCGGCCGAACTCCCTGACGCCGCGCAGGCGATCGCCGCCATCCGCCAGTCGCCGCAGGTGCAGGCGGCGCTGGCGCTGATCGACGCCGAAAGCGCGCGCCGCTCGGCCCTGGAAGCAGGCCCCCACGAATGGGCGGTCCGCCTGTCCGGCCAGCAGCGCCGCGTCGATGCGCTGGCGCCGGCCAGCTCGGCCGAACGCTACCGCGAGTGGAGCGCGTCGCTGGAGCGGGCGCTGCGCCTGCCGGGTAAGGCCGCGCTCGACGCCGAGATCGGTGCCCAGGGGGTGCGCCAGGCGCAGGTCGGCTACGCCGACGCGCTGCACGAGACGGCACGCAACCTCCTTGGCACCTGGTTCGTCTGGCTGCGCGAGGTGGAAAGCGCCCGCCAGTGGCAAAGCCAGGCCGAGCTTCTCGAACGTCAGCGCGCGGCGACGGCACGCCGGCTGGCGCTCGGCGACGGCTCGCGGCTCGAACTGATGCAGGCCGAAGCGGCAGCGGCGCAGGCACGCGCGGCGCTCGAACAGGCACAGCGGCGCAGCGCGGTCGCCGCTGCCGACCTGAAGAACCGTTTCCCGGCGCTCGTGCTGCCTGCCTCGCCCGCGGCCGGACAGCCGCAGCCGCTGGCTGGCGACCCCGCCGAGTGGCGCGCGCAGCTGCTCGAACACAACCACGAGCTGCGCCTCGCCCGTGCCGTGACGCAGCAGGCCAGGCTCCTGGCCAGGCGCAGCGACGCCGAGCGCCTTCCCGACCCGACCGTCGGCGTGCATGTCGGCTCCGACCGTGGTGGCGAGGAGCGCCTGAGCGGACTGACGCTCGGCATTCCGCTCCCCGGCGCCGCACGTTCGGCCAACGCGCGCCGCGACAGTGCGCTGTCCGCCTTCGCAGCCGAACGCGAGGCGACGACGCTGGCCAAGGTCAATGCCGAAATCGCCGCCGCCCTGGCCACTGCCGAGCGCGCCTTCGCCGGCTGGCAGAGCAGCGAAGACGCCGCGCGGCAACTGGAACAGGCAGCGGCACTGATCGCGCGCGCGCGCAGCCTCGGTGAGGCCGGACTCGGCGAGGTCCTGCTCGCGCAGCGCCAGGCCAACGAAGCACGTCTTGCCGCCAACGCCAGCCGCCTCGACGCGCTCGAAGCACGCGACCGGCTGCTCCTCGACACGCACCGCCTGTGGTCATACGCCGACGAAGACAGCGAGGATTGACCGGCCAGGCGCCGATGGCCGCATAATCGCGCCATGCGCATCCTCATTGTCGAAGACGACCCCCTGCTCGGCGACGGCCTGCAGGCCGGGCTGCGCCAGGCCGGCTTCAGCGTGGACTGGGTGCAGGACGGTCGCGCAGCCGAGCTGGCGCTCGCTGCCGAGGAGTTCTCGGCAATGGTGCTCGATCTCGGCCTGCCCGGTAAGCCCGAAGGAATGGCCCTGCTCCACGGACTGCGCGCGCGCGGCGCGACGCTGCCGACCCTGATCGTCACCGCCCGCGACACCGTCGCCGACAAGCTCGCCGGACTCGACGGCGGTGCCGACGACTACCTGGTCAAGCCCTTCGACCTCGACGAACTGGCAGCCCGCCTGCGCGCACTGATCCGGCGCAGCCACGGACGTCCGGCGGCACACCTCGAACACGGCGAGCTGAGCCTCGACCCGGCAGCGCGGCGGGTGACGCTGGCGGGAGAGGTCATCGAGCTGTCGACGCGCGAACTGGCGCTGCTCGAAGCCTTGCTCGAAAACCGCGGTCGCGTCCTGCCGCGCGCGCGCCTCGAAGGACTGATCTACGGCTGGAACGAGGAGCCGGAGAGCAACGCCGTCGAGGTGCATGTACACCACCTGCGGCGCAAGCTCGGCGTGACGCTGATCCGCACGGTACGCGGCGTCGGCTACACGATCGACCCGCTGCCATGAGCGCAACGGCTGGATCGGACCCTCCGGGCGGCTCGCGAGGAATCGGGATCGACATCGGCACGCCGGGCCGACCCGGCTACTCGCTGCGCCGCCGCCTGCTCTGGCTGCTCCTGTCGGCCATCGCTGCACTCTGGCTGCTGCTTGCCATGGCCGTCTTCCTGCGCGCGCACGACATGGCCGACGAGCTCTTCGACGAACAGATGACGCAGATGGCGAGCAGCCTGCTCGACGCCAGCGCGGCGCGTCCCGACCTGCCGGACGCCCTGCCGTCGGCACTCGCTGCCGCCAACCGGCAAGGCACGCCCGGCTTCGTCTTCCAGCTGTGGCGACGCGAGGACGGCCAGGCAGGAAGCGAGACGCTGCTGGTGCGCTCGGCGGCAGCGCCTACGACGCCGCTGGTCGACGGCGAGGGCTTCAGCGAACGCCTGTGGGGCGGCGAACTGTGGCGCTTCTTCAGCCTGCGCGACCCTGCCGGGCGCTACCAGGCGCAGGTCGGCCAGCGCCACGACCTGCGCTACGCGCTCGCCCGCGATGCCGCCGGTCGCGTGCTGATCCCGCTCATCGCCGGACTGCCGCTGCTGGCGGTGGCGATCTGGCTTGCCGTCGGCAATGCGCTCAGCCCGCTGTCGGCGGCGACCACCGCCGTCGCCGCGCGCCGACCGGAGTCGCTCGCCCCGCTCGAGCCCGGGTCGGCCCCGGCCGAGGTGCTGCCGCTGATCGACGCGCTCAACGCGCTTTTCGTGCGCATCGACCGCGCGCTCGACGGCGAACGCCAGTTCACCGCCAACGCCGCGCACGAGTTGCGCACGCCGCTGGCGGCGTTGAAAACACAGGCGCAGGTGGCCCTGCGCGCTGCCGACGACGGCCAGCGCCGGCACGCGCTAGAACGCGTCATCGCCGGCGTCGACCGGATGACGCAGCTGACCGAGCAGTTGCTGATGCTGGCGCGGCTCGACCCCGCGGCGACACCACTGCCGCAGCGAGCGCTCGACCTCGGGACGCTGACGATCGAGGTCTGCGCCCAGCTCGACGCGGCGGCGCACGCACGCGGCGTCGAACTGGCCTTCGCCGGCTCGCCGGCAGCGCCGCAACTCGTCGGCGTCGCCGAACTGCTCGCTGCGCTGGTGCGCAACCTCGTGGACAACGCGATCCGCCATGCGCAGACCAAGGTGAGCGTCGAACTGCAGCGGACGGCCGCTGGCGTCGAACTGATCATCGACGACGACGGACCAGGCATCGCCGAGGGACTGCGGCAGGACGCGCTGCGCCGCTTCGAGCGCCTCGGCGAGCGCGGCGGTGGCGGCAGCGGCCTCGGCCTGTCGATCGCCGCGCGCGTCGCCGAGTTGCACGGCGGCGAACTCACGCTCGGCGAGAGCGCGGCCGGAGGACTGCGCGCGCGCGTGGTCCTGCCGCCACGAAATGCCTGAGGCCTGAGGCGCCGGCAGATTCAGCGCACCGTCACAGCCAGGCGGACCGGAATCTGCCGCGAGCCGAAGGCACCCTTGTAGTGCTCGAAGCGGCCGGCGACGGCGGTCCCGCAATGGGGGCAGTGCCCATCGTCGGTGAGCGCGTAGTGCAGGATGTCGTACCAGTCGCGTTCGATCAACCTGGCCCGGCAACCGGGACAGAAGGTGGTGTCGCCTTCGCGGTCATGGACGTTGCCCGTATAGACGTAACGCAGGCCGGCGTCGATGCCGAGGCGGCGCGCGCGGACGAGCGTCGCGTGCGGCGTCGGCGGCACGTCGGTCATTTTCCAGTCCGGATGGAAGGCCGAGAAATGCAGCGGCACGTCGGGTCCGAGTTCCTTGGCGACCCAGGCGCAGAGTTGCTTGAGTTCGGCGTCGGAGTCGTTGTAACCGGGAATCAGCAGCGTCGTCAGTTCCAGCCAGCACGCGCTCTCGTGGCGGACCCAGAGCAAGGTGTCGAGCACGTCCTGCAGATGGCCGCCGCACAGCTTGACGTAGAAGTCGTCGGTGAAAGCCTTGAGGTCGATGTTGGCGGCATCCATCACGGCGTAGAACTCGCGACGCGCCTCGGCACGGATGTAGCCGTTGGTGACGGCGACGTTCCGGATCCCGCGCGCGCGGCAGGCGAGCGCGGTGTCGATCGCATACTCGGCGAAGATCACCGGATCGTTGTAGGTGTAGGCGACCGAGCGCGCATGGTAGCGCTTTGCGGCTGCGGCGATCTCCTCGGGGCTGGCGGCGTCCATCAGCCGGTCCATGTCGCGCGACTTGGAGATGTCCCAGTTCTGGCAGAACTTGCAGGCGAGGTTGCAGCCGGCGGTGCCGAAGGATAGCACCGAAGAACCGGGGTAGAAGTGGTTGAGCGGCTTCTTCTCGATCGGGTCGATGCAGAATCCCGAAGAGCGCCCCCAGGTGGTCAGCTGGATCGCGCCGCCGACGTTGCGGCGGACGAAGCAGGCGCCGCGCTGGCCTTCGTGCAGCTTGCAGTCGCGCGGACAGAGATCGCACTGGACGCGACCGTCTTCGAGCGTGTGCCACCAGCGACCGGGATGCGCCGACTCCGGAACCTGCGGAACGTGTTTCGCTTCCATGTCCGATCTCCTAGTGCTCGCGCCACTTGTCGACGGCGTAGCGCGCCAGCCGCAGCTCATCGCTCCACCAGCCGGCGGGTAGTCCGGCCTTGCGCTTGAGATGGGCGAGGAAGTCGGCTGCTGCGGGGAGTTGCTCCCAGACCTGTGGCAGGAAGGTCGCCCGCCGGCCGGCGCAGTCGAGGATGACGCCGTCGATCCCCGGACGCAGTTGCGCCAGCGCGTCGGCCTCGTCGCGAAACCGGATCGGCTCGCTCGGACCGAGCAGCGACACCTCGACCCGGGTCTGCGGCAGTTCGGCAGCCGTCAGCGGCGCAAAGCGCGGGTCGTGAAACGCCGCGGCGACCGCATTTTCACGGACGTCGTCGGCGAGCGGCCGCCAGGCCTGCAGGCTGCCGATGCAGCCGCGCAGCTCGCCGGCCTGGGTCAGCGTGACGAAGCTCGCACCGGGCTCGCGCAGGCGCTGCGCCAGCGCCGCAGCGATCTCGTCGTCGGCGCAGGTCGAGCGCACCAGATCGGCGATTGCCGGCTGCTGCTCCTCCGCACCGCGCAAGAGCCGCGCACTGATCGCCGCGCGCGCCAGCTGCAGGAGCATCGTTCCCAAAGCCTCATTGGCCATCGTGCGCTCCGGAAAAGGCGATGGCGGCGTAGCCGACGACGCGCAACTGGTCGCCGGCGGTATCGCCCGAGTTGCAGGCGTCGAGCAGATGCGCTGAAAGCCCGTGCCGCCGGGCAGCGATCAGGAAGCCATTCAGCGGAGTCGCGCCACAGGCCTGTTCGTGCCTGATGCCGCCGTCGAGGCTGACGATCCGCCGCAGCGTGGCCCCGTCGATGCGCCGTGCCTCGGCGTGGGGATGAAAGTGCGAGAGGTCGGAACTGACGACGATCAGCGTCTCGTCGCCCCCCCATAGCCGCTCGATCACCTCGGCCACTTCCTCGGCGCTGGCATCGCCGACCGCCAGCGGCACCAGCCGGAAACTGCCGAGGACCTGCTGCAGGAAGGGCAACTGCACCTCCAGCGAATGTTCCCAGGCGTGTGCAGAGTTGTTCGTCACCACTTGCGCGAGGTCGGCAATCGCGGTCAGCGCCTCGTCATCGACGGGAACCGTTCCGAGCGGGGTCGCGAAGGCTGTCGCCGTCGGCACCGCCAGGCCCCGTACCGGGATCCGGTGCGTCGGCCCGAGCAGGACGACGCGCTCGACGCGCGCAGCGACCGGCCGCAGTGACGCGTAGGCGCTGGCGGCCACGCCACCCGAATAGAGGTAACCGGCATGCGGGACGATCAGGGCCTTGGGCTGCAAGCCGGGCGGCGGCTGAGCGGCGGCGGCGAGCAGATCGCGTAGCTCCTGGTCGAGCATCACCGGGTCGGCCGTGTAGAAAGTGCCGGCGACCGCGGCCGGACGGACTGAGCGACTCATGGCAGGGCCTCGCGGAGAGATACGGCTGTATCCTCTCAATATAGGCCAGCAGCATTCGAGGTCAACGCAGCGAGGCTACGCTCATCCTTCCGGCACGGCAAGTGCCGCCAGCTGCTTCAGCGCTGAACCAGCAGCAGGATGACCGCAGCGAGCCAGCCGGAACACGCCAGCAGCAGGTGGCGGTCGCGCAACAGCGCCGCCGATGGATCGCCGCCGCCACCGCGGCGATGCGCGAGGAAGAGGTAGCGGAAGATGCCGTAGACGACGAAGGGAACCGTGTAGATAAGGTGGCTCGTCCCGTGCATCGCCACCGTCTCGGCGCTCACGGTGTACAGGCTGTAGCTGACGATGACGCTGGCCGCGCTGATCCCGATCATCTGGTCGAGCAGGGGCCGGTCGTAGTCGTCGAGCACCTTGCGGTGACTACCGCCGCGCCCCTCCATCGCGCCGATCTCGGCGCGCCGCTTGGCGAAGCCGAGGAAAAGCGTGAGCATCATCCCGCACAGCAGCAGCCAGTGCGAGGGGGCGATGCCGACGGCGAGCGTCCCGGCGAGGATGCGCAGCATGAAACCGGCCGAGATGATGAACACGTCGAGGATGACGACGTGCTTCCAGCCGAGCGAATAGCCGACGTTGAGCAGGGCGTAGGCGACGACGATGGCCAGCGCCAGCGGCGACACCGCCGCTGCCAGCGCCAGCGCCGAGACGATGCACGCGCCGCCGAGCAGCAGCGCCTGGGTGACGCTGACCGCGCCCGAAGCAAGCGGGCGGTGGCGCTTCTTCGGGTGCTCGCGGTCGCGCTCACGGTCGGCGAGGTCGTTGATCACATAGACCGCCGAGGCCGCCAGCGAGAACGCGGCCGCGGCGAAGAGGACGTCGCGCACCAGCGCCGGGTCGTTCCAGGCGTGGCCGAAGAGCAGCCCGACGAAGACGAAGCCGCTCTTCACCCACTGGTACGGGCGCAGGAGCTTGAGGTAGGGACCGAGGCCGCCTTGCGCTGGCTGGGTCACTGGCAAACCTCGCCGGCAAAGTGGCTCGCACAGAATTCGCACCCACGGCGCGGCAGCCAGGCCGGCGCCCGATAGAAACGATCGCGAACGCGCGCCAGGACGCCGTCGCGATAGGCGGCGTAGCTGAAACCCTCGCCGAGGACGAGGTAGTAGCGCGCGCCGTACAGCTCGAACTGGCGCAGTTCGACGCGGGCGAAATAAGGCGCATACTCGGCGAGCTGCGGCTCCTTCTTCTTCAGGATCAGCACCTTGCCGCCGTCGTGCGCACGCCAGTCGGTGAGGAAGTCATCCTGGCGCGCGTGGAAGGATCCCTCGCCGAAAACCGCGAAGGGGCGGTTCGCGTTGTAGGCCAGCGTCGCCGAGGTCGAATAGCTGTCGCTGGCGAAGAGGTGATCGTCGGCCCAGGGCTCGAGTTCGGCGAGCAGTTCGTCGGCGCGGACGGTGGGGACGATGCCGTCGTAGAGATGGGAAGAGCGCCAGGTCTCGAGCGGCAGCACGGCGATCACGGTGATCACCAGCACGTGCAGCAGCGCGAACCCGGCCGACCAGCGCGCAAGCTGCTCGAGCTTCGGCAAGGGCAGCGCGATCGCCGCGAGCACCGCCAGCAGCGGCGCGAACGACGCCAGCCAGTGCAGGCCGACCGACTTCAGCAGCGAGAGGACGCCGAGCAGCGCAAAGGGAACCAGCGTCAGCCACAGGAGCGCGCTGCCCTCGACGCTGCGTCGCGCCGCATCGCGCAGCGCCGCGCGCTGGTCCCAGAGCACGTAGAGCAGCCAGGGCGTCGCCAGGTAGGCGAGCGAGAGCAGGTATAGCGGCGGGTTCTGCCAGCCGAAACCGGCGTCCCCGTGACGGTTGAAGAAGTTGAAGAGGATGTTGACCCAGCAGTGTTCGCTGTTCCACCACAGGTTGTAGAGCGCTGCCGGCAGCGCGGCGACGACGAGCACGGCGAATCCCGTCCAGCGCAGCCGGTCGCGGCGCGCCAGCACGACGTGCGCGAGATAGGCGATGCCGAGCAGCGCCGCGAAGTACTTGCCGAGGAAGGCCGCGCCGAGCAGTAGACCGGCGAGCGCGTGCCAGGCGAGCGCACGCGCGCTCGTCGGCGCACGCAGCGCAGCGACGTAGGCGGCCACCGACAGCGCGGTGAACAGGATCACCGGCGTGTCGGTGGTGATCAGCACGTTCCACACCGACGCCGGTTGCAGCAGCACCAAGAGCGCCGCCAGCCGCGCGCGCTCGCGCCCGATCGGCTGCACGATGCGCAAGGCGGCCAGGGCAACGATCACCGGCAACAGCAGCGCCGGCAGGCGCAGCAGCCATTCCGAACGCCCCAGCGGCAGCAGCGCCGCCAGCCACCAGCCGACCATCGGCGGATGGTCGTAGTAGCCGCCGGCCGGATGTTCGCCCCAAAGGACGAAGTAGGCCTCGTCGCCGGTCATCGGCAGCAGCGCCGAGAAGGCGAGGCGGAAGGCGAACAGTCCGGCGAGCAGGGCGAGTCCGGCGAGGCCGCTGCCGAGCAAGGCGGACAGGCGGTTGCTCATCTGCGGGACGGAGCGCAGGCGCTCAGCGGCCGGCTTCGACCAGGCGGCGCTGGCGCACGCCTTCGGCGAGTATTTCCATCACGGCGAGCGAATCCTCCCAGCCGAGGCAGGCGTCGGTGATGCTCTTGCCGGCTTCCAGCGTACGGCCGGGGACGAGATCCTGGCGCCCCTCGACGATGTTCGACTCGACCATGACGCCGACGATGCGCTTGTCGCCCGCGGCGAGCTGACCGGCGACGTCCTCGGCGACGGTGACCTGCTTCCCGAACTGCTTGCTGCTGTTGGCGTGCGAGAAGTCGATCATCAGGCGTGCGGCGAGACCCGCCGCGGCGATCTCGCTGCACGCCGCCTCGACCGAGGCGGCGTCGTAGTTCGGATGCTTGCCGCCACGCAGGATGACGTGACAGTCCTCGTTGCCCGTGGTCGACACGATCGCCGAATGACCGCCCTTGGTCACCGACAGGAAATGGTGCGGCGACTGCGCGGCACGGATCGCGTCGATGGCGATGCGCACGTTGCCGTCGGTGCCGTTCTTGAAGCCGACCGGGCACGACAGTCCCGACGCCAGTTCGCGGTGCACCTGCGACTCGGTGGTGCGCGCACCGATCGCCCCCCAGGCGATCAGGTCGGCGGTGTATTGCGGCGTGATCGTGTCGAGGAACTCGGTCGCACAGGGCAGCCCCAGCTCGTTGATGTCGAGCAGCAGGCTGCGCGCCAGACGCACGCCCTCGTTGATGCGGAAGGAACCGTCGAGGCGCGGGTCGTTGATCAATCCCTTCCAGCCGATCGTCGTGCGCGGCTTCTCGAAATAGACGCGCATCACGACGTAAAGGTCGGCAGCGAAGCGCTCGGCCTCCTTGCGCAGGCGGCGCGCGTACTCGCGCGCGCTGTCGACGTCGTGGATGGAGCACGGGCCGATCACCGTCAGCAGCCGGTCGTCGGCGCCGTGCAGGATGCGGTGGATCGTCTGCCGCGCGTTGTAGGTCGTCTGCGCCGCACGCACGCCGACGGGAAATTCGCGAAAGACGTGCGCCGGCGGAACCAGTTCCTTGATTTCGCGGATGCGGACGTCGTCGGTATTGGGCTTGCTCTGCAGCATCATTGGATTCCTGGAGGCGCCGGTTGCGACCGGCCTTTAAAGGGCGGGATTTTACGCGAAAGCGCGGACCCGCGCCGCCGGCTGCGCAGTTGCAGCAGCGCGCGGCGCGGCGGTGATCAGGCGGTGCCGCCGACGGTCAGCCCGTCGATGCGCAGGGTCGGCTGGCCGACACCGACCGGAACGCTCTGCCCGTCCTTGCCGCAGGTGCCGACGCCGGGGTCGAGCGCGAGGTCGTTGCCGATCATCTTCACCTTGCGCATGGCCTCGGGTCCGGAACCGATCAGGGTCGCCCCCTTGACCGGCGCGGTGACCTTGCCGTCCTCGATCAGGTAGGCTTCCGACATCGAGAAGACGAACTTGCCGCTGGTGATGTCGACCTGGCCGCCGCCGAAGTTCACCGCGTAGATGCCCTTCTTCACCGAGCGGATGATCTCCTCGGGGCTCCTGTCGCCGGCGAGCATGTAGGTGTTGGTCATGCGCGGCAGCGGCAGGTTGGCAAACGACTCGCGGCGCGCGTTGCCGGTAGGTTGAACGCCCATCAGGCCGGCGTTGAGCCCGTCCTGCAGGTAGCCCTTGAGGATGCCGTCCTCGATCAGCACGGTGCGTTGCGTCGGCACGCCCTCGTCGTCGATGTTGAGCGAACCGCGGCGACCGGCGAGCGTCCCGTCGTCGACGACGGTGACCCCCTTGGCAGCGACGCGCTCGCCGACGCGACCGGAGAAGGCCGAACTGCCCTTGCGGTTGAAGTCGCCTTCGAGGCCGTGGCCGACCGCCTCGTGCAGCAGGATTCCAGGCCAGCCGGGGCCGAGCACGACCGGCATGACGCCGGCCGGCGCTGCTTGCGCATTGAGGTTGGTCACCGCCTGGTGCACGGCGGCGTGCGCGTAATGTTGCAGCAGGGTGTCGGTGAACATGCCGTAGTCGCTCCTGCCGCCGCCGCCCGCCGAGCCCTGCTCGCGGCGGCCGCCCTCCTCTACGATGACGTTGATCGAGACGCGTACCAACGGCCGCACGTCGGCGGCGAGCCGGCCGTCACTGCCGGCGACGAGGACCACCTCGTACTCGCCGGCGACCTGCGCCATCACCTGTACGACGCGCGGGTCGGCGGCGCGGGCGAAAGCCTCGATGCGTTCGAGCAGGCGTACCTTGCTCACCGCGTCGAGCGAGACGAGCGGATCGAGCGGCGCGTACAACTCGTGTCCGCCGCCCCGCTTCAGCGCCGGGACCCGGCGTTCCTCGCCGGCGGCAGCGATCGCGCGCACCGCGCGCGCGGCGTCGGCGAGCGCCGGCAGGCTGATCTCGTCCGAATAGGCGAAGGCGGTCTTCTCGCCGGACAGCGCGCGCACGCCGACGCCTTGGTCGATCGAGAAACTGCCGGCCTTGACAATCCCCTCGTCGAGACTCCAGGCCTCCGATCGGCTGTACTGGAAGTAGAGGTCGGCGTAATCGACGCGGCGGGTCATGATCTCGCCGAACAGGCGGGAGAGGTCCGTGGTGTCGATGCCGTGTGCCGAAAGCAAGGTTTCTTGCGCCTGGCGGAACAGCTTGTCGTGGTGTGCGGTCATGGTCGGAAGTCGTAAAAATCGTGGGCGCGGCGGTAGCCGCGGAGTGATTCGTCAGGCGGTGGCAGGCTACAGGACGCGATGGCTGAGCGCCGGCAAGCTCTGGCGCACGGCGTCGATGCGCGCCGGATCGACGCAGCCGAGCACGATTCCCGGGCCCTTCAGCTTGCGGTCGAGGATGCGGCCCCAGGGGTCGACCAACATGCTGTCGCCGTGCGTCTCGCGGCCGTTCTCGTGGCGTCCGCCCTGCGCGCTGGCGATCAGGTAGCACTGATTCTCGATCGCCCGCGCGCGCAGCAGGACTTCCCAGTGCGCGACGCCGGTCGTCTCGGTGAAGGCGGCCGGCAGCGCCAGCAGGTCTACGACACCGAGCGCGCGATAAAGCTCCGGAAAACGCAGATCGTAACAAATCGACAGCCCGACGCGGGCGAAGTCGGTGTCGAAGGCGACCGGGGTGGTGCCGGCCTCGATGCTCGCGCTTTCATCGTAGCGCTCGCTGCCCTGCGCGAAACCAAAGAGGTGTATCTTGTCGTAGCGGGCAACACGACGGCCGTCGGGCGCGTAGGCGACGCAGGCGTTGAGCACCTTGTCGGGAGCGCGCGCAGCGAGCGGGATCGAGCCGCCGACGAGCCAGATACCGTGGCGCGCCGCGGTCCCGGCGAGGAAGTCCTGGATCGGGCCGGCGCCGTCCGCCTCGCGCACGGAAAACTTGTCGCGATCCGAGAGGCCGATGATCGGGAAGTATTCGGGGAGGACGACGAGTTCGGCCCCTTGCGCAACAGCGTCGGCGACCAGGCGTCCGGCAGCGGCGAGGTTGTCGGCGACGCGCGCTGCCGAGACCATCTGCACGGCGGCGACCGTCGCCGCGCGCCGCCTCGACGGCTCAGTCGGCGACGGGGTCTGCAGGTTCGCCGGGAACTGGCTGGCGTCGGGATTCGGGTTCATGCGTGGCCTCTGGCTTGACTTCATGAGCGGGGGAAACGGGAACCTCGGCCGCCGGGGAAGTCGTCCCGGCAGGAGGGAAAGGCATTGACGGCGCCGCGCTGCGACCGAGCCGCTCGACCTTCGGATCATCCCAGGACCCGGTGACGAGATAGTCGAAACCGAACATCTGGTTGAGCGGATTCTGCAGAATCCTGTGCGCGAGCAGGGTGGCGACGCCGGCGACGGGGTTGACCAGCGCGACGCCGAGCGCGGCGGTGCCGCCGAGTTCGGGCTGGACGTTGACCCTCAGGTGCTGCGTCTCCTGCGCCAGGTCGACGTCGCCGCGCAGCACCACGTGCGCCGCCGGACCGTCGATGCGCAGCCGCTCGCTGTGCATCACCCCGGCCTGCATCGTCAGCTTGCCGGCGATGCTGTCGAAGGCAAAGCCCTCGCTGAATACGTCGCGAAAATCAAGAGTGACGCGCCGCGGCAAGGACTGCAGGCTGATCAGTCCGATCAGCTTGCCGGCGCCCGGGTCGAGCTTGAGGAACTGGCCGCGTGTAGCCTCGACGTTCATCTCGCCGGCGAGGGTCGCGTGATCGATGCTGCTCGGCGGACCTATCCAGCGTACCATGCCGTCGAGTTGCGCACTGCCGCCGCGTAGCGTCCCCGGAAAACCGAGCCGCTCGAGCAGGCGGCCGAGATCGCCGGCGGAGAGCTTGAACTCGAGCCGGGTGCGGTTGCCGCCGGCGAACTGCCACTGTCCGCTGCCGACGAGGCTGCCGGCAGGATTGGCGAGGCGAATGCGGTCGAGCCGCCAGACCCGCCCTTCGTTGCGCGCAGCCAGTTCTAGCCGGCCGAAGCGACGCGTGCCGACCGAGAAGTCTTCGGCGACGACGTCGAGCGCAGGCAGTTCCTCGACCGCCTCGGGCACGGACGCATCGGCACCCTCGGCGGGCGCCTCGAGCGCCAGCCGTTGCAGGCGCGCGCGCAAGCGGCCGCTGCCGGCACCGTCCCACTGCAGTTCGCCGCTCGCCTGCCGCGAGGCCAGCTGAATCTGCCACTGCGCACCGACCGCGTTGGCCGCAATCTCGGCATCGTTGAAGCGCTCGCCGAGGAGGCGCAGCTCCGGAGTACTCAGCGAGAAGACACTGAGCGCAGAAGCGCTGCCGGCCACCTGGCTGCGGGCGGCCCCTGTCCCTCCGCTCCCACCGTTGCCGGACTTGCCGGCAGCGAGCGCGCGACGCCAGAAATCGGCATCAAACTTGCGCATCGTCACATTCACCGCCAGCCCGCGTTCGGGCAACTGCAGGGGCCGGCCGACGGCGACGGCGCCGCGCTCGACCACGTATTCGCTGCCCTGCCGACGACGGAGGATCTGCGCGGCGAGCACGCCGGGCGCAGCACCCAGCGTGAGGCGTAACTGGTCGCGCGCCTCGCGCGCACCGCCCGGCGGCAGCGAGCTCTTCTCGAAACGCAGCGGCAGGGCGTCCCGGGCGCTCTTGTTGAACGGCTCGGGCAGGCTCGACGAGAGGCCCGCGAGGGTCGAGTCGACGACGATCTCGCTGCTGCGCTTCTTCACGCGTACCTCGCCGCGGTAGTTGATGGCGCCGGAAAGCTGGTCGAACAGCGGCAGATCGAAGCTCTTGCGCACTTGCGCCACCGCCAGCGAACCGCTGGCCGTGATCAGCACCTGTCCGTCCGCCTGGCTGCCGCCCTTGATC
Source organism: Rhodocyclus purpureus (assembly GCF_016653115.1). Lineage (GTDB taxonomy): Bacteria > Pseudomonadota > Gammaproteobacteria > Burkholderiales > Rhodocyclaceae > Rhodocyclus > Rhodocyclus purpureus. The sequence goes on from NZ_NHRX01000043.1 coordinate 74,899, forward strand.
TGCACGGGGCCGCCGGACAGCACGCCGTCGATGGCGGGCACGGTGATCGATGCTTCGCTGAAGTCGAGGATGCCGTTGACCTGCCGCAATGGCGGCAGCGCGGCATCGACCAGCACCTCGTTGTCGATGAACTGGAACCTGCCCGTGACGCGCGCCTGATCCATCAGTGCCAGCTCGAGCGGCAGTTCGAGCGCGAGATCGAGTCTGCCGTCACCACTCGCGCGCATGTCCTCGGTGAAGCGGTCGATCTTCTCGGCGACCGGGCTCTGCTCGATGAACTTGAGAAACTCGGCAGTCGGACCGGAGACCTGGCCATTGACCTTGAGCATCGTCACCGGCGCATCGAAGTCGGGAATCACGGCACGCGTCGCCGACAGACTGGTACCGAGGATGGCCCCGCGTTCGGCCTCGACGGTCATTCCCGGCCCCGCGAAGCGCAGCTTGCCCTCGATCCCGGTGATCTTCGGCCAACCCGGCGCGTAATCGAGGGTGACGTCGTGCGCCCGCGCGGTGACGAGGAACTCGCCCTGTGCGGGATCGACGAAGGGAAAGTGCGCAAGATCACCCTTGAGCGTGAGCCGCGCGTCGCTGGCGCTGCCGGCAACGAGCGCGTCACGCAACCAGTGGCGGGCATTGGCATTGACGGCGTGCGGCATGAAGCGCCAGATGGCGCGCGCATCGGCACGGCTCAGCTCGGCGGCGAGATCGATCGTTCCCGGACCTTCGCCCGAGTAGCGATAAGTCCCGTGCGCACTGCCGGCAGCGTCGGCGCCGGCGAACTCGGCGCGCACCAGTTCGGCATCGAGGACACCGTCGCGGCGGGTCCACTTCGCCTGCGCCTCCAGCGTGTCGAGGGCGATCCCGGCTTCGGGAAAGACGCTCGGCAGGTCGAGCGTGGTCTTGCGCGCGTTCAGGCTGACGCGGCCGCCCTTCTCGTCGAGGTCGATGCTGCCCGACAGGCCCGAAAACCCCGGGAAGTAGCCCTGCGCCGAGAGTCCCAGCGCCGCGAATTGCGCGGTGACCGAGTAAGCCTGCATCGACTGCGCATCGCCGCGCCACGCCGCCTTCAGCTCGCTGACGACGCCCTGCGGCGCGTAGTCGACGAGCAGGATGCGGGAGCGCACATCGAGCGGCAGGTAGCCGGCCAGCGCCGCCAGCGCCGCGAGGTCGAGCCGGCTGGCGGTGGCGCTGCCGGACACCGCGTCGCCGTCGCCGGGCTGCCAGTCGAGCTTGAAGTCGGTCGCCGGAACGACGATGGCCGGGGCAGCCGTCGTCGCGCTCTCGCTACGCGTCGCCAGCGTGAGCTGTTTGCCGCTGAGCGAAAAACCGCGCTCGCCGAGGGCGAATCCGATCCTCCCCTGCAGGCGATCGAGGTCGAGTTCGGGCAGGTTCTTCGCCAGCCGCAGGCGCAGGTCGCGCACCGCCAGGTCGGCGGTAACACTCTGGAAGCGGCCGTCGGCGAAATCGGCCCAGGCCCGCAACGCGCCGCGCCCCTGCGGCAGCGCTACGGGATAGTCGATCCAGCGCTGCCAGACGGCGAGGTCGGCGTAGTCGATCGCGGCGTAAAGCTGCCCGCGCCACGCTTCGGCCCGTTCCAGATCGCGACCGCGGAAGTCGCCGCGGAGGTCCACCTTCGCGGCGAGCTCGGGCGGCGGCAGCGCGGTCAGCGCGAAGCGATGGCGACGACCGCTGTTGTCGAGGCCGAAATTGACGTCCTCGAGGAGCAGCGCCGGTGCGCCGCGCTGCGCGTCCTCCCAGACCAGGGTCGCGTCACGGATGCGGATGCGGCCCGGCTCGAGGATCCAGTCGGCGGCACCGGTGTCGGCCGACTGGTCGTTGAGCGGGATGCCGGCGACGAGGATGCGGCCATCCTCGTCGCGGCGCAGGTGCAAGGTCGGCTGGTCGATCGCCAGCAGGGCGAGTTGCAGGCGCGCCGTCGGCACCGTCCACCACGACAGCACCGTCTGCACGCGCGAGAAGGCGAGCGCCGGACGACCGCCGGCGTCGGCGACGCGGACGTCGAGCAGCGCGAGGTCCGGATTGACCCCGTCCCAGCTCGCCTCGATGCGCCCGATGCTGACCGAAAGCCCCAGTGCCGCGCTGACGCGGCGCTCGATGTCCGGGCGATAGTGCTCGATGTTGGGCAGGATGGCGTAGCGCAGCACCAGCACCGCGAGCACGAAGGCGAACCAGAGCAGGGTCGCCGCCGCCAGCGCGACGCGCGCGAACTTTCGCACCGCCGGCTGCTCGACCAAGGGCAGCAGGCGGTGGAAGCGGTAGTAGAGCGTCCGGCGCAGCGCTTCGGGAGCCATCAGCAGGCGCCGGAGCGGCAGGACTTTTGCCAAAGATTGCGGGGCGTCACTAGAATGGCGGAGCTTGCAGATGAGGAGCGAGGGAGGATTGTAAAGCATCGACCCGCGCTCGCTGCAGCATTGCCGCCCGGCATCGCGTCGGGCGGCGTCGCCGACCTCCGAGAATGCCATGAAAGATTCGCTTCAGCCCCCCGCCGGCGCCTGCCCCGACTGGCAGCCCGGACTCGCGCACAGCCGCTGGCTGCGCCAACTGCTGTCGGCACGTCCGGAGGTCGGTGACTGGCTGCGCGAGCACGCGCACCGGCCGGTCGACGGCGAAACCATGCGCAAGTTCCTCGCCGGTGCCGCCGGGGACGACGAGACGGCACAGCAGCGCGCGCTGCGGCAGCTGCGCCAGCGTGTGATGGCGGCGCTGGTGGTGCGCGACCTCGCCGGCGTCGCGCCGCTCGCCGAGGTCGTCGAGACGATGACGCTGCTCGCCGAAGTCACCGTCAATTTCGCGCTCGAACACGCGCACCGCGCGCTGGTGCAGCGCTTCGGCGAGCCGCTGGACAGCCAGGGCCGGCCGCAGCGCCTCCTGGTGATCGGCATGGGCAAGCTCGGCGGGCGCGAGCTGAACGTCTCGTCCGACGTCGATTTCATCTTCGTCTATCCCGAGGAAGGCAGCACCGCCGGCGGCGGCAAGGTGATCGACGCCTACGATTTCTTCAACCGCCTCGGCAAGCGCCTGATCGCCGCGCTCGGCGAGATTACCGCCGACGGACAGGTGTTCCGCGTCGACATGCGCCTGCGCCCGAACGGCGACTCCGGCCCGCTGGTCTGCTCGCTCGACGCGCTGGAGAACTACTTCGTCACGCAGGGCCGCGAGTGGGAGCGCTACGCCTGGATCAAGGCACGCATCCTCAACCAGGGCGACAACCTGCAGCCCGAGTGGGCGCAGGCGCTCGAACAGGTCGCGCGGCCGTTCATCTATCGCAAGTACCTCGACTTCGGCGCGATCAACGCGATGCGCGAGCTGCATGCGCAGATCCGCCGCGAGGTCGCGCGCAAGGACATGGCCGACCACATCAAGCTCGGCCCCGGCGGCATCCGCGAGATCGAGTTCATCGCGCAGGCCTTCCAGTTGATCCGTGGCGGTCGCGACGCCGGCCTGCGCATCCGGCCGACGCTGGCGGTGCTCGAAGCGCTCGCGCAACGCCGCCAGCTGCCGCCCGAGGGCGAACGCGAGCTGGCGACCGCCTACGAATTCCTGCGCCGGCTCGAACACCGGCTGCAGTACGTCGAGGACGCGCAGACGCACCGTCTGCCCGCAGGTGATGAGGACCGCGCGCAGCTCGCGCGCGCCATGGGCTTCGCCGACTGGCCGGCGCTCGCCGCGGAGCTCGACGCGCACCGCGCCCGCGTCGCGCAGCACTTCGAGCTGGTCTTCTCCGAACCGGAGGAAGCCGCGCACGCGCTGACCGGGCTGTGGCAGGGCAACGTCGACGAGGACTCCGCGCTCGAGGAATTCAGCGCGCTCGGCTTTCGCGACGCGAAGCGCGCCCTCGCCCGCCGCCAGCGGCTGCGCAGCAGCGTGCGCTACCAGCAGCTGCCGGCGAGCAATCGCGAACGACTCGACGCGCTCGGCCCGCGCCTGCTCGCCGCCGCCGCCGCGACGCACGCACCCGACGCGACCTGGGCGCGCGGCCTCGACCTGCTGGAGACGATCAGCGGTCGCGGTGCCTACCTGGCGCTGCTCCTGCAGTATCCGCAGGCGCTGCAGAAGGTCGCAGCCATGATCGGCAGCTCGTCGTGGGCCGCCGAGTACCTGACGCGCCACCCGATCCTGCTCGACGAACTGCTCGACCCGCGGCTCTACGACCTCGCCACCGACTGGAGCGTCTTCCGCAACGAACTGGCGCTGCGCCTCGCCGACTCGTCCGACGACCCCGAGCGCGAGATGGACGTCCTGCGCGAGATGCACCATGCCCAGGTGTTCCGCGTGCTGACGCAGGATCTCGCCGGTCTGCAGAGCATCCCGCGCATTTCCGACCACCTCTCTCAGCTCGCCGACATCGTGTTGCAGACGACGCTCGAGCTGTGCTGGAACAAGCTCGCCCGCCGCCACCGCGCGCAGCCTAAGTTCGCCGTGATCGGCTTCGGCAAGCTCGGCGGCAAGGAACTCGGTTACGGCTCCGACCTCGACCTCGTCTACCTCCACGACGACGACGAACCCGAAGCCGGCAAACTGTACGCGCGGCTGGCACAGCGCATGAACACCTGGCTGTCGAGCCGGACCGCCGCCGGCATCCTGTTCGAGACCGACACCCGCCTGCGCCCGAACGGCGAATCCGGACTTCCGGTCAGCCCGCTCGCCGCCTTCCGCGACTACGAACTGCACGACGCCTGGGTCTGGGAACACCAGGCGCTGACGCGCGCGCGCTTCTGCGCCGGCGACCCGGAACTCGGCGCGCGCTTCGAGGCGATCCGCGTCGAAATCCTGTGCCAGCCGCGCGAACTCGGGAGGCTCGGCAGCGAGGTTCTGGCGATGCGCAAGCGCATGCTCGACGCGCACGCCTCGCCCGACGCGGAGGTCTTCGATATCAAGCAGGATCGCGGCGGCATCATCGACGTCGAGTTCATCGTGCAGTACCTGGTCCTCGGTCACGCGCATGCCCACCCCGACCTCTGCCGCAACATCGGCAACATCGCGCTCTTGCGGCTGGCGGCCGAACTCGACCTGATCCCAGCCGGGCTGGCGCAGGCGGTACAGGACGCCTATCGTGAATACCGCCGGCTCCAGCACGCCATGCGCCTCGACGGCGCGCCCTCGTCGCGCATCGAACGCGATACGGTCGGCCGTCACATCGCGGCGGTGGAGGATCTGTGGCGCGTGGTGTTCACCGGCGAGCCCGGATGAGGCTGGTACGCCGGCGCGGCAAGGCGGCGGCGTCCGCCGCCGGCCGGCAAACGGGCTGAAAGGAAGACATCATGCTTGTCGGCGTCCCCAGGGAAATCAAGAACCACGAATACCGCGTCGGTCTGACGCCGGCCAGCGTGCGCGAACTGGTCGCGTACGGCCACCGGGTGCTGGTCGAGAAGGATGCCGGCGCCGCCATCGGGCTCTCGGACGCGCAGTATCTGGCCGCCGGCGCCGGGCTCGTCGACAGCGCCGAGGAAGTCTTCGCGCGCGCCGAGCTGATCGTCAAGGTCAAGGAGCCTCAGGCGCACGAATGCCGGCAGCTGCGCCCGGGACAGACGATCTTCACCTACCTGCACCTCGCCCCCGACCGCCCGCAGACGGAGCAGCTGCTCGCTGCCGGGGTCACCGCGATCGCCTACGAGACGGTCACCAACGCCGCCGGTGGCCTGCCGCTGCTGGCGCCGATGAGCGAAGTCGCGGGCCGCATGGCGATCCAGGTCGGCGCCGCCTGCCTCGAAAAATCGAAGGGCGGCGCCGGCATCCTGCTTGGCGGCGTTCCCGGTGTTGCCCCGGGCAAGGTGACGATCCTCGGCGGCGGTGTCGTCGGCTACAACGCGGCCCTTATCGCCACCGGCGTCGGCGCCGAAGTCTGCGTCGTCGACCGCTCGCTCGACCGCCTGCGCTGGCTCGACAACCGCTTCGGCGGTCGCATCAGCACCCTCCATGCGACCGGCGCAGCGATCGAGGCTGCGGTTCGTGCGGCCGACCTGATCGTCGGTGCCGTCCTCATCCCGGGCGCAGCGACGCCGACCCTGCTGCAGCGCGAGCAGCTGCAGCTACTGCGTCCCGGAACGGTGCTGGTCGACGTCGCCATCGACCAGGGCGGCTGCTTCGCGACCAGCCATCCGACGACCCACGCCGACCCGAGCTTCGTGGTCGATGGCATCGTTCACTACTGCGTCGCCAACATGCCGGGCGCGGTCGCGCGCACCTCGACCTTCGCGCTCAACAATGCCACCCTGCCCTTCGTCCTGGCACTGGCCGACCAGGGCGTGAAGGCTGCCTTGCGCGCCGATCCGCAGCTGCTCGCCGGGCTCAACATCCACGCCGGCAGGATCACCTGCGCCGCGGTCGGCGCGGCACTCGGACTGTCTGCGCTCGCCGCGCGGGAGGTGCTGGAGGCGCTGGAATGAGCCCCCGCAGCCGACCGCGCAGTAGGCGACGCTACTGACGCACCTCGCGCGTGTTGTCGGGCGGCGGGAACTCGCCGCTGCTGCGGAAGGGATTGATGTCGAGGCCGCCGCGCCGCGTGTAGCGTGCATGCACGGCCAGCGCGCGCGGGCTACAGCGGCGCTGGAGGTCGCAGTAGATGCGCTCGACGCACTGCTCGTGGAATTCGTTGTGGCCGCGGAAGGAGACGATGTAGCGCAGCAGCCCGGCGCGGTCGATCGGCCGGCCGCGGTAGCGGACGACGAGCATCGCCCAGTCCGGCTGGCCGGTCACCAGGCAGTTGGACTTGAGCAGGTGCGAGACGAGCGTCTCCTCGCGCTCCGGGCCGTCGCCGATCGTCAGCAGTTGCGGATCCGGCTGGTAGGTGGTGCAGGCGATGTCGAGATCGTCGATGAGCTCGCCCTGCGGGTAGCCGATCGCCACCTGCGGGTGGCTGCCGAGCGGCTCGACCGTCACGCGCACGGGCGCGCCGGCTGCCGCCGACAGGTCGCGCACGAGCGCCGTCTCGACCGCAGCCAGGTCGGCAAAGGGCGTCTGGTTGAACGAGTTGAGATAGAGCTTCAGCGACTTCGACTCGATCAGGTTCGGGCTGTCCGCAGGAACGCGAAAGCTGGCCAGCGCGACGATCGGCTTGCCCTTCGCGTTCAGCCAGGACAGCTCGTAGGCGTTCCAGAGATCCTCGCCGACGAAGGGCAGCGCGCCGGCGGCGATGCCGAGCTCGACACGCTTCAGCTGGCGCGGGATCGGATAGAGCAGTTCGGGCGCATAGTCGGCGCGGTACTCGGTCGGCTTGCCGAGCGGGGAGAGGATGCTGGGGTCGGTAGTCGTGCTCATCCGCGCATGTTACCGCCTCGCGCGCTGCAACGCAGCATGCGGGCGCTTGGCGGGGCCGGGCATGGCCAGCAACTCCCGCTGGCGGCGCGATCAGCCTATGATGAAGTCAACAGGGGCCGTCGCGGCCCCTGGCGTCCTGCCGGCGCGTGCAGCAGCCGATGCCTGGCGCAGGCCGCATCAACGATGAGGAAAAGATCATGTCCGCCGTTCCCGACTCGCACCGCTGGCGCTTCTTCCGCGCCGGCGGCTTCGACCAGGTCCGCCTCGACAGCGCCGACGACCTGCTCGCGCTCGAATCCCTCGACCAGAAGCTGTGGGTGGCGCTGGCCTGCCCGACGCACGGCCTCGAATTCGACCCGACGACCTTGCAACTGCTCGACGCGGACGGCGATGGCCGCATCCGCGCGCCCGACCTGATCGCCGCGCTGCACTGGTGCGGTGCGCGGCTCACCGATCCGGAACTCATCGCCCGCGGAACGCAGCCGCTGCCGCTCGCCGCGATCGCCACGCACGATGAAGAAGGCGCCCGCCTGCAGCAGGCCGCGCGCACGCTGATCGCGCGGCTCGGCAAGGACGCGGACGATGCCAGCCTCAGCGCCGAGGAGGCAGAGACCCTGGAGTCGCTGTTTGCCCGGGAAGCGTTCAACGGCGATGGCGTCATCACCGCCCTCGCCGCCGGTGACGACGAAGGCTTGAAGACGCTGATCGGCGAGATCGTCGCCGTCAGCGGCGGTCGCCGCGACCGCAGCGGCGAGCCGGGAATCGACCGGGAGCTGCTGCAGCAGTTCCACACTGCGGCGCGCGCGCTCGCCGAATGGCAGGCGCAACCCGCGGGCCAGCCGGCGATCCTGCCGCTCGGCGCGGCGACGGCCGACGCCGCCGCGACTGTCGACTGCGTCCGCGCCAAGATCGACGACTACTTCGCGCGCTGCCGTCTGTCCGCCTTCGACGCACGCGCGACGCCCTCGCTCAACGGCTCCGAGGCCGACTTCCAGGCACTCGGCGCACGCCTCCTGGCCGCCGCCGACGCGGCCGCCTTGCCGCTCGCACGCATCGCCGCCGGCCGGCCACTGCCGCTCACAGCCGGGGTCAATCCGGCGTGGGCGGCGGCCCTCGGCAAGTTCGCCAACGAGGTGGTGACGCCGCTGCTCGGTGCGCGTGACGAACTCAGCGAAACCGGGTGGCAGGCGATCGGCGAGCGCTTCGCGGCCTGGCACGCCTGGCAGGCGGCACGTCCCGCCGATGCGCTCGCCGAAAGGATCGCCGCCACGCTGTCCCCTGAGCGCATCGCCGCGATCACCGCCGGCGACGGCGAAGCGCGGCTGGCGGCGCTGATCGACGCCGACGCCGCGCGCGCCGAGGTCGCGGCCGAGCTGCTGGCCGTGCACCGGCTGGTGCTCTACGTGCGCGATCTCGCCAAGCTCGCCGAGAACTTCGTCTCCTTCCGCCGCTTCTACGCGCGGCAGGAGCCGGCGATCTTCCAGTGCGGGACGCTTTACCTCGACGAGCGCAGTTGTGAACTCTGCCTGCCGGTGCTCGACGCGGGCAAGCACGCGGCGATCGCCGCGCAGTCGGGGATCTACCTCGCCTACTGCGACTGCGTGCGCGGCGCCGAGAAGATGACGATCGCCGCGGCCTTCACCGCCGGCGACTCGGACAATCTCGCCGTCGGCCGCAACGGCGTCTTCTACGACCGCCAGGGACGCGACTGGGACGCGACGATCACGCGCATCGTCGACCAGCCGATCAGCCTGTCGCAGGCCTTCTGGTCACCTTACAAGAAACTGGCCAGGCTGCTCGCCGAACAGATGGAGAAATTCGCCGCCGCGCGTGCCAAGGCGATCGACGATTCGGCGGCGGCTGCGGCGGCCAAGGTACCCGCCGCGGCCGCCGCCCCGGAAGCCGCCAAGCCCGCGCCTTTCGACATCGGCCGCTTCGTCGGCATCTTTGCCGCGATCGGGCTGGCCATCGGCGCCATCGGCGGCGCGCTGGCCGCGCTCGTCACCGGCTTCCTCGGCCTCGCCTGGTGGCAGATGCCGCTGGCCATCGCCGGACTGCTGCTGATCGTCTCGCTGCCGGCGGTGGCGCTCGCCGCGTTCCGCCTGCGCAAGCGCAACCTCGGCCCGCTGCTCGACGCCAACGGCTGGGCGGTGAATGCGCGCGCACGCATCAACATCCCCTTCGGCGGCTCGCTGACGCAGGTGGCCAGGCTGCCGGCCGGCGCCGAGCGCTCGCTCGCCGACCCCTACGCAGAGAAAAAGCACCCCTGGTTCTTCTATCTGCTGCTCATCCTCGTGGCCGCGGCGCTGGCGGCGGTGACCGTACGCAGCCTCGGCGTCTAGCAGTGACGCAGGCGCTCGCCGGCAGCGGCGAGCGTCGCTTCCTGCTTGGCGAAGCAGAAACGCACGATGCGTTGCGCGCGTGCCGCCTCGACCTGCTCGCCGGCGTGGAAGGCCGACAGCGGGATCGCCGCGACGCCGACCTCACGCGTCAGCCAGCAGGCGAATTCGTCGTCAGGCAGATCGGCCTCGTAGCGCACGAGCTGGAAATAGCTGCCGCGGCAGGGCAGCAGTTCGAAGCGCGAGCCGACCAGTTGCGCGCGGAAGAAGTCGCGCTTCGCCTGATAGAAGGCCGCCAGCCCGAGATGGCGCGAGGGGTCGGCCATGTAGTCGGCGATCGCCAGCTGGCAAGGCGTATTGACCGTGAACACGTTGAACTGGTGCAGCTTGCGGAAGTCGCGCGTCAGTGCGGGTGGCGCCAGCACGTAGCCGATCTTCCAGCCGGTGATGTGGTAGGTCTTGCCGAAGGACGAGACGACCAGCGCACGCGCGGCGAGCTCGGGGTGGGCGACGACGCTTGCGTGCCGCGCACCGTCATAGACCATGTGCTCGTACACCTCGTCGGCGAGGACGAGGATGCCGCTGCCGCGCAGGAGCCCGGCGAGCGCGTCGAGGTCCTCGGTGCCGAGCAGCGCACCGGTCGGGTTGTGCGGCGAGTTGATGATGATCATCCGCGTGCGCGGCGTGATCAGCGAACGCACGGCATCCCAGTCCGGGCGGAAATCGGGCTGCTTGAGTTGCGCGTAGACGACCTTGCCGCCGACCGTCTCGATCGCCGGCGCGTAGCTGTCGTAGACCGGTGCGAAGACGATGACCTCGTCGCCGGGACCGACGAAGGCGGCGATCGCGGTGAAGATGGCCTGCGTGGCGCCGGCGGTGACGGTGATCTCCTCGTCGGCATCGAGGCTCACGCCGTAAAGCGCCGCCACCTTGTCGGCGATGCCGCGGCGCAGTTCGGGGGTGCCGCTCATCGGCGGGTACTGGTTGCGGCCGGCGAGCATCGCGCGGTGCGCCGCGTCGAACAGCGCGGGCTCGGCCTGAAAGTCGGGAAAGCCCTGCGACAGGTTGATCGCGCCGCATTCCGCAGCCAGCTTCGACATGACCGTGAAGATGGTCGTGCCGATCCTGTCGAGGTGCGGGCGGGAGCGGATCGGCGACGGGATGAAGGTGTTTTCTGGCATGGCGATGGCGCGCAGACGACGGGAACGATCGCGAGCTTGCCCGCGAACGCCATCGGCCGCAAGCGGAAAGCGGCACGCTGGTAGAATGCCGGCCCATGAACGTCAATAACATTCCCACCCGCACCATCCGCCCCGCCTCCGATCTCGCTGCAGATGCGCGGGCCGTCGACATCATCGACCAGACCGCGCTGCCGCACGCCTTCCGCTGGCTGCGCCTCTCATCGCTCGCCGAAGCCGCGCACGCGATCCGCAGCATGCAGGTGCGCGGCGCGCCGCTGATCGGCGTCACCGCCGCCTACGGGGTCGCGCTCTCGCTCGTCAGGCACGCCGACGACGCGACCCTGGCGCAGGCGATCGCCACCCTCGGCGCAACGCGACCGACCGCGGTCAATCTGCACTGGGCGCTCGCGCGCATGCAGGCGACGCTCTCGCCGCTGCCCGAAGCCGCGCGTGCCGCAGCCGCCTGGCAGGAAGCGGCGGCGATCGCCGAGGAAGACGTCGCGCAATGCCGCGCGATCGGCGCCCACGGCCTGGCACTGCTGCGCCCGCTCGCCGAAATGCGCGGCCGCCTGAACCTGATGACGCACTGCAACGCCGGCTGGCTGGCGACGGTCGACCACGGCACGGCGCTGTCGCCGATCTACGCCGCCTTCGACGCCGGCATCGACGTCCATGTGTGGGTGTCGGAGACGCGGCCGCGCAACCAGGGCCTGCTCACTGCCTGGGAACTCGCTCAGCACGGCGTTCCGCACACGGTGATCGCCGACAACGCCGCCGGGCTGCTGCTCGCGCGCGGCGAGGTCGACGCGGTGATCGTCGGCGCCGACCGCATCGCCGCCAACGGCGACGTCGCCAACAAGGTCGGCACCTACCTCAAGGCGCTCGCCGCGCAGGCGGCCGACGTGCCCTTCTACGTCGCCGCGCCGCGCTCGACGATCGACTTTGCCTGCGCCAGCGGCGCGGCGATCCCGATCGAGGAACGCGCAGGCGACGAGCTGCGCGTCGTCCATGGCTGCAACGAGGGTGGCCAGCCTGCCTCGGTGCGCCAGCTGCCGGCCAGCGAGGCGGTCGGCAACCCTGCCTTCGACGTGACCCCGGCGCGCTACGTCAGCGCGATCATCAGCGAGCGCGGCAGCGCCGCGGCGAGCAGCGAAGGACTGCTCGCGCTCTACCCGGAAGCGCGCCATGGCCGAGCAGACTGAGCTGCGCCGGCAGCTGATCGCCAGCGCGCAGGCGCTCTCCGCCGCCGGGCTGAACAAGGGCACCGCCGGCAACTTGAGCGTGCGCTGCGTCGAGGACGGCGTCGACGGCTACCTGATCACACCGACCGGGATGGACTATGCGACGCTCGAACCCGAGGACATCGTCTTCCTCGCGCTCGCAGACCGCGACGGCCAGGCCCCCAAGGGCCGGCGCAAGCCCTCTTCCGAATGGCGCTTCCACCGCGATGTCTATGCCGCACGGAGCGAGGCCGGCGCGATCGTGCATACGCACTCACCGTTCGCGGTGACGCTCTCCTGCCTGCGCCGCGACATCCCGCCCTTCCACTACATGATCGCGCGCTTCGGCGGCGATACGGTGCGCTGCAGCGCCTACGCCACCTTCGGCACGCAGGCGCTGTCCGACGCGGCGCTCGCCGCGCTCGTGGACCGTTCGGCCTGCCTGCTCGCCAACCACGGCATGCTGCTCTTCGGCAGCAAGCTCGAACGCGCCGTCGCCCTGGCGATCGAGCTCGAGGCACTGTGCGAGCAGTACTGGCGCGCCTGCCAGCTCGGCGCACCGGTGCTGCTCGACGCCGACGAAATGGCGGTGGTTCTCGACAAGTTTTCCACCTACGGGCAGCAATAGCGCGTTCGCGGCTGCCGCCGCTCCCACAGACCCCCCTTTCGCCGCTCCCCTTCTCTCAACCTCGCACTTCGCCGACCATTGCCATGCTGCGCATCACCGAACTCCGCCTGCCGCTCGACCACCCGCCCGAGGCCCTGCCGGCGGCGATCGCGACGCGACTGAAGCTCGCCGCCCACGAGGTCAAGGCTTTCAGCATCTTCCGCCAGAGCGTCGATGCGCGCCGCGTCGGTGCGCCGAGCTTCATCTACGCGGTCGATGTCGAAGTGAAGAACGAGGCAGCGGTGCTGCAGCGCTTCGCCGCCGACCATCGCATCGTGCCGACGCCCGACATGAGCTACCGCTTCGTCGCGCAGGCGCCGGCGGACCTCAAGGCGCAGCGACCGCTGATCGTCGGCTTCGGTCCCTGCGGCATCCTCGCCGCGCTGGTGCTGGCGCAGATGGGCTTCAAGCCGATCGTCCTCGAACGCGGCCGCGCGGTGCGCGAGCGCACGCGCGACACCTGGGGGCTGTGGCGGCAGCACAAGCTCGACCCGGAGTCGAACGTCCAGTTCGGCGAAGGTGGCGCCGGCACCTTCTCCGACGGCAAGCTCTACAGCCAGATCCGTGACCCGCAGCACCACGGGCGCAAGGTGCTCTCCGAATTCGTCAAGGCCGGCGCACCGGCGGAAATCCTCACCCTCGCCAAGCCGCACATCGGCACCTTCCGCCTGGTGTCGATGGTCGAGAACATGCGCCGCGAGATCATCGAGCTCGGCGGCGAAATCCGCTTCGAGCAGCGCGTCACCGGCCTGCTCTTCGCGGACGCCCCCGCAGACGACGGCGCCGGCCAGCGCCGCATCCGCGGCGTGCGCCTGGCGAGCGGCGAGGAGATCGAGAGCGCGCACGTTGTGCTCGCGCTCGGGCACAGCGCACGCGACACCTTTGCCATGCTGTACGAGAGCGGCGTCGCCATGCAGGCGAAGCCGTTCTCGGTCGGCTTCCGCATCGAGCACCCGCAGTCACTGATCAACGCCGCGCGCTACGGCCGCCACGCAGAGGATCCACGCCTCGGTGCCGCCGACTACAAGCTGGTCCACCACGCGAGCAACGGACGCACCGTGTACAGCTTCTGCATGTGCCCCGGCGGCCAGGTCGTCGCTGCCACCTCGGAGCCGAACTGCGTCGTCACCAACGGCATGAGCCAGTACTCGCGCGCCGAGCGCAACGCCAACGCCGGCATCGTCGTGAACGTGAATCCCGAGGACTTCGGCGGCTCGCCCGAGAATCCGCTCGCCGGCATTGCCTTCCAGCGCCAGCTCGAAGCGCACGCCTTCGAACTCGGCGGCGGCACCTACAACGCGCCGGCGCAGCGCGTCGGCGACTTCCTCGCCGGCCGTCCCTCGGCGCAACTGGGCGAGGTCGTCCCCTCGTACAAGCCCGGCGTGCGCCCGACCGACCTCGCGAGCGCGCTGCCCGACTGGGCGATCGCGGCGATCCGCGAGGCGATCCCGGCCTTCGAGAAGCAGATCAAGGGCTTCGCACTGCCCGACGCGGTGCTCACCGGCGTCGAGACGCGCACCTCGTCGCCGGTGCGCCTGCCGCGTGGCGACGACCTGCAGAGCATCAACGTGCGCGGACTCTATCCGGGCGGCGAAGGCGCCGGCTACGCGGGCGGGATCCTCTCGGCCGGCGTCGACGGCATCCGCATCGCCGAGGCGGTCGCGCTCGACCTGTTGCGCCGCGGCTGAAGCGGATACAGACGCCCGTCACCCGGGCGCCTGGTCCGCGCTCGCGCCCGCGAGCCACCGTTCAAATTCCGCCGCCGGCATCGCCCGGCCGTAGAAGTGGCCCTGTGCCTGCACGCAGCCCATCTTTTGCAGTTGCTCGACCTGCCGCGCGTCTTCGACCCCTTCGGCGATCGTCCTCAAGTTCAGACTGCGCGCCATGTGAATGATCGACTGGACGATCGCGCAGTCTTCCTCGTCTTCGAGCAGATTCATGACGAAGGAACGATCGATCTTGAGCTTGTCGAACTTGAATCGCTTCAGGTAGGAGAGACTCGAATAGCCGGTGCCGAAGTCGTCGAGCGACAACTGGATGCCGAGCGCTTTCCAGCCTGAGACGGTCTTCAGGATCGCGTCCCCGTCTTCCAGCAGGATCGACTCGGTCAGTTCCAGTTCCAGGCAGCCCGCGGCCAGCCCGCTTTCGCGCAGCGCCGCCAGCACGTCTTCTTCGACCGCTCCCTGGCGGAACTGAACCGCCGAGAGATTGACCGCCACCACCAGCGAGGTCCGGCCCGCGGCCTGCCAGGCCGCTGCCTGCCGACACGCTTCGCGCAGCACCCAGCGGCCGACGCCGACGATCAGCCCGCTTTCCTCCGCCGTGTCGATGAACGCGTCCGGCATGAGCAGTCCGGTGCCGGGCCGATTCCAGCGGACCAGGGCCTCGACACCGATCAACTCGCCGCTGCGCAGGTCGACCTGTGGCTGGTAGTGCAACTCGAACTCGTCGCGCTCCAGTGCCAGGCGCAAGGCATCGCGCGTCTGCACGAAGCTCATCAGTTCGGCGTTCATCCGCGCTTCGAAGAAACGACAACTGTTTTCCCCGGTCTTCTTGGCTTCGTGCAGTGCCAGGTGAGCGTTGCGCATCAGCGTCTCGCTGTCGGCGCCATCCTGCGGATAGACCGCGACCCCGATCGACGCCGAGGCGAACACCTGACGTCCGCCGAGCAGGAAGGGATAGGCGAGACTGGCCTGCAGGCGTTCGCAAGCCTTCGAAACCTGCATCACCAGATGACTCGATGTTTCCTCGCGCATCACGACCATGAACTCGTCGCCGGACAGGCGGCAGAGGAAGTCGTCGGCACGCAGTACCTGCGCCAGGCGCATGCCGACGTTCTTGAGCAGGAGGTCACCGACGGCATGGCCAAAGCTGTCGTTCACGAACTTGAACTTGTCGAGATCGAGATAAAGCACGGCCAGACTCGAACGGTAGCGCTCGACCGCGGCGACTTCGTGCTGCAGCCGATCCTGTGCCGCGTAGCGATTAGGCAGGCGGGTCAAGGCGTCGTGGAAGGCCAGGAAGGCGATCTGCTCGCGGTCCTTCTTCTGCGCGCTGATGTCGTTGAGCACGACATGCCTCAGATTGCGCGTGCCGACGCGGATCGCGGTGACGCTCAGCCAGCCGGGGAAACTCTCGCCGTCGGCGCGGCGATACTCCCACTCCTGCTCCAGCGCACCCCGTTCATCGATCAGCGAAAAAAGTTCGTCCATGCATTGCGCAGAATCGCGTCCGTCGGGCTGTTGCGCCGGCGAGAGCTCCGCCATGCTGCGGCCGAGCAATGCATCCAGGCTGTCGCAGCGGAACAGGGCGAGACAGGCGCGGTTGGCGGCGACGCACAAGCCCTGTTCGAAGAGCATCGTCGGCTGATTCGTTTCCTCGAAGACCTGGCGAAAACGCTCCTCGCTCTCGACCAGTCGCTCCTCGACATGGCGCAGATCGCTGATGTCGTTGATGACGGCCACCGAGTGCGTCATCTGGCCGCCCGCATCGCGAATTGCCGAGACGGCGACGTCCGCCAGGACCCAATGGCCGTCACGGTGCCGGTAGCGCTTCTCCAGCCGGTAGCCGGGGATTTCGGCCGCCTGCAGCCGCGAATACAGCGCGGCTTCGCGCTCGCGATCCGCTGCCAGGGAAAGTTTGGAAAAGTCCTCTCCGATCAAGCCCTCGGGATCTTCCTCGTAGCCGAGGATGGCGAGCAGCGCGGGATTGACCAGTTCGAGACGGCCATAGCCGTCGCGCACCGCGATTCCTGCCGGCGAGGTCGCGAAAACCGCGCGCAGGTACTCCGAGTCGGTGCGTTCCTGGGTGCGATCCTGGAGGGTCAGCAGATAGCCCTCGCGCTCGCCGCTCTCGTCGAGAATCGCCGAAGCGGCGAGCCGCAGCCAGCGCCGCCCGACTGCCGCAGTGCAGCAAAACTCGAGGTTCAGGCGTTGTGCGCCGACGAGTTCGGCCAGCCTTTCGCCGATGGCTTCGTCACCCAGGCCGGCGGCAGCAAGCAGTTGCGACAAGGACAGCGAGCGCACCGGCAGGTGCGTCAGTCCGAGCGCCCTGAGTGCCGCGTCGTTCACGAAATGAATCACCTCTTGGGGATCGGCGGCGATCACCCCGAGGTCCTCCGAGTGCTGCAGCAGCGAGTGCAGGATGTTTCGCTCGCTCAACTGCCGCCGCGCGACACGCAGCGCGCGGCCCTGCTCGGCGACCGTGCGCCGCAGGAGGCGCAGATAGACATCCTTGATGTCGCGCAACAGGTCTCGCCGGGTCAGTATCCCGATCAGGTAACCAGCCTCGTCCTCGACCACCAGGCGCCTCACCCCGTGCGCGCGCATCAGCGGCGTCACCTCGTGGGCCAAGCGGTCGGGACCGATGGTGTGGAGCGGGTGCGACATGAACGCTGAAACCGGTGTCGCGTGCAGGTCAAGGTCGAGCGCGGCGAGGCGGATGACGTCGCGTTCGCTCAGGATGCCGAGCGCCCATTTGCCTTCGGCGATGATCACCGAACTGATCCTGCGCTTGTCCATCAGCGCCAGCGCTTCGGCGATCGATACCTGCGGCAGCACCGTTGCCGGATCGCGGGTCATCAGGTCGCGCACGCTGCGTGGTCCCTGCAGTTCCTCGGCGCCGAGCGCATTGGCGAAGTCGGTCTCGGACACGACACCGTACAGGCAGCCCTGCGCATCGATCAGCACCAGATGACGCAGACCGTGCCCGGCCATCCGTGCGTAACCTTCGGCGAAAGTCATCTCTGCCGGCGCACAGATCACCTCGGCGGACATCACTTCGCGCAGCGGGGTCGCCGGCGAATAGGCGCCGCTCGCGACCAGCGTCAACGCATCGCGTTCCGTGAAGATGCCGAGCGGGCGCTCGTCGACGGCGATCGCCACCGCACTCGCGCACGCTTGCCCCATGAGCGAAACTGCCGCCGAGACCGGATCGTCCGGGGCGAGGGTCAGTCGCTTGCCGGACTCGCACAGTTCGGCAAGCGTCAGGGTGTCGAGCATTTTTGACTCCGCTGTACGAAGGGCACGACCTTCGCTAACCGCGCTATCTTACCGAGTCGACGCCGACAACGCCATGTGGATTGAATCGGGCACCATGCCCAGGCCGGCTCGCTTCACGGCGCGGCCGCCGGCCGATCGACGGGAGGCACTGCTGCGCGATTCAGGCTGCGCTCGATCCGGTCGGCGCGCACGACGCCGCTGCGCATGAAGGGATGGCGCCCGTAACCGGCGACCTCGACCTCGCCGACCAGGCGAAAATCGATGGCGCTCCTGCCCTCACGGCGCGCTTCGCGCACGACCCGCAGCACGCTGGCGAGATCGCTCACGACATCGACGACGAGCAGCGCATCGTCCCCGGCCGGGATCGTCACCGGCTCGGCCGAACGCCCGCTGGCGAAACGGCGGCCGGCGAGTTCGAGTTCGAGCGTGAGCGCGCTCACCGGCAATTCCTGCGCGTTCGGGTTGTCGACACGCAGCGCCAGCGCGAAATGCTGCTCGGCGAGATTACCCTGGCGCCATTCGATGCCGCCGAAGGAGACTGTCGGCGGCTTGAGTGAGACTGCGGCGCAGGCGGCGAGCAGGAAGGCCGCCCCCAGGGCGAGGCCGATGCGCAGAAGCTGCCTCACGACGCTGAGTCCTTCTCCTCCGGCAAACCTCCCGCAGCGGGCGGAGCCCCGGCACCGGACAGGCCTTCGAGCAGCTTCAGGACAGCGATCGAGTCTTCCTCACCGAGGCCACAGCCGACCAGCGCGTTGAAGTACTGCGCGGTCGCCGCCGACAGCGGCGCGCAGACGCCCTGCTGGTGCGCGCACTGCAGCACGATGTTGAGGTCCTTCTGGTGCATCCAGGCCTTGAAGCCGGGCTTGAAGTTGCGATCGAGCATGCGCTGGCCGTGATTTTCGAGGATGCGCGAGCCGGCCGAACCGCCGAGCAGGGCCTCACGCACGCGCGCCGTATCGACGCCGTTGCGCGCAGCGAAGTTGAGCGCCTCGGCGACGGCGAGGACGCCGACGCCGGTGACGATCTGGTTGGCCGCCTTGGCCACCTGCCCGGCGCCGGAGTCGCCGACATGGACGATGTTGCGCCCCATGCACGCGAACGCCGGCTGTGCGAACGCGAAGGCATCGGCGTCGCCGCCGACCATGATCGACAGCGATCCGGCGATGGCGCCGACCTCGCCGCCGGACACCGGCGCGTCGAGGAAGGCGATGCCGCGCTCGCCCAAGCGCGCGCCGATGTCGCGCGCGGCCGCGGGCGCGATCGTGCTCATGTCCACGGCGACCAGGGGCGCCGCGAGCGGGTCGCGCAGCGCCAGCGCATCGGCGACGCCGCCCGCACCGAGCATCACCTGCTCGACGTCGGGCGCATCGGCGACGATCGAGATGACGAGGTCGGCGCCTGCGGCGGCGCTAGCCGCGCTCGCCGCGCAGTGCGCACCGGCCTCGGCCAGCGGCGCCATCGACTCGGCGCGACGCGCCCAGACCGTGAGTTCGTGCCCGCCGCGCAGCAGGTTCAAGGCCATCGGCCGTCCCATGATGCCGAGCCCGATAAAAGCAATCTTCATGCGTGCTATCCCCCTCTCCTCTCAGCCGCGACACTCCCTCGCGTGCGGCCCGTCATTGCACCACATCGCCGGGGAACCGGAAAGAGCGAACGATGATGGGGGCAACAGGCGCCTTACTCACAGAATCCGGGCGCAAGTCTGTGGATAAGCGCTGGACAACTGGCGTATCTGCCTGTGCGCAAAGGAAAAAACGGAACTGCCCGTTTTTTGTGCAGACGGCCAGCGGCGTCTCTGGAAATTGCCGGGGGCCTGCACATTCGGGCCTGCCGGTCCTCCCACAAAAAGCGCGCGCGGCATCGGCCTCTCGTGGGAGGGCCGGAAGACCCGAACAAAGGACCTCACCGCCTCTCTCAGGCCGCAGGGTGGGGCCAGGAGCAGGACGCCAGAAGCAGCAAGGCCAACCCGAGGGTTGGCCTTGCCGTCAGTCAGCGAATAGTTCCGTCCGGTTACGGCGCCAGGAATTTCCTCTGCTGCCGCGCGGCGATGGCGGCGACGCGCTCGACCAGCTTCGTGTCGCCGACGCAGGCGATCGCGTCGATCCCGCTGGCCGCGCACAGGCCATCGACAGAGGCCTCGTCGCCATGCACGATGTTGAAGACGCCGCCGGGGAAGCCGGCTTCGGCCAACACCTCGGCCAGCGCGAAGAGCGCCGACGGCGCGTGCGGGCTCGGTTTCACCACCACCGTTGCACCGGCCGCCAGCGCGGCGAGCGCGCGCGCGAGCGGTGCGGCCAGCGGCGAATCGCGTCCGGCGACGAGCGCGAGCACCGCCGGCGCCTCGCCCGACCGGCAGTCGCTCGCGGCGGCGCGCAAGGCGGCGACGGCAGCCGCGACCTCGGCCGCGGCGGCGTCGGCAGCGAAGCCGGTCTCCTCGCCGATCAGTCCGGCGAAGTGCGCGGCATAGCCGTCGAGCGCGTCGGCGGCCGCAGCCAGCAGTTTCGACCTGGCCTCGGCCGCGAGTGGTTGCCACGCCGCCAGGGCGCGCCTTGCGGCGTCGGCGGCGGCCTGCGCTTCGCCGGCGCCGGTAAGCGGCGTGCGGCGCAGCAACTTGCCGCTCGCATCGCGAACGTCGCAGAATTCCTGCACCATGGTCAGGAAGGGGTGGCCGTCGATCCACAGCGGGAGAACCAGGGCGTCGTGACGCACGTACATTTTGTTCCTTTCTCGATGCGTGGCGTGCACGCTCAGGCGCTGGTCGTCGTCCGCCGGTTGGCCATCGTGCTTTCGATCCAGCGCTTGATGCGGTTGGCGTCGCCGATGCGCGTCAGGCTGCCCACCGAATCGAGGAGGACGATCACGACCGGCTTGTCGGCGACGCGCGCCTGCATCACCAGGCACTTGCCCGCCTCGTGGATGTAACCGGTCTTAGACAGGTGGATTTCCCAGTCGTCGCTCTTCACCAGGCGGTTGGTGTTCGTGTACCCGATCGAGCGCCGGCCGACGTCGACGTTCGATCCGGCAGTCGTCGAGAACTCGCGGATGAGCGGATAGCGCGCCGCCGCCTCGACCATCTTCGCCAGGTCGCGCGCCGTCGACACGTTCTCGCTCCTCAAGCCGGTCGGGTCGAAAAACTGGGTGTGCGTCATGCCGAGCGCCGCCGCCTTCCGGTTCATCGCCGCGACGAAGGCGTCGAGACCGCCCGGATAATGGCGCGCCAGCGCGTGCGCGGCACGGTTTTCCGAAGACATCAGCGCCAGCAGCAGGGCGTTCTCGCGCGACAGGCTAGCTCCCACCGGCAGCCGCGAGCGGCTGTTGCGCAGGGTATCGACGTCGTCCCGGGTGATCTCGATCGTCTCGCTCATGTCGGGCCGGCTGTCGAGGACGACCATCGCCGTCATCAGCTTGGTGATCGAAGCGATCGGCGCAACCACGTCGGCGTTCTTCTGATAGACCGGCTGACCGCCGCTCTGGTCGATGACCAGCGCCGCGTTGGAACGGAGGGCAAGCTGTTGCGGCGATGGCTGGCCGGCCAGCGACGACGAGGACGCCACCATCCCGGTAACGGCAGCCGCTCCGACAGCCGCCCCGACGAGGCGCGGCTGCAGGGCGGAGGCCGGCGCCGGAGCGAGACGGGCGGACGCCGTCGGCGTCGCCAGCACTTTCGTGAGCCGCTGCGTTTCCCTCTTCGGGGCCGCATACCTCAACCGCTGCGTTGCCTTCCTGGCCTGGACGCCGCGCTTGACAGCCGCCTTCACGGGTTTCTGCGCCTTCTTGCCCTGCACCTTGACCTGCGCCGCCTTCTGCTGCGTTGCCGCCTGCGCCGGAGCGATCGCGACGAGATTCACGCCAAGCAGCGACGCAGCGAGAAAGGCTGCAGCAAACTTGGACCTCATCAGCCCCTCCCGAAACAAATGCTCAAAAACAAAGTTTAGCACCCGCGGCGAGAACAAGACAATCGGAAGCAAAAGACAAGCCCGAAGAATCATATGCTTGCAGGCGCGACTTGAGACGCTGAATGAAGACCACTCGCATCGTGTCAGGCGGACGCCGCGCCGGCGACGGTGAGGGCGGTCATGTTCACGATGCGCCGTACCGTCGCCGTCGGCGTCAGGATCGCCACCGGCTTGGCGGCGCCGAGCAGGATCGGTCCGACGGTGACGTTGCCGCCGGCCGTGGTCTTGAGCAGGTTGAACGCGATGTTGGCGGCGTCGAGCGTCGGCATGACCAGCAGGTTGGCCTGGCCGCGCAGGCGCGAGTTCGGAAACGCCTGCGCGCGGATGCCCTCGTCGAGCGCGGCGTCGCCGTGCATCTCGCCCTCGACCTCGAGCTCCGGCGCGCGCTCGCCCAGCAGGCGCAGGGTCTCGCGCATCTTCAGCGAGCTCGGCGTGTCCTCGCTGCCGAAGGTCGAGTGCGACAGCAGCGCGACTTTCGGCGTCATCCCGAAACGGCGGATCTCCTCGGCGGCGAGCAGGGTCATGTCGGCGAGTTGTGCGGCGTCCGGGTCGTAATTGACGTAGGTGTCGGCGATGAACACGGTGCGCTCGGGCAGCAGCAGGAGGTTCATCGCGTAGTAGTTGTCCACCCCATCGCGCAGGCCGATGACGTTGCGCACGTACTCGCGGTGGATGTGATGGCGGCCGAAGGTGCCGCAGACCAGTCCGTCGGCGTGGCCGAGGCGGACCATCAGCGAGCCGTACAGCGTCGCCCGCCTGCGGATCTCGCGCTTGGCGTAATCGACCGAAACGCCCTTGCGTTCCATCAGCCGGTGGTACTCGCGCCAGTATTCCTCGAAATGCTGTGTGTAGAAGTCGCAGTCGTCGCCGTGGACCACCTTGAAGTCGACGCCCGGGCGCAGGCGCAGGCCGGCGGCGTCGATCTTGCGCTGCATCTCGTCGGCGCGGCCGATCAGCATCGGCTGCGCGATGCCTTCCTCGAGCAGCACCTGCACCGCGCGCAGCACGCGCTCGTCCTCGCCCTCGGCGAAGACGATCCGCTTGGGCGCCAGCCGCCCCTGCGCGAACACCGGCTTCATGATCAGGCCGGAGTGGTAGACGAAGGCGTTGAGGCTCTGCCGGTAGGCGTCGAAGTCCTTGATCGGCCGCGTCGCCACCCCCGAGGCCATCGCCGCCTCGGCGACCGCCGGCGCGATCTTGACGATCAGGCGCGGGTCGAACGGACGCGGGATCAGGTACTCGGGGCCGAACGCGGAGGTCTTCTCGCCGTAGGCCGAGGCGACGATGTCCGACTGCTCGGCGCGCGCCAGTTCGGCGATCGCCTTCACCGCGGCGAGCTTCATCTCCTCGGTGATCGTCGTCGCGCCGACGTCGAGCGCGCCACGGAAGATGAACGGGAAGCAGAGGACGTTGTTGACCTGGTTCGGGTAGTCGGAACGACCGGTGGCGATGATCGCGTCGTCGCGCACCGCGCGCACTTCGGCTGGCAGGATTTCCGGGGTCGGGTTGGCCAGCGCGAGGATCAGCGGGCGCTCGGCCATCTTCGCGACCATCTCCTTCTTCAGCACGCCGCCGGCGGACAGCCCGAGGAAGACGTCGGCGCCCTCGATCACCTCGGCCAGCGTGCGCGCGTCGGTCTTCTTGGCGTAGCGCGCCTTGATCGGTTCCATTTCCTCGACGCGCCCCTCATAGACGAGGCCATGGATGTCGGTGACCCAGATGTTCTCGACCGGGATGCCGAGCATGACCAGGAGGTCGAGGCAGGCGAGCGCGGCGGCACCGGCGCCCGAGGTGACCAGCTTGATCTGTTTCAGATCCTTGCCGAGGTAGGAGAGGCCGTTCAGGATCGCCGCGCCGACAACGATCGCGGTGCCGTGCTGGTCGTCGTGGAAGACCGGGATCTTCATCCGCTCGCGCAGCTTCCGCTCGACGTAGAAGCACTCGGGCGCCTTGATGTCCTCGAGGTTGATGCCGCCGAAGGTGGGTTCGAGCGAGGCAATGATGTCAACCAGACGATCCGGGTCCTTCTCCTCGATCTCGAGGTCGAAGACGTCGATCCCGGCGAACTTCTTGAACAGCACGCCCTTGCCTTCCATCACCGGCTTGGCGGCGAGCGGGCCGATGTTGCCGAGTCCGAGCACCGCGGTGCCGTTGGTGATGACGCCGACCAGGTTGGCGCGTGCCGTCAGCGTGCTCGCCTCGGCCGGCTGCGCGACAATCTCCTCGCAGGCGAAGGCAACTCCCGGCGAATAGGCCAGCGACAGGTCGTACTGGTTGGTGAGCTGCTTGGTCGCCTCGAGGGCGATCTTGCCCGGACGCTTCTGGCGGTGGTAGGCGAGCGCGGCGGCGCGGAGCTGTTCCTTTTCCATGGCTTGGCTTTCCTTCACGGGGAGTGGCGAGGATGCTGCGGGACCGGCGATGCACGCGTCAGCATCCGAAAAGAGGCGCGACTATAGCATCACCGCCACGCCGGCAGCGCGGCCACTGCCGGCAAACCTTCCCCGGCAGCGATTTATGGGATAATTACGCCACAGTGACAGCATACGAAATATGCATAACGACTGTCGCAGCAGCGAGGCCTCCGCCACCGACAACAGCCGTACATCCGCCCGCCGCGTCCGACGCCTTTCTCGACCGGATATCGCCGGAATTCTCCGACGCCCCGGCCGCGCGCGCCGCGCCGCCCGCGACGACTCCCGCTTTCCGTTCCGTCATGAAAGTGCATCGCCATGAGTGAAACCCTTGCCATCAACGTTCCCGAATACGTCAAGCATCAAGGCCTGATCAAGTGGGTCAGCGACATCGCTGCGCTGACGCGGCCCGAGCGCGTCGTCTGGGCCGACGGCTCGCAGGAAGAGTACGACCGCCTCTGTAACGAGATGGTCGAAGCGGGTACCTTCATCCGCCTCAACCCGGAGAAGCGTCCGAACTCCTTCCTCGCCTTCTCCGACCCTTCCGACGTCGCGCGCGTCGAGGACCGCACCTACATCTGCTCGGAGAAGAAGGAAGACGCCGGCCCGACCAACAACTGGGAAGACCCGGCCACGATGCGCGCCACCCTGAACGGCCTGTTCGACGGCTGCATGCAGGGCCGCACCATGTACGTGATCCCGTTCTCGATGGGCCCGCTCGGCTCGCCGATCGCGCACATCGGCTTCGAGATCACCGACAGCCCCTACGTCGTCGTCAGCATGCGCACGATGACGCGCATGGGCCGCGCGGTCTATGACGTGCTCGGCACCGACGGCGAGTTCGTCCCCTGCGTGCACACCGTCGGCGCACCGCTGCAACCCGGCGAGAAAGACTCGCGCTGGCCGTGCAACCCGACCGTCAAGTACATCGTGCACTACCCCGAGACGCGCGAGATCTGGTCCTACGGTTCGGGCTACGGCGGCAACGCGCTGCTCGGCAAGAAGTGCTTCGCGCTGCGCATCGCCTCGAACATGGCGCGCGATCAGGGCTGGCTCGCCGAACACATGCTGATCCTCGGCGTCGAATCGCCGCAGGGTGAGAAGACCTACGTCGCCGCTGCGTTCCCGTCGGCCTGTGGCAAGACCAACTTCGCGATGCTGATCCCGCCGAAGACGATGGACGGCTGGAAGATCACCACCATCGGCGACGACATCGCCTGGATCAAGCCGCGCGTCGATGCCGACGGCGTCACCCGCTTCTACGCGATCAACCCGGAAGCCGGCTTCTTCGGCGTCGCCCCCGGCACCTCGGAGAAGACCAACTTCAACGCGCTGGCGACCCTCAAGGAAAACATCATCTTCACCAACGTCGCGCTGACCGACGACGGCGACGTGTGGTGGGAAGGCCTGACCAAGGAAGCGCCCGCGCACCTGATCGACTGGCAGGGCAAGGACTGGACGCCGGAAGACGGCAAGAACGGGCGCAAGGCCGCGCACGCCAACTCGCGCTTCACCGCCCCGGCCAGCCAGTGCCCGTCGATCGACCCGGCCTGGCAGGACCCCGCCGGCGTACCGATCTCGGCGTTCATCTTCGGCGGTCGTCGTGCCACCACCGTGCCGCTGGTCTACCAGGCGTTCAACTGGAACTACGGCGTGTACATGGCCGCGACGCTCGGCTCGGAAACGACCGCCGCCGCCTTCGGCGCGCAGGGCGTCGTCCGCCGCGACCCGTTCGCGATGCTGCCCTTCTGCGGCTACCACATGGGCGACTACTTCAACCACTGGCTGAAGATGGGCAAGACGGTCGACGCGACGCCGAAGATCTTCTGCGTGAACTGGTTCCGCCTCGACGAGAACGGCAACTTCATGTGGCCGGGCTTCGGCGACAACATGCGCGTCCTGAAGTGGATCGTCGAACGCTGCAAGGGCAGCGTCGGCGCCAAGGAAACGGTGCTCGGCTGGATGCCGAAGTTCGAGGACATCGACTGGGCCGGCACCGACGTGAACAAGCCCGAATTCGACGCGCTGACCACCGTCGACGTCGAGGCCTGGAAGTCCGAACTCGCCGGCCACAAGGAATGGTTCGAGAAGATGGGCGAAAAGCTGCCGCGCGAATTCACCCTGAAGCGCGAACTGTTCGAACTGGCGCTGTTCAAGAACGCCGACTGAGCGAGGCCCTGATCCTCACCTGAGTTGTACGACGGCCACCGCGAGGTGGCCGTTTTCATTGGGAGCGATCACCTTGCAATATCTCGCGAAAAAGAACAGACTAGTCTTATGACTAGTTATAGGAGTGAAACCATGCACACTTGGCCTGTTCAGGACGCAAAAGCTCGTTTCAGTGAGTTCCTTGCCGCGTGCATCGAGGAAGGGCCTCAGATGGTGACCAAGCGCGGCGCCGAAGCTGCTGTACTCGTTCCGGTCGAGGTGTGGCGCAGATTGCAGACCTCGGCCAAGCCCTCGTTGAAAGAGCTGCTTTTGTCGGACGTCGGGCGCACGGACCTGGTTTTGCCGGCGCGCGGACAAGCGCGACGTCGGCATGTGCAAGCAATGGACTGAGCCATGTATCTGCTCGACACGAACGTCATCTCCGAACTGCGCAGGCCAAAACCGCATGCTGCTGTGCTCGCCTGGATCGAGGCTGCAGACGACAAGGATCTCTACCTATCGGCGGTGACGATCGGCGAAATTCAAGCAGGGATCGAGCTCACGCGCGAGCAGGATGTCGAAAAAGCGCGGCAGATCGAGCAATGGCTGGATCTTGTCGCCGGGACTTATAACGTCCTGCCGATGGACGCTGCCGTTTTTCGGGCTTGGGCGAAGCTCATGCACAAGACCTCAGAAACACTGTATGAAGATGCAATGATAGCCGCCACCGCCAAAGCTCATGGATTGACGGTAGTGACGCGCAACGTCGCCGACTTTCGCAACTTTGGCGTGAAGCTGCTGAACCCTTTCGCCAGCACTTCGCAATCAAGTATACCGTCACCGGAATAGCATCATGCTCAAAGCCGCCCCCCGCGTCGCCGATATCGCCCCCTTCCACGTCATGGAACTGCTGGCCAAGGCGCAAGCCCTCGAAGCCGAGGGCCGCGACATCGTCCACCTCGAAGTCGGCGAACCCGATTTCCCGACGCCGGAGACTATCGTCGCCGCCGCTCAGGCGTTTCTCGCCGGCGGGCGCGTCCCCTACACCTCGGCGCTCGGCCTGCCCGAACTGCGACAGGCGATCTCAGACTTCTACCGCAGTCGCCACGGCATCGCGGTGCCTGCCTCGCGCATCGTCGTCACTGCCGGCGCCTCCGGCGCGCTCCTGCTGGCGCTCGCCTGCCTCGCCCGCCCCGGCGGCGAGTGGCTGCTCACCGACCCCGGTTATCCGTGCAACCGCCACTTCGTGCGCGCCTTCGAGGGCGTTCCGGTCAGCATCCCGGTCTCGGCAGCGAAGCACTTCCAGCTCGGCGCCGCCGACCTCGCCGCGCATTGGAACGAGAGAAGCGTCGGCACCCTGCTCGCGTCGCCGGCCAATCCGACCGGAACGCTGATCCCGCCGGCAGAACTCGCCGCCATCGCCGACTTCGTCCGCTCGCGCGACGGCGCGCTGATCGTCGATGAGATCTACCAGGGCCTGTGCTTCGATACCGACGCGCAGACCGCGCTGGCCCTGGGCGACGCGTGCAGCGAGAATCTCTTCGTCGTGAACAGCTTCTCGAAGTATTTCGGGATGACCGGCTGGCGGCTCGGCTGGCTGGTCGTCCCCGAGGCCTTCGTGCGCGACCTGGAGAAACTCGCGCAAAACCTGTTCATCGCGCCATCGACGATCGCGCAGCACGCGGCGCTCGCCGCCTTCGCGCCGGAGACGATCGCCATCTGCGAAGAACGCCGCGCCGAATTCTGCCGCCGCCGCGACTTTCTGCTGCCCAAGCTCGAAGAACTCGGCTTCGTCATCCCGGCGCGACCCGACGGCGCCTTCTACCTCTACGCCGACTGCAGCCGTTTCACCGACGACAGCCAGCGCTTCGCGCACGCGCTGCTCGAAAAGGTCGGCGTCGCGGTCACCCCGGGGATCGACTTCGGCAGCCATCAGGCGGAAAGGCACCTGCGCGTGTCGACGACGAGCCCGATCGAGCGGCTCGGCGAAGCGGTGGAACGGATTCGTTACTTTTTAGGGACAGTATGAATCAAACTGTCCCGAGAATCAGGCCGGCGCGGAGCAGGAGGCAGCAGACGAACTGCAGCTGCACGGTCCTGGCGAGCAGCTCGTTGAACGCAGGCCCCGGCTCCTAGCGCCGGAAGCGGCCGACCGCGGCGAGGCCGAACGCCTGAACGCAGGCAGCCGGGTCCGGGTCGATGGCGTGACAGCCGACAACCCGTCCAGGCGCGTCATTGACGAAGAGGTCGATCAGGGGCTGGGCTAGACGCTGATGCCCCAAGGCTCCTGCCGCCGGAGCGGATGGTTCAAGGGGACTCGTATCCGGTGCTCTGACCCTCCCCTCACGGTGGAGAGTCGTTACCTCCTATGTGTCACTGTGCAGTCCGAAGCTTCCGCTTATCGGGGCTTCAAGCAGCCCCTCGCCGGGGCGAGGGGTGTCTGCGGGGGAGATCAGGGTAACGGGTAGGCACTCAGAACGCCGTTGGTGTTATGAATATCGAAGTCGTTCAGACTCACACTCTGCAGCACGATCGCAGCCTGCTGGACACCGGCTACGGTGCTATCGGCATCGTAGGTCAGCAGGGTATCAGTGCCGTCACCAACCGTGAAAACTCCACTGGAATAAGCACCCAAAACCAGCAGGTACTCGTTATCTGCGAGAACACCATCAACGTCAGCCGTGAGTCCTGCGTTGCCGGTCACCAGGAAGTCACCGATGCTGAAGTCGCTGATCACTTCAGTCCCGGTATAGGTATCGCCAGCGCCGGGTGCCGCCGCAGTCGTGCCATCTGACGCAAAGTCAGAGAAACCGATCGTCGAAGCATCGTCAATCGAGTAGTTGAAGGTGTCGTTGCCAGCACCACCCGACAGCACGTCGGCGCCCGCGCCACCGGTGATGGTGTCGTTACCCGCACCACCCGTGATGCTGTCCACACCTGCCGAACCCGTCAGCGTCAATCCAATGGTTGCATCCGTTTGAGCCGCCACATTGATGATGTTGGTGCCACTCGTATCGGTATCCGCAGCCAGGGTCACGGTACGGATGCCCGCCGTAAAAGCGTCAGCATTCAGTGTGATGGAGATGGGATAGTCCGCCGCGACGCCCGCAGCCAGGATTTCCACGCTCGCAGCACGCGCGAAGGAATCCGTCGCAGCGATGGTGAAAATATTTGTGCTAATGCGGATGGTGTCGTTGCCGTCCCCGCCAGTGATGCTGTCCACCAGCGCATGACTGCTGAAGAGCTGACTCATGTCGCCGTAGAAAAACACGTCATCGCCCGCTTCACCGCTCAACACGTCAGCACCATCCCCACCGTTGATGGTGTCCGCCCCCGCCGAACCAACGATGTAGTCCCTCAGCGCAGAACCCACGACCACCTCAAAACCGCTCACGGTGTCGCGCACCATCGTCGTGGTGCTCTTGTCCGCAGAGGTCGCAAGGTAGCCCACCGTGCCAGCCAACAGGTCGGTACCAGCAGCGCCATCTCCGCCACCAAGCACAATCCCGCCACCCATGGCCGTGGCAATCGTCTCTGCGCTGATCGTATTGGCCGACAGGTTGATCGCCATACCCGCAAGCGCAGAGGGGTCCAGACCGTCCATGGCAGCAGAGAGCGCATAGCCGTAATACAAAGTGTCGTTCCCATCGCCGCCAACCAGAGTGTCGGCACCAGCACCACCCAAGATGGTGTCGTCACCGTCGCCACCGTCGACAGAGTCGTCACCAGTGCCGAGCATCCAGATGATGTCGTCACCGTCGCCGCCGTCGATGACATTCGCGCCACTGCCTAGGGTCGCGATGTAATCGTCACCAGCGCCGCCAAAAATGACGTTGGCACCATCGAAATCGAAAAGAATGTCGTCACCGCTGCCACCGTAAATGGAGTCAGCACCGGCGCCACCGGCGATCATGTTCTGACCTGCAGCAACACCTTTGAGGGTCATGGAGGTAGTGACGTTGATTTTGTTGCCGTTGTTGACGTCTACGAGGAAGATGACCCCGCTTGAACCAGCGTTCGTGTCGCCAGAAAGGTCAATCGTGCGAATACTGCCCAGCATGGCATCCGAGCCCGGCATGATGATGTGCGACCGTGCTGTGGCGGATTGGGCTTCAGCGAACAATTGCTCGACTCCCACAACGCGGGCCAAGTCATCAGTAGCCGTTATGGAAATGACGTCATTCACTTGGATCGTGTCCGTGCCATCACCGCCCAAGACGGAGTCAACGACTGCACTGCCCGTCACAAAGTCTGCCATCGAGGCATAGATAAAGGTGTCGTCGCCCAGCCCGCCGTCGAGCGTGTCGGCACCATCACCGCCGTCGATCGTGTCGGCACCATCGCCGCCCGTGATCGAGTCGTCACCAGCGAACCCATACATGAAGTCCGCATCGGCCGTTCCACCAAGTGACGAATCGTCGCCGGTTGTGCCCAGCACCACGCTTTGGGTTGCCGTCGCAAAGTTGCCAGCCGCGTCGGAAACCTTGAGGGTGGCGCTGGTGACCTTCGTTTGGGCTTCGACGATGAGGGTTGAAGCCGTATCGGCGGTCATCGCAGCACTGAGCGTGCCGCCACCGGTTTTGCCGAGCAAGGAGACCCCGTTGTACAGCCCGAGCGTGCCGGCCTCATTCGACGTGGCGCCTACCGTGGTGGCCGTGGCAGTGAAGGCAGAGGCTGTCGGGGCCGTGTTGTCGATGGTCACCGCATCGGCAAGCGCCGCGCTAAGGTTGCCTGCCCCGTCAACGGTGTAGAGCCGGTAGCTGCCATCTTCCAGGCCGGTGGTGGCAAGGGCGGTATCGATGTTGGCCGTAGTGATGGCCACCTCGTTCCACTTCGCGTCGTCCGCGCCGGTGATGTCGGTCAGCACATTCACCACCACGGTGGACTTGACCAGGTAGGCCGTGCCCGCTTCGCTGGAGCGCACATTGACCGTGTCGTCGCTGTTCACAAACTTCTGCACGAAGATGCTCATGTTGCTCGTACTGTCCAGGCCTAACCAGGTCACGACAAATTCGCCGCTGCTGCCCACGGCGGTGATCTGGGGGGAGAAGTCAAACCCAGTGGTATTGTCGATGGCCTCCAGCTGTACCGGGCTCTGGTTGGTGACCGTGCCATCGGCGTTGAACTTCTGCACGAAGATGCTCATGTCGCCCGCACTGTCCTGGCCGCACCAGGTCACGACGAATTCGCCGCTGCTGCCCACGGCGGTGATCTGGGGGTCGTAGTCGTCTCCATCGGTCACGCCGATGGCCTCCAGCTGCACCGGGCTCTGGTTGGTGACCGTGCCATCGGCGTTGAACTTCTGCACGAAGATGCTCATGTAGCCCGCACTGTCCTGGCCAAACCAGGTCACGACGAATTCGCCGCTGCTGCCCAAGGCGGTGATCTGAGGGGAGAAGTCAAACCCAGTGGTATTGCCGATGGGCTCCAGCTGCACCGGGCTCTGGTTGGTGACCGTGCCATCGGCGTTGAACTTCTGCACGAAGATGCTGTAGTCGCCCTCACTGTCCTGACCGTACCAGGTCACGACGAATTCGCCGCTGCTGCCCACGGCGGCGATCTGGGGGTCGTAGTCGTATCCATCGGTCACGCCGATGGCCTCCAGCTGCACCGGGGATCCCGTGGTGCTGCCAGAGGCGTTGAACTTCTGCACGAAGATGCTCCAGTCGCCCGCACTGTCCTGGCCGCACCAGGTCACGACGAATTCACCGCTGCTGCCCAAGGCGGCGATTTGGGGGGCGTGGTCGTATCCATAGGTCACGCCGATCGGCTCCAGCTGCACCGGGCTCTGGTTGGTGACCGTGCCATCGGCGTTGAACTTCTGCACGAAGATGCTGTAGCCGCGATTACTGTCCTGGCCGTACCAGGTCACGACGAATTCGCCGCTGCTGCCCACGGCGGTGATCTGGGGGGCCTGGTCGTATCCATTGGTCACGCCGATGGCCTCCAGCTGCACCGGGCTCTGGTTGGTGACCGTGCCATCGGCGTTGAACTTCTGTACGAAGATGCTCAAGTCACCCTCACTGTCCCGGCTGGAACAGGTCACGACAAATTCGCCGCTGCTGCCCACGGCGGTGATCTGGGGCGACTCGTACCCGTCATAGTCGATGGCCAGCTGCACCGGGGTCTGGTTGGTGACCGTGCCATCGGCGTTGAACTTCTGCACGAAGATGAATCTGTAGCCCGCACTGTCCTGGCCGTACCAGGTCACGACGAATTCGCCGCTGCTGCCCACGGCGGTGATCTGGGGCAACTGGGAAGACCCATAGTCGTTGGCCGCCAGCTGCACCATAGGTGCTAACGCCGCTGCAAGCGATGTGGTGGCGGTTGGTGCCACGGTGTCCACCAGGTAGCTGACGTTGTCCGCGACGGCTGCATGGGCGAGGACGGCATCGTTGCCCGCCGCGTCCTTGAGCGTGCCGCCGTTCAGACCCAGGCTGTTGGCCGCGATGCTGATGCCATCGGCGTCATTCTGGCTGGCCTGGATGATGTAGGTGAAGACCAGCGCATTCGTGCCGCTGCCGCTGGCGTAGCTGGCCTGCACGGTGGTGCCACCGATGTTCAGCGCCAGTTGCGGGGTGCCATCGGTGGTGGTGACGATGACGGCTTCGCTCAGGGTGACGGTGACGCTGACCACATCGCCCACGTTGAGGGTGCTGTTCTGCGCGCCCGTGGCCGAGGTGATGGCCAAGCTGGAAACAGTCGGCGCCGTGGTGTCCGCCGCCAGCG
This sequence comes from Rhodocyclus purpureus, assembly GCF_016653115.1. Classification (GTDB taxonomy): domain Bacteria; phylum Pseudomonadota; class Gammaproteobacteria; order Burkholderiales; family Rhodocyclaceae; genus Rhodocyclus; species Rhodocyclus purpureus. Next base: position 107,828 of record NZ_NHRX01000043.1, read on the forward strand.
TCAGCGTAGCCGCTGCTGCATCGGCGGTCAGCGTCGGTGCTATGGTTCCGTAGTCTTTCAGTACCACGCTGTGGACGCTGGTGCCGTCGGCCCACTGGACGATGTAGTCGTCGTTGCTGCCGCCGATACCCGCAGTGAAATTGCCGCTGCCATCCAGCGCGCCCTGCACGATGGCCACCTTGTTGGTGGTTGCGTCGCTCAGGTAAGTGCTTGCCACCGTCGTTCCGTTGGCGAGGACACCAGCCCAGAGCTTGAGTTGGTCGCCGATGGCGGCTTGGGTGATGACGTCCATGCTGCTGGTGGAACCGCCAGCAAAGAAAACCGTCGAGCGGTTGTCGGTTTGACCTGTAGCGGTGAATACCACCGTATCGACTGCACCATCGGAGGCTCCCAGAGCGACGGTGTCGGCACCCACGCCGCCGGTGATGCTGTCAGCACCCGCGCCGCCAGTGAGGGTGTCGTCGCCGTCGCCCCCGTAAATGGTGTCGTTATTGACCCCGGTGGTGATCACGTCGTTACCACCATAGCCATAGGCCAGGTAAGCACGCCCGCCGTCCGTCAGGTTGGGCAGGGTATCAGCGACTTCCTTACCCCACACCACCGTGAGCGCCTTGCCATCCACCTGCACGATGCTCTGAACCTGGCCATCAGTGACAGTGATGACAGAAGAACCGCTTCCCGAATCCCCCGCCGCAACCGTTATGCCATTGCTGCCGTTGTTGAGCGTGCCTGGGGTTCCATTTGTCCAGTTGAACAGACTCAGGTTGTCTATGGTGTCCGGATCGCTTGCCAACAACGTAAAGCCCGACTCACTGGAACTGACGAACGTTGCCGAAGGCGCGTCGTTCGTGCCCGTGAGTGTTACAGAAACCCGCTGAGTAACAGCCCCGCCCTGACCATCTTCAATGGTAATGTCGTAAAGCTCGGTAACCGTTTGACCCTTCGCAAGATTCTGAGCTGCCTGATTGTCAAGCACATAGCTCCAGGTGAACGAGCCGTTTGCCGAACCGAAGGCCTTGTTGATACCGCTCACGAAAACGCTACCGTAGGCAGTCACGTTGGAAGCAACCGGACTGACACTCAGGTAATGCCTATCCGAAAGATCCGAGTCGGCAAACTTGATGGTGCCTGCCGAGATTTGCCTGAGGCCATCTTCGATAAAGTTGCTGTCGATCTGCGACGATCCCGTATCGATGGTCGGAACAGAATTCAGAACCAACGAGAAATTAATGGCGCTTGCCGAACCCTGGGTATTCCCAGCTGCATCAGTCTGGGTGGCCGTTACACTCACCTGACCCCCGCCCAGGATAGCTACGTCAGCAGCGGTCAACAGGACGGCAATCGGTGTGTCCCCCAGGCCGGTGAAGTTTTTGGTGACGGTGGCGGGGACACCTTTGCTGACTTCGTTCGTGCCGGTGAAGGTCACGCTGATGGTGCTGCCCAACTCGCCCTGCAGGGTAACCACACCGCCCGCCGAGGTCGCCTTGGCGAGCGTCGTGGCATCGTTGACGCCATCACACAGCGTTAACGCGACAGCGCTCGGAGCAATGGTGTCGATCTGAATCGTTGTCGAAGCGCTGTCGCTGACATAAGCTTTTGGCGTGGTCTGTACCACGGTAACGGTCTCGGCTCCCTGGCCGAGGCGTGCCGCTTCTGCTGCCGAGACGGTGAAAGACCAGTAGCCGTTCCCGTCAACCTCGATGACGTTAACGTCATTGGCTTTCGAAGAAGTCAGCACCACGCCAGAGGTGAAGGACAGATACACCAGATTTCCCGGCATACCTTTACCGCTGATGGTGAACCCATCCACAGCCTCGGCCGCATTGATGATGTCATTACCCTCGATCACGTTGATCGACGGGGCCAGAGCGTTGAAGTTGTCGATGAGGTTGTCCAGGTTCGTCTGTACCGCATCAATGTTCGCCTGCAGCGTATCGTGCGCGTCCGTGTTGGCCGCCTTGAGCACATCGAGTGCCGCCACCAAGCCGGCGATCGACGCCGTCGTCGGCTCGCCCGTCGTGTTGCCGACAGCATCCGTGTCATCGATCAACAGCGCGATGTCGCCATCGTTGGACGTGATCTGGCTCTGCAAATCCGCAATGTCCTGCTCCAGATCCTTCACCGCCGCCGCAATCAGGTTTTCAACCTGGATGAACAGGCCCGTGGCCGGCGACGACTGGTCGCCTTGCTGCAGCGGATCGTCCGCCACCGACGGCGCTCCGATCAGGTTGCGCACCGAGCCGCTCACACCGGCTGTGTCGTTCAGCACTTCCAGCGCGTCGCTGATCGCCTTGAGCGTGGCGTAGCTCTCGCCCGTGAGGTCGCCGCCGGTGATCGCCTCACTCAGATCGCCGATCTGCCCTTCCAGATCCTTCACCGCCGCCGCAATCAGGTTTTCAACCTGGATGAACAGGCCCGTGGCCGCCACATAGCCTGTCTGGCCGAAGGTGCCCGTCGCGGGCGCACCAATGGCCGTGCCGATCTGCGTCGACACCGCCGTCGTGCCCACCAGCGCCACCACCGCATCGCTCAGCGCAACGAGGGTCTGGTAATCGGCCAGACCCAGGTCCTCGCCAGCCAGCGCATCGAGCTGGCCTTGCAGGTCTGCCACCGCCGCCGCAAGCGCCGTCTCAAAGACCAAGTACAGGCCCGTGGCAGGCACCGCTGCCACGTTGCCCACCGCAGCCTCTGATGGCGCGCCAATGGCTTCTTTCAGCCCAGCAAGAGCCTGGGAACCCGCCGCATCCAGCGCGTCCAGCGCCGCCTTCAAGCCCGCCAGCGACGCCGTCGTCGGCTTGCCCGTCGTGTTGCCAACAGCATTCGTGTCATCGATCAACCGCGCAATGTCGCCATCGTTCGACGTGATCTGGCTCTGCAAATCCGCAATCAGAATCTGCAACCCATTGATCAAATTCGCCGTGGCATCTGACAGGGTCACGCCGGCCTTGACGCTGCCTTCGACCAGCACTTTGATGGCCTCCGGGGACAAAACATTACCGGTCAGGTTTTCGCTGAAGGTGCTCAGCACGGCTTCGGTGCTGCTGCCGGTTTCTGCACCTGAGAGGCCGGCCAGAATCTTGCCGTAGGTATTGGCGTTGACGTTGGTGGTTCCGTCCTGGTTGATCACGGCCACCGGCAGCGCACCTTGCACCAGTTCCTGGCCAGCTAGTCCGAAGGCTTCGGCCACATTGGTGTTGGCGGTGTTGATGGCTGCGGCCAGTTGTGATGCATCGCTGCTGACGGTGTTGAGTGCAACAGCCGATGTACCTGTCGTACCGCCAGACAGACCCATCTCGCGCACCGCCAGTTCGGTGAGCATGTTAACGGCGAGGGTATATTCACCGGGAGCGGAAATATTGGTGGCGGCGCGCAGGTCAACGCTAAGATCTTTGGGCTGGCGGGTGGTTTCGTCGATGTAGTCCGGGATGGTGTCGTCGATGTCGCTCACGCGCACCAGCACCGCGCCGGTGTACCCCTCGATGACGATGGTGAAGGTGCCATCGGGGTTGACCGAGCCGCTTGACAGAAGACTGCCATCGGCTTTGTAGACGGTGACTACAAGGTCGTTGTCTGAGACGACCGGGCCCATCATGACCAAGCCGCGCAGCACCGATGGCAAAACCTCGGGGACGACAACAGCTCCACCGCCACCGCCGGCAGCCGCGGCAAGGCCCAGCCCGCCGCCGGCCAGTCCCAGTAGCGAGGTCCCACCCATGAATTGGCTTGTGGCGGGGACGTAGGCCACCGTTCCCTCGCCCAGTGCGCCCAGCGCCGAGGAGATAGTGCTGTCGGCAGTGGCCATGGCCATCAGGCTGCTCTGCTCGCCGTAGGCATAGACCATTTGGCTACCGTCTGACGCGGCTGCACCGACTGCGCTGTCGCCGTTGATGACATGGCCACCCGCATCCTTGCCCGCCACGGTCACGCTGCAGGCGTTGCCGGCGCACTCCTGGTAGAAGTTTTCAAACTGGAGTTCGGTGCCATCGGCAAATTTGAGCTTCAGGTCCTGGCCGGCCTTGACGGCAAGCACGTTGGCAGCGTCTTTCGCGCCACCTTCCACCAGGTCCTGCACCCGCAGGTGCTGCCCTCTGCTGATTCTGACCAGCTGTTGCTGGCCCGCCTTGAGCGGCACGGCTGCGGATTGCGGATTGGCAAGTTGCTTGGACATGGTGAAGCTCCTCAAGGACCGGATGATCAGCGTTGCATGAGCGCGCCGCTGAAAGCGCGCGTGATGGGTTTGGCCAGGTAATGCAGGATGCTGCGCTGACCGGTGATGACGTCGGCCGTGGCGGTCATGCCCGGCTTGATGTCTTGCGGACGAATGCGCTGGAAGGCGTCGCCGGCACTCCAGTCCAGTACGACCTGCGCGCGGTAATAGGTCTGGGTCTGGCCGTTGCTCCCCTGTTCGCTCAGGGTGTCGGGGCTGATGTAGCGCAGCGTGCCGGGCAGCTTGCCGTAGATGCTCGAATCGAAGGCGTCCAGACGCAACGACACCGGCAGCCCCGTGCGCAGCTGGCCCACGTCGGCGGGGTTGACCTTGATCTCGATCAGCAGCTCGTCGTCAACCGGGCTGATCTGCATCAGCTCGTCTCCCGGCTTGAGCACGCCCCCCACGGTGGTGATGCGCACCACCTTGACCACGCCGTCCATGGGCGAGACCATGTCCGTGTGCTGCAGCACGTTCTGGCGTTCGTCGAACTTGCTGCGGCTGGCGGTGAGCTCGTCTTCGAGCTTGGCGACTTCGACACGGGTTTCCTGGAAGTATTTGTTGCGTGCCGCGTTGATGCGCGACTGCACGTCGAGCACCTGGCGCTCGGCGCGCATGACTTCGCTGCGGCTGATGTCGCCGCCTTCGAACAGGCGTCGGTTCATTTGCAACTCTTCACCCGCCAGTTGCAACGAGTCCTGCAGCACGGTCACTTCTTCCTCTAGGCTGCGTTTGCGCTGCCGGTAGATGCCCAGCTGGGCCTCCACGTAACTGGGCCAAAGTTGGCTCTCTTTTTCGTAAACGGGTACCTGACCGGCCAGTTCTGCACGGGCACGGATGAGGGCAATGGTCTTGCTGGCCACTTCGGATTGGCTCTGATCAAAGCCGGCCCGGGCGCGGTCGGGTTCGAGTTCGGCCAGCTTCTGGCCGGCCTTGACGGTATCGCCCTCGCGCACATGCAGAGCCACCAGCATGCCGCCGTCGACGGCCTGTACCACCTGGGTGCGCGAGCCCGGGATCACCTGCCCTTGGGCACGCACGCCGGAGTCGATCTCGAACACGGCAGCGAAGGCGACGAGCAGCGCAACGGCGCCGACCAGCAGCCAGAGCAAGGAGAAGCGCGGCATGCGGAGAGCGCTCATGCGGCATCCTTCACGACTTTGATCGGGGCATTCGTCGCGCCTGCCGCCGCCCCCGCCTTCAGGCGCGTCAGCACTTCATCGCGCGCGCCGTCAAGAAGAACCTGCTGCTTGGCAACGACGATGAGCCGGTCGACCAAATGCAGCAGCTCGGGTTTGTGCGTGACCAGCACCAGCGTGTCTTCGGGACGCAGCGTGCTCCTGAAGGCGCGCACCATCTGCTGCTCCAGGTTGCGGTCGAGCGCAGCGGTGGGTTCGTCCAGCAGCCAGATGCGTGGCTGACGCAGGAAGACGCGGGTGAGGTTGACCAGCTGGCGTTGGCCGCCGGACAGTCCGCTGCCGCCCTCGTTGATCTCCAGTTGCAGGCCCTGGGGGTGGGTGGCAATGACCGCATCGTACAGGCCGGTGCGGCGAGCGGCCTCAAGGATGGCTTCGTCGCCCGGGTCCATCAACCCGAGGATGAGGTTGTCGCGCAGGGTCCCGGCCAGCAGCCGGCCGTCCTGCGGCAGGTAGCCGACATGTTCGGCCAGCTTGGGCTTGGATAGCTGGACCAGATCGATATCGTCGAGCCAGATGCGGCCTTCGCTGGGCTTGTACATGCCCGACAGCAGGCGCAGCAGAGTGGTCTTGCCGGCGCCGATCGGGCCCAGGATGCCGATCTTCTCGCCGGGCAGGATCTTGAGCTGCGGAATCCGCAGTGCCGGCTGCCCACGCAGGGTCATCGTCACCTGATCGAAGCGGTAGCCGCCCTTGAGATTTTCAACATGCACGGGCTGCAACTGGCCGTGGTGATCGTCCTCGAGCTTCCACAGCGCGTCGAGCCCCTGCAGGGCGGCCTTGGTGTGTGCCCAGGAAGTGAGCTGGTTGCTCAGCTGGGTGGCAGGGTTGAGCACGCGACCACTGAGGATGGAGCAGGCGATCAGTGCGCCCATGGTGATTTCACCGCGACTGGCCATCCATGCACCGCAGGCGATCAGCGCCACGTAGGCGACCTGCTGCAGGGCCATGGCACGGTACTGACCTGCCTCGTTGAGCCGGCGTGTCTCGAGGTCGATCTCGCGCGCTTCGTCGGTACTGGCAAGCCAGCGACCGAGCATGCGCCATCCGCCCTGCCCCGACTTGATGATTTCTGCGGCCTCGACGCTCTCGACCAGCAGCCCCGTCTTGCGGTTGGCCGCCTGCTGACTGCGCTGCGCCAGCTGCCGGATGCGCCCGGCATGCCAGGCGCCAAGCCCCAGCGCCACCACGAAGAAGGCGAGCGGAACGAAGGCCAGCGGCCCGGCAATGGCGGCGATGACGAGGGCAAACACCAGGGCAAAAGGCGCATCCACCGCCAGCTGGGTAGTGAGCGTGAGCAGGAAGCCGCGGACGGTCTCGTAACCGCGCAACTGACTGGCCAGAGTGCCCACGCTGGGCGGAAGCTGGTCCAGCCGGATCGACAGGAAGCGCAGATAGACGGTACGCGCCAGGCGCTGATCAACCAGGTCGACCAGTTGTTCGTACACATGCGAACGCAGTCGCTTGGCGGCGTATTCGATGGCGATGGCGATCAGGATGCCAAGCGTCAGCACCAGCAGGGTCTGCATGGCGCCCGTCGGGATTACCCGGTCGTAGACCTGCATCGAGTAGAAGGAGACCAGAATGCCGAGGAAGGCGAGCAGGAAGCCACCGGCAGCGCCCTCGAAGAGCTTGCTTTTGTGCGCCTTCAGCTCGTCCATCACCAGACTGAGCACCGGACTGTTGGTGGCGCGGTAGGGCTGCGCCAGGCGCAGGGTGGCGATACCGTGGTCGGGCAAGGCGTCATGCCTTTGCTCCTGCCAGCGCTGGGCCGAGGGGTCGAACCAGTCACTGACCCATTGCCCGTCGGCGTTGCGCGATCGCAAGATTCCCCAGTTGCCGTCGGGCGCGGCGATGAGTGCAGGCAGATCCGCGGCGTCGGGGCCATTGCGCCAGCGTGCCGCCGGCAACTGAAGATGCCGGACGACAGCTGCCAGCCGCTGCTGCGCTTCGTCGTCAGGCACGGACGCAGCCACCGCCTCCTGCAGGGCCAGCCGGTCGACGGCTTCGCGTTGCAACGAGGCCAGGCGCCCAAGCGCGAGCAGCAGGGGGTCGGATGGACGCCCAGGATCGATTCCGTTGCTCATGGTTTCCCCTTGAAGTCCTGGTCTTGCCCGGCTTCAGCGATGAGCGCATCGACGCCCCGGCTGAGCAGCGCCAATCGCCAGTTTGCAAGCTGCAGAGCGCCGAGGGCGTCGGCCAGTTGCACGTCGCTCTGGGCTTGTTCGCGTACGGAGTTCATCAGATCGAGCCACTGCTTGCGGCCCGCCAGAAATTGCCGCTCGTAGGAGTCCCGGACATCGGCGGCTGCCTGCAGGGCGCTCTCCAGTCCAAGGCGGCGGCTTTGCGCTGCCAGCGCCAGCGTATGGTCAGCCTGAACCTGCTCGTCCAGGGCAAGTTGCTGCGTCTGCAGATCTTCCAGCGCAGCCCGGTGCTGGGCGATCGCGGAATCGATGCCGCTGAGGCTCGACAACCCTCCGCCGAACGAGGTGCTCAGGCCGACGAAGGCCCGGTCTTGCGGCGTCATTCCAGCCTGGAGGAAGCTGCCGTACTGGCGCTCCAGGCGCAGGTAAAGCTCGGGGGAAAGCGCTGCGCGTGCCACCTCGATCTCGGCCTCGGCAGCCTCGGCTTGCGCGCGCGTCTTGGCGAGCAGCGGGCTTTGTGCCCGCGCCGCGTCGAGCAAAGCGCTCAGCGCCCGCTCCCGCGCCGGGAGTGGCAGTTCCCTGGCTTTCTCGGTCAGTCCTGAGCCGAGGTCGCGCCCCGTGAGCAGGCGCAGCCGCTCACGTGCCGTGTCACGCTGTGCAGCCACCGCCTCCAGCTCGGCTTGCAGTGTGTCGAGCCGGCTGCTGGCCAGCGCCACGTCGGCCTGCGCAGAAGCGCCTTCGCTGAAACGACGCTGCACCAGGCCCAGCAGCCGCTGGTGCATGGCGCGACTGCTCTCGTAGGCTGCGAGCTTGTGCTCGGCAACGAGTGCTTCGCTCCAGGCCTGAACGACTCTCAGGGCGAGCTGCTGCCTCGTCTCGAGCAGTTCAGCCTCAGCAACGGCTGCGCGCGCCTCGGCGCGCGAGAGGCTGCCCGTGAGCCGTCCCCCGGTCCACAGCGGCTGCTGGACCCTGAGGTAACTGACCGAACTGTCACCGCGATATGAGGGATCGTCCTGCGCGCCTTTGGCGCTCTCGACCGAAACAGACGGAGTCGGCCAGAATTGCCAGCGGGCCGCGTCCACACCTGCGCCGGCTGCGTCTTTGCGGCCTTGTTGGCTGCGTAGTGACGGGTGATAGCTGAGCGCCGAGCGCATCAGCTCCGGGACAACACTCTCCCCAGCCCGCACCGCTGCCGTAGCAAACAAGGACAAGGCGACAAGGACAAGTGTCGTGCTGGCCATCAGAAAAAGGCGACGGCTTGACCTGCCAGGACGGAACTGGGCGATGGTCGTTTGCGGCAGAGCGTCGAGCATGTGCGGGCAGTCCTTGTCGGATACCGCACGAATAGTGCCGACCCTACTTGCGCAAACCTTGCAGGTGCTTGCAGCCTCCGGGGCTGCGCGTGGCGTCAGGAGACGATGCGCACCGGCACACAGAGCCGATAACCTTCTTTCCAGAGCGACTTGATCGCCGGCTCAGGGCAGCCCACCGTGTGGAGCTTTTTCTTCAGTCGGGACACGCGGACTTCCAGGGAGGCCTTGCTCTTTTCGTCCGCTTCAAGCTGCAGCAGCTCCTGCAGGCGCCAGTAAGGGAGTTGGCGCTCGGGTGCCTCGGCCAGGCTCTTGAGCAACAGCATTTCGGGAGGTGTCAGGGTGAGGCTGCCGGCTGGCCCGGCGAGCGCAAGGCTCACGGGCGTGACGGTGACTTGGATGGCCTGCTCGCGCCCGTTACGGACCCGGCGCATGATGTTGTTGACCACGACGGCCAACTCAGGCGGAGTGATGGGTTTGGTCAGGTAGATGTCGGCCCCGCTGACGTAGCCCCGAATACGGTCTTCCACGGCGGAACGGGCGGTCAGCATGAGAATGTGCAGGCCGGGGTGCGCAGCGCGCATGCGGCTCGCGATACTGTAGCCGTCCTCACCCGGCAGGTTGAGGTCGAGTACGATGAGATCTGGCGTTTTGCAGGCCAGGTAATCGTCGAGGTCGTCGGCAAGGGCAAAACCGCTGACGACATGGCCCATGTCGGATAGGAAATCGACAAACAGATCACGCAGATCGGCATGATCTTCGACGATGGCGATGGTAAGCCCGACCTGTTCAATTTCAGTTCGCATGCTGCTCATTCGATCACCTGCCACGCGCCAAAACTTGCAACTGCCTACAGGCGCGCTTCAAAGCAGACCCGCCCTGGGGCGGGCAGGTAGCGCAGGGTGCCATCCAGCATTTGGGCAAGTGCCGCGGCAATGTGCAAGCCCAGGCCCGAGCCGGTGATACGGTGGGCTTTCGGGGCGCGATAGTATTTTTCGAAGACCCGATCCGGGTCGGGTGCTCCGGCGCTACCAATCTCGTTGCTGACCCGCAGGCACAACCGCCCCCCCTCGGTGATGAGGGCGACGTCGACGGGGGCACCGCTCTTGCCGTATTTGAGGGCGTTGTCGATCAGATTGACGATGATGATGCGCAACAGACGGCCATCGGTTTCGCACAGCACCCCGTGGCTCAGATCGGCATTGACACGGTCGGGCTCGCGACTGTCGGCGATGACGGCCTGCACCAGAGCGCTCACGTCACAGGGCAAACGCTCCAGCCCCACCTTGCCGTCGGCAAGTTTGTCAGCCTGGATGGACTGCTCGATCACCTCACCCATGCTGCTCATCGCACGTTCGGCCTTGGCGAGGGACTTGGAGCTCATCGGCTGAATGCCGACGGCCATGCGCAGCACCGACAAAGAGGTGCGGAGTTCGTGCGTGAGCATGGCAAGGAACTGCTGCTGGCGGATGCGCTCTTCACGTTCCCAGCGGGCTTGTAGTTCGGCCTGCTGGCGGGCTTGGCCCAGGTTGCGGTAATGCGCCCCCAAACTCACGTGCAGCGCCAGCATGCAGCCCAAGGACGTGAGTTGCAGGCTTTGCCAGGCGAGGACACCGCCCGAGAGCAAACCCAGAATTTGAGCCAGGGAAGCCAGAATGCCCGCAAAGCTCAAGAAATTGGCCACCAGCAAGGCGCCTGTGCCGGTGGCACGTCGCCGCCACATGGCGACGGAGACGATGCAGCCGACGGTGGTGGTAAAGATGGTGAGGTACAGGAAAACAGGAAGAATATCGGTGTGCCAGCCCAGCAAGGCCACGGGTATGGCAGCCATGGGTAGCCAGCAACTGAGCTCGTAGAACCAGAACAGGAAAGGGCGTTGCCGATCGATGCCAAAAAGCCGGCGATACATGCCGTTACCGGTCCCGATCAGCAGGAGCGACAAGATGGAGATTGCGCGAGAATGCAATTCGGTCGAATCAGGAAACAGATATTGCTGCGGAAAACCGCTGACCCAAAAAAAACCACCTGCAAATGACAAAAGCTGGGCCATGACCCAGGGCGACAAGCGGTCGCGCAACCAGAGCCAGTTGTTGAGATTGAGCAGCACCACGATCAGCACGCTCGCCACGACGGCCGACAGCAAGCTGGATTCGAGGGTGGCGGTCCTGATGAAGTCGTGAGGAGACAGCAGGCGCGGTGTCAGCATCGAGACGCTGCTGGTCTGCAGGCGCAGATAGTAGGTGCGCGGTGTGTCATCGCTGTGCTGCAGCTTGAAAACGAAGCCACGGAAAGGCACCTCCCGCGCCGAAAAGGGCAGCGTGTCACCCGCGCGGCGTTCGATCCAGGCACCCGCGCCCGCGGGGTCGGGCTCGAACAAGCGTATGTCGTCGAGCACCGCCGGCAGGATGTCGAGCCACCATTCGCCGGGAGGAGCCTCGACGGTCAGGCGCAGCCAATGGGTACTGCGGGTGAACCCTGCCGAGAAGTTGCCCCGGGGCAGGGTTTTGAAGCGTGCCGGGTCTGTGCTGGCGATGTCGTCGATGCTCAGCGTGCCGGCGGTGTCCCGAAGCACAGCCAACTGGTATGTGGGCAGCCGTGCCGCGCCGGCATCCAGACTCAGAAGTGAAACGAACAGAAAAATCAGTAGGCGTGCAAACATTTGGCGGCATACGGCAGCCTGCCGGGCTGCTCGCGCAGGACGGGTTCGCCCTCGAGCAGAAGAATACGAGACATGACGATTCTAGAGAATCAGGCCGGCGCTGAGCAGGAGGCAGAAGACGAGCTGCAGCTTGGCGGTCCTGGCGAGCAGCTCGTTGAAGCCCGGTCCCGCCGGCTCTCGCCGGAAGCGGCCGACCTGCGCGACGATCGCCGGCAGGATCAATAGCGGCAGCGCCAGCGACCAGCCCCTGTCGGCCACCAGGGCGAGCAGCGGCAGCAGCGCGAAGGGGGCGAACAGCTCGAGCGCATAGACCGCCTCGATGCGCCGGCGCCCGAGCACAACGGCCAGGGTGCGCTTGCCGACGCGCTCGTCGGTGCCGATGTCGCGCGTGTTGTTCACGGTAATGATGCCGGCGCCGAAGAGTCCCATCATCGACGCCGCGACGAAGGCGGCGGCGTCGAAGCTGAAGGTCTGCAGGTAGTAGCTGCCGCCGACCGCCGCCAGCCCGAAGAAGAGCCAGACGAAGAACTCGCCGGTCGGCGAATAGGCGATGGGCCGCGGCCCGCCCGTATAGGCCCAGCCGGCGATCAGCGAGGCGATGCCGATGCCGACGATCGGCCAGCCACCGTGCCAGACGAGGTAGATGCCGCAGAGGAAGGCGAGCCCGAAGCAGAGGAAAGCACCGCGGCGAACCTGGCTGCCGCTGAGCCAGCCCATCTGGGTCGCGCGCGGCGGCCCCAGACGGTCGGGCGTGTCGGCGCCGCGCTCGAAGTCGGCGACGTCGTTGTGCAGGTTGGTCGCGACCTGGATCAGGATGGCGCCGAGCAGCGCGAACAAGGCCGGCAGGACGAGCAGGGTCTGCGTCTGCGACCACGCCAGCGCCGTGCCGACGATGACCGGGGCAACCGAGGCCCAGATCGTGCGCGGGCGCATCGCCAGCCACCAGACGAGCACCGGCGAAGGACGCACGACCGGCGTTTCAGGAACGGCAGGAAGGGGGATGGAAGCGGCCGGCGAACGGCGAGCTGCGGGAGGCGTGGTAGAATCCAAATCTTTTCAAGACGCAGCCGATCTGACGCCGACGCTCCGAGTGTTGTTCAGAGGCCATCACCGTGATTGACCGTCCGGAAAGGTGGTGCCGAGAGAGGGACTCGAACCCTCACGTATTTCTACGGCGGATTTTGAATCCGCTGCGTCTACCGATTCCGCCATCTCGGCCGCGGAGCGCGTTGAGCGATCCGGGATGGCGAATTATCCTCGATTCGTCCGCCAGCGACAAGCCGCCCGGCGCGACTCGTCCCCCGACCCGTGCGCAGTTTTCCGATAAATGACCTTGCTCACCGTTGATGATTTCGATTTTGCGCTGCCGCCCGAACTGATCGCGCAGCATCCCGCCAGCGAACGCCGTGCCAGCCGGCTGCTGCACGTGAGCGGTCCCGGCCAGCGCCGCGAGCGCAGCTTCGCCGAACTGCCGCAGCTCGTCGACGCCGGCGACCTCCTCGTCTTCAACGACACGCGTGTCATCCGCGCGCGCCTGTTCGGGGTCAAGGAGTCGGGCGGGCGCGTCGAGGTGATGGTCGAGCGCGTCGTCGATGGCAGGCGCGCGCTGGCGCAGGTGCGCGCGTCGAAGTCGCCGAAAGCGGGCAGCCGCCTGCGCCTGGAGGACGCCATCACCCTCGAGGTCGTCGGCCGTGCCGGCGCCAACGACGAGTTCTTCGAGCTGCTGCTGGTGGACGCCGGCGAAGACCTGTGGACCTTGCTCGAACGCCACGGCCGCCTGCCGCTGCCGCCGTACATCACGCACGTGGCGGCCGACGAGGACGAGTCGCGCTACCAGACGGTGTTCGCGCGCGAACCGGGCGCGGTCGCCGCGCCGACCGCCGGGCTGCATTTCGACGACGCCCTGATCGAAGAGATCCGTGCGCGCGGCGCCGGGATCGCCTTCCTGACCCTGCACGTCGGCGCCGGCACCTTCCAGCCGGTGCGCGTGCGCGAGATCGCCGAGCACCGCATGCACCGCGAGCGTTTCTCGATCCCGGCGGAAACCGTCGCCGCGATCGCAGCGACCCGCGCCCGCGGCGGCCGCGTCATCGCCGTCGGTACCACCAGCCTGCGCGCACTCGAAGCGGCGGCGCGCGACGGGTTGCTGGATAGCAACGCCACCGAAGCTCGCACCGACGCCGCGATCGGCGGCGAGACCGACATCTTCATCACCCCCGGCTACGCGTTCCGCGTCGTCGACCGGCTGCTCACCAACTTCCACCTGCCGAAATCGACGCTGCTGATGCTGGTCTCGGCCTTCGCCGGGGTCGACACCATCCGCGCCGCTTACCGCCATGCGATCGAAGAACGCTTCCGCTTCTTCAGCTACGGCGACGCAATGCTGCTCGAACGCGAGCAGGCCGGCCACTGACCCGAACCCGACCCCCTGATCGTCAGCGCCGGTGCCTCCTGCCCGCGCTACCCTGCACCGAACATCCAACGGAAACCTCATGCACTTCGATCTGATCACCGAAGACGGCGCCGCCCGCCGCGGCCGACTCACCCTTGCCCACGGCGTCGTCGACACGCCCGCCTTCATGCCGGTCGGCACCTACGGGACGGTCAAGGCGATGACCCCGCGCGAGCTCGGTGCCACCGGCGCGCAGATCTGCCTCGGCAACACCTTCCACCTTTGGCTGCGCCCGGGGCTCGACGTGATCGGCGCGCACGGCGGGCTGCACCGCTTCATGGGCTGGGAGGGACCGATCCTCACCGACTCGGGCGGCTTCCAAGTCTTCTCGCTCGGCGCGCTGCGCAAGATCAGCGAGGAAGGCGTGCGCTTCTCGTCGCCGATCAACGGCGACAAGCTGTTCCTGACGCCCGAGGAGTCGATGCGCATCCAGCACGTGCTCAACTCCGACGTGGTGATGATCTTCGACGAATGCACGCCCTACCCGTCGAGCCACGACGAGGCGGCGAAGTCGATGCGCCTCTCGCTGCGCTGGGCGAAGCGCTCGCGCGACGCGCACGACGCGCTCGGCAACGGCAACGCGCTGTTCGGCATCGTCCAGGGCGGCATGTACGAGGACCTGCGCGACGAGTCGCTGGCCGCGCTCGCCGAGATCGGCTTCGACGGCTTCGCCATCGGCGGGCTGTCGGTCGGCGAGCCGAAGGAGGACATGCGGCGCATCCTCGCGCACACCGCACCAAAACTGCCGCGCGAGAAACCGCGCTACCTGATGGGCGTCGGCACCCCCGAGGATCTCGTCGCCAGCGTGCTCGCCGGCATCGACATGTTCGACTGCGTGATGCCGACGCGCAACGCGCGCAACGGCCACCTGTTCACGCGCTTCGGCGACGTGCGCCTGAAGAACGCGCGGCACAAGAACGACCTCTCGCCGCTCGACGCCTCCTGCGACTGCTACACCTGCCAGAACTTCACGCGCGCCTACCTGCACCACCTGAACCGCTGCGGCGAAATCCTCGGCGCGCAGCTGTGCACCATCCACAACCTGCACTACTACCAGACGCTGATGCGCGAACTGCGCGCGGCGATCGCGGAAGGAAGGCTCGCCGAGCACGTCGCCAACTTCCATCGCGACCGGGCGATGGAAGCAAATGGCCTCAATCCTTAGGCGTCGGCCCTGATTCGGGCCTTACGGCCCTCCCACGACCGGGGCCGGCGAATCGTCGGCTTAACGTGAAACAGCAAAGGGATGAGGCCAAGGCGCAGCCCCTGAGCAGCAGCCCGTCATCGCGAGCCCGCAGGGCGTGGCGATCCAGTGCGTGGGGCTGATCTCGGGTCGCCCGTGGATAGCGGGTAAGGGCGAGGAGACAGAAGAACGAACTGGATTGCCACGGCGCTGCGCGCCTCGCAATGACGGAATGTCAGCAAATGGGGGCGTTTCATGGCCTGGGGTGGCGGACCTGGCCATGATAGTTGGCGTAGCGTAACCCGACATCGGCCCGCCGTCGACCAACCGGGGGACTCCGTCGGCGACTCAAGTTCCTGGATCAGGTCAGCACAGGCGGCAGTCCGTGATCGACGGTCCATTTTGGTCCATTACGGGCTACAATGGATCCATTCAACGGAGATTCCCCATGGCCATCAACGTCAAGTTGCCGGAAGCACTGGTCGAAAGCGCCAAGCGCTACGGCGCGGTCGAGCATCGCTCAGTGCCCAAGCAAATCGAATACTGGTCGCAGATCGGCAAGATCGCTGCCGAAAATCCCGACCTGCCATTCAGCGTCATCCGCGACATCCTGATCGCCGATCAGGAAGAGCCCGTGGGTGAGTACCAGTTCGGCTGATGCGCATCCTCGTCACCCCCACCTTCGCGCGTGCCGTCAAAAAGCTGCATCAACAGCAAAAGGCCGCACTCGACGAGGCCGTGCGTGCAATCGCGAATCAGCCCGAAATCGGAGAAACCAAGGTAGGCGACCTGGCAGGCGTGCAGGTCTACAAATTCCGCATCGGCAATCTGTTGTACCTGCTGGCCTACCGGGTTCTCGACGAGACCAGCCTCAAACTTCTGATGGTCGGACCGCACGAAAATTTTTACCGCGATCTCAAACTGACGCAGCACTGACTCAAACCATCCAGACGCGACAAGCGTGTTGTCGGCTCACCAGAGCATTCCCGTAGGAAGTTTGCGTCCCTAGCTGAACGGCTGCTCGTAGAGGCCCCGGTCGGGTTAACGTGAAACGTGGAACAATTTCGTGAAACATCGGCCGACCGGATCTGCCGAAACCGTCGCGATCAGCAACCCGTCATCGCGAGCCCGCAGGGCGTAGCGATCCAGTGCGTGGGGCTGATCTCGGGTCGCCCGTGGATAGCGGGTAAGGGCGAGGAGACAGAAGAACGAACTGGATTGCCACGGCGCGACGCGCCTCGCAATGACGGAATATCAGCACATGGGGCGTTTCATCGCCTGGGGTGGCGGACCTGGCCATGAAGTTGGCGTGGCGTAACCCGACGCCGATCGATCAGAACGGCAGTTCCAGCCCCGGCCTTGCCATGAGGATGACGCGGCGGAAGTCGTCCTGGATGCGGGCGAGCGCAGCCGCATCGTCGGCCTCGAAGCGCAGGACGACGACCGGTGTCGTGTTCGACGGACGGGCGAGGCCGAAGCCGTCGGCGTACTCGACGCGCAGGCCGTCGATGGTGATGATCTCCTGCGCGCCGGTGAAGCTCGCTTCGCGCTTCAACTGGTCGATCAGCGCGAACGGTTCGCCCTCGGCCATCTTCAGGTTGAGTTCGGGCGTCGACGACGAGTTCGGCAGCGCCTTGAGCACGGCCGAGGGATCCTCGACGCGCGAAAGGATTTCGAGCAGGCGGGCGCCGGCGTAGAGGCCGTCGTCGAAGCCGTACCAGCGCTCCTTGAAGAAGACGTGGCCGCTCATCTCGCCGGCAAGCGGGGCGCCGGTCTCCCGGAGCTTGGCCTTAACCAGCGCGTGGCCGGTGTTCCACATCAGCGGCTCGCCGCCGTGCGAACGGATCCACGGCGCCAGGAGGCGCGTGCATTTGACGTCGTAGATGATCTGTCCGCCGGGGCAGCGCGAAAGCACGTCGGCGGCGAAGAGCATCAGCTGGCGATCCGGGTAGATGATCTCGCCGTCCCTGGTGACGACGCCGAGGCGGTCGCCGTCGCCGTCGAAGGCAAGCCCGATCTCGGCGTCGCCGGCGGCGAGCGCGGCGATCAGGTCCTGCAGGTTCTCGGGCTTCGAGGGGTCGGGGTGATGGTTCGGGAAGTGGCCATCGACCGTGCAGAACAGTTCGCTCACCTCGCAGCCGAGGCGGCGGAAGAGTTCGGGCGCGATGGCGCCGGCGACACCGTTACCGCAGTCGATCGCCACCTTCAGCGGCCGCGCCAGCTTCACGTCGCCGACGATGCGCTCGACGTAGGCGGCGGCGACGTCGGCGTGGCGCAAGGTCCCCTGCCCGCTCAGCAAGCGGCCCTCGTCGCTACGCCGGCGCAGGTCCTGGATCGCCTCGTTGGCCAGCGTGACGCCGCCGACGACCATCTTCAGTCCGTTGTAGTCGGGCGGATTGTGGCTGCCGGTGACCGAGACGCAACTGTTGCAGCCGAGTTCGTATGCGGCGAAATAGCTCACCGGGGTCGGCACGCAACCGATGTCGATCACATCGACGCCGGCGGCGCAGATGCCCTCGGCCAGTGCAGCGGCGAGTTCGGGACCGGACAGGCGGCCATCGCGACCGACGGCGATCGTCGTCTGCCCCTCTTCGCGTGCGAACGAGCCGAGCGCCTGGCCGATGCGGCGGACGACCGGGACGGTCAGCGTCCTGCCGACGATGCCGCGGATGTCGTAGGCCTTGAAGATCTCGGGCGGAAGCGGCAGGGTCGCAGCAGCGCTGACGGAGGCGCTGGCAGAAGGGGTCGTCGCGGCGTTCGCTTGGCTCATCTCAAACCTCGTGACAAAAGAAATAAAGGATTCGTTGCGGCAGCCAGTCGAGGTTCCCCGGCAGCGAACCGCTGACGAAACCGACGTGGCCACCGGCACGCGGGAAATCGCGCTTGGTCGCCGCAGCGACCTCGGCGGCGCCCGGCAGCACGCCCGCCGGCATGAACGGGTCATTGTGCGCGTTGATCAGCAGCGCCGGCAAGCGGATCAAAGGCAGCCAGGGTTTCGCCGACGCGCGTCGCCAGTAGTCCTCGACGCCGGCGAAACCATGCACGGGCGCGGTGAACAGGTCGTCGAACTCGTACAGCGTGCGTGCCGCAGCAAGCCGGCCAAGGTCGAGACGGCCGGCGAAGTGGCCGGGAAAGCGGACGAGCTTTGCGGCGGCGGCAGCCTTCAGCGTCTTCAGGAAGTTGTGCGTGTAGATGCGGTTGAAGCCGCGCGCGAGGTGGTGGCCGCAGGCGACGAGATCGAGCGGCGCGCTGACCGCGACGATCGCCTCGACCCGCCCAGCTGCCGCTTCGCCGCGCTCGCCCGCCCACTTCAGCAGCGCGTTGCCGCCGAGCGAGACGCCGACCGCGAGCCGGCGGCGATCGGGAAAGCGCTGCGCGATGCGCGCGAGGATCCAGTCGATCTCGTCCGAGTCGCCGGAATGGTAGGCGCGCGGCAGGCGATTCGCTTCGCCCGAACAGCCGCGGAAGTGCGGAACGACCCCGCCCCAGCCCTTCGCCAGCACGGCGCGCATCAGTGCCCGCGCATACGGGCTGTCGGAACTGCCTTCGAGGCCGTGGAAGAGGACGACCAGCGGCGGTAGCGGCGGGGCCTTGGCGCCAGGCGCCGCGTCGCCCGCAGGATCGAACCAGTCGAGGTCGATGAAGTCGCCGTCGGGAGTGTCCCAGCGCTCGCGCCGGCCCTGTGGCACAGGGCCCGGCGCGATCAAGAGCGGATAGATCGTCTGCGCGTGCGCGCCCGGCAGCCAGCCCGGCGCGCGGTAAGGCGGCGGACATAGCGGCGTCGCCGTCAGATCGGAGGATGCGCCGGACGACGCGGGCCGGGGCGATCCGGCCAGACCGGCGGCAGCGCCGGCGGGCTGCGTCAATGCAGCACCCGCCTGCTCACGCGGGGCGCGCCATCATCGTCGCCGTCGGGCAATTCGGCAGCGGCCGACGCATGGTGCGCGAGCAGGCGCCAGCCGTCGGCGCCGCGCTGGAAGACCTTGGTCGCGAGCACGTGGCTCTTCGCCTCCGGGTCGTCGGGGGAATGGAAAGTCTCGACCACGTGGTGCACCGCGAGCAGGCCACTGTTCCAGCGCACCGGCAGCGACACGCGCACGACGATGCGCGGGTTGGCAGCGAAGAGCGCGCGCCAGCGCTCGCGGATCGCCGTGGCGCCGGCCAGACGGCGGCCGTCGGGAAGCACGCAGACGATCTCCTCGTCCTCGGCCCACAGCGCCATCAGCCCCTCGAGGTCGCCGCGAGCGATCGCCTCGTAGAAGGCGGCCTCGACGTCCTCCGGGCTGGCGAGGATCAGACGCGCGGGCGGTGCCTTCATGCCGGATTCTTCCCCGCATCACCGCTCGGGGCGGCATCCGCAGTTGCTGCGGCAGCAGCGAGGCAGGCGGCGAGGACGCGCTCGACGTCGAGTCCATTGAGGCAGTCGAAGTGTCCGAGCGGACATTCGCGCTTGAAGCAGGGGCTGCAGTCGAGCCCGAGGCTCAACACGGTCGCGCGCGCCGACAGGGGCGGCGTGAATCCCGGCGATGACGAGCCGTAGAGCGCGACCAGCGGCCGGCCGAGCGCTGCGGCGACGTGCATCAGCCCCGAATCGTTGCAGACGACGACGTCGGCCAGCGCGATCAGGTCGATCGCCTGCGCGAGCGTCGTGCTGCCGCACAGGTTGCGCGGCGCCGGCCCGCTGCAGGCAGCGATCACTTCCTCGCCGATGGCGCGGTCCTTGTTCGAGCCGAACAGCCAGACGGCGAAACCCTGCGCAGCGAGCGCGTCGGCCAGTCCTGCGAAATGCCGTGCCGGCCAGCGCTTGGCCGGACCGTATTCGGCCCCCGGGCAGAAGATCGCCAGCTTCTGCGGCCGTTGCAGGCCGAGCGCGGAAAGCGCCGCCGCCTGCTGCGCGGCCGAGGACTCGAGGCGCGGCGATGGCAGCGGACGCGGCAGCAGCGCTCCCGGTGCTTCGGCGAGCTGCGCGAAGCGCTCGACCATCAGCGGCAGCGCCGTCTTGTCGAGCGTGTGCCGGCGGTTGAGCAGGATCAGGCGCGACTCGCCGGTGAAGCCGATGCGCAGCGGGATGCGCGCGAAGAACGGCACCAGCGCCGACTTCAGGGAATTGGGCAGGACGTAGGCGCGCTCGTAGCGACCGGTGGCGATCTCGCGACCGAGCCGGCGGCGCGCGCCGAGCTGCAGTTCGCCGTGGGCGAAGGGGTTGTCGATGACGCGCCCGATCTGCGGCATGCGTTCGAGCACGGGCGCCACCCAGCGCGGCGCCAGCGCGTCGAGGACGAGCTCGGGATGATGCGCCTTCAGGCGCATGAACAGGGGCTGCGCCAGGACCGTATCGCCGATCCACGCCGGCGCGACGATCAGCGCCCGCCGCCGTGGCGTGTCGACCATGCCCCCCGCCGCTGCGTTCACAGAGGTCTCCCGAACCGGCGTGGCAGCGTCAGTGCTTCGGCGCTTCGCCGTCGAACAGGTAGCGCGCGCTGCAGTACGGACAGACTGCCTCGCCGCTGCTGGTCACGTCGAGGTAGACGCGCGGGTGGCACGACCACAGCGGCGCGTCGGGACGCGGGCAGAAGAGCGGCAGGTCGTGCGCGTCGAGGTGAACGACGCGCACGGAGTCTGGCGCAGCGGGCGCCGCGCGCGTCGGATCGTCCGGGCGAACCGATTCGCTGGAACTCATCTCTCGCGTCCCCGGGGGATCAGACGTAGGCGAGCCAGTCTTCGTGTCCGGGCACGCGGCCGTGCGCGACGTCGAAGAACAGCGTCTGCAGGCGTTCGGTGATCGGACCGCGGCAACCGGCACCGATCTGGCGGTTGTCGAGTTCACGGATCGGCGTGACTTCGGCGGCGGTGCCGGTGAAGAAGGCTTCGTCGGCGCAGTAAACCTCGTCGCGCGTGATGCGCTTCTGGATCACCTCGATGCCGAGGTCGGCCGCCAGCGTCAGGATCGAGTCGCGGGTGATGCCTTCGAGACACGAGGTGAGATCGGGCGTGTACAGCTTGCCCTTCTTGACGATGAAGATGTTCTCACCGGCACCTTCGGCGACGTAGCCGTCGACGTCGAGCAGCAGCGCCTCGTCGTAGCCATCGGCGGCGACTTCCTGGTGCGCGAGGATCGAGTTCGGGTAGCTGCCGACCGACTTGGCGCGGCACATGTTCACATTGACATGGTGGCGCGTGTAGGACGAGGTCTTGACGCGGATGCCGCGCTGCATGCCTTCGGCGCCGAGGTAGGCGCCCCACGGCCAGGCCGAGATCGAGACACGCACCGAGAGCGAGGTCGCGGCGATGCCGAGCGCCTCGGAACCGAAGAAGACGAGCGGACGGATGTAGCAGGATTCGAGCTTGTTGGCACGGACGACTTCCTTCTGCGCTTCGATGAGCGTCTCGCGATCGAACGGCACCTTCATCTGGAAGATCTTGGCCGAGTTGAGCAGACGGTCGGTGTGCTCGTTGAGGCGGAAGATCGCGGTGCCCTTTTCGGCCTTGTACGCGCGAACGCCTTCAAAGACCCCCATGCCGTAGTGCAGCGTATGGGTATGGACGTGGGTGGTCGCCTCACGCCACGGCCGCAATGCGCCGTCGTACCAGATGAACCCGTCGCGATCCGACATCGACATCGTTTTTTCTCCGTTCGCAGCTAAATCAAAACGGAAATTCTAGCCGATTTCCCGGGCCGGTTGGCGGTAAAATGTGGCGCCACCCCGCAAGGAAAACCGCTCCGCATGATCTGGAAACCCAACGTCACCGTCGCCGCAGTGATCGAACGCGACGGCAAGTTCCTGCTCGTCGAGGAAGAGACCGACGACGGGATCCGCTTCAACCAGCCTGCCGGCCACCTCGAATGTGGCGAGTCGCTGCTCGACGCGGTGGTGCGCGAGACGCGCGAGGAAACCCGCTACGACTTCGTGCCGCAGGCACTGGTCGGCATCTACAACTGGCGCCACCCGGTGAAGGACCTCACCTACCTGCGCTTCGCCTTCGCCGGCGAAATCACCGGCTGCGATCCCGAGCGCGAACTCGACGAGGGCATCATCGCCGCGCGCTGGCTCTCGCTCGACGAGATCCGCGCCTCGAGCGAGCGTCACCGCAGCCCGCTGATCCTGCGCTGCGTCGAGGACTGGCTGGCCGGGCGGCGTTACCCGCTCGACCTGCTCGTGCACTACGCACAGGCCTAGATGCGCCTGCTGCAAACTGCCCCGAAGCGGCACGTGCGGCCGCGGCGCTTGGCCTTGCCGCTGTTGGCCCTGCCGATGTTCGCCGTGGCTGCGCCGCAGGACCGCGAGGCGCTGGCCCACGCAGGGAGCGGCAGCGCGAGCGCCGCGCTCGAGATCTGCTACAACTACGGCTGCCTGAGCCGGAGCGAAGTCGTCTTCAGCAACGGCGAAATGGCGCGCGTGCGCGAATTGCTCGACAGCGCCACCAACGCCGTGCAGGAGCGCGCGCTGCTCGGGCGCGTTGTCGGCCTGATGCTCGGCTGGGCGGGAGAGCGCTCGCCGATCGCCGCCGACCGCGGCGGCAACCTTGCCGATGACGCCGTCCATGGGAAAATGGACTGCATCGACCACTCGACGACGACGACCGGCCTGCTGCGGCTGCTCGCGGAGCAAGGCTGGCTGCGCTTCCACCGCGTCCTCGATCCGGTCAAGCGCACGCGCGGTCTCATCTTCGACCACTTTTCGGCGCAGATCGAGGAGATTGCGCCGGGTGAAACCACCGGCTTCGCGGCGCAAGCCGAAGCGACGACGGACAGGCTGTCGCGACGCTGGGTCGTCGACAGCTGGTTCGTCGATAACGGCCAGCCGGCGCCCGTGCTGGCACTGATCAACTGGCAGTCAGGAGAGGATCCCGATGACGATCGCAGGGAATATTGAGGAAGGTCGGGGCCGGACGGTTGTCGTCGGCCTGTCCGGAGGCGTCGATTCTTCGGTTGCCGCACTGCTCCTGAAGCAGCGCGGCTGGCACGTGGTCGGCGTCTTCATGAAGAACTGGGAAGACGACGACGACGAGGAGTACTGCTCGACGCGGCAGGACCTGATCGACGTGATGAGCATCGCCGACCGCATCGGCATCGACGTCGAGGTGGTCAATTTCGCTGCCGAGTACAAGGAACGCGTCTTCGCCGAATTCCTGCGCGAGTACGCGGCCGGGCGCACGCCGAACCCCGACGTCCTCTGCAACTCGGAGATCAAGTTCCGCGCCTTCCTCGAACACGCCCTGAAGCTCGGCGCCGAGAAGATCGCCACCGGCCACTACGCCGGCGTGCGTCCCGACCCGACCCACCCCGGTCGCTACCAGTTGCTTAAGGCCGAGGACGGCACCAAGGACCAGAGCTACTTCCTGCATCGCTTGAACCAGCAGCAGCTGGCGAAGACGCTCTTCCCGCTCGCCGACCTCTACAAGCGCGAGGTGCGCAGGATCGCCGCCGAAGCCGGGCTGCACGTCGCGGTGAAGAAGGACTCGACCGGGATCTGCTTCATCGGCGAGCGGCCGTTCAAGGAATTCCTGATGCGCTACCTGCCGCCGCAGCCGGGAGAGATCCGCGCGCTCGACGACGAGCGCGTCCTCGGCCACCACGACGGGCTCACCTACCACACCATCGGCCAGCGCAAGGGCCTGCACATCGGCGGCCGCCGCGACGGCAAGGGCGCGGCCTCAGGCGAACACGAGGCCTGGTTCGTCGCCGGCAAGGACCTCGCCAGGAACATCCTCTACGTTGTCCAGGGGCACGACCATCCGGCGCTGCAGAAGCAGGAGATCGCCGTCGAGCAGCTGTCCTGGGTCGCCGGCGAGCCGCCGCACCCGGCCTGGGTCTATGCGGCGAAGACGCGCTACCGCCAGCCCGACGCACCCTGCACCATCGAGCAGGTCGACGCCACGCGCTGCACGCTCGGCTTTGCCGAGCCGCAGTGGGCGGTGACGCCGGGCCAGTCGGCGGTCATCTACGAGAGCCGCGTCTGTCTCGGCGGCGGGGTCATCGTTTGAATGATCGCTCCTTGAGCGCAGGGCGCCAGACCGCCGCTGCGGGGGACGGCGAAGCCGGCCGCAGGCGCCTGCCGTTGCGCGCGGTGCTCGCCAGCGTCGCCGTCGCCGCGCTCGGTTACCTCGCGCTCTCGCTTTGGGCCGGCTGGCGCGACGTCGTCGCCGGCGTCGCGGCGGTCGGCCCGGCGGTGCTCGCCGGACTGCTGCTGCTCTCGCTCGCCAACTACCTCCTGCGCTTCGTGCGCTGGAGCCGTTACCTCGACCTGCTCGACGCGCCGGTACCCTGGCGGATCAACCTGTCGGCCTACTTCGCCGGTTTTGCGCTGACGACGACACCGGGCAAGCTCGGCGAGACGCTGCGCTCGGCCTTGCTGAAGCCACACGGCGTGCCGGCAGCGGCGAGCCTCGCCGCCTTCTTCGCCGAACGTGCCAGCGACCTCCTGGCGATCGTCGTCCTCGCCTCGATCGGGCTGTGGTCCTACCCGCCGGCGCGGCCCGCGGTCGGCGCCGGACTGGCGCTGGTCGTCGTCGCCCTGCTCGTCGTGCAGTCGACCCGGCTGATCGCGGCGATCGACCGCCGTGCCGCGGCGAGCCCGCACCGCTTGGCGAGCCTGGTCGTCCGCCTGTGCGAGATCGTGCTGCACTTCCGCCGCTGCTTCAGCCTGCCGGCGATGGCGATGGGCCTCGGGCTCGGCGTCGTCGCCTGGCTCGCCGAGGGGATCGGCTTCTGGTGGCTGCTCGACGCGCTCGGCGCACCGCTGCCGCTCGCCGAGGCCGTCTTCATCTACGCCTTCGCCATGCTCATCGGCGGCCTTTCCTTCCTGCCGGGCGGTCTCGGCGGCAGTGAGGCGGTGATGATCGGCCTGCTCTCGCTGCACGGCCTGCCCGAAGCGAGCGCGGTCACGGCGACGCTGATCTGCCGGCTGGCGACCTTGTGGTTCGCGGTCGCCCTGGGCGCGCTCTTCCTCGCCCGGCAGCGCTGACCCGCATGAATCTGGAAAAGACAGTTGGCCACGAAATGCACGAAAAATGATTCATGTGCTTCAACAGCGAGCGCAAACGAGCTTGGGTTATCCACCGAACGACGACAACCCGATGCCTTGTTTCGTGTTTTTCGTGGCAGGGAAGAGGTTTCAAGTATGAATGCACTCGCGGCAGTCCCCAGCACAAGCCCGGCCGCGGCGCCCATTCCGGAGGGAGCGGCGGCAGCCGTAAACGGGAGCCACCCATGGCACTGAACTCCTGGGGACTGCGTCCGAACGCGCCGGCGGCGCAGGAGATCGTCCGCCGCGACCGCCAGGCCGAACTGCCGCAGGTCGAGGGCACGCTCCTGCCCTTCGGCAACGGCCGCAGCTACGGCGACTCCTGCCTCAACAGCGGCGGCACTCTGCTGCTGACGCGCGGCTGCGACCGCTTCATCGACTTCGCGCCGATCGACGAGACGCGCGCGCGGCTCGTCTGCGACGCTGGCGTGCTGCTCGCCGAGATCATCGAGCTCTTCTTGCCGCGCGGCTGGTTCCTGCCGGTGACGCCGGGAACCCGCTTCGTCACCGTCGGCGGCGCCATCGCCAACGACGTGCATGGCAAGAACCATCACCGCGCCGGCAGCTTCGGCAACCACGTCCGCCGCTTCGAGTTGCTGCGCTCGGACGGCAGCCGGCGCATCTGCTCGGCCACCGAGAACGCCAACTGGTTCGCCGCCACCGTCGGCGGACTCGGGCTCACCGGCCTGATCACCTGGGCCGAGATCGAACTCCGCCGCGTCGGCAGCGACGCCCTCGACGTCAGCAACACGCGCTTCGAGGGCCTCGACGAGTTCTGGGCGATCAACGCGGCCGCCGAGGCGCAGCACGAATACGCGGTGGCCTGGATCGACTGTCTGGCCAGACGCCCGCGCGGCATCTTCATGGCCGGCGACCACGTCGGCGGCGACGGAACCGCCGAGCCTGCTGCCAGCCAGGCGCGGCGAGCGCTCAAGGCGCCGTTCACGCCGCCGTTCTCGCCCTTGAACGCGCTGACGCTGCGCGCCTTCAACACCGCCTACTACCACCGGCCGCTGCCGGCCAGGGCGCGCTCGCCGCTCTTGCCCTACTTCTACCCGCTCGACGGCATCCTCGAGTGGAACCGGCTCTACGGCCGGCGCGGCTTCTACCAGTACCAGTGCGTCGTGCCGAAGGGCGCCGAAGCGGCGATCGACGAGATGCTGGCGGCGATCTCGACCTCCGGCCAGGGCTCGCTGCTCGCGGTGCTGAAGACCTTCGGCGCGCCCGAGGCGCACACCCCGCCCGGCCTGCTCTCGTTCCCGCTGGCCGGGGCGACGCTGGCACTCGACTTCCCCGATCGCGACGAAGAAACCGAAGCGCTGTTCGCCCGCCTCGACGCGATCGTCGCCGCCGCCGGCGGCCGCCTCTATCCGGCCAAGGACGCGCGCATGCCGCGCTCGCTGTTCAGGGCCGGCTACGCGAAGGTCGAGGAATTCGCGCGCTTCGTCGACCCGAAGTTCTCGTCGAACTTCTGGCGGCGCGTCATCGACTAGACTTCCGCCGCGCCGGCAAGCCCCACCCGGCAACGGCTACCACTCGGAGACGATTCATGCAGAAGATCCTCGTCATTGGCGCCACCTCGGCAATTGCCGAAGCCACCTGCCGGCGCTGGGCTGCGCGCGGCGACGCGCTCTTCCTCGTTGCGCGTGACGCGGCGCGCCTCGAGGCGATCGCCGCCGACCTCTCAGTGCGCGGCGCGGCAGCCGTCGGTAGTTTCGCGATGGACGCGACCGACTTCGCCGCCCATGCCGCGATGTTCGCCGCCGCGCAGGCGGCGCTCGGCCGGATCGACGTCGCGCTGATCGCGCACGGGACGCTGCCCGAGCAGAAGGCCTGCGAAGCCTCGGTCGAGGAAACGCTGGCGGCGATCGAGGTGAACGGCACTTCGGTGATCGCGCTGGCGACGCGCATCGGCGCGCAGCTCGAGGCACAGAACTCCGGCGTGCTCGCGGTGATCGGCTCGGTCGCCGGCGACCGCGGCCGCGCCAGTAACTACGTCTATGGCGCGGCCAAGGGGATGGTCGACATCTTCATGCAGGGGATGCGCCACCGGCTGGCGAAGAGCGGTGCGCAGGCGCTGATCATCAAGCCCGGCTTCGTCGACACGCCGATGACCGCCAGTTTCAGCAAGGGCGCGCTGTGGGCCAAGCCCGACGACATCGCGCGCGGCATCGTCAAGGCCGTCGACCAGCGCCGCGACCAGGTCTACCTGCCGGGATTCTGGCGCTTCATCATGCTCGTGATCCGCCACATCCCCCAGGCCATCTTCAAGAAGACTTCGCTGTAAGGGCCGCTTGAAGCTTGCTTGCGCAAGCAGACGGAAGATTCCTGCGGAGAAAGTGATTGCTCAGCCACTGACCCAGCAAGCGACAGTGTCCAGCAGACGACGAAGAGCGTGTTCTGTCGCCGTTACTGTAATCAGGCTTATCCTTGATCGCACCAGTGCTGGTTTATACGGCACATGTTCCGTTTGAAATCGGCACGGCGTTTCTCTTCTGCCCTCAGCCTTTCGTTTTTCACTTTGGCGGCATCCGACAAGGAGGTCTGCTCTCCGGGGCAGGAGGAACTCTGTTCCGCGCTCTCGATGAACAAATTGACGTCGTCATCGGGCACGTAATAGATGTCGCTGCGGCGGAAGACGTACCGGTTGTTCTCTGCAATGCTGGTCGTGATGAGGATTTCCGTCTTGGTCGGCGAGGCCGCAGTACCGGCAATGACATCCGCGAGCGCCAAGCCCCCCATCAGGGCAATGTTTTCCTGGCCCCGGCTGAGCTCAGATAAAGCTGCATTGCGCAGCACGGCCACCCCCGCGCCCAGCGCAGTCAGTTCTCCCGGACGGTAGTGCCTCATGCTTGCATGATGCTGGATGACCCGGGCCTCGTATTGAACCTGGAGGTCGGCGTCTCCCTGCCCACCTGATTGCCAGTCTCCGCCCGTGTTGCAGACGCTGACCGGCAGGTTGCGGTTTACCAGATGGGTGATCATCAGGTCGCGCATGGCTGCATCGAATGAACTCGCATCGGGCTTGCGCGGCAGGTGGATGGTCCGGTTCTGCAGGCCTGGCGTGGCGTTGATCTTTTCCGTCGTCTGGGCAACGACGTCCCCGGCAACCACATCCCAGTGATGCGCGGTTCTTGCGACCTTCTGATAGGAAACCGGGAAGTTTTCCGCAACCGGTACGGGGGAAGCGCATCCGAATAGCGCGGACGAGATGCCGGCGATCAGAACGGCGGAAGTTTTCTTCATCACGAGGCCTTTCGCATGGAGATGAGCGCAATACGCGCACATGATAAACAAAACTCACAAGCAGAAACAGCATTCCATTCGAGTTCGCGCTTGGCAAGAAGGGAAGCGATCGCCATATGCCGACATGGCTCAGCCTCGGCAAAAGGCCCGAGCCATTTCCTCTGCGCATTGGCTCAAAGGACTCGGGTACCGTTGAGCGCCAACTTGTGCCAGTCGAAATGCGGGCCGGGGTCGGTCTTGCGCCCGGGCGCGATGTCGGAATGCGCGGCCAGCCCCTCGATCGGGTAGCGTGTGCGCAGCCCCGCGATCAGCCGGCGCAGCACGCGGTACTGGGCCGCGGTGAAGGAGTGGAAGTCGTCGCCTTCGAGTTCGATCCCGAGCGAGAAGTCGTTGCAGCGCTCGCGCCCGCGCCAGCAGGAGACACCGGCGTGCCAGGCGCGGCGGTCGCCGGAGACGAACTGGACCAGTTGCCCGTCGCGGCGGATCAGGAAATGGGCTGAAACGCGCAGGCCGGCGATGCAGGCGAAGAAGGGGTGCGCCGAGGGGTCGAGCGTGTTGGTGAACAGGCGGAAGACATCGTCACCGCCGAACTGCCCCGGCGGCAGGCTGATCGCGTGGATGACGACGAGGCGGATCGCTTCTCCGGGCGGCCGCTCGTCGCAGTTCGGTGATTCGATCCGGCGCGCGCCGATCACCCAGCCCTGATCGTCGAGCGCCAGTGCTGCGCCGCGGCCACGCCGTATCCCGGAGCACGGATTCGCGGCTGCCGCCGCTCCCACGAGTAGCGAGCCCCGCTCGCTCACGGCGGCGCGCTCGTCTGCCACGACCGACGTGCCGGCAGCGTCGCCGCTCAGCACCGGCCACCCCGCAAAAACTTCCCACACCCAATCAAATAAAAGCCCATAGAACCGACTTCAATCCCACTTTCAGGCATAAAAAAGGGCCCAGAAGGGCCTAATCCCCGCTTTTATTCTCTGCGGCGTTCCGGTGTTCGGCGCAGCAGTAATTGCGCTCGCCGCTGCGCAGGGCGTCCCCCTCGGGGACGTTCACGCCACACCAGGCACAGGCCACCATGCGCTCGGGCAGGCGCTCCTGCGGCGCGCGCGCAGGCGTACGCGGTGCGCTCAGGCGGCGCCAGAAATACCACCCGCCCACGGCCAGGAGGATAAGCAAAATGAATTTGAGCATGGTCTTCCATCGCGCCTGCCGGGACCGTTCGGAAGCGGCATCGGCAGTCCATTTAGTAAAACTAATTTACTGAAGATCAACAACTTGGAGCACTTTTCATACCCGATTTTCATCATGTGAAATTTTGGCTGGCAAGCCGGCGCGGGCGGGTCTTAAAATACCAGCCCTTCGGCGCGCCGCCGCTCCGACAACGCTACTTCGCCACTCTTTTGCAAGGAAATCAAGCAATGTCTTCCGCATCCCGAGTCCTCAACCCAGCGCTGCGCAGCAAGATCATGTCCGCCGACGAAGCGGCTGCGCTGATCCCCTCCGGCGTCAATGTCGGCATGAGCGGCTTCACCGGCTCGGGCTATCCGAAGCTGGTCCCGGCCGCGCTCGCGCGCCACATCAACGAGCGTAACGCCGCCGGTGAAAAGTTCAGGATCGGCGTGTGGACCGGCGCTTCGACCGCGCCCGAACTCGACGGCGCGCTGGCGTCGGTCGACGGCGTCGAAATGCGCCTGCCCTACCAGTCCGACCCGACCTGCCGCAAGCGCATCAACGCCGGCGAGATGGAATACATCGACATCCACCTGTCGCACGTCGCGCAGTTCGTCTGGTTCGGCCACCTCGGCAAGCTCGACATCGCGGTCGTCGAAGTCGCCGGCATCCGCGAGGACGGCAGCCTGATCCCGTGCTCGTCGATCGGCAACAACAAGACCTGGCTCGACCAGGCCGACAAGATCATCCTCGAGGTCAATTCCTGGCAGAACCTGCAGCTCGAGGGCATGCACGACATCTACTACGGCACGCAGCTGCCGCCGAACCGCCTGCCGATCCCGATCGTCGGCCCCGGCGACCGCATCGGCGAAGCCTACTACCGCTGCGACCCGAGCAAGGTCATCGCCGTCGTCGAGACCAACGCGCCCGACCGCAACACGCCGTTCACGCCGCCCGACGCCGACTCCAAGCGAATCGCCGGCCACATCATCGAGTTCCTCGAACACGAGGTGAAGAAGGGCCGCCTGCCGGCAAACCTGCTGCCGCTGCAGTCGGGCGTCGGCAACATCGCCAACGCGGTGATGGCCGGCCTCGCCGACAGCCCGTTCGAGCACCTCACCGCCTATACGGAAGTGCTGCAGGACGGCATGCTCGAACTGATCAAGTCGGGCAAGATGGACTTCGCCTCGGCGACCGCCTTCTCGCTCTCGCCGACCGCGCTCGCCGACCTCAACGCGCACCTCGCCGACTTCCGCCAGAAGATCCTGCTGCGCCCGCAGGAAATCAGCAACCACCCCGAAGTCATCCGCCGCCTCGGCATCATCGCCATGAACGGGATGATCGAGGCCGACATCTACGGCAACGTGAATTCGACGCACGTCATGGGCAGCGCGATCATGAACGGCATCGGCGGCTCGGGCGACTTCGCACGCAACGCCTACCTGTCGATGTTCATGACCCCGTCGGTGGCCAAGGGCGGTGCCATCTCCTGCATCGTGCCGATGGTTTCTCACGTCGACCACACCGAGCACGACGTGCAGGTGATCGTCACCGAGCAGGGGCTGGCCGACCTGCGCGGCCTGTCGCCGAAGCAGCGCGCCCGCGAGGTGATCGAGAAGTGCTCGCACCCCGACTTCAAGCCGATGCTCCAGGACTACTACGAGCGCGCCCTGCGCGAAGCCTCCGGCCGCCAGACGCCGCACATCCTCGACGAGGCGCTGTCCTGGCACAGCCGCTACCTGAAGACGGGCAGCATGCGCTGATCGTCACGGGAGAGCACGCTCTCCCGTGCAGCGGATGGGGAATGCCACTCTAACGAGCGGCATTCCATTTTTTTGGTGCGGAAACCCCAGATCGGCTCGCAGTAGCCCCGTGCCTGCCTTCCCTGCGTGAGCAGGGTGACCGAAAGCGCCCTCGCCGGATTCGGCCAGCAGCGTGATCTCAGTAGGTATCCGTCGGACCAGGCAGGTCATCAGCAGCCTTGTCCAGAATAGCCATGGCATCTGCAGTGGTGGTCGACGCAGCAAGCTGGCGTAGTTTGGTCATGTAAAGCATCTGCTCACGGATCAACAATCCATCGTGTATCAGTTCAGCATAAAGACGGTTCTCGGAGACCCCCAGCTCTTCGGCCAGACGCCTGCCGCGATCACGCTCATCACTCTGAATTCTAAGGGGAAAAGAGCTTTTGCTCACGATTGTCTCCTAGTGGGGCAGCGAGTGCATCAACTGACCGGGCGTAACTGCGGCAACCTGCGGAAAACGAAGTTCCGCACGCGCGAAATCTTTAATCTTGTGGGTGACGATAGTACAGGGCCACGCGGCTATCGCGATCTCAAGGACAAAGTTGTCACCTTCATCCGGCAGGTTCGGTCGCCACAGGTAGCGGACATCGATCTCGGTCGCTTTTATCAGCAACTGCGCAAGGACGATCTCGATCTCATGGAAGGAAAGATTCGTGTCAGCGAGTATTTCAGGCCGGCTCAGGACATCACGGTACTCGTAGACGAGCTTCTGATGAGTCACCAAAGGCAGGACGCCGAGCAAACCCAAGCGGACAATCGCGTTGCTCGCTCCAGTTCTGGATCGAAAGGCCGCTACAAGAATGTTGGTGTCGAGCAGGTATCGCATACGCTCAATGATATCAATAACGATATCTCTTCGCGAATGACCGAGCTCAAATGATGAGCAGAATGCTCGATGAAGCAAGCAAGGTCGGGTTGGCGCAGCGTAGCAGCGTAACCCGACACTTCGCTCAGACGGCCCCGCAAGCCTCCAGCCTTGCCACCTCATCCGCGGAAAACCCCCACGCGCCGAGCACATCCTGCGCCGGCCCCGCCGCCCGCGGCGATGTCGGCCGCTCCGGAACACTGCGCGAAAAGCGCGGCGCCGGCGCTGGCTGGATGACGCCGTCGATGTCGATGAAGGTGCCTCGCGCGACGTTGTGCGGGTGGCGCGCTGCCTCGTCCATGTCGAGCACCGGTGCGACGCAGGCGTCGCTGCCCTCCATCAACGCACACCACTCGTCGCGCGTCTTGCCGAGGATGATCGCGGCGAGCTTTTCCTTGAGGATCGGCCACTGGCGGCGGTCCCACTGCGTCCTGAAGTCGGGGTCTTCGATCCCCGCCTTCTCCAGGAACAGCGCGTAGAACTGCGACTCGATCGGGCCGATCGAGATGTATTTGCCGTCGGCGCAGCGGTAGGTGTCGTAGAAATGCGCGCCGCCGTCGAGCAGGTTGCTGCCGCGCTGCTGCGTCCATTCGCCCATCGCCTTCAGCGTGTACATCATGGTCATCAGCGTCGCGCAGCCGTCGGTCATCGCGGCGTCGACGACCTGTCCCTTTCCCGACCCCTTCGCTTCGAGCAGCGCCGCAAGCACGCCGAAGGCGAGGAACAGCGCGCCGCCGCCGCAGTCGGCGACGAGGTTGAGCGGGACCACCGGCTTGCCGCCCTTCTCGCCGATCGCGTGCAAGGCGCCCGAGAGCGAGAGGTAGTTGATGTCGTGGCCGGCGGCATGGGTGAGCGTCCCGCTCTGGCCCCAGCCGGTCATCCGGCCATAGACGAGACGCGGGTTGCGCTCAAGGCAGGGCTCCGGCCCGAGCCCGAGGCGCTCCATCACGCCAGGCCGGAAGCCCTCGATCAGCGCGTCGGCGGAAGCGATCAGTTGCAGCGCGGCGGCGATTCCCTCGGGTTTTTTGAGGTCGAGCGCGATCACCCGGCGAGAGCGGTTGAGGATGTCGATCTTCGGGTCGAACAGATCGGCGCTCGGCCTGCCGCCGGCCGAGGGCTTGCGCTCGATGCGCAGCACCTCGGCGCCGAGGTCGGCGAGCAGCATCGCCGCCATCGGTGCCGGACCGAGCGCGGCGAATTCGACGACCTTGATCCCGTGCAGGGGTCCCATCTCGTCTCCCGACAGGACAGTTTGCAACAAACTGTCCCTATATTTTTAAGTCGCCAGCGTACGGCCGATGACCAGGCGCTGGATGTCGTTGGCGCCTTCGTAGATCTGGCAGACGCGGACGTCGCGATAGATGCGCTCGACCGGGAAGTCGGAGACGTAGCCGTAGCCGCCGTGGATCTGGATCGCGTCGGAGCAGACCTTCTCGGCGATCTCGGACGAGAACATCTTGGCCATCGACGCTTCGACCAGGCAGGGCCTGCCGGCGTCGCGCAGGGAGGCGGCGTGCAGGACCAGCTGGCGCGCGGCCTCGACCTGCGTCGCCATGTCGGCGAGACGGAAGTTCACCGCCTGGTGCTCGATGATCGGCTTGCCGAAGGTCTCGCGTTCCCTGGCGTACTTCACCGCGGCGTCGAGCGCCGCACGCGCCATTCCCACCGCCTGCGCGGCGATGCCGATGCGGCCGGCTTCGAGGTTGGCGAGCGCGATGCGGTAGCCGTCGCCCGGCTTGCCGAGCAGCGCCGACGCGGGAACGCGACAGTTCTCGAAGATGATCGTCGCCGTGTCCGAGCAGTGCTGGCCCATCTTGTCCTCGACGCGCGCGACGATGTAGCCGGGCGTGCTGGTCGGCACCAGGAAGCAGGAGATCCCCTTCTTGCCGGCCGCCTTGTCGGTGACCGCGAAGACGATGGCGACGTCGGCGTGCTTGCCGGTGGTGATGAACTGCTTGACGCCATTGAGCACGTAGCCCTCGCCCGCCTCGTCCTGCACCCGGTCGGCGCGCGTGGTGATCGCCGACGCGTCGGAACCCGTGTGCGGCTCGGTCAGGCAGAAGCAGCCCAACTTCTCGCCGCGCGCGAGTCCCGGCAGCCAGGTTGCCTTCTGCTCCTGCGTGCCGTACTTGTGCACGATCCCGCAGGGCAGCGAGTTCTGCACGCTGACGATGGTCGAGATGGCGCCGTCGCCGGCGGCGATCTCTTCGAGCGCCAGCGCCAGCGACACGTAGTCGAGGCCGGCGCCGCCCCATTCCTCGGGGACGACCATGCCGAGCGCGCCGAGCTGGCCGAGTTCGCGCAGGAGCGCGAGCGGGAATTCGTGCGTGCGGTCGCGCTCGCCGGCGCTCGGCGCCAGGCGCTCCTGCGCGAAGGCGCGCAGCGAGTCGCGGATCATTTCCTGTTCCTGGGTGAGGATCATGTCAGAGCATCTCCACGCCGACGGCAACTGCCTCGCCGCCGCCGATGCACAGCGAGGCGACGCCCTTCTTCTTGCCGTACTGCCGGAGCGCGCCGAGCAGCGTCACCAGGATGCGCGCGCCGGAAGCGCCGATCGGGTGGCCGAGCGCGCAGGCGCCGCCATGGACGTTGACCTTGTCGACATCGAGCTTGAGGTCGTGGATCGCGGCCATGGTGACGACGGCGAAGGCCTCGTTGATTTCCCAGAAATCGACGTCGGCGACGCTCCAGCCGGTCTTCTTGAGAAGCTTCTCCATCGCGAACACCGGCGCGGTGGTGAACAGGTTCGGCTCCTGCGCATGCGTCGTGTGGCCGACGATCTTCGCGAGCGGCTTGAGGCCGAGCGCGTTGGCCTTCGAGGCCTTCATCAGGACGACGGCAGCCGCGCCGTCGGAGATCGACGACGAGTTGGCCGGGGTGACGGTGCCGTCCTTCCTGAACGCAGGCTTCAGTCCCGGGATCTTGTCGATCTGCGCCTTCAGCGGCTGCTCGTCGCGCTCGACGAGCACGTCGCCCTTGCGCCCGGAGACCGTCACCGGAGCGATTTCCCAGGCGAACAGGCCCTCGTTGATCGCCTTTTGCGCGCGCGTCGTCGAGCGGATCGCGAACTCGTCCTGCGCCTGGCGCGTGAAGCCGTAGGACTCGGCGCATTCCTCGGCGAAGGTGCCCATCAGGCGGCCCTTCTGGTAGGCATCCTCGAGCCCGTCGAGGAACATGTGGTCGAAAACCTGGCCGTGGCCGAGACGGTAGCCGCCGCGCGCCTTCGGCAGCAGGTAGGGCGCGCCGCTCATCGACTCCTGACCGCCGGCGACGCCGACCTCGAAAGCGCCGGCGACGATGCCGTCGTGCACCTGCATCACGGCCTTCAGTGCCGAGCCGCACATCTTGTTGATCGTCGTACAGCCGGCCGACAGCGGCAGGCCGGCGCCGAGTGCCGCCTGACGTCCGGGTGCCTGGCCGATTCCGGCCTGCAGCACGTTGCCGAAGACGACTTCCTCGACCAGTTCCGGCGCGATCCCAGCGCGCTCGACGGCGGCGCGGATCGCGACCGCGCCGAGTTGCGGCGCGGAAAGGCTGTTGAAATCACCCTGGAAGCCGCCCATCGGCGTGCGGGCAGCGGAAACGATGACGATCGGGTCTGCGTGCGACATGAAAGACTCCTTGTCCGATAACGAAGTTGGCGAATACGGGAGATGCTGGAAGATGCGGCAATCGACTACTTGGCCGCCATGCGGATGGCACCGTCGAAGCGGATCACCTCACCGTTGAGGTACTGATTGCTGAAGATGTGCTCGACCAGCACCGCGAATTCGGCCGGCTTGCCCATGCGCGAGGGGAAGGGAACCATCTTGCCGAGCGACTCCTGCACGTCCGCTGGCATCGCCGTCAGCATCGGCGTCTCCATGATGCCGGGGGCGATGGTCATGACGCGGATCCCGGAGCGCGCCAGTTCGCGCGCGATCGGCAGCGTCATCGCGACGATGCCGCCCTTCGACGCGGCGTAGGCGGCCTGCCCGAGCTGGCCGTCGAAGGCGGCAACCGATGCGGTATTGACGATGACGCCGCGCTCGCCCTTCTCGTCCGGCTCCGACTTGCTCATGATCTCGGCAGCCAGGCGGATCATGTTGAAGCTGCCGACGAGGTTGATGTTGATCACGCGCGCGAAGCTGTCGAGGCGGTGCGCGCCTTCCCGGCCGACCACCTTCTCCGCCGGCGCGATGCCGGCACAGTTCACCAGCCCGCGCAAGGTACCCAGTTCCTGTGCCGCGGCGAAGGCGCCCCTGGCGCTCTCCTCGTTGGCCACGTCGGTGGCGACGAAACGCGCGTTCTCGCCGAGTTCGGCCGCCAGCGCCGAACCTGCGGCGGCGTTGACGTCGGCGAGCACGACCTTGCCGCCGGCAGCGACGATCATGCGCGCGGTGGCAGCCCCCAGCCCCGAACCACCGCCCGTCACGACGAATACGTTGCCCTTGATCTGCATGAAGTTTCGCTCCTCTCGAGTGATCCGCGTGGTCGAAGCGCGTCTCCCGGCGGGGCACCCTGCCCCGCCCACGGCGCTCGAATCAGCCGGCTAGCTTAGGCAGACGCGGACGCCGGCTCCATGCCGGAAGCGCTCAAACTGAGTGGTAGAATTTGTCATTGACTTTTTCACGATCGTTCAACTCATTCGCTCTGTGCACATCGACGGCAACTACCGCGGAACGATCTCGATCTGTTTCGTCAGCGAAGCCCTGCACTGCATCCGCGAGCGCGGGCTCGACGGCGACGAACTGCTGCGCGCATCGGGAATCTCGCCGGAACTCCTCAACGCGCCGCAGGCGCGCGTCTCCTCGACCCAGTTCGGCAAACTCTGGCACCTGATCGCGCGCACGCTCGACGACGAGTTCTTCGGCATGGACAGCCACCGCATGAAGGTCGGCAGCTACACCCTGCTCTGCCACTCGCTGATCAAGAGCGACACGCTCGAACGCGCGCTGCTGCGCGGCCTGCGCTTCTTCCGCGTGGTCCTCGACGACATGGAGGGGCGCCTGGTGCGCGAAGGCGGGCTGGCACGCATCGTCATCGACGACCTGCCGCGCCCCGACGAAAGGGCGGCGGGCAAGCCCCCGGCGCCGCGGCGCGCATTCGCCTACGGCACGCTGCTGCTGATGCTGCACGGGCTCGCCTGCTGGCTGGTCGGGCGCCGGATCCCGCTCCTGGCTGCCGATTTCCGCTGTCCCGAGCCCCGGTTCAGCGACGAGTGGCGCGGTCTCTTCTCGTCGAACCTGAATTTCGACCAGCCCAAGTCGGGCATCGCCTTCGCCGCCGAGTACCTCGACCTGCCGAACATCCAGAACGAGCGCAGCATGAAGGAATTCCTGCGCTCGGCGCCGGCCAATTTCCTCGTCAAGTACAAGAACAGCGCCAGCCTGACCGCCCGCGTGCGCCGCCACCTGCGCGCCAGCACACCCGCCGCCTGGCCCGACTTCGAGACGCTGGCGCGACAGCTCAACCACTCGCCCTCGACCCTGCGCCGGCGGCTCGAGGACGAAGGCAGTTCCTACCGCGGCATCCTCGACGACCTGCGCCGCGACCTCGCCATCTCGCTGCTCAGCGACTCCGAGAAGAGCATCATGGACATCGCCGCCGAGCTCGGCTTCGCCGAAGCGAGCGCCTTCCACCGCGCCTTCAGGAAATGGACGGGTTCACGTCCGGGCGAATACCGGCGCCTGCCGGCTGGGCCGGCTCAAGCTGCAGTTCATTAGCGTGAAACTGCGAAGGGATCGAGCAAGGGCGCAGCCCCGGATCAGCAGCCCGTCATCCTATGCGTGATCCGCCTCCCCGGAATAGACGTCTTCCAGAAGTGCATGGAGAGGTGCTGAGACCGTAACCGTCATCGCGAGCCCGCAGGGCGTGGCGATCCAGTGCGTAGGGCTGGCTTCTGTAATGGAAGAACGAACTGGATTGCCACGGCGCTGCGCGCCTCGCAATGACGGCAGCGACGCGTTTCATGCTTCGGGGTGGCGCAACTCGCCACGACGGTCAGCTTGAAACTGCACCGTGCAATATCTTCGCTTCGGGCCTGCCGGCCCTTCCACGAAAGGTCGGTGCAGCGCGAGCGTTCCTGATCAGAAGGTGATCACCTTGTCGGCGGCGAGCGTCGCCTGCGCCAGGTCGACCAGCGTGGCGATGCTCGTCCCCGGGATCAGCGGCAGGTCGACGAGGCCGCGGTTCAGCGCGCAGGTGCGGCAGATGCGGATCGGCACGCCATTGCGCACCAGTTCCTCGACCATCGCCTGCAGGCCCTTGCCGCCGCTGCCGTCGGACTGATTGGGCAGCGCCAGCACGGTCGCGTCCGACATCAGGAAGACCTGCACTTCCGGAGTTTCGCCGTCGGCGGCAAGCAGCGCGGTCGCCAGACGCAATGCCGACAGACAGCGCTCGCTGCCGTAGGGCGGCGCGTGGATGATGATGAGAATCTTCTGCATGGTTTTGCTTCCTGAGCGAGAGGAAAAGAGTGCTGGACGGGAACGTCGGCAGGCACCCGGGTCAGCTGCTGGCTGCCCGATCACCTTACCGTGAAACAGCAGCCGGGGCTATCCTCGATTCGGGCCTGCCGGCCGTCCCACGAGCGGCCGGTGCTGCGTCAGCCCGTCATCGCGAGCCCGAAGGGCGTGGCGATCCATTACAAGGGCTGCTGTCGGGTCGCCAGAGTTGGTGAGGCCGCGAAAGAACGAACTGGATGGCCACGGCGCTACGCGCCTCGCAATGAACGTGATTCAAGCGAATGGCTGCGTTTCATGCCCAAGGGTGGCCACGACTCGCCACGATCGTTAGCGCACGATCACGCCGCAGGCAACGCGCGGCCCGGAATTGCCGGCCGGCTGGCTCGTGTAATCGTCGGCACCGGCATGCACGACCAGCGAGCGGCCGACGATGTTGTGCCCGGTATCGTCGAGACTGAGCCCCCGCAACTTGACGCTGAGCGTCGCGTTGCCGCTGGCGTCGGCCTCGAGCATCGGCAGGTCGCCAGCGTGGTGCTCGCCCGCCTGCGGATTGCCGTGTTTCGTTGCCGCGGGGTTATAGTGACCGCCCGCGCTGCTGGCGTCGGGCGCACTGCAGTCGCCCTTCTCGTGGATATGGAATCCGTGCAGACCCTGGGTCAGGCCCGACACGCGCGCCGTGACCAGCAATGCGTCGTCCTGCTGGACGAAGCTGACGCTGCCTCCGGCGCGGCTG
The DNA here is from genome assembly GCF_016653115.1 of Rhodocyclus purpureus. Lineage (GTDB taxonomy): Bacteria > Pseudomonadota > Gammaproteobacteria > Burkholderiales > Rhodocyclaceae > Rhodocyclus > Rhodocyclus purpureus. The sequence goes on from NZ_NHRX01000043.1 coordinate 147,263, forward strand.
CCCTGGGTCGGCGCGAGCAAGGCCTGGGCCGACGGCTGCTTGCCGGAACCCGGGCCCGGACCTGCGCTCGAAGCGCAGCCGGCGGCGATCAGGGTGAGGGCGAGGATCGTGGCAGGGGTCATGGACTTGTGCATGGCATTTCCTCCGGGTTGTTACGCCCATGATAAACAATTTTTCCGGACATCATGAAACACATCGTCGTCAATGATCTGCGTCTCGAATACGTGGACCTGCCGGCCGCCGTTGCCGGTCGCCCGACCCTGTTGCTGCTGCACGAGGGCCTCGGCTGCGTCGCCATGTGGCGGGCTTTCCCGCAGAAACTCGCCGCAGCGACCGGATGCCGCGTCGTCCTCTGGTCGCGTGAAGGCTACGGCGGATCGCAGGCCTCGGCGGAACGCTGGACGCCAGGCTACCTGCAGCGCGAGGGCGAAGAAGCCCTGCCCGCGCTCCTCGCAGCCCTCGGCATCGAACGTCCCGTCCTCATCGGCCACAGCGACGGCGCCAGCATCGCGCTGATCTTCGCCGGCGCCTTCCCTGAAGTACCGCTCGGCGTCGCGGTACTGGCTCCGCACCTCTTCGTCGAAGAGGAAACCCTCGCCGGAATCCGTGCCGCGTGCAGGACCTGGGAGACGACCGATTTCCCGCGCAGGCTGGCGCGCTACCACGGCGCGCGCACCGAGCAGGTCTTCAGGCGCTGGAGCGACATCTGGCTGTCGCCCGAATTCCGCGACTGGAACATCGAGGACACCCTGCCGAAAATCCGCTGCCCGCTGCTGGCGATTCAGGGCGAGGGCGACGAATACGCGACGATGCGGCAGATCGACGCGATCGCCGCCCGCGTGCCGGGAACGCAATTGCTGAAACTGAAGAACTGTGGGCACACGCCGCAGCGCGATCAGGAAGCGGCGGTGCTGCGAGCAATGCGGGAGTTCGTCGCGGGGATCTGATCGCGGCGGTGGTCGTTGGCGAGCGCAAGCGGTCTGGCACGAGGAAAGAATCCAAAATGGGACGTGTAGACAGCTGGTCGGACGTTTTCTCTACACTTACAGAAAAGCATGTTTGCATGAATCCGATCTCTTGGCTTAAGCTCTTCGCGAGAAGTCTCTGCGCAGGTTCGCGTCACCCTCGCTGAGGAATCTGCGCGGTTCTTACGAAAAGACTTGCGGCGGATAGCTTACGACGTCGTTGCCGAGAATCTTTTTACCCAAGAAAGACGCGCCTTTACCGGAGAACTGCCGTGACCCACGCCGAACTGGTTTACCAGCACTTGAGACAACTGCCGGAATCGGTTGCTGCCGAAGTCTTCGACTTCCTTCAGTTCCTGGAGTCCAAACGGTCCGTAACTGAGTCGAAGCCACCGCGCCAGCCCGGCAGTGCCAAAGGATCGATCTGGATAGCGGATGATTTCGATGCGCCTCTGGATGACTTCAAGACTTACCAATGAATTAGCTGCTTGATACCCACGTGTTCCTGTGGTGGACCAATGGCGAATTGATTCCGTCACGCGCCAATGAAGCCATTCGCGACCCGGGGAATTCCGTCTGGATCAGTGCTGCCAGCGCATGGGAAATCTCGATCAAGACCAGCCTTGGCAAGCTTCGATTGCCGGAGCGAGCCGCGCGTTTCGTGGAGCAACAACGCCAGCAAAATGCCTTTAGCTGGCTGCCAATTGACATTGATGCGCTCGACATCCTTGAAGACTTGCCTTTTCACCATCGAGATCCTTTTGATCGGCTGCTCATCGCACAAGCCATCGCAAAGGGTTATACCTTGGTCAGTGCCGACAGTGCTTTTGAGAGTTACCCCGTGAAGAAGCTTTGGTCGTAAGCACATTCGGACGCCACAAACAGCGTTCCCGACCGGATGTGCATCCTGGTAGTGTGTGGAAAAAGCGGCAAGGATCGCTACACGCTGCAGAGGTCCTGCCTGCTCAAGCTCGAACACTGCGGGCACACGCCGCAGCGCGATCGGGAAGCGGAGGTGCTGCAGGCGCTGACGGCGTTCATCGACCGGGCATGAGCCGATCGCGCAAAAAATGCCGATGTGATCAACTGTAACAATATCTTGTTATGATCGGGACGAGGCGGTTCGGCGCGTCCGAACTTGCCGACACTGCGCAGCCCGACCAGACGAACAGGAAGATCGCATGACGAAAAATCCCACCGAAGCCGAACTGCAGCGCATCCGCGAAGCGCGTCACCACGACCCGTTTGCAGTCCTCGGCCGACACGAGGAGGCTGGCCAAGTGGTCGTTCGCGCGCACATCCCCTTCGCTGCCGAAGTCAGGATCGCCGAGGGCGGACAGCCGCTGGCGCGTCATCCCGGAACGGACCTCTTCGAGTGGCGCGGCGACGGCAAGGGGCTGCCGCTGCATTACAGCCTGATCTGGCGGGACGACGCCCATCGCGAACACATCGCGCGCGACCCCTATACCTTCCTGCCGCAGTTGGGCGACCTCGACCTGCACCTCTTCGCCGAAGGACGCCACCGCCACGCGCATCGCTTCCTCGGCGCGCACGAGCACGAGGTCGACGGCATCGGCGGCGTGCTGTTCGCCGTGTGGGCGCCGAATGCGGAACGGGTCAGCGTCGTCGGCGACTTCAATCGCTGGGACGGCAGGCGCCACCCGATGCGCGTCCGCGGCGGCAGCGGCGTCTGGGAGCTGTTCATCCCCGACTTGGAGCCCGGGCATGTCTACAAGTACGAAATCCGCAACCTGCACAGCGGCGCCATCGCGCTCAAGGCCGACCCCTACGGACAGCGCTTCGAACTGCGTCCGCGCACGGGCTCGCTCGTCGCCGGGCGCAGCAGCTACGCCTGGGGTGACGACGCCTGGATGCAGGAACGCCGCGCACACGACTGGCAGCAGCGGCCGATGTCGGTCTACGAAGTGCATCCGGGATCGTGGCAGCGCGGTGCCGAGGGCGAATTCCTCGGTTACCGCGAACTGGCAGAGCGCCTCATCGACTACGTCGTCGACATGGGTTTCACGCATGTCGAGCTGCTGCCGATCACCGAGCATCCGTTCGACCCGTCCTGGGGTTACCAGGTCACCGGCTACTTCGCGCCGACCAGCCGCTTCGGTGATCCCGACGACTTCCGCCATTTCGTCGACCTCTGCCACCGCCGGGGCATCGGCGTCCTGCTCGACTGGGTGCCCGCGCACTTCCCGAAGGACGCGCATGGTCTCGCCCGCTTCGACGGCACCGAGCTCTACGAGCACGCCGACCCGCGCCTCGGCGAGCACAAGGACTGGTCGACGCTGATCTTCAACTACGGGCGCAACGAGGTGAAGAGCTTCCTGCTCTCGAGCGCGATCTTCTGGCTCGAGGACATGCACGTCGACGGGCTGCGCGTCGACGCGGTCGCCTCGATGCTCTACCTCGACTATTCGCGCCGGGAAGGCGAGTGGATACCCAACCGCTTCGGCGGACGCGAGAACCTGTTCGCGATCGACTTCCTCAGGGAACTCAACGTCGCGACCCATGACCAGTGCCCCGGCATCCTGATGATCGCCGAGGAATCGACCTCGTGGCCGCAGGTCAGCCGGCCGACCTGGCTCGGCGGCCTCGGCTTCGACCTCAAGTGGAACATGGGCTGGATGAACGACACCCTGCGCTACATGGCGCAGGACCCGATTCACCGCAAGTACCACCACAACCTGCTGACCTTCAGCATGCTCTACGCGTTCAGCGAGAACTTCATGCTGCCCTTCTCCCATGACGAAGTCGTTCATGGCAAGGGATCGATGTTGAACAAGATGCCGGGCGACGAGTGGCAGCGCCATGCCAACCTGCGTAGCCTCTACGTCTATCAGTTCGCCCACCCGGGCAAGAAGCTGCTCTTCATGGGCACCGAGTTCGCCCAGGGTATCGAGTGGAACAGCGCCGGCGTGCTCGACTGGTACGTGCTCGACTACCCGCTGCACCGCGGCATGCAGCGCCTGGTCAGGGACCTCAACCATCTGTACCGCTCGTCGCCGGCGCTCCATCGCAACGAGTTCGACTGGCAGGGCTTCGAGTGGATCGACTGCAACGATTCGGAACAGTCGGTCATCAGCTTCCTGCGCAAGGGCGAGGACGACGAGGTGGCGCTGGTCGTGGTGAATTTCACGCCGGTCCCGCGCGACAATTACCGCATCGGCGTCCCGCGCCAGGGCGCCTACCAGGAGGTGCTCAACAGCGACTCGGCCTTCTACGGCGGCAGCAACGTCGGCAACGGCACGGCGCCCCTGCTGGCGGCGGAAATCGGCTGGATGAACCGCCCCTGGTCGCTGTCGCTGACGCTGCCGCCGCTCGGCGCCATCGTTCTGCGCTACCTTGGGGAAGCGCACTGAGGATCTTGGGCTCGGCGCTGTTCATGGCCCCCTGAACATTCCGCGGCGCCGGGGTTCGCCCCCGGCCCCTCCCCTGGCGTCTATCACCGGCGGGGCGGAAAGGGCAAAATGCAGCGATCGTGTCGTCCCATGCGCGGGTCGAGCTTGCTCGCCGAGCGATGGCGGCGCGTTGTGGCCGCCCATGGCCGGCAGCGTGCAGGATCGGGCGGCGATCGATGCAACAATTCGAGACCTGACCCCCAATGTTTGACGTTTGGCCGACTCTTCGCGAAAAGCCAGTGCCTCATGAAGCTTAGCCGTCTCGCCTGCACCCTCTGCGCGCTGTTCGTCGTTTCCGCCGGCGCCAATGCCGACGAACTGCCGATTGCCGTCGCTGCCAACTTCACCGCGCCGCTCAAGCAGATCGCCGCCGACTTCGAGAAGGAGACCGGGCACAAGCTCGTTCCCGCGTTCGGTTCGACCGGCAAGTTCTACGCGCAGATCAAGGCCGGCGCCCCCTTCGCAGTCCTCCTCGCCGCCGACGACGAGACGCCGGCCAGACTGGAAAAGGAAGGCGACGGCGTCGCCGGCAGCCGTTTCACCTACGCGATCGGCAAACTCGTGCTGTGGAGCAAGAAGGAAGGCTACGTCGACGACAAGGGCGAAGTCCTGAAGAAGAACGAGTTCCAGCACCTGTCGCTGGCCAATCCCAAGCTCGCGCCCTACGGCGCGGCCGGCGTCGACACCTTGCGCGCACTCGGCGTGCTTGACGCCGTGCAGCCGAAGTTCGTCACTGCCGAGAACATCGCGCAAGCCTGGCAGTTCGTCGCCACCGGCAACGCCGAACTCGGCTTCGTCGCGCTGTCGCAAGTAATCAGGGACGGCAAGATCGGCGAAGGCTCGGGGTGGATCGTTCCCGCCAGCCTTTATCAGGCGATCCGCCAGGACGCGATCCTGCTCGCCAGGGGCAAGGACAAGCCCGCGGCAGAAGCGCTGCTGAAGTACCTGCGCGGTGAGAAGGCGCGCGCGGTGATGAAGACCTACGGTTACGAATTCTGAGCTTGCGCGCAGGAGAACCCATCTTCCGCGGACGTCGGCGCGTTACAGTGCACCGATGTGAGACCTTCCATGAGCATTGACGCATGCTGAGTGCCGCCGATGTCGACGCCGTCTGGCTGACGCTGCGGCTGGCCGGACTGACCACGCTGATCCTGCTGCTGATCGGAACGCCGATCGCCTGGTGGCTGGCGCGCACCCGGCACTGGCTGAAGGGGCCGATCGCCGCGCTGGTGACGCTGCCGCTGGTGCTGCCGCCGGCGGTGCTCGGCTTCTACCTCCTGGTGCTGCTCGGGCAGGAAGGCCCGCTCGGCAAGCTGACGCAGGCGCTGGGACTCGGTCTGCTGCCCTTCACCTTCGCCGGCCTGGTCGTCGCATCGGTGATCTACTCGCTGCCCTTCGTCGTCCAGCCGCTGCAGCAGGCTTTCGCGGCGATCGGCGAGCGGCCGCTGGAAGCCGCGGCGACCCTGCGCGCGTCGCCGCTCGACGCCTTCTTCAGCGTCGCGCTGCCGCTGGCGCGGCCCGGCTTCCTCACCGCGGCGATCCTCGGCTTCGCGCATACGATCGGCGAATTCGGCGTCGTGCTGATGATCGGTGGCAACATCCCGGGACAGACGCAGGTGCTGTCGATGGCGATCTACAACCACGTCGAGGCGCTCGAATACGGCGAGGCGCACTGGCTCGCCGGCGGCATGCTCGTCTTCTCCTTCATCGTCCTGCTCGCGGTGAACGGGCGCAACTGGAGGCGCTCGCCATGAGCATCGACGCCCGCTTCCGGATCACCTACCCCGGTTTCGCGCTCGCCGCCGACCTCGAACTGCCGGGGCGCGGCGTCAGCGCGCTGTTCGGGCCCTCGGGCTCGGGCAAGACGACGCTGCTGCGCGCGATCGCCGGTCTCGAACGCTGGCCGGATGCGCGCCTGATCGTGAACGGCGAGACCTGGCAGGACGGCAAGGCGTTCGTGCCGACCCACCGACGCCCGCTCGGCTACGTCTTCCAGCAGGCCAACCTGTTCGCGCACCTGACGGTGCGCGGCAACCTCGATTACGGGGCCAGGCGCGCCGGTGCCGCCGCCGCTCGCGTCGACCGCGAACGCATCGTCGAACTGCTCGGCATCAGCGCCTTGCTCGAACGCAAGCCAGAGCGCCTCTCCGGCGGCGAAGGCCAGCGCGTCGCCATCGCCCGCGCGCTGCTCAGCGGTCCGCAGCTGCTGCTGATGGACGAGCCCCTGGCGGCGCTCGACCTCGCGCGCCGCAACGAGATCCTGCCCTACCTGGAAAACCTGCGCGACACGCTCGACATCCCGGTGCTCTACGTCAGCCACGCCGCCGACGAGGTGGCGCGGCTGGCCGACCACCTCGTCGTCCTCGACGCCGGCCGCATCCTTGCCCAGGGGCCGCTGGCCGAGACGCTCGCGCGCGTCGACCTGCCGATCCGCCTGGGTGAAGACGCCGGCGTGGTGCTCGACGCCGTCGTCGTCGAACGCGACCGGCAATGGAGTCTGGCGCGCGTCGACTTTCCCGGCGGCGAACTGTGGGTACGCGACAGTGGCCACACCATCGGCAGTCGCGTGCGCGTGCGCATCCTCGCACGCGACGTCAGCATCACGCTGGAGCGGCACGAGGGCAGCAGCATCATGAACACGCTGCCGGCCAGGGTGGCGGAAATCGGCGACGAAGCCGACCCCGCGCTGGCGCTGATCAGGCTGCATGCCGGCGCAGCAACGCCCGAGAACGCCCCCGAACCGGCCGGAGCAGGAAGCTCGGCCATTCTCGCCCGCCTCACGCGGCGTTCCGTCGCCTGGCTGGGCCTCGCGCCGGGAATGCCGGTCTGGGCACAGATCAAGGCGGTCGCGCTGATCGGCTGAGCCGCGCCGAGCCGGCCCCCCCGGCCTTCGCCGGCCGCGAGCGTCCGGGTCTTCAGCCCGCGGCGATGCGGCCCCGGGCGCCCTGCGGGGAGATCGTTCCGCCCGGCAGCCATTTCTCGAGCACCGCGGCCAGCTTGTCGATGGCGAGTGGCTTGGTGAGAAAATCGTCCATCCCCGCGGCCAGGCAATCCTGGCGATCCTTCTCGAAGGCATCGGCAGTCAGGGCGACGATCGGCAGGCGCCGACGACCATGCTCCGCCTCCCACAGACGGATGGCGCGGGTCGCGGCATAACCGTCCATCACCGGCATCTGCACGTCCATCAGCACGAGGTCCGGCATCTCGCCGCGCAGGAGACAATCGAAGCCCTGCCGGCCGTCCTCGGCCATGCAAACGCTCAGCCCGAAACGGGTCAGCATGGCCTCGACCACCCGGCGATTGACCGCGTTATCCTCGACCACCAGCACGCGCGCCGACGAGGCTGCGCGGGGGACGAACGCTTCGCCCGGCCCGGCCGGGCTGGCCGGCGTGCTCTTCGCGTCGACGTCCGGCAGCGCCACGCGAACGCGGAACCAGAAACGCGATCCCTGCCCGAAGCGGCTGTCCACGCCGACCTCACCGCCCATCAGCAGCGCCAGCCGGTGCACGATCGACAGGCCGAGGCCGCTGCCGCCGTATTGCCGCGTCGTCGAGCTGTCCACCTGAGTGAACGGCTGAAACATCAGCGACTGCTTGTCGGCGGGGATGCCGATCCCGGTGTCGACAACCTCGAATTCGAGCAGCGCACCGTGCTCGTCGCGTGACAGTTCGCGCGCCGCGATGCGTACTGCGCCGCGCTCGGTGAACTTGATCGCATTGTTCACCAGGTTGGCGAGCATCTGGCGCAGGCGCTGGGCGTCGCCGACATAAGGCTGCCCGCCCGGACCGTTCCAGGCCGCATCGATGGACAGCTTCTTGCGCGCTGCGGGCTCGCCGTACAGCCGCCTGATCTCGTCGAGCAGCGCGGCCGGATCGAAAACGGTGGGCTCCAGTTCGATCCTGTTCGCCTCGGCCTTCGACAGGTCGAGGATGTCGTTGAGCAGACCGAGCAGCGTCTGCCCCGAATCGAGGATCGTGCGCGCGCAGTTGGCACGCTCGGCCTCGCTCACGCCGGGCATCAGCAACACCTGCGCCATGCCGAGGATGCCGTTCATCGGCGTGCGCAGTTCGTGGCTGATGGTGGCGAGAAAGCGGCTCTTGGCGACGCTGGCGGCCTCGGCGGCCTCCTTGGCGCGCCTGAGCTGCAACTGCTGCTCGTTTCTTTCGGTGATGTCGCGGGTGATGTTGACCAGGCCGACCAGGCGGCCGGCGCTGTCGCGCATCGCCGAGAGGGCGACGTCCGCATAGAAGCGGCTGCCGTCCTTGCGCACGCGCCAGCCCGCGTCCTCGCAACGGCCGTCGCGCACGGCGGCCGCGATGATCTGCCCGGGCCTGCCGGCCGCGACGTCTTCCGGCGTATGGAAGCGCGCCATCGGCGCGCCGAGGATCTCGTCGGCGTCGTAGCCCTTGAGTCGCCGCGCCCCTTCGTTCCATGAGACGACCCGTCCGCTGCCATCGATCATGATGATCGCGTAATCCTTGACGCTGTCGGTCATCAGCCGCAGTTGCGTGCCGTTTTCGAGGACCAGTTGCTGCTGCCGGGTCATCCGCGCCAGGAGAAAGACGAGGCCGAGGCTGAAGACCCAGAGCAGGCTGGTACCGATCAGTGCGCTGCGCCGATCCTGCGCGATGACCGCTTCGACCGGTCTGAGCACGCTCTGTTCGCTGAGTCCGAGGACGATCGTGACCGGGTAGTCGCGCAAGCGCTGCCAGCGATAGATCCGGTGCACCTGGTCGTAATTCGCCGGCGCCCGGAACGATCCGGTGGCAGGGACCGTCTCTCCGACGAACGGGCGGTCGGGTCCGAAGGATTTGCCGAGCAGGGCTTCATGATCCCGGTTACGCGCCAGATACTCGCCGCTGGCACGAAAGATGGAGATCGAGTCGTCGGAGGCCAGCGTCAGCGAGACGAGCGCCTGCTGCAGATAGGACGGCGCCACCGACAGCACGACCACGCCGAGGAACTTGCCGTTACGCCTTATCGGGCGGGTGAACTGGATGCTCCATTCGCGGGACACCCGGCCGAGCACCGGCTTGCTGATGAACAACTGGTCCCCGGTGCTGCCGAGATGGACCTTGAAGTGCTCGCGATCGCCGAGGAAGACGCGCTCCTTCATGCCGAGGCTCGAATAGGATAGGTAGCCGTCGGGGTCGATCACGGCCACCTGGAGCAGCGCACGTTCGGGGAGTCTTTCCTCGACCTCGCGCACCTCGGCGGCAAAATCCTGCACGCGGCCCGGTACGTAGCGCGCGGACAACTCCCTCGCCGCAAAGTCGACGTTGTGGAACAACATCGCGATCTCGTCGGCCACGGCGCCGTTGAGCTGACTGGCGCGAAATTCGGCCTGGGCAATGGTCTCGGCGCGCAGGCGATCGGCCGAACTCGTCAGTTGCCACCAGTAAAGCGCGCTGGCCAGCAGCGACAGCAGGACGACCAGCGTGGCGATCGGGTTGAAATAACTTCGGGTCAGGAACTTTCCCGACCATGGCCTTGCCGGAATGTTAGCGTGGACTGCGGCCTCGGTCATCAGGCAAAGCCTCGGTGTGGCTGATGGAGATTCGGGTGGCGGTCGGAATCGCCCCGATTCGCGACGGAATCGTCACGAGAATACGCAGGGCAGTCTCCGCCGGTCGCGATCTTGCCACCGTTTCGTCGACGAAGTCGAGTGGCAAGCGCAGCGTGCGCCCGGGACAGCATTCCTGCGGATAGCCCACGCGCTGCGCTGCAGCAAGGACAGGCAATAAAAAACCGCCCCGAGAGGCGGTTTTTTGAATTGTTGGTCGGGGTGAGAGGATTCGAACCTCCGACTCCTGCGTCCCGAACGCAGTACTCTACCAGGCTGAGCTACACCCCGACTTGCTGTCGCTAGAATTTTCTTGCAGCAGCGAAAGATGGCAATTCTACCAGCGAATCTTTGTAAAGGGAAGGGGGTAAGACGTCGAGTGCGCGAACGGCGAGTTCGGCTTCGGCGCGCGCCGCCTTCTGTGCGTACTCGAGCGCGCCGGTGGCGCGGATCGCGGCGAGCACGCCCGGGAAGGATTCACGGCCGCCCGTCTCGATCGCCGCGCGCACACACGCCGCCTGCTCGGCGTTGCCATGCTGCATGACGTAGATCAGGGGCAGGGTCGGCTTGCCTTCGGCGAGGTCATCACCCAGGTGCTTGCCGGTCTCGTCCTCGTTGCCCGAGTAGTCGAGGATGTCGTCGGCGAGTTGGAAGGCAGTGCCGAGGTGCATGCCGAAGGTGGCGAGCGCCTGCTCGACCTCGGGCGAAGCGCCGCCGACGATGCCGCCGATCTGCGCGGCGGCGGCGAACAGCTTGGCCGTCTTCGAGCGGATCACCTGCAGGTAGCGCCCCTCATCGACGTCGCTGTCGTGACAGTTCATCAGCTGCATCACCTCGCCTTCGGAGATGACGACGGTGGCTTCCGACATCACGCGCATCACGCGCAGGTCGCCGATCTCGGTCATCATCTCGAACGCACGCGAGTAGAGAAAGTCGCCGACGAGCACGCTGGCGGCGTTGCCGAAGGCGGAGTTGGCCGTCTCGCGACCGCGGCGCAGTTCGGATTCGTCGACCACGTCGTCGTGCAGCAGCGTCGCGGTATGGATGAACTCGACGACGGCGGCGAGCTTGTGCTGCAGGTCGCCCTGGTAGCCGAGCGCCCCGGCGCCGAGCAGGACGAGTGCCGGCCGCATGCGCTTGCCGCCGCCCTGAATGATGTACTCGGCGACCTGACGCACGAGGACGACGTCCGAATACAGTCGGGCACGGATGACCGCATCGACGGCCTGCATGTCCGCTTTGATCAGACTGTAGAACTGTTCTTCCAGCTTCACCGGGAAACGCCTTGGCAAAAAAACCGACAGATGTTAGGCGCCGCAGGGGGTAGCGTCAAGTTGAACCGAGCGCAGCGCGCCCGGCCTGCCTGTGCGCCCGCAGCAGACGCGGCCGGGCCGGGAGCGAGGTCGCCGCGCGCAAGGCAGCGAAACCTTTGACGCAGCTGGACGAATGCGTATAATGCACGGTTCGTTTCACTTCGTTCCATTCATTGGAGTCCAACATGTACGCGGTCATAAAAACCGGTGGCAAGCAGTATCGCGTTGCCGCTGGCGAAAAATTGAAAATAGAACAGATACCGGCAGAAGTTGGCGCAGAAATCACGATCGACCAGATCCTCATGGTAGGTGAAGGTGAGTCGGTGAAGATCGGCGCCCCGCTCGTCGCTGGCGCCTCGGTCAAGGCAACCGTCCTCGCTCAGGGCCGCCACGACAAGGTCAAGATCTTCAAGATGCGTCGTCGCAAGCACTACCGGAAGAATCAGGGCCATCGCCAGAACTACACCGAGATCCGCATCGACGGCATCGCGGCGTAATCGCTGCTGATAGAGAGGAATCTGAAAAATGGCACACAAAAAAGCAGGCGGTAGTTCGCGTAACGGCCGCGACTCAGAATCGAAACGCCTTGGCGTGAAGCGCTACGGTGGCCAGCTGGTCGCTGCCGGCAACATCATCGTTCGCCAGCGCGGCACCGAGTTCCACCCGGGCGAAAACGTCGGCATCGGCAAGGACCACACGCTGTTCGCGCTGGTCGAAGGCCGCGTCGCGTTCGCGATCAAGGGCGAGAAGCGTCGCCGCACCGTGAGCATCGTCCCGGCCGCCTGATCAAGGCTCGCGCGGACGCTCACAGGCGTCGTTGCACCCTTGCAGCACCTCCGCTGAAAAGCCCTATCCTCGCGATAGGGCTTTTTAGTTTCTACTTGAACCAGACACCGGGGACTCACCCATGAAATTCATCGACGAAGCGAAGATATTCGTTGCCGCGGGCGACGGAGGCAACGGCATCGCCTCGTTCCGGCGCGAGAAATACGTGCCGATGGGCGGCCCCGACGGCGGCGACGGCGGTCGCGGCGGCAGCGTCTACGCGGTCGCCGACCGCAACATCAACACGCTGGTCGAGTACCGCTACACGCGCAAGTTCATCGCGCAGCGTGGCGAGAACGGTGGCTCGGCCGACTGCTACGGCAAGGGCGGCGACGACATCGTGCTGCGCCTCCCGGTCGGCTCGGTGATCGCCGACATGACCAGCGGCGAGATCATCGCCGACCTCGACCAGGACGGCAAGCGCGTACTCATCGCCAAGGGCGGCAAGGGCGGGCTCGGCAACATCCACTTCAAGTCGAGCGTGAACCGCGCACCGCGCCAATGCACCAAGGGCGAACCCGGCGAGGAACGCGACCTGAAGATCGAGTTGCGCGTGCTCGCCGACGTCGGCCTGCTCGGGCTGCCCAACGCCGGCAAGAGTACCTTCATCCGCGCCGTGTCGGCGGCCAAGCCGAAGGTCGCCGACTACCCGTTCACGACGCTGCACCCGAACCTCGGCGTCGTCCGCGTCGCCGAGAACAAGAGCTTCGTCATCGCCGACATCCCCGGGCTGATCGAGGGCGCCGCCGACGGCGCCGGCCTCGGCGTGCGCTTCCTGAAGCACCTGGAACGCACGCGCGTGCTGTTGCACATCGTCGACCTGGCACCGCCCGACCCGGAAGCCGACCCCGTGCATGACGCCAAGGCGATCGTCGCCGAACTCGAAAAGTACGACCCGCAGCTGGCCCAGCGTCCGCGCTGGCTGGTGCTGAACAAGATCGACCTGATCCCCGAGGAAGAGCGCGAGAAGCGGATCGGCGCCTTCCGCGAAGCCTACGGCGATCCCGACACGCCCTGCTTCTGCATCAGCGCGATCAGTGGCGACGGCTGCAAGCCGCTGATCTACGCGCTCTACGAAGCGCTGCAGAAGCTGGCGCCGCCGGCCCCGGCCGTCGCCACCCCGGCGCCGATCTTCGCCGACGAGGCCGACGTGGAAACCCCGGCCGAAGAAGACGCGGCCGGAGGCGAAGGAGAGGGCAAGGCATGAGCACGCGACTCGTCGAAGCACACCGGCTGGTGGTCAAGGTCGGCTCGGCACTGGTCACCAACAACGGCCAGGGGCTCGACCTCGCCGCCATCGGCGAATGGGCGCGGCAGATCGCCGACCTGCGCGCCGCCGGCCGCGAAGTCGTCCTCGTCTCCTCGGGCGCGATCGCCTGCGGCATGCAGCGGCTCGGCTGGAGCAAGAGGCCGAGTGCCGTGCACGAACTGCAGGCGGCCGCCGCCGTCGGCCAGATGGGCCTGGCGCAGGTCTATGAAAGCGCCTTCGCCGCGCACGGCGTGCAGACGGCGCAGGTGCTGCTGACGCACGAGGACCTCGCCGACCGCAAGCGCTACCTGAATGCGCGCTCGACGCTGACCACCCTGCTCGGCCTCGGCGTCGTCCCGATCATCAACGAGAACGACACGGTCGTCACCGACGAGATCAAGTTCGGCGACAACGACACGCTCGGCGCGCTGGTCGCCAATCTGGTCGTCGCCGAGGCGCTGATCATCCTCACTGACCAGCAGGGCCTGTACACGGCCGACCCGCGCAAGGACCCGGCGGCGACGCTGATCGCCGAGGCGCGGGCCGGTGACGCGGCGCTGGAAACGATGGCCGGCGGCGCCGGAACGCAATACGGCAAGGGCGGCATGATCACCAAGGTGCTCGCCGCCAAGCGCGCCGCGCGCAGCGGTGCGCACACGGTGATCGCCAGCGGTCGCGAGGCCGAGGTGCTGCCGCGCCTGGCGCAGGGCGAGTCGGTCGGCACCCTGCTCGTCGCCGAGACGCAGCCTCTGACCGCGCGCAAGCAATGGCTGGCCGATCACCTGCAACTCGCGGGAACGCTGCACCTCGACGCCGGCGCCGTCGCGGCACTGAAGGGCGGCAGCAGCCTGTTGCCGATCGGCGTGGTCACGGTCGAGGGCGACTTCGAGCGTGGTGCCGCGGTCGCCTGCCTGAGCCCGGAAGGCCGTGAAGTCGCGCGCGGGCTGTGCAACTACGGCAGCGGCGACGCGCGCCGCATCGCGCGCCACCCGAGCCACGAACTGGAAGCGATCCTCGGCTACGTGGACGAGCCGGAGTTCATCCACCGCGACAACCTGGTGCTGATCGACCGCTGAGGGACGCGCAGGCAAGATTCCGCACCCACCGTCATTGCGCAGCGCGCCAGCGCCGTGGCAACAATGAAGTCATTGCGAGGCGCGTAGCGCCGTGGCAATCCAGTGCGTTCTTCTATTTCTACGTCCCTGCCGGCTCGGGCGATCGGATAACAGTCCTACGCACTGGATCGCCACGCCCTGCGGGCTCGCGATGACGGTTACGGTCTCAGCACCTCTTCATGCACTCCTGGCACTGCCGTCATTGCGCAGCGCGCCAGCGCCGTGGCAACAATGAAGTCATTGCGAGGCGCGCAGCGCCGTGGCAATCCAGTGCGTTCTTCTATTTCCGCGTCCCTGCCAGATCGGACGATCGGATAACAGTCCTACGCACTGGATCGCCACGCCCTGCGGGCTCGCGATGACGGTTACGGTCTCAGCACCTCTTCATGCACTCCTGGCACTACCGTCATTGCGAGGCGCGTCAGCGCCGTGGCAACAATGAAGTCATTGCGAGGCGCGCAGCGCCGTGGCAATCCAGTGCGTTCTTCTATTTCCGCGTCCCTGCCAGCTCGGACGATCGGATAACAGTATCTACGCACTGGATCGCCACGCCCTGCGGGCTCGCGATGACGGTTACGGTCTCAGCACCTCTTCATGCACTCCTGGCACTGCCGTCATTGCGCGGCGCGCCAGCGCCGTGGCAACAATGAAGTCATTGCGAGGCGCGTAGCGCCGTGGCAATCCAGTTCGTTCTTCTATTTCCGCGTCCCTGCCAGCTCGGACGATCGGATAACAGTCCTACGCACTGGATCGCCACGCCCTGCGGGCTCGCGATGACGGTTACGGTCTCAGCACCTCTTCATGCACTCCTGGCACTGCCGTCATTGCGCAGCGCGCCAGCGCCGTGGCAACAATGAACCTAAAAACCTCAGTTGCTGAAGTGCAGAGCGGCCGAAGGGCTGGCAAGCTATGGGTTTTGCGTTGATCGAGGGAGTCACCCGATGGGTGAATCGAAATTGAAGCGTCTGCGGGATCAAGAAATGCTTTGGTCGTGTGCCGGGGTGCAGACGGCAGGAGGTCGTGTTCGGGTTCGCTGGGAAGCGGAGAGTGCGGCCACGCCGATGGGGCAACTGGCGTACTTCATCGAGTTTCTGACGCTGACGGGTCTGTGGTCG
>NZ_NHRX01000044.1 GCF_016653115.1 Rhodocyclus purpureus
CCTCCCCATCGGTCTGGTTGCGCTGTTGCGATCATCTCAAGCGCACCCTCGCAGCAATCGCGACACCCCAAGCACTCCGTTTGCTGCCCAATCATGCAAACGGTGTGGGGTAACTGAGGTTTTTAGGGTAATCGCTCAGGGTCCGACCGTCTTCCAGTTGCTTGCCGGCAAAGAGCAGTCTCTGCTGATCGGGGGGGATGCCTTCCTTGTCCTGGATCTTTGCCTTGACATCTTCGATCATGTCGGAAGGTTCGACCTCCAACGTGATCGTCTTGCCGGTCAACGTCTTGACGAAAATCTGCATCGCCATCGCTTCGGCAGGAAGGAACAGGCACAGCAGCAGACACAAGGCTGGGAACAAGGACGCGCGCTTGCTGCGTGGCTGAAGGCTTGGTTCGAAGAAGGCAGACAATCGCAACGCTCCCGGCGGTTTTGCAATGAACCCGTGCCACGTAGATCCGGCAGCGCAAGGCCGAACCCATGTCAGGGACTGAAGGGCTCGCATGATACAGACCTCCGCGGCGATGGGCCTTCGATTTTCCGGAGAGTGATCGGCAGCGATTCGGCATTGACCGCACCTTCGCCAGCCCACTAGAGTATTTTCCCGGGCGAAAACCGGGAGCAGCGCAACGACGTGCGCCGCTGCTCCGCCCTGACCGCACCTATGGAGGCCGCATGTCCTGGTTCCACGAACTGACCGGTTTCGCCGAAACCGGCTACGAAGCCACCCGCGCCCAGCTGTGCGTCGAGGGCGAGCGCCTGCGCTCGCTGGCCAACGGCCGCAGTTGGGCAATCGGCCGCCTCGAAACGCACAGCCTGGCGGAACTACGCGAGCACGCCCGCCCGAAGTTCGCCGCCACCCGCGGCGCCCTGCGCGTACGCAACATCGCCGCCGACGCCCACCAGCTGCATACCCGCTCCGAACTCAAGGGCGCGCTGGTGCAGGTCGCCTCGCAGTTCAACCTGCTCGAGATGCCGGGTTACCACGTGACGCCGGAACACGGCGTCAGCGGCTACGAGCACGACCACACCCAGGGCCCTGCCTGCGCGCGTGCCGCCGGCGCAGGAACGATCTACCGCAACTACTTCGCGCCGGTCGGCGACCAGATCGGCCAGACTCGCGAACGCCAGATCGACACGCTGGCCGACTTGCGCGCGGCACTGCCCGGCGGCGAACGCATCACCATGCGCAACGGCTACGCGCTGGCCGACACCGAAACACTGCAGACCCTCAAGGCCACGCTCGAAGCCGCGAGCGCGATGGAGCTCGACGCGCTGCGCGCCCGCCTGCGCATCGGCCTGCACTGGGACGTGGAGGTCACGGCAAGAGGCGCACCGCAGGAGGACACCGTCAGCCAGGCTTACTGCTCGGCGCTGCCGGTCAGCTACAACCGCGACAGCGCCCCCGAACTGTGGCAAGCCTTCGCGCGCCTCGTGCTCGAAGCCGCCTACGAAGCGACGCTGCTGGCTGGCATCCTCAATGCGGCCCGGCCCGGCGGCAGCAACAGCGTCTACCTCACGCTCCTGGGCGGCGGCGTGTTCGGCAACCGGCGCGAATGGATCACCGACGCCATCCGGCGCGCGCTCGACCATGTCCGGGAGCAAGCGCTCGACGTGTGCCTGGTCAGCTATGGCCAGGTGCCGGTAGACCTGAAAGGACTGGCGCGGGATTACGAAGGCTGAACGCGACGAAGCGGGACCCACACGGCAAGGACGACACCAGATCGCGAATGCCTTGGAAAAGATTCCCGAGCGGTTCAGTAGCAAGCAGTGGCTCGGCAAGAATCTGGGCAAGCAGGTGAAGCTGCGGCCGCCAGCGGGAGAGGCGGGCTGAGTACGAAGCCCTGGGGGCTGTACAACCAGGCGCCGGTGTATCGAAAACTCCAGATGCCTCCCACTACCTGCAGCGTACCAACCTCCCTCTGATTGATTGAAGCGCACAAGGATCGGCCTCTCATGGTTCGCACCGACCACTTTCGCCGTCACCTCTATGATTCGAAAAACCAGTCTTCCATTTGAGCCAAGGCTGGATGGAACACCGCAGCGGTACGGCGTTTCCATCTGGTCTTGCCGAGCCATAATGGCCTCATCAGCATAATCGAGTGGAGACGCCCCGTATTGCGTCACACACCCAGCCCACGGTGCGGGCCGACGCACCTTCCACGAGAAAGCCGAGTTCCACCGAATAGGCGAAAGAGGCGTTGGTCATGTTCGCCGACCCAACGTAGCAGCGGGAGCTGTCTGCTAGAACTACTTTTGCATGGAAGGTCTCGTAAAAGCCATTCCGTTCCTTGGGTAGCCAGTAGTTAAAGGACTCCACACCGAGTGCTTGTAGTGCGGGCCAGATTTCCAAGAGAACAGCTGGCGCCTTGCCGTCTTGGCAGCGAAAGACCAGTTGCTTGGCTACGGCGGGAGATGCCCCCTTGAACAGCTCCAGCAAGGTTTGGGCGCCCAAGGCGTCGACGAATGGTGTCATTACGAGGAGGCGCTCCCGTGCCCCCCTGGCGATGTTTGAGAAGACTTCTCCAGTATTTTCGAGAAGTACCGTTCGGTGTCCCAGTTCGCTGAGCAGGATCTCAAGCCGGGACGGACTTGGCGGCCTAGTCAACACGACAGAAACATTATCCTTGGGAGAATGTACCTCGGCCAAATAGAGGGCTGCGCCTTCCAGCCACAGCCCCAAGGTGGAGTAGTCAACATCTGCAATCGTAGCCCATGAGAGTGGAGAGACCTCCACAAAGGCACCGGCGGCTACGCCGGAGTCCAGAACCGCTTGCACCCGATACGCCTGCCCCTGTGAAACACCAAGCTGCGCGCAAATAGTATGCAGGTCGGTTTCGTGTCGAAACGAGCCTTGTGCGGCCGCCCGGCATAAGGCACTGCCGATTTCCGGGAATGCGGCCAGTCTGACAAAGATTTGGTGCCGCCTTGCGTCAGACAACATTGTTCACTACTTGTAAGTAGCCGGGGATGCGGACGCTGACGTGGTTGCCATCCTCGCGGGGCGCATTGCCGCCACGGAGAACCGAACGACTGAGCAGCTGGTTCATAGCGATGCATGCGGTCTCAGGGACCAAGATGCAGTCAGGGCAAGCGCCCGGATTCTTGGGGTTGGCATCGCAAAGCGAACCCGAATTGCAGAGCAGCGTCTTGGGCAACAGCAGGTGCCGGAGGAAGCGCTCATTCTCGTTGCGCCATAGGGCTGACAGGTTGCCGAGGTCCATGGTGGTACCGTTTCGATAGACCACGAAGGCCAGGTCGGCGGGAAACAGGTATTCGCCGAGAGAGCCGAGGTCGAGACCAGAGTGCTCCGCAATCGCTTTCATCAACACATGAGAAAAGGAATGCAGGAGCGTGTAGGTGTAAAGGTATGAGGAAGCCTCCGAGCGGGCAGCGACTTGGTCGAGGTAGCGCCCGAATGGCATCGCCCGCTCCAGAAGCCTGGCCCCCAATGGGCCGTCTTCAGGCTTCCAGTCGAAGTCATCACGGATATTGAGCGCCTTGAGCCACCGGTAGACCTGCAGCTCGTCCAACTTGACGTAGAACGCCTCGTTGGCTTGGGTCACTACGTAGATTGGGTGCTTTGACCCGCCATCGGTCTGCACCGTGGGGAACAGGTTCAACCGCACCGGCATCACGCGCTGGCGTTTCTCGAAGGTCGGCACTGCCTGCATCCGCGAATAGCCATACGTAAACCGGCACAGGTCGAACTCCCGGATAAGTCCCATGGTCTCGACCCCGAGTTGCTTGAGTAGTAGGGCTGTCGCGTCCTCCTGCTCCTTGCGCCGAGTGTCATCTTGTGGCGCAAGGTCAGTGTCGAGGTGTGTGAAGCGGACAAATGGAAGCCGTCCTCCGGTGCTCTTGGGCGCAGTAAGCTTGGACCGTCGCAGCGCTTCGTGCTCCACCGCGAGTCGGAAGGGATCGTACCGGCTGGAGAAGAGGTCGCGCGCGTGCAACAACGCCGTTAGATGCGGAGGTAGCTGAGTGACCGGCCTGAGGATGGGAGATGCCCCTGAGAACCATCCGTCCACCTTGTCCGCCAGGTCCTTTTCGATTTGAAACAGCATGTCGCGCATGACGCCAGCCACAGAATCTGGTGCAGTTTGCTCCGCCACCTTGAGCTGTTCACGGAAGGTTTCGGCGGTCTTCTTTTTGGTCGCATAGTCGTCCCAGAGGTGCCCCATCCCGCGCGCCTTCAGCTCCCGCTCCAGTTCTGCAGGTGATGGTCGAAGCTGCCCGTAGGCAAACCGCTCGGCGATGAAGGCCTCCAATGCGGAGGACTTGCTCGGGTCAAGCAGTGCCAGCAAGTCGCCGCTCTCCGCGTCGAACAGGACGAACTGCTCGGACAAAGCATAGTGGGTCGACGACGCCCGGTAGGACACGGGTTCCATGCGCGCCTCGGAAATGCGGTCGCCTTGGAACTCGTCGCGCAGAGCGGCAATGGTCTCGCGGTCGTTCTTCATCCATCCGCTGGCGTCCACGAACCCGCACTTCGGGTTGGCGCACTTGAAAAACCATTTTCCGATGCTCGGTGAACTCGTATCAAGCAGGAAGTCTTCCGAGTGGCAGTGGGGACACCTGTCAATCGGCTCACGTACCGCCTGCTTGTTCTTATCCCAGTCATACTTGCCTGGCATCACCGGTTCCCAGTTCCCTGACCAGTGCACGAACACGATGTCGAGCTGGCGCCACTGGCAGCGACGGCCGAGATTGGCACGGCAGTTGCGGGCGGTGAGCTGGGATTTGCTGTTATTGAACTCCAGCACGCTCCTGAAGCTCCGGAAGAGTCCGCAAGCGTTGCAGACGAACGTGAGTGGTGCCGGCGCGTATCCCATATGCGTTGGCGCCACGAAGATGAAGCGCCCACGGTCGACCGGCTGGACGCCGGTGTGGTCGTTGTTGAGTAGCGTGATATCGACACACAGCTGGGGTAGCACCGGATGGCGGGTGTCTCCGGGGCGGCAGTTGTATGCCCGGTTGAACCAACTGCTAACCGCCTCATTGAGCCGCGCCAGAATTTGGTCCTGCGTTGATGGGCTCAGGGTTGGCTTCCAGTGTTGAGCATCCGCGTCGGGCATCGCGATACATGCTCCCAGCCCCCCTTCAAACGTAAAGAAGGCGCCCGGCGCATAGGCGCCGGCAAGCTGACCTTGCGAGCGCGACATGGTGGGAGCTGCGGGCCGTTCCGCAGTATCGGCCTCATGGCCGCCCTGATAGCGGTTTCTTGTGTTCATTCTTCGTCTCCACTTTCTGCGTATCCGCGGCGAACAAAGGCCATGACTTCACGCACCACGTCGGTCGGCAGCCGCTCGCCACGCGGCCCTCTCCGCGCAAGCCGGATGGTTCCGGCCTGGTCGACGTCACGCAGTGATGTCATCGGCTTCTGCAGGGTGTCGGAGAACTGACGGAAGAAATCCGCGAGCGAGCTGTTCTCATTCTGTTGACGCGCCATGTCTTCCAGCAGGTGTCGGAGCTTGGCGTACAGCTCGGCCCGATAGAACTCTTCGGCTTGGGGAGCAAAGCCGTCTTTGAGGCCGATAGCCAAGTAGACAAAGTCAGCGACTTGGCTGATGAACTGCTTCGGGTCCTGCTTGAAGGCGGGCAGAAAGTCGCGGATGTACTCGTTGGGCTTCCACTCAGGCTTCTTGCCATCATCGGCACGAATGAACTCGCGGACTGCGGCGGTCCCGCAGACGCAGGCCTGGAAAACGCTAGGGAGCACCCGCATGATGGCCCGTGTCGCCCATCGGTCGATAGCCGCGGGCTGCACCATACGCTCCAAGAAGCGGTGAAAGACATCGAATACCTCAACGATGTAACGGTCCCGGCGTCGCTGTGGGGTGGGGATCAACACACAGAAGCCCACATGCGTCCGGCCCACTCGGGACGAGGCCTGAATGTACTCCGCGATGTCCGACGGCATACCGGCGAAGAACATCGAGTTGAGCTCTTCGACGTCGACCCCATGCGAAACGGCGGAGGTGGCAATGATGGAGCGTAGCGCATCCTGAAGCGGGGGCATCGGCGTGCCCGGCGAAACGCGCCGTTGTGCCGTCTCGACGGTTTGCTGAATCTCCCCTTGTTCCACCGACCCAGTTATCAGCCTGGTCACCAAGGCATCGAGGATCCAGCCGTTGGCCTTGTGGAGCTTGCGCACCTCCTCGGATTCGGCTGCCATGATTTGGTCGCCGCCCTTCTTGTTGGTAACGTAGGTGAGCGAAATCCGGTGGAGGTCGATGAGCGTCGCTAGTTGCTCCACGGGTGCCTGGCGAAGCTTGGCGACAAGCTCCGCCTGAATTGGCGATGGCGAGACATGGGTGGCCAGTTGAGTGCGGGCCGCTTGTTGGCGCTCCGGGTCGTCCGCGGTGAGTGCATCAAAAAGCGCGGTGACCGTCAGATGGAAGTTCGCGAGAACGGCGATGGTGGTCGCTGTATGGGGGCGTCCGTTGGTCATGAACCCGCAGTAGATGCGCGCCAGTCTCGATCGCAGTTCCACATGGTCAGGATCGAGCGCACAGCGTGTCGTCTCGTCCGGCGACGGCTCCTCTGGCTGGGCGTAGAACGACCGATGAAGGCTGGGACCCGGATACGGGAACTGGAGCGCCGGCACGTGTCGTTGGTAAAGGTGCTCAAGCTGGCGCTCCGGTTCGGAGACAGTGGCGGAAGCGGCGATGACCTTTGCCCGGCGGCGTTGCGAGCCGTCCGGAGTGGAGGCCACGATGCCTCGCATCCACCGGCCGATGGAGCCGAGCATGGCGTCGAGCGTCGACTCGAACAGTCCTGCGAATGTCCCGAGAGACTCATCGAGGAGGTGAGCCTCGTCCTGCACGATGAGTGACGGGAAGGGGTCAAAAAAGAGCATCCTTCCGTCCTTATACGCCGGGAAGAGCTCTACATAGCCGTCTCGCGATGGGCCGTTCCTCAGGTCCTGCCAACTCGGCACATGCAGGCGGCCCGTCGATGCTTGATACCACGGAGCCGTGCCAAGCATGCCGAGGATGCATCTGATGGTCCTCGCCGAATAACCGATGAGCGCAAGCTTATCCACCGTACCCAACAGTACCGACGGCGCGAGGTCGTAGATGTCCTCGTCGCAGATGTAGAAGGGGAGCGGAGCCGTTCCGCCTGCGTTACAGCGACAGGCGGGGTTCGTGCAAATATGCGCCAGCGTACCGCCTCGTGACGGGAACCGTCGCAATCCGGTTTGGCTGCCGCAAAAGGGACAAAAAGGCAGTTTGTTCCACGCCTTGTTGGCGGCATCGTAATTGGCATCCGAGTCCCGCAGCTCGTCTTCGGTCTGGCTCACGGAATCGATAACCGGAACGTCCGTGACCCCTTTACTGCTATGCCAGTTGGGCGAGCCTCCGCTTCCGACCCAGAACCCGATGGAGAATGGCTGTCCACCATAGCCTTGATCGAGCCGGACAAGCTCCGCTTGGGCAAGCACTCGCGCGGCACGCTGGGCTTGCTGAATCGTGAGCAGGCGAAGAGGGTACCGAATCATCGCCGTGACGCCCAGTCCCTTTCCTCGCAGTCGGTCGAGAAACAAGGTGAAGAGCAGCAGGCCGAAGAAGGCTTCCGATTTACCGCCACCGGTGGGAAAGTAGAGCAGAGTCACTGCATCGTCCCGGGTAGCGACATAGTGGTGCGCAAACTCCGGGATTCGCGTGGTAGTGGCCGGGAGGTTCGCCAAGATGAAGGCCATCTGGAAGAGGCGCCATTGGGCGGAGTCATCCCGGAGTCGTAGTTTCATCAGGTTGGCCATCGCCTCGTTCATCGCAAGCCAAGCTTCGAATGGAGCAGCCCTCACGTCCTCTTGCTTGCCCCGCTTTTTCCAGAACTTGCTGGATTCCTGAAGGATGGTGAGTCCGGCCCGAATGGCCGACTCCTCGAGCTTCCACCGTGCGAGATCATGTTGAAACTGGCCTTGCTCACGGGCGATGGCTTGGGCATCACCTTCAATGCCGGTCTCGAGATTGACCTGCTTCGGCAATTCCTCGAGCCAGGCGGCGAAGGCATCCGGGATGGGAGTGAGGCCACTGAGGCCCTCAGGCTTGGATTGGGCGCGAATGTTGCGAACCACCCCGGGATAGGAACTCGGGACGATGCGTGGCTGTTGGTAGCGCGGTGACCATGTTGTCGCCAAACGCACCTCGTTTTCGGTATGCGCTTGCTCCTGTACGCCGCCGTTGTAGCCGATGGCCCCGTAGCTCAGGTGCTGGTTGTATCGATAGGACGGATTGACACGCTCGAGCTTGAGCCTGCGATGCTCAGCCTTCGGCACAGTCACTTCGAGGCCGACTTGGAAGAAGGCCGGTTCAACCTCGTCGCTGTTCCTCGACGGAATTTCAGATTGGTTCTCGAGGGCGAGGTGCACGTTGAGCCGCGAAGGCTCAATCCAGTCTGGGGTGACCTCGATATCCCACCGCACCTTGAACATTGGCACGGCCGGTGGGGCGCTACTCGCTCTTATCTTGGCGAGACACTTTGGCCAGTCCTGAAACGCACTCGGCAAGATTCGCGTCTGCTGGCGGTATGCCCAGAGCTTTCCGCCTGTTTCTGGATCAGTGTCTTCAAGCCACGCGCGGAGATGCGCGTGGATGGCTGCCTCCATGGCTGTCTCGTGTGCGGCAAGTGCCTGTTCTCGCTCTGCGCCGGGCGCTCGCACATTGAGTTCGAGAGCCGGTAGCGCCACGTCCAAGCGAAACCACTTGAGAGGGACCTCAAGGGGTTCGAAGTCTTCGTCTCGCAGTTGGGGAATCTGTTCCTCGGTTGGGCGCACAATCTCGGGCATCTCTTCGCCATCTGGCACTTCCGCAGCAGATTGGGCGTTCTCAAGGGCCGCCTCGGTGACAGGTCGCGGAACTAGGGGAAGCATTGGCGGCAGGCCAAACTCTTTACGGACTCTGTCTTGGACCTCATCCTGGATCTGCTTCCACATCGGGCAGGCGAATCGAGTCTTGTACTGTGCGCTGAGTGGTTCCCATGCCGCGTTGAGCGCATCCTTGATCGCTTTCCGGAAGCGGGTGGCCACCTCATGGCGCATTCGGAGTTGGAACCGACAATCATCCCGCTCGCGTAAGTCACGCTCTGTGGGGAAGACCCGTACGTAAACGCTCAGCCGCGGCGCCACCCGAATTATGCTCTGGCCATCCTTGGCGACCTGAAAGTCCAAACCATGACCGGATATCCATATCGGACTTGTGACCTCATCACCGTCGTCGACCGCGCGTCGAGGTAGCAGGAACCCTGATACCAAGCAACTGCTCGGCTTCGCGCCATACACCGTGCGGCCAAAATCGCCACCGCCTGATATGCGGGCGTAAAGGATGTTGAGGAAGGAGTCGGCAACAGCCTCCTTCAAGGAGGTGTCAATCTCTTGCGGGTTAGCGCGCAACAGCGTCATGGTCACCTCAAATTACGATGGGTTCAGGAGGAACAACTTCCAAGACGGAGAACACGTTCTCCAAGGCCTTTTGCCGCAAAGAGTTGATGGTTGCGGCTGAGAGTCCCATGTAGGCGATGGCAGAGTCTGGATCGAACAAGATGCGAGAGTAGATATCGCTCAGCCACCGGCCATCCTTGCGGCGGCGCCCTCGCAATGGTCGGATGATGAAGTCCCAGAACCATTGAATCTCCACGTCCGAGAACCTCAGCTCTTGGCAGAACGCTCGAAAGGCGTTGAAGTGACGCGGAGCCTGCGGGGCCAGCTCCTCGAACGGTGTCTCGCTTGAATTCGCCAGGTTAAGCCAGTGATAGACATTGCCCAGTTCCGGTTCGAGTCTCGCGTCGCGCCGGAGAATCTTGTCACGCAGCATTCGCGCTTGTGCGGCCCTGTTCCCCTGAAACAGCCGGTTGGCCTGGGTCCGGACTCGCTCGTGGTAGAGTCGCAGACCTTCCTCGAACTCGAGGTGCTTGCCTGTGGCGAATCCTCTCTCATGCAACGAAGCCTCGATTAGCTCCCGCAGCTCGCCAGACATGACAAACACTTGTTGGCCGACCTGCAGATTCTCGACCTCTATGGGATGAAAGCCCGAATAGCCATCAGCCGCCCGATCCGGGTCATAGACGTATGTCCGCGAATGCAGCCCGCGGCGCAGCAGTAACCCGTTTTCGAGTTCGACGAGAACCGCTTCCGCATCCGACACACTGGCATCGTTCTCCTCGTAGGTCGTCAACTTGAAGACCGGCTGACGGAACTCAATGTCTTGAAGCAAGGATGCTCCCGCCCCCGCGAATTGCCGCTCGATGTCATCGAGAACTTGTTTCAGCCGCTCGTGGAAGGCAGCGAACTCTGGCATCAGGAGCAATGGGTCAAGCGTGTGCTTGAGCTGCCACGCCATAGGAGCGGTCAACGCGACGACCATTTCGAACCCAGAGAACGTTCCGCAAACAATGTCACGCAGGATTGCGGCACTCATATCCGCGTAGATGAGCGTGTCGCCTTCTAGCACGCCTCCAGCGAGCTGACCGGCTGCGACAACCTGGGCAGTTGGATGAGGCGGACGTGCATTACCTCCAGCTCGTACGAGGAAGGACTGCAGTACCGACTTGTGCAAGGGATTGCGAACCACGACGGAGACATTGCGTCCAGCCTGAAACGCGGCCTGGACTTCAGACTCCACGCGCAAGCCCAGCGGAGTGTTGTTCCGATAGGCCTCAACCAGGCGGTCGGCCTTCCGCAAGAGTTCTTCAACCAGAGGTCGCTCATCGAGAGCATCGCCACTGCGCATGAACTCGAGCAGAGGAACCTTGTGATGGAGCCAATCGAACGCACCTATGGCGCTCGGGGGTGCGTCGCGCCGATGCAGCTCGTTCATCAGGATCATCGAGCTGCCGGGGAGGTGAGACAGCTTCGCAAGGAAGTTCGTCACGTGCCACAGGGAGGAGGCGTCGTGCCCTTGAGCCTCCAATCTCTTTGCGCTGTGGTAGAGCTTGTCGATAACGTCGCCGACCTCGAAATCAGTGACTACCACACGAACCCTGCAATTGGCCACTGGGTGGCACCTTTCGCCTGTCTTCGGTTCGAGGCCAAGCCCGACCGCCGTGTAGACGAACCCGTGCTGCTGCAGGCGAACCCGAGAGGGGGGCTCGTCGTTATCCCGAAGGAGGGCGGCCTGGAGCCAGCTCATATGCCGAGGTTCGTCCATGACCACGAGTACACCGGGGCAATGCTCCTTGAACATCTCGCGGAGCAAACGGATGAGGCCGACAACCCGTTGTTGCCAACCTTTCACGGACCGGATGGAGTTCCAGGAGCCATCAATGAGCACAACGTCCGGGAGCCCTACTTTGCGCAAGGTCCGCAGTGCGCCGGCCAAGGAGTCATGAGGCAAACGATGGCCCAGCGCGAATAAGGCGTCCGGTGCGTACTGCGGATTCCCGAGCTCAGGGAAAACGCATTGTTTCAACGCAGTGGCTTGTTTCCTGCCGCAGAGCTTGGACTTGAGACGAAAGAAAAAGTGGTCTGAGTAGCTCACCCAGCCCTGGGCGGGGGTCTCTTGATTGAAGTGCGGAAGAAGTTCGTTGATGCAGGGCCTAAGGCTCGCTTCCGCTAGCTCTTTCCTCTGACTGTTGACAGCGAATAGAAAGCTATCCTTCGACCGTAGGCTTTCGTGCACCTGTTCGTTGGTACTGCCATCGCACGGCTCGAAAACGCGGTTCGCCAGCCCCACCAAGCCGGAACGACTGATAAATACGTGGTTCAGCGCGTGGAAGGAGTTTCGCTTGCTAGGGTAGTAGAGGCCGCGAACGCCCCGTTTGTATCCATCCTCCCAAAGACGGAAGCATGCGAGGCTGTGAAGGAGGGGGATGGCGGAGAGAGCTCCCGGCCATACGAGAGCTACATGGGCTGTCTTTTCCTTTGCCGCCTGCAGGTACAGGGACACCAACCGTTCGATGGCTTCACTGGGAACCAGACGGGTTTGGTCATCGTGGTTCGCAAAGAAAGACAAGTCGGAACGCCGGGCGAAGACTCCGGGCGTGTTTCCTACCATCGACGTCTTCGAAGGGACTGCAATGCCTTCGGTCGTCTCACGCCTAGCAGGGCAGTCGATTTTCTCCATGTCGGGTTACGCGCTCGTGATTTTTTGAAGTTGGTGTAGGCACTTCAAGGTCAAAGGCTGTCCTCACCGCTGCCTCCAAAGGCGTGCCTGCTTGCAGAGCAGATTGGACCCGCTCGGGGTCCGGAAGCGGCAAGGAGTGGAGCTCGTAGGCCGAAACGTTGGTGGCTCCAGACATACACCGGAAGAGTCTGTCGATTGTCCGCGTGCGCAGAATGGAACAAAGAAGATCCGTATCCACGGCGACTTTGTCCTTTGCCTGCTCGATGAAGCACACGTGGTTTTCGCCAACGACGCCTCCGAACTCGGCATACGCGGAGTTCGGCACCACGGCACAGACCAGCCGTCGAGGCTGGTCATCCGACGTCACGCGCTGTACGGCGACCGCTGGCCTACGTACCACCCCGGGCGCTCCAACCGTCTGCATATCGACGTAACGATGAGCGACCTTCTCCCTCTCATCGAGGCAGAGTGTGGCGTTGGACGAAATGTCGCTCTGCCATACCAAGGGCAAGACGCGGCCTCGTTGCGCTGTCCCTGGGCGCTTCTGGTAAAGCACGCGCTGATTTCTGTGTATGACGATGCAGCCAGTCCGCACCGCATAGCCGTAGGACGACAAGGTGTGAGTGGTATCCCGAAAAAGGGATAGCAACTCGGCGTCCCCTTCCTCACGGGGCAGGGGCCAAGGCGCGTCCGACGTACCCAGCCTCGGCCGTCCGGTCAGCTTCCATGAGCCATCTCGCACCAGAATATAAATATCAGAGGTGTATGCGTCCGTTGGGTTTCGCTGCCACACCGTGATTGCTGAGTCCTGCTCCGCGCCAAGAAACACGCCTGTCTTGTCGTGAATCAGGTCAATCTGCTTGATGGCACCGTGCGACGTCAGATGCCGGCGGATAGGCGTGAACGATTGTCCGGATAGAAAGCTCATCGGAGTGAGGAACACGGCAGTCCCCGAGACCCGGAGCAATGACATGGCACGGCCGATGAACAAGGTGTAGAGGTTAGGCTGCCCCCGCATCAACTTGCCGTACTCGGCGCAGTATGGACCCGTTTCTGCTCGGGTCATCTTGCGGTAAGGCGGATTGCATAGGACTAGGCCATACGAGCCAGAGGGCAAGGCACTAAGAACGAGTCCGTCACCGGTTGTCACTCGAAACTCTGGATCGTAACTGGCTGCTTCGATGTGCCTCGATAGGACCATGCGAAGGAAGGTGACGGATAGCTGGCAGAGGAAGGCGTCCATGTCCACACCGTGTACGTTGGCTTCGATGTGGGCAAGGATTTGGGAACTCGAGAGCCCTTTCCGTTCGAGCTCCTGCATAATCCGAACGGCAGCGGGCGCCAAAAATGCAGCGCCTCCACACGCCGGGTCAATGATCGGACCGTCAAGAAGACGGTCGTTTGCGTTATCCAAGAGCCGTTGCGCGAGATGCGGTGGGGTAAAGTACATGGCCTGCCACTTGCGCTGGTCCTTCCCCACCAAGAATGCATACGCAGAACTGAGCCAGTACGCGCCGGCGAGGATATCCGCGCCATTTAACCAGCACACAAACCTCTCTACGGCCGGATGGTGCTGAAGTGATAATTCGGAGGTGGGGCGAGGGAGGTTGGGCGTCATGCTGGCCATCCAGCGGGCCAGAAGCGCTGTGGTGACGCCACGAGCGCCAGGTTCCGCGGTCGCCAGGGGCTTCAGCGAACGGCAAAGATGCCGAAAGCGAATGTTGTCACCGACTGAAAGCAACATTTGGCATGCCATTCTCTGATCATACCGGATTTATGGCAATGGGGAAAGCCAGAAAAATAACCAATCTGACTAGGCAAGCCGCGCGAATATTTAGATCACTATTTTGCGATTTATCGGTTGATTTTCTGATTTTCGATCCCTAGTCTGAGCTTTTCAGCCCTTTTATCCAACTTCTTGCTTTCAGGTCGCGATTGGCGATCGTATCAGTGAGATCGTGGTTTCGAGACATCGAAGGAACTTGAGCAGCGTTGTCATATCAGGGGCTGCTTCGCGGGCGAGGTCAATGCCAACGAACTGACTAAAGTCGCGGAATCCGCTCTGGGTCGCTCCGGGGCAACCACGCGCTCCCTTCGGATAGACTCGCTTCAGCGCTTCCAGCAGATGCGACCACGGCTTCACCACCTTGATCTCGACCAAAAATCGATCTCGGTAGACCAGCTTCTTCTTGCTGCCGTATTCCAGTGCGGAGAAGGCGGTGATCCCGCCAGTGAAACCTCCGCACTCAGCCAGCGGGGGCGTTGAATCGAATTTCACGCCGCCATCAACCCACTCACCCTCAACACCCGCCGCTGCACCGCCTGTTCCAGCACGGCGGGCTCGCCCGCTTCGAGCAGGCTGAACCAGCGCTTGGCGCGGGTGATTCCCGTGTAGACCAGTTCGCGCGTCAGGATCGGGTTGAGCCGGTCGGGGAGGACCAGCGCCGCGTGTTCGAATTCGGAGCCCTGCGACTTGTGCACGGTCAGCGCATAGACGGTGTCGACGGCCTGCAGGCGGCTTGGCTGCACCCACTTGATGCCGCCGCTGCCGTCGCCCGCGGGGAAGGCGACGCGCAGGGCGCCTTCGCTTCCCGGCAAGTCGAGCGTGATGCCGATGTCGCCGTTCATCAGCCCGAGCCCGTAGTCGTTGCGCGTGACCAGCACCGGACGGCCGGCGTACCAGCCGTCGGCGGCGGGGATCAGGCCTTCCTCGTGGAGCCAGCCGGCGATCTGCCGGTTGAGTCCCTCGACGCCCCAGGCGCCGCGGCGCAGGGCGCAGAGCATCTGGAAGCGGCCGTGCGCGGCGAGGACGCGGCGCGCCCAGTCGTCGGTCTCATCCTGCCCTGCTCCGGGCTGCGGGCGCGTCGCGTGCAGCGTCGCGAGGTAATGGCGGTAGCCGACCGGCGCTTTGGTCGCGGGCCGATCGGCTGCCGACGGCGAAGATGGTGCAGACGCACCGTCGATGACGAGCCGGCGCAGCGCCGCCTGCCCGGACTGCGCCAGCACGACGCGGGCAAGTTCGGCATGGCCTGAGGCGAGCACGCTGCGCAGTGCCTCGACCTTGCCGGCATTGACCGCCCTGGCCAGCTGGCCGATGCCGCTGCGGTCGTCAAAGCGGTAGCTGTGGCGCAGCATGGTGACCGCCTGGTCGAGCGCCGTCCCTTCCGCATCGACGAGCTCGGCGGGAATCTGCCCGCCAAGCTCGTCGATGCCGGCGAGCCAGGCGACGGTCGCCGGGGTGTAGTGCGCAGCTTCGGCGCGGCTGCACAGCTGGCCGAGCACGGCGCCGGCCTCGACCGAGGAGAGCTGGTCCTTGTCGCCGAGGAGGATCAGGCGCGCGCTTTGCGGCAAGGCGGCGAGGACGGCCGCCATCATCTCCAGGTCGACCATCGATGCCTCATCGACGACGAGCACATCGACCGGTAGCGGGTTGCCGGCGTGGTGGCGGAAGTGGCGGGTGTCGGGACGGGTGCCGAGCAGGCGGTGCAGCGTCGTCACCTCGACCGGGATCGCCGCGCGCACCGCGTCGCCGTCGGACAGGGCTGCGAGGTCGAGCCTGGCAACGGCGCCGGCGATCGATTCGTTGAGACGCGCCGCCGCCTTTCCCGTCGGCGCCGCGAGGCGGATGCGCAGCGCGCGCCCGGCGGGATCGGCGAGCGCCATCGACTGCAGCACGGCGAGCAGGCGGACGACGGTCGTCGTCTTGCCGGTCCCCGGTCCGCCGGTGACGATGGCGAAGGCGCTGCGTGCGGCCAGCACGCAGGCGAGCTTCTGCCAGTCGGGTTGCAGCGCCGGATCCTGCGCGAACAGCACCGACAGCGCCGCGCGCAGCACCGCCTCGCGCAGGGGCAGGGGCGTCGCGATGCGCGCGTCGATCCCGGCGCGCACCGACTGCTCGTACTGCCAGTAGCGGCGCAGGTAGAGCCGTGCGCCGACGCGAACCAGCGGCGTCGCTCCCGGACCGTCGCCGACCAGTTGCGGATGCACCAGCGCCGCCTGCCAGTCGGCGAGGCTGACCGATGCGAGCACGGCCGACGGCAGCGGCGGTGCCTCTTCGCCGGCGCTACCGAGGCTGCCTTCGGGCGGCAGCGACAGCGCGAAGCCCGGGTCGGCCAGCGTCTGTTCGAGGTCGAGGCAGGGATGGCCGCGGCCGAGCTGGTGGCTGGCCAGCGCGGCGGCGAGCAGCAGCAGCGGCGGCGCGTTGGGCACCTCGTCGGCGAGGAAACCGGCGAAGGCGCCATCGAGCGCGCGCAGCCAGCCGTGCTCGGTCCAGCGCGCGATCAGCGCGCGCACGTGGGCGTTGTCGGTCAGGTGACTCATGCAGCCTCCCGGGCGGTTTGAGCGGTAAACAGGCGGTCGAGCGCTTCGATCAGTTCGCGCGGCGGACGCTCGGCATGGACGCCGCGACCGGGCGACTGGCTGCCGCGCAGGAACAGGTAGAGCGCGCCGCCGACATGGCGGTCGTAGTCGTAATCGGGCAGGCGCAGCTTGAGCAGGCGATGCAGCGCGAGCAGGTAAAGCACGTACTGCAGCTCGTAGCGGTGCGCGAGGACCTCCTGCGCCATCGCCTCGGCCGTGTAGGCGGCATCGTCGGCGCCGAGCCGATTCGACTTGTAGTCGATCACGTAATAGCGGCCCTCGTGCTCGACGATCAGGTCGATGAAGCCCTTCAGCATGCCGTTGAGTTGCCCCGGCAGCAGTTGCGGACGCCCGGCAGCACCGAGGGTTTGGCGGACGACCAGCGCGTCGAGCTCCCTGAGGTCGACTTCATGCACGGCGACCCAGAATTCCATCTCGGCGACGAAGGTGTCGAGCCCGGCCAGCGCGAAGGATTCGCCGCCGGCGGCCTGAAGCGGCTGGCGCAGGAAATCCTGCAGCCAGTCGGTGAGCGGGTCGATCCAGCGCTCCCAGCCGCGCACCGCGCAGCGGCGGGCGATCGCGTCGCGGACCGGCGCCCGCGACTCGGCGACGCGCGCAAAACCCTCGGTGGCCGACCATTCGAGCAGGTCGTGCAGGAAGGTGCCGACCGCGGCGCCGCGCGGGAAGTCGTGCAGCAGCCCGCGCGAAGGCGTGGTGGTAGCAGCAACGGCGGCCGGCAAGGGAGCCACTTCCAAGCGCGTCGAGCGCTCGGCAGCCTCCGCCTCGCGGAAGACGTCCTCGTCGGGCGTGTCGGCAGCGGCGGCGCTGCCGAGCGCCGAATAGCTGGCGATCCACCAGTTTTCGCGCAAGGAGCGCACGGGCATCCGCGCCGGGCCTTCGTGCACGATCAGTCCGTCGCCGCGGTAAGTCTCGTCGCTCGCGGTCGGCGAATCGATCACCGCGAGCTCGGGGCGTCCGGCCGCCAGATCGTCGACTCCCTGCTGCAGATCGCCGCCGATCAGGTAGCCGAAAGCGCTGCGTTCGAGTTCCTTGACCGGCGCGACGCCGATCCAGGTCGCGTAGCGCGCGCGCGTCAGCGCGACGTAGAGCTTGCGCAGGTCCTCGCCGAGGCGCTCGCGGTCGACGCGTTCGAGGATATCGCCCTCGTCGGCGAGCGCGAGCCGGAGGGCGCCGTCCTCGTCATGCCACTTGAGCGGCAGGTCGTCGGCCTTGGTGGCACGGAAGGCGCAGGCGAAGGGCAGGAAGACGAGCGGGTATTCGAGCCCCTTCGACTTGTGGATGGTGATCACCTGCACCAGGTCGGCGTCGCTCTCCAGCCGGATCTGGTGCACGTCGGCCCTGCCATCCTCTTCGCTGCGCTGTTCGGCGAGGTGGCGGATCAGCGCGTGTTCGCCGTCGAGCAGTGCGCTCGCCTGCTGCAAGAGTTCGGCGAGGTGGAGCACGTCAGTCAGGCTGCGCTCGCCTTCGCCGCCCTGGGCGAGCAGGCGGGCCGGCACCCGGAAGTCGTTGAGCAGGCGGCGCAGCATCGGCAGCACGCCCTGCCTGCGCCAGCAATCGCGGTAGCCGCGGAACTGCAGCACCGTGTCGTCCCAGGTGATCTCGTCGTGGTTGAAGCGGTCGAGCGCGGCCCAGTCGAGGCCGAGCGTGCGCGTCGCCAGCGCGGCGCGCAGCGCGCCGCCGTCGTCGGGGTCGGCGCAGGCGGTGAGCCAGAGCTGCAGGTCGAAGGCCTCGGGACGGCGGAACACCGAGTCCTTGTCCGACAGATAGACGCTGCGCACGCGCCGGCGCGACAGCGCCGCACGGATCGCGTCGGCCTCGTTGCGGTTGTTCACCAGCACCGCGAGGTCGGCGGGACGTAGCGAACGCTCAGGGCGCAACTCGCCGTCTGCGAAGAAGCCGGCCTCGCCGTCGCGGCCGAGGTTGAGCAGGCGGACCATCTCGCTCGCGCAGATCTCGGCCATCTGTTCGAGGTAGGCGCCCTTCGCCATTGCCTCGCCGTCGTCGGCCGGCGGCAGGCGCCAGACCGAGAGCGCCGGCAGCTTCTCGCCGGCGGCGGCGAGCACGTCCTTGCGGCCATTGGCGGTCGCGGCGAAGAAGGGGATGGGGTTCTCGCCGTCGCGTCTGAAGAGGAAGGCGCCCTCGCCCGCCGCGCGGGATTCGGCGAACTCGAAGCAGCGGTTGCTGGCGGCGACCATCGCCGTGGTCGAGCGGTAGTTGCAGAGCAGCGTGTACAGCCGGCCTGCGGTCGCTGCGCGCGCGGCGAGGTAGGTGTAGATGTCGGCGCCGCGGAACGCGTAGATCGCCTGCTTGGGGTCGCCGATGAGGACAATCGCGGTCCTCTCGTCGTTGGCCTCGACGCGGTAGACGGCGTCGAAGATGCGGTACTGGACGGCGTCGGTATCCTGGAACTCGTCGATCAGCGCGACCGGGAACTGCGTACGGATCACTTCGGCGAGGCGCGCGCCGTTGGCCCCGGAGAGCGCGCCATCGAGCCGGGTGAGCAGGTCGTTGAAACCCATCTGCGCACGGCGCGCCTGCTCGTCGGCAAAGCGCGCGGAGATCCAGCGCCCGCCGTGGCGGAGGATGTCGCCGCGCGCGTCGGGGAGTACGGCGAGTTGTGCCGGCAACGCGGCGATGGCCTCCAGCGCCGGGTGATCCGGCGGCGGTCCGTCCTTCCAGACTTCGGCCAGCCCGGCCGGCGTGAGCCGCTCCCAAGCCCTGTCGCTCAAGTCGGGACGCACCTGCTGCGGATCGTCGCGCCAGGCCTCCAGTTTGGCGAGCCAGTCGTCGTAGTTGTTCTTCTTGAGCTTCGTCCCGTTGAAGCGCTTGCCGTCGCGCGCGTCGTCGAGGAGTTCCTGCAGCTCCTTGCGCCACTTTGCCCAGGGCGCCTTCAGTTCGCCCAGGACGCGCAGCTTTTCCTGCTGCGCAGCCGCCAGCGCTGCCGCCGGCTCGGCGCTGGCCGCGAGCAGTTCGGCGTGCGGCAGGAGCTGGCGCACGGCATCGAGCAGCTCGTCGGGCGACGCCCACCAGCCCTTGACGACCTGGGCCGAATCTTCCGCGAGCGGATACATGAAGGTCCGCCAGTAGTCGCGCGCGACCTCGGCGAGGAGATCCTCCTGGTCGGTTTCGAGCCGCTGGGTGAACAGGCTGTCGCTGTCGAAGGCGTGCTCGCGCAGCATGCGGTTGCACCAGCTGTGGATCGTCGACACCGCCGCCTCGTCCATCCACTCGGCCGCCAGCTGCAGCTTGCGCGCCTGCGCCGACCAGGCCTCGGCCGGGTAGCCCGCGCGCAGCTCACGCAGGAAGTGGTCAGCGTTGGCGTCAACGTCGGCGCCCTCGTCCATATCGTCGGCGAGGAACCAGCGCGCGGCCTGGTCGAGCCGTTCACGGATGCGGTTGCGCAGTTCCTTGGTCGCGGCATCGGTGAAGGTGACGACGAGGATTTCCGGCGGCGTCAGCGGCCGGTGGAAGGCGGCGCTGTTCCCATGTTCATCCACCTCGCCATGGCCGAGGACGAGGCGCAGGTAGAGCGCGGCGATCGTGTAGGTCTTGCCGGTGCCGGCGCTGGCCTCGATCAGGCGGCTGCCGTGGAGCGGGAAGCGCAGCGCTTCGAGTTGCGTGGGGGTCATGCCGGTTCTCCTGCGGGCTTGGCGCCCTTCTTCCTGAAAGTCGCATCAAAGAGCGTGCCGAGCAGTTGCCCGGCGAGGCGCTCGAATTCACCACTTTCAGTGAGCGAGGCAAAATCGGGCCAGGCGCGCTGCAGGTAGGGACTGGATTCGACTTCGCCTTCGAGCTTGTAGCCGCCCTCGTAGATCGCGCGCAGGTTGCTGGCGTTGTCGAGGAAGGCGAACGCGGTCTTCACCGCCAGCGGCAGCGGCCGGCGCATCCCCTCCTGCCAGGCGGCGAGCAGGGTCTCGATCTCGGCGCGGGCGGCGTCGGCAGGCAGCGGCTCGAAGCGGACGTCACCGGCCTTGCTCACCACGAGCGTCGTCAGCGGTTCGCCGGCGAGGTGCCCGGCGAGGTGCGCCACCCAGTGCTTGATCAGGGTGTGGCGCTGGTACTTCCCCTTCTTCACCGCGTCGCTGGTTTCGAGGACGACGCGGGCACGCCGGCCATCGCCGTCGACGCGCAGGTCGCGCAGCCAGTCCTCGATCGCGATCGAAGTGGCGTTCGTGGTCGCGGCGCTGCGGTAGCGGACCTCGCCGTCGTGCGGCGCCGGCGTCGGCCACTCGGCGAGCCCCTTGGCGTAGCGCTCGAACATGTCGGCCATCGGCTCGGCGAGTTCGGCGGCCATCAACCGCGCGAAGGCGCCGGCGGCGAGTTGCCCGCGCCGCTCGATCGACGCCAGCGTCGCGGCCAGCGCCTCCTCGCGCGGACGTCCGGCGGCGAGCGCCTCCGCCTGGCGCGCGATCAGCTCGTTCCACAGCCCCCATTTCTGCAGGCCGTCGAGGTCGAAGGGCTCCTGGTCCTCGCTGGCCGGATTGTCGGCGGCGAAATGGACGTGCAGGCGCTTGCGGAAGAAGTCCTTGACCGGGTCGCGCAGGAAATCGGCGAGTTCGGCGATGCGCAGCGGCTCGCTGCGGACGAGCGGCGGCAGCAGCCCGGACACAGCCGAATCCGGCACAGCATCGTCGGCGATGCGCCATTCACGCGCGTAGGTGAACAGCGGCGACGCTTCTGCATTCGCCGGGAAGTAGGCCGGGCTGAAGGGCTGCAGGCGATGCTCGACGGTCAGTGCGGCGAGCAGCGCTTCCGGCTCGTCCTCGTGGCCGGCGAGCTTCCAGCCGGCGGCCAGGTGGTCGCGCAACTGGCCGACCAGCACCGACGGCGGGCGCACGCTGTTGTCGTTGATCGAGCGGCCGACCCACGAGATCAGGAGGCGCTCGCGCGCCGAGAGCAGCGCTTCGAGGAACAGGTAGCGGTCGTCCTCGCGCCGCGAGCGGTCGCCCGGGCGGTAGTCGCGCCCCATCAGGTCGAAGTCCATCGGCACCCGCGTGCGCGGGTAGTCGCCGTCGTTGAGGCCGAGCAGGCAGACCT
Organism: Rhodocyclus purpureus; assembly: GCF_016653115.1. Lineage (GTDB taxonomy): Bacteria > Pseudomonadota > Gammaproteobacteria > Burkholderiales > Rhodocyclaceae > Rhodocyclus > Rhodocyclus purpureus. Next base: position 21,483 of record NZ_NHRX01000044.1, read on the forward strand.
GGCGGAACGGGATCGCGCGCATCGGCATCAGCGTCGCGAAGGTCACCGCGCCGGCGAAGAAACGCCGCGACAGGCCGCCGTCCTCGAGCTGGGCAAGCCAGTGCTCGCCAACCACCGTCAGCGGCAGCGGGCTGGCCAGCCCGCCCTGCGCGCAGGCCTCGCGCCAGCCTTCGAGCGCGGCATCGAGCTGTTGCAGCGTGTAGGCGTCCTCGCCTTCCTCGGCGCGGAAGAAGTCGGCCAAGAGCGCACGCAATCGCTCGCACCATTCGGACGGGGTCGCCTCCTGGCGGAAGAGCGTCCACGTCGCTTCGAGCCGGTCCAGTAGTTGCGCGAGCGGGCCGAGCGCGGCGGCGTCGAGTCCGCCGATCTCGTCGAAGGGCTCGATCCCGTTCCAGGCGCCACCGGTGGCACCGCTCGCGTAGCCGAGCAGCATGCGCCTGAGGCCGAACTGCCAGGTGTTGCCGGCCGGCGGATTCGGCAGGCCGAGGCTCGCGCGGTGTTCGGCGTGCAGCCCCCAGCGCACCTGGGCGCCGCGGATCCAGCGCTGCAGGAGCGGCAGGTCGTCGTCGGCGATCGCGAAGCGCGCGCGCAGCGCGGGGACCTCGATCAGGTCGAGCACGTCGCTGACCGCCAGCCGCGAGCTCGGCAGTTCGAGCAGCCGGGCGATCGCGTTGACCAGCGGGTCGTGGTGGCGGCGCCCCTGGTCGGCGATCGAAAACGGGATGAAGCGCGCGTCGCGGCTGTCGATGAGGCCGAACACCGCCTGGATGTGCGGCGCGTAGGCCTCGATGTCGGGGACCATGACGACCACGTCGCGCGGGCGCAGCGTCGGGTCGGCGTTGAAGGCGGCGAGCAGCTGGTCGTGCAGCATCTCGACCTCGCGCTGCGCGCTGTGCGCGACGTGGAAGCGGATCGAGTCGTCCGCCGGCGCGACCGCGGGCCAGAGCGGGCGCGACTCGGCGAGCGGGCGCAGCGCGCGGATGTCGTCCTGCAGCTGGTTGAGCAGGCAGGACTCGCCATGGCTGGAGAAGAGGTCGATACGCTTCTGGATGTCGGCGAAGCGCTGCAGGTAGCCGGCGCGCGCATCCTCGCTGTCGTGCTCGTCGAGCAGCCCGATGAAGTCGCGCCCCTGCTTGCCCCAGGCGGCGAGCAGCGGATGCGCGTGCAGGTGCAGGTTCTCCTCGTCGAGCGCGGCCGGCATCCCGTTGCGGCGGCGCTGGCGGGACTGCGTCGCGCGCAGCAGCATGCGGTCGGGGACGATGTCGGCCCAGTAGTACTCGCAGGGGTTGTGCACGCACATCAGCACCTGGCACCAGCGCGCCAGCGCGGCGAGCACTTCGAGCGACTGCCGCGGCAGCGCCGAGATGCCGAAGACCATCACCCGGCGCGGCAGCCCTGCCGGGCGCTGGCCCTCGGGCCAGTCATCGACCCGGCGCAGGAAGGCGGCATGGACCGCGGCGCGCCCGTTGCGCGAGAGCGAATCTCCGCTGTGGCCGACCTCGCGCGCGACGTCGGCGAGCAGCGCGCGCCACAGCGAGGCCTGCCAGCGCTGCCCGGCGTCCAGCGGACGGCGCTCGCCGTCGGCGCGGATCAGCACGTCCTCGCCGGCTTCCCAGGCCGCGAGCCAGTCGGCGCGATAGACCTGGTACTGGTCGAAGAGGTCGGCGAGGCGCTCGGCGAGTTGAAAGCGCTTGCGCAGGTCGGCGTCGCTCTTCAGGAAACGGCCGAGCGGCGCGTAGTCGGGCAGCTCCAGCAGCTCGGGCAGGAGGCGCATCAATCGCCACAGCAGGAGCGACTTGTCGAATGGCGAGGTCTCCGGCACCTGCTCGCGGCCGAGCACCGCGCGATACACCTGCCACAGGAAGGCCGAGGGCAGCGAGAAGCAGATGCCGGCAGCGATGCCGCAGCCGCCCGAACCCTCGTCGGCGACGTCCGCCGCCAGCGCCAGGCGCAGCCATTGCGCGACGCCGTTGCTCTGCACCAGCAGCGTCTCGCTTTCGAGCGGCGCCACCGGGTAGCGCCGCACCCAGGCGACGAGCAGGTCGCGCAGGTGTTCGGGGTGGTTGCCATGGACCAGCATCAGACCGGTGGGCAGCGGGTTCGGGCTCAAGACAGGCTCCTCGTGGGTTCAGGCCGCGATGAGATCACATCGGAACGACAAAGGGTGTCGCACGGAGGTTTTCAGGGTTGCCGGGAAGGCGCTCCCGCAGCCGGGCATGCACCGCCAGAACGCTCTTCACGACGGATGGGTTCCCAGGGCGGGGGGAGGGAAAGTACGGGGAAGGCATAACCGGTACGCGAGGGATCGAGTATAGCGTCAGCGAAAAAAGGCGAGCGCCTTCGGGGATCTGCTTCAGGAAACCGTATGCTGTGCCGGGGCACTAGCGAGCGGGCACCGCGCCCGTTTGCCGCCCATTCGCATCGTAGATGTAGACGAACGCCCCTCGGCGGATGCTGACCGAGGACCCCGTATAGCCATAGCGTTACACATAACTCATATCGCATGAAGCGCTCGCATATGCTCGACGCCCTGAACAAAATCCCTGATGCGCTGGTATCCCAGCCAGAGGGTTTTCACGCCAGGTTCGCCGTCGCCCTTCCTG
>NZ_NHRX01000045.1 GCF_016653115.1 Rhodocyclus purpureus
TCATCCGGCTGATCGCGCAGCGCGGGGGGTTTCTGGCGCGCAAGGGCGATGGGGAACCCGGGGCCAAGTCCATCTGGCTGGGCATGCAGGATGTCGCGGTCTTCGTTGAAGGGATTCGGTATGCACGACAAGCCGGTGTGATCTGACTTATGTATAACGGGATGGGATATACGATAGCCAGTCTGGTCTTCCATTTTCTTGTACTTCATCGTTTCTGGAAAACCGACAGCGTACCCATGATGAATATTCTTTGGTGTTTCCATTTGTTCATCTAAATCCAGCGGTATTTTGCCGATAGCAGATAGTAAATCTGGATCAAGTTCTCGAACTGCTATGTCAATCGCTGGATCTCCAAACTGTGGTTCTGGACGAATAAATCGGTCAAGAACTATGTAGAACCCGTTAACCATTGTTCGCATGCTGTGACTATGAGGACTGCCAGAGAGTGTCAATTTCTCTCGAAAGTGCTCAATCACGTGCCAACACGTGATTCCAAATACACGACCATCCGACTTTACAAAGGTTAGCGTGCCGTTTCTAAGGTCAGCGGATGGTTGCGAAAAATGTGACCAACTATCCTTCTCCTTCACAAAGTTTTGCGTAACGACTAAGGCTGCGCAATGTTTTGCAGGATTTTCAGACAATGCGTCACAGATTGGGAATGTTCTCATTTTTGGCATGGAGAGGTTGACGATTTGGCCTAACGTGGAGGTAAGGGGCTGCGCTTTAGAGCATTCCCAGCCCGAAAGGCAAACTCGACCCCAGGTTTAGGCAGATTTTCATCTGGGCGGCGGATTGCCAAGCTTAAAATACGTGAGGCCGTGAATTGGAATGCCATTTTTTTCATATCGCCCAAACCCCCAAACGTCAGGGTGATTCTGTAAGACTACCCACAGAAAAAGACCAAAGCATTTGCCAGACTCAGTTGTGCTTTGATCGCAAGCTTTCTGATAGATTGGATCGTACACCGTACCAGTCCAATCGTTTCCGGGCATCCAGCTAGATGTGTGAATTTCACCACCATCAATTTTTTTGCTGAGTTCAGTAACAATTGCATCGTACTCGGCATCAGAAAGACGTGCTCGCCAGCGGCGATAGTCCGCATGGTAGGGAATGTCATCAATGTAGTGACCGCGTTCAATCGCGTACAGCATAAATTGCTCCTCTTCATGACGTTTGAGCTCAGGCCGCGGCCTGTCAGGGCCGTCGCGCCTGCAGCGAATTGTTGGGCCTAGCTGGTAATTGCTGACAGCGCCAGCCGCTGCGCCAACTCGTTCACGATGTTAAAGGACAGGCTGAGGCTCTTCTCTTTTGCCTGAGCCTTGATCCGATTCCACGTAGTGTCCGTGCGAATTTTGTCCAAGAACTCATGCCCAGCCCAAGTTAGGTCAAATGGCAGAACCGAGATAACCCTATCACTGGTGCTCGATTTGACCGGCTCGCAATTCAGGAGACCTGCGTCGTACAGTAGATTGCAGTGATACTTGATCAGGGTTTCTTCATATCCCTCGATCGGAGGAACTTTCACGTGGCCAGAATCAGGCTTCTCTTCGAAGTAGAAGAGAAGCTTCCTAACAAGGTCCATGTCTCGCTTCATTTTCCAGAGCACTCCTGTATGTGCTGGGCCTAACGGTAAAGGTAAGGGGTGCGCCCTTGACTGCAATGTTAGGCCTCAGGCTGTGGTGTGACATCAGGCGCGTAGGCTCTTGTATAGATCGAGAAGTATTTTTCGCTGCTGGTCTTCTTCGAGGGGCGCTGTAAGCTTCTCGCTCGCTATGCGCAAGTGCTTAAACTCACCTTCATCGCTATGATTGATGTTGAACGCTGACTTCAGCGCAGAGAAGATGGTATGTTCGTCCCTCGTTCCAAACAGGTTGTGGAGCGCGCTCATTCCCGCTGTTACCTGTTTTGTTGCCTCAAGGGAGTTTGGCCCAAGCTGCTCATGCACATATTGAGCTGTTCTGAGATCCATGATTTCAACTCCAGTTGACGTGTGAGATGGGTCTGATACTGAGTGGGTGAGGCCGGTTGTGGCAGTGTGAGGTGGCCGACTGGTGAGCGCCTGTAATTCTGAGGCCTAATGTAGAAGTCACCGGCGCTGCGCGGCTTTATCGCGCAGCGTCCGTGTGGACTGCCGGGTTATACCGCTTTCATTCACCGAGATTGGCATGAAGATCTTTCCCAAACTTCAAGTGAGCGACGTCGCAAGCCATTTCAATAATTCGTTCAATAGTTGCGCGGCTGTGATTTGTACTGAGCCACCAGCCCGAAGTCAATTGTATAGAGAAATCGCGCACCAAGTCTGGGCGACCAGGGTAAAGATCGCTTGCATTTTTTGCGAGGTAGCGGCGAGTGCGCCCATGCTTTGGCAACGAAGCAAAACGTTCAAGGACTGTGGCATCGCGCTTGGCGAGTGCTTCAAAAACACCCTCAAGAACTTCGCGTGCGCTTCGCGCTGGGTAATTCCGTCCTTCAAGTGCGAAACCTATCGAGGAAGGCTTTTGACTTGAGCCAATGCGTGGCGCACTTGGGGCAGCAACGGGCAAAGTTGTTTGTGTGCGGGAGTACGATTGAGGCGCCGCCGCTGGAGCGGAGCTAAGGGCAACATTTTCCTTCAGGAAGCGGGCGACGGTGTCAGGGTCTGGCTTGTAGCCACAAAGATTTTCGACACGGTCAGCGACAAGTTCAATCAGAAGTTCGTCTTCTTCCTCCAATAGCCGCGTCCATGCCTTGGGCAAGGTGGATTTCATCTGCCTCTCGCGCGAGACATTGCGGTAGTCTTCGCGCGCCGCTTCAATTGCGGCACCAGAAATGCTCGCATCGTATTGCAGATAACGAGTAAGGCGGGCTGCGCACTCGGAAATGTCTCGTTCGACGATGTCGAGTTTATATACCCGGCGCTCACCGTAGTCTCCTTGTTCTCCGGGAAGAAAGAAGTTCCACTCTTGCCCATCTGTGAGGATGGCCAGTTGAACACCGATGTGAAACGCATACTCGAACAATTGCCTTTCGGCACCTTCGCTTTGCCCAATCTGTTTGACTTCCACGAAGGCGATTGGCTTGCCGGGCGGATGGCAAAGCGCATAGTCCACGCGCCGTCCCTGTAACGAATACTCGGGGCATACGATCTGTGTGTCGTAAGCGGGCCACGAAAGCGCGTGCAGTAAGCGAAGAACTATCCCTTGGGATACTGCTGCCTCATTTACGAACCGTCCAGCTTTGATGCCGGCGCGAATTTCTTCGATGTGTTTTTCCAGGCTCATGTGGTCGCAATCCCAATAAGTGGAGCGGTATAACGTAGAGCTAACCGGCGCTGTGCGGCTTTATCGCGCCGCGTCCAGCGACTGAAAGGAGCGAGGTTGAGCGCCTGGTTAGCCATTGCTACCGCGAAGAAGCAGCTTTGCAACTACAGACGGAACATCATTCTCGTAAGATCCTTCTGACAATTGTTGAAGTTGATCGCGAATCCAGTTTGCATCGAAGAGAACCCAACCATTTCTCTTGAATAGGGCAACAACGTCAGAATGTTCTTTGGATTTTATTTTCGCAGCCATCAATGCAAGTTGAACCTTAGGGCCTTCGATGACGGCACCCGATTCGACAAGCTGCTGTGTAAGTCGAGAGAATACAACCTCGCGCAACGTCGGTTCGTTGAACAGCTTGTATCGATCCGCCTTCGGTTGCTGAAAACTCGCAAGTTGCACCCCGCCAGAATCAAGATATGCCTTGCACTCAACTACCAATAATTCGTTGGATTTGGGTTTGTATGCGATCAGATCAATTTCCCAACGCGGACTCGAATGCCGCCCAATGGCTCTTTTCTCTTCTTTTGTAAGTTCAACCTTGAAGCTCGGATAGACCCAATAACCGGCACGAGTGAGCAAGGAGGCGGCGAGTTGTTCAAAGGCGTTCATATGCGTAAATGGCTAACGTGAAGCATCCGTCAGAACGGGAAGTAAACATCTTATACGACTGACGGATAAGCTTGTGGCCACCTCTAAACTATTGAAAACGCTTAGCTTATCGAAGCGTGAGTGCGTCGCAATGTCGGATAAGCTATCCATCGTTGCCCTATGCTTGTGACCGTCTGCTCGAACCCTTGCCCGGGGCGTCCCGGCTTGCACGTGTGGATCGGGCTGCGAAGGCTGGGCTTCGATCCTATGTGCATTTCTTGGGAATGATATATGAAATATTCCCGCTTGTGGCTAAGAAGCCCGCTTTCATAGGCGATGCGGATGGGTGAATCTACCTCGCCCGACTGGCAAGTGAACATCGCCGGCTTTCCGACGAGGCGGGAACGTGGAAATCCTGAGCATCGCACGAAGTCTCTTGACTTGCCGGTTGGCGGTGGCTCGTTGGCGCGCGGAGATCTGCGACAGGAACAGTTCGTGAGCCGAATTGCTCGTCACTCGGCTTGACGATGCGGTGCGCAGGGCTGTGTCGGGTCGGTGGTTGAAAGTGGTGGGGTGCGGAATTAGGGGAACGAACTGGATTGCCACGGCGCTGCGCGCCTCGCAATGACCGAATCGACGCGAGTGGGCGCATTTCATGCTTTGGGGTGGCCGAGGATTTCAGCCGTAGTGCGCTGCACAGCGCGGATTACCAGCGGCGCTCCAGTGGCAGGGATACACGTGGCGGGTCGTGAGCGGCGCGGGCAAGGCGTGTTGTTGTCGGGTTGCGCTTCGCTGACAGACATTGCGGGCTGCACCACCCCGAGGCATGAAGCGCGCCCCTTCGCGAGGCGCGCAGCGCCGTGGCAATCTAGTTCGTTCTTCTATTCAGCCCTACGCACTGGATCGCCACGCCCTACGGGCTCGCGATGACGGTTACGGCCTCGCGATGACCGGCTGCTGCTCCATGGCTGCGCCTTTGCTCAATCCCTTCGCAGCTTCACATTACCCCGAGCTACCCAGTTCAGTCCTTGCGCCGGCGCAGCAGGTAGATGTCGAACAGCCATCCCTTCTCGGCGCGCGCCTGGCGGGCTTTCTCGGCGAGGTCGGGGGCGAGGGTTTTCAGGTCGCCGGAAACGAGCGTTTCGTCCCTGGTGCCGAGGTAGGCGCCCCAGTAGATGTCGAGGTCCTGATCGGCGTAGCGGGCGAAGGCGGCGTTCGAGTCGAGCATCACCACCGCGTTGTCGATCTGGTCGGCCGGCGTGCGTTCGAGCGCGCGCGGGGTGGTCACCGTGAATTCGCCGCCGACGCGGTTGAGCATGATGCGGTGGCGGGCGGCGAGCGTCTGCACGCTGGTGATCCCGGGGATCACCTCGTAGTCGAAGGCGGCGAGTCCGCGCGCGAGGATGTCCTGCACGATGGTCAGTGTTCCATCGTAGAGAGCGGGGTCGCCCCAGATCAGGAAGGCGCCGGTCTGACCGTCGGCGAGCTCGTCGTTGATGAGGCCGGCGATGATCGCCGCCTTGTCGTCGTACCAGTCGCGTACGCCCGCTTCGTAGCCCTGCGCGGCCGAGCGCGGCGGGCTCTTGGCGACGACGCTGCGATAGCGGCCGGAGTCGGCGTACTCGGCGAGGATGTCGTTGCGGATCTGGATCAGTTCTTCCTTGCCGCGGCCTTCCTTTTCCAGGAAGAAGAAGACGTCGACCGTGCGCAGCGCCTTGATCGCCTGCATCGTCAGGTAGTCGGGATGGCCGGGGCCTATCCCGATCAGGAGCAATTTTTTCATCGTGAGCCAGGGGTCTGAATCCGGCAGGACGCCGGGCGGGCCGGAAGGCCGTCGCGTATAATAGCGGGTTTTTTCGAGACGCTCCGATGATCGAATACAGCCGCGACGCGCACGACATCTATCGCCAGTCCTTCGCCATCATCCGTGCCGAAGCCAACCTGGAGCGCATCCCCGCCGATCTGGAGAAGCTCGCGGTGCGCGTGGCGCATTCCTGCGGGATGCCCGACGTGATCGACGACCTCGTCTTCTCGCCGAACGCGGGCGCCATCGGCCGCGCCGCGCTCGCCGCCGGTGCGCCGATCCTCTGCGACAGCCAGATGGTCGCCAACGGTGTCACGCGTGCGCGCATGCCGGCCGGCAACGAGGTCATCTGTACGCTCAACGACCCGCAGGTCGCCGAACTCGCGGCCCGGCTCGGCACGACGCGCTCGGCGGCGGCGCTCGAACTGTGGCTGCCGAAGCTCGCCGGCTCGGTCGTCGCCATCGGCAATGCACCGACCGCGCTCTTCCGCCTGCTCGAAATGCTCGACGCGGGTGCACCGAAGCCGGCCTTGATCCTCGGCTTCCCGGTCGGCTTCGTCGGCGCCGCCGAATCGAAGGACGAGCTCGCCGCCAACCCGCGCGGCGTCCCCTTCGTCATCGTGCGCGGTCGCCGTGGCGGCAGCGCGATGGCCGCCGGCGCGCTCAACGCGCTCGGCACGGAACACGAATGATGCCGGCTGACGTGGCAGGGACGGTGAAGCCGGGCCGGCTGTTCGGCCTCGGTGTCGGACCGGGCGACCCCGAACTGATCACGCTGAAGGCGCTGCGCCGCCTGCGCGAGGCGCCGGTGGTCGCGCATTTCGCCGCGCGCGGCAAGGTCGGCAACGCGCTCTCGATCGTCTCGGGTTATCTCGCCGAGGCGCAGCAGGTGCTGCCGCTGATCTACCCGGTGACCACCGAGAACCTGCCGCCGCCGTTCTGCTACGAGACCGCGCTCGCCAGGTTCTACGACGAATCGGCGGCGACGGTCGCCGCGCAGCTCGACGCCGGTCGCGACGTCGCCGTCGTCTGCGAGGGCGATCCCTTCCTCTACGGCTCGTTCATGTACCTGCACGACCGGCTCGCCGAGCGCTACGAGACCGAGGTGACGCCAGGCGTCTGCGCCTTCCTCGCCTGTGCCTCGGTGGTCGGCGCGCCGCTCGTCTACCGCAACCAGACGCTGACGGTGCTCTCCGGCGTTCTGCCGGCGGCCGAACTGAAGCGCCGCCTCGCCGACACCGAGTCGGCGGTGATCATGAAACTCGGCAGCAACTTCGCCAAGGTGCGTGGCGTGCTCGAGGAACTCGACCTCGTTGGCCGTGCGCACTACGTCGAGCGGGCGACGATGGCCAATCAGCGCATCGCGCCGCTGGCAACGATCGACCCGGCCAGCGTCCCGTACTTCTCGATGATCCTGGTGCCGGGCGCGCGGTGGTCGGCATGAGCGGCGGTCGCGTTTCGGTGGTCGGCCTCGGTCCGGGGTCGGAAGGCCTGCTGGCGCCGGCAGCGGCCGCCGCCTTCCGCGCCGCCGACGACCTGATCGGTTATTTCCCCTACGTCGCCATGGCTGAGCGCCTCGCGGGCCCGCTCAAGGCGACCGTTCATGCGTCGGACAACCGAGTCGAGATGGACCGTGCGCGCCACGCCTTCGAGCTCGCTGCCAGCGGCCGCCGCGTCGTCGTCGTCTCCTCGGGCGACCCGGGCATCTTCGCGATGGCGACGGCGGTGATCGAGGCGCTGCATCTGGAGGGCGAGCAGGGCGGCGAGGGAGCAGGAGCCGACTGGAGCGCGGTCGAGCTCGAGATCATCCCCGGCATCAGCGCGGCGCAGGCCGCCGCAGCCCTGGTCGGTGCACCGCTCGGCCATGACTTCTGCGTGCTCTCGCTCTCGGACAACCTGAAGCCCTGGGACGTGATCGAGCGCCGTCTCGAACTTGCGGCGAGCGCCGACCTGGTGCTCGCGCTCTACAACCCGATCTCGAAAGCGCGCCCTTGGCAGCTCGGCCGCGCCTTCGAGATCCTGCGCGCGCATCTGCCGGCGACGACGCCGGTCGTGCTCGGCCGCGACGTCGGCCGCCCGGCGCAAAGCGTGACCGTGACCACGCTCGGCGAGGTGACTCCGGAACAGGTCGACATGCGCACTGTCGTCATCGTCGGCTCGTCGCAGACGCGAGCTTTCGAGCGCAGCGACGGGCGCACCTGGGTTTATACGCCGCGCTGGTATTGAATCAAGCTGAAACTGCGCAGGGATGAGGCAGCTGCCTCAAAGCAGCAGTCCGTCATCGCGTGCCCGCAGGGCGTGGCGATCCGGTACCTGGGACTGGTTCGGGTCGCCGGTGGATAGCCGGCAAGGACCCGGAGACAGAAGAACGAACTGGATTGCCACGGCGCTGCGCGCCTCGCAATGACGGAATCGAGAGCTGCCCCCTGTTTCGTCATCGCGAGCCCGCAGGGCGTGGCGATCCGGTACCTGGGGCTGGTTCGGGTCGCCGGTGGATAGCAGGCAAGGACCCGGAGACAGAAGAACGAACTGGATTGCCACGGCGCTGCGCGCCTCGCAATGACGGCATTGAGAGCTGCCCCCTTGGTTCGTCATCGCGAGCCCTCAGGGCGTGGCGATCCGGTACCTGGGACTGGTTCGGGTCGCCGCTGGATAGCCGGCAAGAACCCGGAGACGGACGAACGAACTGGATTGCCACGGCGCTGCGCGCCTCGTAATGACGGAATTGAGAGCTGCCCCCTGGTTCGTCATCGCGAGCCCGCGGGCCGTGGCGATCCAGTACCTGGGACTGGTTCGGGTCGCCGGTGGATAGCCGGCAAGGACCCGGAGACAGAAGAACGAACTGGATTGCCACGGCGCTACGCGCCTCGCAATGACGGAATTGAGATCTGCCCCTGGTTCGTCATCGCGCGAGCCCGCAGGGCGTGGCGATCCGGTACCTGGGGCTCTTTGGGGTCGCCGGTGGATAGCCGGCAAGGACCCGGAGACAGAAGAACGAACTGGATTGCCACGGCGCTGCGCGCCTCGCAATGACGGAATCGAGAGTTGCGCCCCTGGTTCGTCATCGCGTGCCCGCAGGGCGTGGCGATCCAGTTTCCTCGATCCACTTTACTGCTGTGGCCGCATCGGGGGCGGTCGGTGTGGCGGGGCGCTGCGGGCGGCGCCGCATCAGCACCGTGATTCCCAGCTCGCGCGCTGCCGCGAGCTTTGCATCGGTCGCCTTGCCGCCGCTGTTCTTGCACACGATCGTGTCGATCCGGTGTCGGCGCAGGAGCTCGCGTTCGTCGGCGAGCGAGAACGGGCCGCGCGCGAGCAGCAGCTCGGCATGCGCGAAGGGCGGCAGCGGGTCGGGCGGGTCGACGCTGCGGATCAGGAAATGCACCTCGTCGAGCTGCGCAAAGGGGGCCAGTTCCTGCCGACCGAGGGCGAGCAGCACGCGCTGCGGACCCGCCTTGCAACGCTCGGCCAGGGTGGCGACGGCAAGCTCCCAGTCATCGACCTCGATCCAGCGGTCGTCCGGCCCCGCCACCCACGCCGGTCGTTCCAGCCTGAGCAGTGGAACGTCGACGGCGGTGCAGGCGGCGGAGGCATTCCAGCCCATCCGCGCGGCGAAGGGGTGCGTCGCGTCGACCACCGCCGCGATGCCCTCGGCTCGCAGGTAGGCGGCCAACCCTTCCGGCCCGCCGAAACCGCCGACGCGCCATGCACCGGCTGGCTGCCGAGGTTGCGCCGTGCGTCCGGCGAGGGAAGTGATCACGCGCAGGCGGGCATCGTCATGCAGGCGTTCGGCGAGCTGGTAAGCCTCGGTGGTACCGCCGAGGATGAGGACGGGCAGGGGCGAAGTGGGCATCCGCGTATTGTAAATGCTGCGCGGGCTGCCGCAGGCTGCGCTTCAGGCCTGCTGCGTCGGCGCCGCACCGCGACCGGCGATCTGCGCGTCCAGCTTGGCCAGTTCCTGGAGGTCCTGCCTGAGTTTCTTGAAGCCGTTGAGCGTCGCCTTGCTCTGGCCGGCGCTGGCCGCGGCAGCGAGTTTCACGAAATCCGTCAGCAGCGTCATCAAGCTCGCCACCCGCTCGAACTTCATCAGGGCGACCCCCGCCTCGACGATGCTCTGCGTGAGCTCGGTCTGGGGGATCTTCAGGTCGTCGACGATGGCGAGCGTGGTTTCGATGTACAGGCGGTTGGCGTGCTGCCTGAGCAGGACCACCTGGTCGAAGGCGGTCCGGGCGTCTTCCGGGGTGATCCTGCCCTGCTTGATCGCGGCCAGCACCCGCGACTGCGCCTGGTCGGCGATCGCGCTCAGGTGATCGGCGAGTTCTTCGACGTCCTTCTTGTTTTCGAGTGCCATGGTTTCCTCCGTCGCTCGCTCAGTGCAGTGCTCGAATCGTCTCGGTCAGCGTCCTGATGCGTTGGGTCAGGCGCGTCAGTTCATCCTTCAGCCGTGGCGTGCCGAGGGCATCGACATTCTCGTAGAGGTGCTCGTGCCCAGCGGCAACTTCCCTGATCGCGGCTTCGGCGGCGTCGAACTTCGGGGCTCTGGCGGCGAACTCGGCGCGCTTCGCCAGGTAGTCCTTGCGCGCCAGCGCCATCAGCAGCCGGTCCTTGGGCTGTGCCTGCGCCAGCGCGAACTCGCTCTCGTAGAGGCCGAGGACGGTCTGGCGCTCGTTGTCGTGGGTCTTGCGGTAGGCGCGCAGCAGGCTGGACATTCCGTCGAGGCTCTGTTGCAGGGGCGCGTTACCCTCACGGATCATGTCCTGCACGGCCTCGGCCTGCGCTTGAGCGCTCATCCATTTGCCGATGGTCTTGCCGATGCTGGCGACGGCACCCGCGTGGCCGGCGTCGAAGCCGAGCTCGGGATGGGCCTTGACCTCGCTCGTGAATGCGTCGAAGCGCGCGGAGAGGTCGAAGCTTTCGCTGCCGGCCAAGCGGGCCAGCGTCAGCATGTAGAGGCTGACCGTCTCATGGACCGCGAGCAGATCGGCGTAGGCAGCCGCACGTTGCTGGTCGTTCTGCTTCGCCAGCTCCAGGGCCGGGCCCGTGAGATAGGGTTCTTCCCGCGCGAAGGTCTCGCGGAAATTCGTGGTCAGCTCCGTGTAGGCGCCGAGCTTCGCCGACTCACCGGCGAATTGCCTGACCTCGTCGAGATTGGCACAGCCAGTCAGGGCGACGGCCAGGATGAAGGCGGCCAAGCTTTTTTTCATCGTTATCTCCCTGGGAAACACTGATCTATTCGTTGCCGTTCGCTGCTGAGCCCGTCGAAGTACTGTCGAAGCCCTTGATTGCTTGCGCCCTTCGACAGGCTCAGGGCGAACGGATTTATTCGGCACTTCCCCAGGCGACGCTCAGGTGAATACCTTCTCGCCGAGGGAGGTACGGGTTCCTTCGAGTTGCGGCACCTGGCTGTAGCCGAGCTTCTTGATGTAGGCGCTGACCAGCGCGTCGAGTTGCGCACGGGTGGTCGTCGTGCCAGCTGCGCGCAGCGTCTTGCAGAAGGCGTAGGTGAAGATCCCGCGGATGACGCCGCTGATGGAGGCTTCGGCCGAAGTCTGGTTGTCACGGCAACCGGCCCACAGCACATGGTTGAGCACCGGTACGATGGCCAGCGCCCGTTCGCCGGCCGCCGGCTTGAGGAGTCCGCGCATCTTCAGTTCGGGCGTGCTGTCGATGAAGAAACCGTAATCGAGCGGCGGCTCGATATAGCGCGCCGTGAGCACCAGCTCCGCCGGTGCCGAGGCTTGCAGCAGCAGGTCACGGGTTCCCGTGCCCGAGTGACACGAGTCGAGGAAGACGTCGAGATTGACGCCGGCGGGCAGTGTCGAGAAGATCGCGCGCAGGTCGTCGTCCTTGATCATGCCGGCACTGGCGAAGTCGTGCGGGCAGATGGTTTCGTCCTTGTGGTCGACATCGTCTCCGCTCAGGTCGACGACCTGCGAGCCGTGTCCCGAGTAGTAGAAGACGAGGACGTCGCCCTTTTTGGCGCCGGTGACGAGCCACTTCAGTCCGTCGAGGATGTTTGCGCGCGTCGCGCGGGCATCGGTGAGGATGCGCATTGCCGCCGGAACTGCCGGGACGATGGCCAGCGCACTGAGGGTGCCTGCCATGTCGCGGACATCATTCACACAGCCTCTGAGGTCCGGTCCGCCGGCACCGACCGGTGCGTAGTCGTTGATGCCGACCAACAATGCCTTTCTCGCCATGATGCCTCCTCCTGGGTCTCGTCACGAAGGCCGGGACGGCACGCTGTGCCGACTCCGGCAGGCTTGGAGTTGTCGTAGCTCCAATACAGGTGACTATAAGCGAGGCCCGCGATCAATGGCAAAAAAATATTCTATTGTCCTCGACCGGGGCGGCTGGCGGTTTCCGTCAGCGCCGCTCCATGGCCTGGCGCAGCAGCGCCGTGGCCCGGTAGAAGCCGTGCACGAACTTGCCGTAAGGCATCGATAGCGCCAGGCCGAGCACGCTGCCGAGGTGCAGCGCCAGCAGGAGTCCCATCGCCGGCGTCTCGCGCAGCGCCAGCAGGATCAGCCCGCTGCCGGCGACGGCGGCGAGCGTGCCGAGCAGCAGCCACTCGGCCGGCTGGTTTTCATCCGCGTTCGTCGCCGGGTCGGCGCGACGCTTGCTGCGCGCGAGTCCGGCGATGCCGGCCAGCATGGCGATGCCGCCGACGCTGCCGAGCACGACCGGGAAGCTGAACAACGGATAGGGCGCCGGCTGGCCGAGGAAGTGATGCTGGAACGCGGCGCTCACGGTCGACGCGAGGCAGAGCAGGAAGCCGTAGAAGAGCGCGTGGTGCGCGTGGCGGCGGGCGCGCGCGCTCCGCCCCTCGCGCTCGTTGCAGCCGCTGCCGCCGCCGTCGAGATTGCGCAAGGTGGCGACGTCGGCGAGCGCCTGCGGCAACGCGGCGGCGATCGATCTTTCGCCCGGCATCCGCTGTGTTCGCGACGCGCCAGCCTTGCTCGTTGCCACGCCTGCGCCGCCTGCCTGTCGCCAGAAGCTGGCCACCCCGGCGCCGATGAGGAGGGCCGCAGCACCGAAGGCGAAGATTGCCGGCCACGCCATCAGCGACCAGGGGATCACGGCGTAGAAGGCGCCGGGACCACGCTGTGTGGCGAAGAGGGTTTCACTCGGGATGGCAAGCAGTGCCAGCAGCGGCAAGCCGAACAGGCAGGCGAGGACGAGCGCCAGCAGGACCCCGGTCGATGGCGCGCCGGGCCAGGCATGGGCGCGATAGTCGGCGAAGCGCAGGCGGGCCAGCGTCGCCGGGACGTTGATCGCGAATTCGTGCGGCGGCGCGTACTGGCAGGCGAAATGGCAAGCACGGCAGTTGTGACAGAGGTGCGCGAGGTGCGCGAGGTCGCCGTCGGTGAGCGCCGGCCGCCGTTCGGCCGCAGCGAACACGTCGCAGTAGCCGGTGCAGTAGCCGCAGACGTTGCACAGCGCGAGCGTGCGCCGCGCTTCGGCGACGATCGGGATCGTCGGTTTCATCAATGAGTTTCCCGGGCCAGCGCCGCCGCGTTGCGTCCGGCGATGCGCCCGAAGACCGCGCTGATCGTCAGTGCCGCCCCCGACAGGTAGGCGCTGCCGAGAATAGCCGGCGCCATGATCATTCCGGCGGCGAAGACGCGCGGGAAGGCAGGCGGGAGCGCGCCGCCGTCGGCGCGCAGCAGACGTGCCGATTGGTCCACGCCGACGCCGAAACAGGTGAAGCTGACCCCAGGCTGCATCGGGATCGCGGCGAACGGTGGGCGGCCGAGCGGGGCTGCGTGGCGGCTGCGCGGCGGCAGCAGGCCGGGGCAGCTCGCCGCCTTGATGTCGTCGCTGCCGTCGCACCGGCGTGCAGCGTTGTAGCCGTCGACCGTCGCCTGCATGGCGTCCGCATCGATGCCGATGCGGGCGGCGAGTGCGCCGATCGTCGGCGCGGTGAGCGGCGGGTAGAGTAGCGGCGGCAGGTTGTTCACGGCGTCGGCGTCGAGCAGCAGCCAGGCGCGCTGGCCGGGGTGGCGGGCGATGCGCTGGCCCCAGTGCGAGTAGCGGATCGGCCCCAGGTTCTCACCTTCGTCGTGGAAGCGGCGGCCGTCGCCATCGACGACGATGCCCCAGGGCATGCCGTCAACGCGGCTGACGATGCCGGCGTCGTCCTGCGGCGCACGCGCATCGACGGCAACCAGATGGCAGTCGCCGGGGACGCCGACCGGCAGCGCGCCGGCCGCGAGCAGCGAGCGCAGCAACTCGCCGCGCAGGTAGGGGCTGCCACGGTTGGCGAAGCGGTCGGCGGCCTCGCCCCATCTTTCGCGCAGCCAGTCGCGGTTGGCGGGGTAGCCGCCGCTGGCGACGACGACGGCGCCGGCCGTGAAGCGTCGTTCTCCGGCCGGCGAACGGGCGGCGACGTCGATGCGCGTTCGCGCCGCGCCGTCGTCCGGCCGCAGCGAGGGAACCGTGCATTCGTAGTCGATTGCGACGCCGTTGGCGGCGGCAGCGGCGTAGAGGGAATTGACCATCGCCTTGCCGCCGCCGAGGAAGAAGGCGGTCTTGCGCGACCAGGGCAGGAGCCCGCCGGCAGTCGGCTGGAAGGCGACGCCGTGGCTGCCGAGCCAGCTGGCGAGTGCGGCCGATTCCGAGCACAGCAGTTCAGTCAGCGCCGCGTCGCTCGCAGCGCCTGCCGCTGCCCGCAACTCGGCGGCGAATTCCGCGGCACTGTAGCGGCCCGGTTGCCACGGCGTCTCGTCCTCGTGCGCGAGGCGCAGGTTGCGCGAATGCCGGCTGTTGCCGCCGCGCCAGGCGTAGGGCGCCGCTTCCAGGAGGCGCACCGCGGCGCCTGCTTGCGCGGCTTCGATCGCCGCGCACAGTCCGGCGATGCCGCCGCCGATGACGAGGACGTCGATCGGCTCGCTACTTGTCGTCGTTCCGCCCGCTGCTCCTTCCGTCATTCGCCGGAGGGATCGGGCGCGGCCGATTCGGGGCGCCGCGCCGGCGGCCGGGTCTGCTCGTGGCCCGACCAGACCACGGGGCGTTCGACCCATTTCTGGATGAAGTTCCACGACGGATGGTAGCCGTCGTGCGGCAGGGTGCAGTCGGTGCAGTCCTTGCGCACGACGCCGTTGCGGCTGGTGAATGTCTTGTACGGGCCCGGGCACTCGTAGGCGATCAGCGGGCAGTAGCAGAAGAGGCAGTTGAATTCGCGCTTGACGCCGGGGTGGCAGGGGTAGAACGGGCAGGCAGTGTTGGTGAATCCCTTGTAGCCCTCGTTCCGGGTCAGGTCTTTTGGTTCCATGGAGTCTCCGCAGGGCGTTCGGGAAGTAGGGGGGCTGCCGAGGACGATACAAGGCCGGTGGCCCTCCCGGCCCGCCGCATTTAACCGTCTGCACTCCGCCCGGTCAAGCGGCCACGCGCGTGCTGCCGCTGCCGTCGGCTGTCTTCGCTTTCGTTGTGCCGGCGAAAACGTTATCATACAGGCTCATGTCATGCGGCGGGTCCGTGCGCGCCGAGGTGGGGAAGGCTGTCCCTTGCCGCGCCGGTCTTCATTTGGAGCATCCCCTGAGTCCTTCTGCAACACCATCGATCGCGTCATCCGGACGGCAGACGAGCGGATGGGTGTGGCGTGCGCTGACGGTGCTGCTCTGCGCCCTGCTGGGTGTCCTGTTGATGGCAGCGTGCAGTCGCCCGCTCACGCTCAAGGACGATCGTGGGGTGACGGTTTCCTTCGCCGAGCCGCCGCAACGAATCGTCAGTCTGGTGCCCGCGCTCAGCGAGTCGGTCTGTGCGCTCAGTGCCTGTTCGCGCATCGTCGCCAGCGACGTCTACTCCAACTACCCGGCGGAACTGGCGCGCGTGCCCAAGGTCGGCGTCATCACCGAACCCGACCTCGACGCGATCGTCGCGCTCAAGCCCGACGTCGTGCTGATGGGCTACGTGCCGCGCCTGGCCGAGCGCCTCGAAGCGCGCGGACTCAAGGTCCTGCTGCTTGAAATGCGCAACCTCGGCGATGTCGAGCGTCTGCTCGGTGTGCTCGGACGCATGCTGGCCTTGTCCGATCCTGACGCGGCCTGGCGCGAGCTCGACGCCAGGATCAGTCGCGCGGCGCAGGGCGTTCCGGCGCAGGCGCGCGGACTCAGCTTCTATTACGAGTTCGAAAGTTCGCTGTTTGCCGCCAGCGAGGCCTCCTTCATCGGCGAGATGCTGACGCGGCTCGGCGCGAACAACGTCGTCCCCGCGAGTCTCGGGCTGTTTCCCCGCCTGTCGCTAGACTATGTGCCGCGTGCCGATCCGCAGGTGATCATGGTCGCGCGTCGCTACGCGCCGACGGTCGCCAGCCGGGCCGGCTGGGAGCAGGTGCGTGCGGTGCGCGACCAGCGCGTCTGCTGGCTGGCCGACGACGAGGCCGACGTACTCTCGCGTCCGGGACCGCGCCTCGGCGAAGCCGCCGAGATCCTCGCCCAGTGCCTGCGCGCCGCGGTCAGCGGGCCGATTCCCTTGCCGCCGTCGACCCCGCTGCCTGCGACCTGGCCCTGAGGCGTTCAGCGCGGCGGCGCCAGCGCAACGCGCTCGATCACCTCGAGCGGACCGGAATGGGTGCACGCCTGGTAGCCGGCGAATACCATTTCGCTGACCGCAAGTTGCAAGGGCGGCAGCGTCGCCAGTTTCGCCAGGCGGCGGCGCAACTCGCGTTTGGCGAAGGCGTCGCGGTACAGACCGACGGTCAGGTGTGGCCGGTAGCGCCCCGGACAGACTTCCGGCTGGCCGCGGCGCAAGGCCGAACGCGCCGCGCGCAGCGGTCCGGCGGCGCCGCTGACGTCGAGAAAGAGCGCCGAATCGAAGCTGTTCACGCCGCCGATTTCCAGGCTGAAGGCGGGAATTCTTGCGGCGGCGAGTGCCGCGCGCTGGCGCTCGCGCATGGCGTGGTCGAAGTCGTCGTTGATGAAGCCGTCGATCGACTCGTAGGCGGCAGCCTGGTCGACGAGGAAGCCACAGACGAAGACGGTCACGTGCGCGCTGCGCTGGTGCTCGCTGAGCAGGTCGCCGAGTTCGCCGCGAACCAGCGCGATCCGCTCGCGCACTGGGGCCGTGTCGGCGTCGATCATCCAGATCCCGTAGCGCTCGCGCCCGCGGCGCCATTCGGGGTAGTCGCGGTCTTCGAGCGGTACGGTGTGCGGCGAGCGGGTGAAGTGCGTGCGCATGGGCGCCATGAACTACGAAGGGAGGCACCATGCTACCACCCGCCGCCGGGTGCAGCTAACGATCATGGCGAGTGGTGCCACCCCTGAGCATGAAACGCAGCGATTCGCTGCCGTCATTGCGAGGCGCGCAGCGCCGTGGCAATCCAGTTCGTTCTTCCAGTTTCGCGGCCTCGCCATCCGGGTCCTTGTCGGCTCTCCACGCGCGACCCAATATTAGCCCCGCCCACTGGATCGCCACGTCCTGCGGGCTCGCGATGACGAAGCAGGGGGCAGATCTCACCTCCGTCATTGCGAGGCGCGTAGCGCCGTGGCAATCCAGTTCGTTCTTCCATTTTCGCGGCCTCGCCATCCGGGTCCTTGCCGGCTTTCCACGCGCGACCCAATATTACCCCCACTCACTGGATCGCCACGCCCTGCGGGCTCGCGATGACGAACCGGGAGGGGATCTCACTTCCGTCATTGCGAGGCGCGCAGCGCCGTGGCAATCCAGTTCGTTCTTCCATTTTCGCGGCCTCGCCATCCGGGTCCTTGTCGGCTCTCCACGCGCGACCCAATATTAGCCCCACCCACTGGATCGCCACGCCCTGCGGGCTCGCGATGACGGTTACCGTCTCGCCCCTCGCCATGCACTCCTGGCACTGCCGTCATTGCGAGGCGCGCAGCGCCGTGGCAATCCAGTTCGTTCTTCCATTTTCGCGGCCTCGCCATCCGGGTCCTTGTCGGCTCTCCACGCGCGACCCAATATTAGCCCTACCCACTGGATCGCCACGCCCTGCGGGCTCGCGATGACGGTTACCGTCTCGCCCCTCGCCATGCACTCCTGGCACTGCCGTCATTGCGAGGCGCGTAGCGCCGTGGCAATCCAGCTCGTTCTTCCAGTTTCGCGGCCTCGCCATCCGGGTCCTTGTCGGCTCTCCACGCGCGACCCAATATTAGCCCTACCCACTGGATCGCCACGCCCTGCGGGCTCGCGATGACGAACCAGGGGGAGATCTCACTTCCGTCATTGCGAGGCGCGTAGCGCCGTGGCAATCCAGCTTGTTCTTCCGTCTCCGGGTCCTTGCCGGCTCTCCACGCGCGACCCAATATTAGCCCCGCCCACTGGATCGCCACGCCCTGCGGGCTCGCGATGACGAAGCAGGGGGCAGATCTCACCTCCGTCATTGCGAGGCGCGCAGCGCCGTGGCAATCCAGTTCGTTCTTCCAGTTTCGCGGCCTCGCCATCCGGGTCCTTGTCGGCTCTCCACGCGCGACCCAATATTAGCCCTACCCACTGGATCGCCACGCCCTGCGGGCTCGCGATGACGAAGCAGGGGGCAGATCTCACTTCTGGCGGCTGGCGGAACCCCGCGCTTGAGCCGTGCTCAGAACGGCGGTGCGCTGACGAACTCCAGCCAGTCTCCGTGCTGCGGATGCGGAAAGGCGAGCCGCGACGCATGCAGGCACAGCCGCTCGGCCTTGGCCAGGGCGGCTGCGTCGGCGTAGAAACCGTCGCCGATGATCGGGTGGCCGAGCGACTGCAGGTGCACGCGCAGCTGGTGCGAGCGCCCGGTCTTCGGGCGCAACTCGACGCGGGCGACGCCGCGCTCGGGATCGAAGCCGACGACGCGGTAGCGCGTCAGCGAGGGCTTGCCATTGACGAGGTCGACGCGCTGGCGCGGTCGCCTTTCCCAGTCGGCGGCGAGCGGCAGGTCGATCTCACCGCTGGTCGCGGCCGGCAGCCCATCGACCAGCGCGACGTACTCCTTGTCGATGCGCCGTTCGCGGAACATGCGCGACAGGCGGCTGTGCATCTCGGCGCCGCGGGCGATGACGAGCAGTCCCGAGGTGTTCATGTCAAGCCGGTGCACCATTAGCGCGTCGGCGAATTCGGCCTGCACGCGCAGGCCGAGGCTGTCCTGCTTGTCGGGGCCGCGTCCGGGCACCGAGAGCAGGCCGCTGTCCTTGTCGGCGATGATCAGCCAGTCGTCGACGTGGAGCAGCCGCCAGCCGTCGCGTGCCTGCGCTGAAGGGGGCGTGGCAGTCGGCAGCGGGTCGGGGAGGGGCGCAGAGGGGATCATCGGTGGCAGAGCAGGAGTGGGCCGAGGGCGGCGCGGCATCTTGCCGCAAGCGCGGCGCAGCTTCAATGCCGGCGTGCCGGATTTCGTCGGCAGCCGGGGTGAAACTGCCGTGCCGAAGGTATAATCGCGCGCACCCTGTCATCCCACAAACCCTGAGAGAAAGCACTCGCATGGCTCTGAACAACGTTCCTTCCGGCAAGTCCCTGCCCGACGATTTCAATGTCATCATCGAGATCCCGATGCGTTCCGACCCGATCAAGTACGAGGTCGATAAGGAAAGCGGCGCGATCTTCGTCGATCGTTTCATGTCCACGTCGATGCACTACCCGTGCAACTACGGCTACATCCCGCACACCATCGCCGGCGACGGCGACCCGGTCGACGTGCTGGTGCTGTGCAGCTTCGCGCTGCCGCCCGGCGTCGTCGTCCGCTGCCGTCCGATCGGCATGCTGGCGATGACCGACGAAGCCGGCCAGGACGCCAAGGTGCTCGCCGTTCCGGTCGACAAGCTGTCGAAGATGTACTCGAACATCACCAGCCCGCGCCAGCTGCCGCAGATCCAGCTCGACCAGATTTCGCACTTCTTCGAGCGCTACAAGGATCTCGAACCCGGCAAGTTCGTCAAGGTGCAGGGCTGGCTTGAAGCCGATGCTGCGCGCGACGAAATCATGGCAGGCGTCAAGCGCTTCGAGGAAGCCAAGGAAAAGCCGGCCTTCTAAAGCAGCCTGATGACAGCGGCGGGAGCGCCCGGTGGTGCCCCGCTGCTCCCGCTGTCGCGCACGTTCGCGGCTGCCGCCGCTCCCACGAAAAACGCTGCCGCATTGCTCCGCAGTGGGAATCCACCGTCGGAGGGCCGTAGGGCCCGAATCCGTCGTGGGAGGGCCGTAAGGCCCGAACAAGGACGCTGCCGAGGGCAGAGGCCCGAAGCAAGGGCCTGGCGCGCTGAAGCTTCCAATCAACTCTTTCCCGCCTGACCTCTCATGTCGCTCACCGTCGCCATCGCCCAGATCAACGCCGTCGTCGGCGACCTTGCCGGTAATGCCGAGCGCATCGCCGATCATGCCGCGCGCGCCCATGCTGCCGGTGCCGCGCTGCTGCTGACCCCGGAGCTGGCGCTGTCGGGCTATCCGCCCGAAGACCTGCTGCTGCGTCCGGATTTCCTCGACGCCTGCGCGCACGAACTCGACGCACTGGCCGAGCGCCTGGCCGCCTTCCCCGGCATCGCCGTGCTGGTCGGGCATCCGCTGGCGCGCGACGGTCACTGCTACAACGCGGCGACCCTGCTCGAAGGCGGCCGCCGCGTCGCCACCTACTGCAAGCGCAACCTGCCCAACTACGACGTCTTCGACGAGCGGCGCTACTTCACGCCGGGTGACGCCAGCTGCGTCGTGGACGTGGCCGGGGTGCGTTGCGGCATCAACATCTGCGAGGACGTCTGGTCCGGCGACGCGGTCGCCGGCGCCCGTGCGGCCGGGGCCGAGGTCCTGCTCACGCTCAACGCCTCGCCCTACCACATGAACAAGTCGGCGCAGCGCGCCGAGGTCCTGCGCGAGCGCGTCGTGTCCACCGGCATGCCGGTGCTCTACGCCAACCTGGTCGGCGGCCAGGACGAGCTGATCTTCGACGGCGCCTCGTTCGCGCTCGACGCCGACGGCACGGTGCGCGCCGCTGCGCCGCATTTCGCGGAAGCCCTGCTCTTCGTCGAGGTCCGCGACGGTCGCGTCCTGCCCGGCGAGATCGCGCCGGCACTGGCGCCCGAGGCCGAGGTCTACGGTGCGCTGGTGCTCGGCGTGCGCGACTATCTCGGCAAGAACGGTTTTCCCGGCGCCATCATCGGCCTCTCCGGCGGCATCGACTCGGCGCTGACCCTGGCGATCGCCGTCGACGCGCTCGGTCCCGAGCGCGTGCGCGCGGTGATGATGCCCTCGCCGTACACGGCGCAGATCAGCCTCGACGACTCGCGCGCGATGGTCGAGACGCTCGGCGTGCGTTACGACGAAGTGCCGATCGAGGGCGCGATGCAGACCTTCGCCGGCCTGCTGGCGCCGGTACTCGACGCGGCCGGCACCGGCGACACCACCGAGGAGAACGTGCAGGCGCGCGTACGCGGCCTGCTCCTGATGGCGCTGTCCAACCGCTCCGGCGCGCTGGTGCTGACCACCGGCAACAAGTCGGAGATGGCGGTCGGCTACTGCACTCTCTACGGCGACATGGCGGGCGGCTTCGCGGTGATCAAGGATATCGCCAAGACGCTGGTTTACCGCCTGGCCAACTGGCGCAACGCGCAGTCGCCCGAGGCGCCTGTGATCCCCGAGCGCATCATCACGCGCGCGCCGTCGGCGGAACTGCGCCCGAACCAGACCGACCAAGACAGCCTGCCGCCCTACGAGGTGCTCGACGCCATCGTCGAGGCCTACATGGAGAAGGACATCTCGCCGCGCGCGATCATCGAGAGCGGCTACGCAGAGGCCGACGTGCGCCGCGTCGTCCGCCTCCTGCGCATCAGCGAGTACAAGCGCCGCCAGGCGCCGGTCGGCATCCGCGTCACCCAGCGCGGCTTCGGCAAGGACTGGCGTTATCCGATCACCAACCGCTACCGCGACGCGTTCTGATAGCGTCGACCCGCGGCGGCCGGAAGGCCTTTTCTGCTACGATTCCAGGCAAGTACAGGCTTCGCCAACCACCCGGACGAGGGAGACATGAAAAAGATTGAAGCGATCATCAAGCCGTTCAAGCTCGACGAAGTGCGCGAGGCGCTGTCGGAGATCGGCGTCACCGGTTTGACGGTCACCGAAGTGAAGGGCTTCGGCCGGCAGAAAGGGCATACCGAACTCTATCGCGGCGCCGAGTACGTGGTCGATTTCCTGCCCAAGATCCGGCTCGAGATCGTAGTCACCGAGAGCGTCGTCGAAAGCGCCATCGACGCCATCATCAAGGCCGCGCGCACCGGCAAGATCGGCGACGGCAAGATCTTCGTCAGCAACGTCGAGCAGGTCATCCGCATCCGCACCGGCGAAACCGACGAAGCCGCCGTCTAGTCGCGGCCGCTGCTGCGCAGCAGCACCCACAGCGCACCTTCACCGCCATCGCGCGCCGGTGCGTGGCAGAAGGCGAGCACGTCGCGCCGGCGCCCGAGCCAGCCCTTGACCAGCGTGCGCAGCACGCTCTCGCGACCGGGGGAGCCGAGTCCGCGCCCATGCACGATGCGCACGCAGCGCTTGCCCGCGGCGAGCGAGGCATCGATGAAAGCGACGACTTCCTCGTGCGCGTCGTGCCGGTTGAGGCCATGCAGGTCGATGTGCGCCTGGATCGCCCAGCGACCGCGGCGCAGGTCGCGCAGCGCCATGCGCGGGACGCCCGGGCGGATGAAGGCGTCGGCCGAGCCCAGGTCGAACCAGTCCTCGGCGTCGAGCGGCCGCTGCATCGCCTCGCGCAGCGCTTCGCGTTCGTCGTACTCGCGCTGACGCGGGCGCGGCCGCGGCTTCGGCGGCTCCCAGTGGATGCGCCGGTCAACGCGCAGCGGCGTGGCGCCGGCAATCGAGGCGAGCAGGGCGGCGCGCTCGTCGTCGGGGTCGACGCGTGTGACGGGGGGCGCGTCCGCAGCGGGCCGCAGGAGACCTCGGCTGATTTCCTGCAGCCGGGCGAGGTCGGTGGCGCGCAGCGGGCGGCGCGAAGGGCGAGCACGGGCCATGCGACTATGCCGCGCTCACCTGCCTGATCAGTTGCCAGACTTGAGGCTGTCGAGCCAGCGCTCGGCGTCGAGTGCCGCCATGCAGCCGGTCGCCGCCGAGGTACAGGCCTGGCGGTAGATGTGATCCTGCACGTCGCCGGCAGCGAAGACGCCT
Source organism: Rhodocyclus purpureus (assembly GCF_016653115.1). Classification (GTDB taxonomy): domain Bacteria; phylum Pseudomonadota; class Gammaproteobacteria; order Burkholderiales; family Rhodocyclaceae; genus Rhodocyclus; species Rhodocyclus purpureus. The sequence goes on from NZ_NHRX01000045.1 coordinate 22,777, forward strand.
TCCACCGAGGTGGCGGTGGCGTTGCCATCGCGGCCGCCGCGCGTGATCAGGTAGCCGGAATCGTCCATGGCCAGCTGGCCCTTGAACAGCTCGGTGTTCGGCTTGTGGCCGATGGCGATGAAGACGCCGGTCAGCGCGACATCGTCCTTCTCGCCGCTGTGCACGTTGCGCAGGCGCATGCCGGTGACGCCGCTCGCGTCGCCGAGCACCTCGTCGAGCACCGAGTTCCAGCGGATTGTCACCTTGCCCTCGCGTTCCTTCTCGAACAGCTTGTCCTGCATGATCTTCTCGGCGCGGAAAGCGTCGCGCCGGTGCACCACGGTGACGTGGCTGGCGATGTTGGCGAGGTAGAGCGCTTCCTCGACCGCGGTGTTGCCACCGCCGACGACGGCGACCGGCTTGTTGCGGTAGAAGAAGCCGTCGCAGGTGGCGCAGGCGGAGACGCCGCGTCCCTGGAACTCGCTTTCGGAAGGCAGCCCGAGGTATTGCGCCGAGGCGCCGGTGGCGATGATCAGCGCGTCGCAGGTGTAGCTGCCGGCGTCGCCGACCAGCGCGAACGGCCGCTCACCGAGGCGGACGGTATGGATGTGGTCGAAGATGATCTCGGTTTCGAAACGGCGCGCGTGTTCCTCGAAGCGCTGCATCAGTTCCGGTCCCTGCACGCCATTCGGGTCGGCCGGCCAGTTGTCGACCTCGGTGGTGGTCATCAACTGTCCACCCTGCGCGATGCCGGTGATCAGCACGGGCTTCATGTTGGCGCGCGCGGCATAGACCGCGGCAGTGTAACCGGCGGGGCCTGAACCCAGGATCAGGAGACGGCAATGACGAGTCGTTTCGGACATGGATGTGCTCGGCAGGTTGAAAAGCGAAAATTATAGCGCGCCGACTTCGGCTTCAGGCTCTGCCGAGTCCGCATTGCGCGCAGGCAGCGGCGGCTCAGGGCACGGAGTGGAAACTTCCCGCAGGCCGGACGCCGGCCCGAGTGAAGCGGCGGCGAAAAAAATCCCGCAGCGCGCAAGCGGTGCGGGATTTCCTGAATTCTGGCGGAGAGGGCGGGATTCGAACCCGCGTTAGGATATTATCCTAAACACGCTTTCCAGGCGTGCGACTTAAACCACTCATCCACCTCTCCGTGGAAACGCGGATTCTATCAGAACGCGCGCGGCAGTCAAAGCGCGGATTGCTTCGCCGCGATGCGAAGCGCAGCACTGACTCGAGGTGCCGTGGCCGAAGGCCTCCGGGGCTGGCAAAATAGCGAATTCAAATGCTCCTCGCCACCGCGGGAGTTTTCCCTCAAGGTTTCCATGAACGTTGATCTTCTCATCGAGGCGCGCTGGGTCGTTCCGGTCGAGCCGGACGGCGTCGTCCTCGAAAACCACGCGGTCGCCGTCAAGGACGGCAGGATCGTTGCCGTGATGCCGCGCGCGCAGGCGGCGGAAGCATTCACGGCGACGACGCACCGGATCCTCGATCGGCACGTGCTCATCCCGGGACTCGTCAATCTCCATACCCATGCCGCGATGAGCCTCCTGCGCGGACTGGCAGACGATCTGCCGCTCCACGACTGGTTGCAGAACCACATCTGGCCGACGGAGGGCCGGTTCGTCTCGCCGCAATTCGTGCACGACGGCACGCGTCTGGCTGCGGCAGAAATGCTGCGCGGCGGCATCACCTGTTTCAACGACATGTATTTCCATCCGAAGTCGGCGGCAGAGGCTGCGCTCGAGTCGGGGATACGTGCCGCAATCGGCATCATCGTCATCGATTTTCCGACGCCTTACGCCAGCGACACCGACGATTATCTGGCGAAGGGGCTGGCGGCGCGTGAAGCCTTGCGCGACGAAGCGCTCGTCTCCTTCTGCTTGGCACCGCATGCGCCGTATACCGTCAGCGACCAGAGCTTTGCGCGCGTGCAGACGATGGCCGAGCTGCTCGAGGTGCCGATTCACGTCCATGTGCATGAAACGCAGCAGGAGATAGACGACGGGAGCCAGGCGCACGGGGTACGTCCCCTGCAGCGCATGCGGCAGCTCGGCTTGCTCGGACCCGGCTTGATCGGTGTTCATTCCGTCCATCTCACGGCGGAAGAAATCGGCTTGCTCGCTGCGCACGGCTGCTCGGTCGCGCACTGTCCGACGTCCAATCTCAAGCTGGCCAGCGGCATTGCGCCGGTCGCCGAGCTTCTGGCAGCCGGCGTCAGTGTCGGTTTGGGCACCGATGGCGCCGCCAGCAACAACCGGCTCGATCTCTTCCGCGAAATGCGCCTGGCGGCCTTGCTGGCCAAAGGCGTCAGCGGGCGCGCCGACGTCCTACCTGCGCATCAGGCGCTGCAGATGGCGACGCTGAACGGCGCGCGCGCGCTCGGTCTCGAACAGGAAATCGGCTCGATCGTTGTGGGCAAGTCCGCCGATCTCTGTGCCGTCGAGTTCGACGATTTCGTCCTCTCCCCGTGCTTCGACCCGCTATCCCATCTGATTTATGTCGCAGGACGTGAGCATGTTTCGCACGTCTGGGTCGCAGGTCGCGCGCGTGTCGAAGGCGGGCGCTTGCTGGGAATCGACGAATCCGATTTGATCAGGCTTGCGAGTTTGTGGCAGAATAAAATTCATCCGCGCGATGTGGAATAAAGATGTAAAGTAGATGGAGCGCTATCGATTGCGCGGCTGGCTGACGCTGACTACTAATAACGAGGATTCTTCGATGAAAACAATTGCCAAACACACCCTGGCTGCTGCTCTGGCCGCTGCGATCGGTCTCGGCGCTTCCGTTGCCCAGGCAGCTGATCGTGCCTACGTGATTGATAACCGTGATCAAGTCGCCACCAGCGGCTTCGGTCTCTGCTGGCGCACCGGCTCCTGGACGCCGGCTGCTGCTGCGAACGACCCCGCCGGCTGCGCCTGCGACAAGGATCTGCTGCCGGCAGAAACCTGCGCGCCCAAGACCGCTGCGCCCGCCGCTCCTGTTGCTACGGTGAAGCCTGCTGCCGAGAAGGTCACCCTGGCTGCCGACGCGCTGTTCGACTTCGACAAGGCGGTTCTCCGCCCCGAAGGCAAGGCCAAGCTCGACGAACTCGTCACCAAGGCCAACGCGATCAAGCTGGAAGTGATCATCGCCGTCGGTCACGCCGACCGCTTCGGCTCCGACGCCTACAACCAGAAGCTGTCCGAGAAGCGCGCTGCCGCGGTCAAGGAATATCTGGTGAGCAAGGGCATCGAAGCCAACCGCGTCTACACCGAAGGCAAGGGCGAGAAGCAACCCGTGACCAAGCCCGACCAGTGCAAGGGCCCGAAGAGCAAGAAGGTTGTGGACTGCCTGCAGCCCGACCGTCGTGTCGAGATCGAGGTCATCGGCACCAAGTAATTCCGGTAGCCCCAGCGGAAAAGCCCTGCTCCGGCAGGGCTTTTTTGTTAAACCGCAGACTGTTGAAACGACGCCCATGACCACGCTCAACGCCGACCCCAGCGAACTCGACAAATTCAGCCAACTCGCACACCGGTGGTGGGATCCCACCAGCGAATTCCGTCCGCTCCACGAGATCAATCCGCTCCGCCTCGAGTGGATCGACCGGGTGGCCGGACTCGCCGGCAAGCGCGTCCTCGACGTCGGCTGCGGCGGCGGCATCCTCTCCGAAGGGATGACCGGAAAGGGAGCGAAGGTCACCGGCATCGACCTCTCCGACAAGGCGCTCGGCGTCGCGCGTCTGCACCTCCTCGAAAGCGGCTGCAGCGTCGACTACCGCAAGGCATCGGCGGAGGAACTCGCGCTCGAAATGCCCGGCCAGTTCGACGTCGTCACCTGCATGGAGATGCTCGAGCACGTGCCCGACCCGGGCAGCGTCGTCGCTGCCTGCGCGCAACTGGTGAAGCCTGGCGGTCACGTCTTCTTCTCGACCATCAACCGTAACCCGAAGGCCTACCTGTTCGCGGTGATCGGCGCCGAGTACGTGCTGAAGATGCTGCCGAAGGGTACCCACGACTACGCCAAGTTCATCAAGCCGTCCGACCTCGCGCGCTGGGCGAAGAGCGTCGACCTGTTGCCGCGCGAGATGATCGGCATGAGTTACAATCCGTTCTCCAAGGTCTACTCGCTCGGCAGCGACATCAGCGTCAATTACCTGATGCACACGGTGCGCGAGGCGTAGCCCGGCGGCCGCCGCCACCACCCGCCGGGCAGGCTCACGCAGCCTTGTTCCGCACGGGCCGGCGGCGACGTGTTAAGATTCGTAAAGGATGGAACCACGCGCAGGAACTTCGGTCATAGGAGTGCTTGCAGAAATCCGGGGGCGACTTGGCTTCGACGTGGGTTGCAAAGCAGAGCAGGGCATGCCGAGGACCAGTACCCTCGTAAATCAACTGGCAATCAATAAACGCCAACGACGAGCGTTTCGCTCTCGCCGCTTAACGCGGCGTGACCGCTGTACTGACTGGTCCCTGGGTCAGGTGAGGCAACTCACGGCAGCGTCATTTACAGGGACTCGCCCTTGCCAGGGTCACTTTGGCCGGGGCTAAACTCAAGGTGACTCGCTGGAAGTGAGCCTGTTCGGCCGGCGCACCAAGGCTAAAACCCAATTGACCGGACTACGCATGTAGAACTGCCTGTAGAGGACTTGCGGACGGGGGTTCGATTCCCCCCGCCTCCACCAATACACGAGGGCCCGGATAATCTCCGGGCTTTTTTTTTGCCTGAAATTCCTGCGTGGCGCGGGGTTCCGGCCATCAGCGCTGCGGGTGGTACTTCGCGATAGCGCCCGAAATTCGCCATTCACTCGGCCAGAGCCGTCCGTCTCTTTTCTACGTTTCGCCTGCGGGCAGGTGCAGTGGGGGATCTCGCTAAATCAACCACTTATGCGCCGCCTTTCGTCGTCAACCAAGCCGACCGGTCAGGCATCACACCGCCATCCACCCTGGCACAAAGGGAACTTATACGTTACCATTAAGCCCATGAGCTACCAGATCAAAGAACTACTGCTGGACGACGGCGACAGCCCCTTCGCGGAATGGTTCGGGTCGCTGGAAGCCATTGCTGCCGCCAAGGTACGCGTAGCCGTTAGCCGGATGGAACAGGGTAAACTGTCCAACGTCGAGTGGTTTCGCGGCATTGGTGAGTACAAGATCGACTGGGGTCCAGGTTTGCGCATCTACCTGGCCAAGGACGGTCTGAAGATCATCATTCTGCTTGGCGGCGGCACCAAGAAGCGCCAGCAGCAGGACATTGACCAAGCCGTGGCGCTGTGGGAAGACTACAAGCGCCGCAAGGCATCCTCTAGACAAGGAAAGTGAACATGGCACTGACCCGTGATTTCAAAGAAACCGTGGCCGCGCGCGTGCAGAACGATCCAGCCTTTGCTCAGGCACTTCTGGACGAGGCCATCACCCTGTTCGTCAATGGCGAACCGGAATCGGCCAAGCTGATCCTGCGTGACCTGGTCAATGCCACTGTCGGCTTCGAGGCTCTGGCCGAGGAAATTCACAAGCCCCCCAAGAGCCTGCACCGGATGCTGTCGCAATCGGGTAACCCGACCATGACCAACGTCTCCGCGATCTTCGCCGCCATCAAGCGCGCGCTCAAGGTCGAGGTACGCGCCCAGGTTGTGATGGCCTGAATCAGGCTCGGGGCTGAGGTATCCCGATGCAGGAGAAAAACGAGGCATTCCCTGACTGCGTTCGCATCACGTTGCGGATGACGCCCCAGCAGCGGGACCTGCTGCGCCGCGGGGCAGAAGTTGCAGGGACGCCCGTGTCGACTTTCGTTCTCCACAGCGCCTGCCAGGCGGCAGGCCAGCTTCTTATCGAACAGCAGTCCGGGGTATCGTCCCCGATAGTGGAATCCTTGTCGACCTTTACCAAACCCGCCCGCCAGCGCTGGGAGTCCATCCCCGCCGACATCCGCCAGCGGCTGCTGTCCAACGTCTGGTGCGGGCAGTGCCGTCACGAAACAACGATCACCAATTTCAGCGGCACCATCAAGGGGCGCGACTTGCTGCTGGTGGGCAAATGCGCCGAATGCCACGGTGACGTGGCACGGGTGATCGAGGGCGCGTAGCCCGGTCAGGCATCAAACCCCGCCACCACCTTGTGCTGCGCCACCCAATCGTTGACCGTCAACCATGGCCACCGGTCAGGCATCGAACGCCACCGGAGCATCGTCTGCGCTTGCTTGACTGTATCGCAATAGAGATACACAATTGCGGAAACGGAGGATTTGATCATGGCCCGTTCCACGATGCTGCACGTCCGCGTGGACGACGAAATCAAGACGCAAGCCAGCGAGGCACTGGCAGCCATGGGGCTGTCGGTGTCTGATGCCGTGCGCATCCTGCTCAAGCGCGTGGTGAACGACCAGGCCTTCCCACTGGAGTTGAAGGTGCCCAATGCCCAAACCCGCGCCGCGATGGAAGAAGCCCGCGCCATGGCCAAGGCGCGCACCGCCCGTTTTGACTCTGCTGACGCCCTGATCGATGACCTCGAAAAAGCCCGCCAGCACTAAACGGGCAACACCGCCGAGGGCGTGTGACTACACCAAGACCTTCCTCAAAGACTGGGAACGTCTCTCACGCTCGGGCCGCTACGACCTGAAGCGCCTGAAAGAGGCGATGCTGCTGCTCATCGGCAACGATGCCCCGCTGGGGCCTGAATGGCTGGATCACCCACTGAAGGGTGATTGGAGCGACCACCGCGAATGTCACATCGGCGGCGACTTCTTGCTGATCTACAGGCTCGACGGCAGCACCATCATCTTCGTGCGCGCTGGCACACACTCCGAACTGTTCGAGGAATGAGCCATGGACGTTGAATCATTCCCCAACTTCACCAAACCCGCCCGCCAGCGCTGGGAGTCCATCCCTGCCGACATCCGCCAGCGGCTATTGTCCAACGTCTGGTGCGGGCAGTGCCGTCACGAAACAACGATCACCAATTTCAGCGGCACCATCAAGGGGCGCGACTTGTTGCTGGTGGGCAAATGCGCCGAATGCCACGGTGACGTGGCACGGGTGATCGAGGGCGCGTAGCCCGGTCACACATCAAACCCCACGACAACCTCGCGCTGCGCCACCCAGTCGCCTGGCAGCGGATTGCGCTGAAACCACAGCAGGCTCATGATGCGGGGCTGATGGCCCGCAACCATGGTCTGGATGATGGCCGGCTCCAGCAACGTCAAGCGCAGTAGCTCGTTGACCGTCGAGTGGTGCAGGCCTTCCCGCCGGGCGATCTCACTGCCGCTGCCGACTACGCCGTCGTCCAGCAACTGCTGCCAGTAGAACGCTCGCGTCAGCGCCACCAGCAGGGGATGGTCGTGCTGCGTAGCGACCTTGCCAGGAGCCTCGACCTGGCCATCGGGGCGCACCACCCCTTGCTGGCGCCGCGTTTGCGGATCTTGAGCGGGATGAGGGTGGCAGCTCGACCTGCCCGCCGTCCCGGCGTTCGCGGGTGACGGGGCTGCCCAAGAACTGTACTTTCGGTTTCGTGCCTCAACCTCCAGTTGCAAACCAGTTACGCCTCGGATCGGTGTTGGTCGACATCGGCTCGGCCTCCTTCGGGTCGATTCGAGCGCTAACACAGCGCTTATGCCCCGCCTGCCTCGCCGGATAAGGTGCGGCGTCGGACTGGGCGATCAACTGTTCATACCCCCGCCCGGAACAGGTCGCGAAGTTGCTCGCCCCGATGCTGAGCATCACGTAGTCGTCGATGTCAGGGGCGGGATCCATGCCTTCGCCACCGGGATGGTTTGGTACCTGGCTTTACCCTTTAATCATATCGCAGGCAGCGCCCGCATGTGCTCGACGCCGTGGACGAAATCGCCGACGCGTCGGCAGCCCGGGGCGCCTGCCGCTGCCCTCACCAAGCGCCAAGCATCCCCTGCAGCAGCAGGCTGGAAGCGGCGACGGTTGTCCACACCAGGAGGCCGAGCGCGAGCGGACGCCAGCCGGTCTGTTTCATCCTGCCGAGGTCGGTCGATAGCCCGATCGCGGTCAGTGCGGCGCCGATCAGCACGCTCGCTACCTGATGCGCGGCGCGGGTCACGAATTCCGGCAGGTAGCTGCTGATCGCCGAGGCGGCGACGAAGGCGACGATAAACCAGGGGACCGCGTGGCGGATCTCGAAGCGCACGCCGGAAGCTGCCTCGCGCTTGAGGAAGACCCAGGCGAGGATCAGCGTCACCGGGACGATCAGCAGCGCGCGCGTGAGCTTGACGATGGTCGCCTCATCGCCGGCTTCCTTGCTCCACGAATAGGCGACTGCGACCACCGACGAGGTGTCGTTGATCGCCGTTCCGGCCCACAGTCCGAAGCCCCGGTCGGACATGCCGAGCCAGTGTCCGAGCGCCGGAAAGAGCAGCAAGGCGACGATGTTGAAGAGGAAGATGGTCGACAGCGAGAAGGCTGCCTCGTGATCCTCGGGCCTCACCACCGGCGTCATCGCGGCGATCGCCGAGCCGCCGCAGATGGCCGTGCCGCCGCCGATGAGCACGCACAGCTTGTCCGGAATGCGCAGCAGCCGGCCGAAGGCGAAGGCGCTCAGAAAGGCCAGCGACAGGGTCACCAGCGTCACCGACAGCGATTCCAGCCCGGTCGCAAGCACCGCCCGGATCGGCAGCGCCAGACCGAGTCCGACGATCGACCACTGCAGCAACTGCCTGCCGGCAAAGCGCAAGCCGGGCAACTGACGCGCGGCCGGTGCATGGCGCGTGCGGATCAGCAGCCCGAGCAGGATCCCGGCGACGGCGCCACCGACGAGCGGGAACTGCCGGCCGACGAGCTGGGCGACCAGGGTGACGCCGGCGACGAGCGCGAGTCCGGGGAACAAGGCCTTGATGGCGGCGGCGTGCATTGGCGATCCCTTCCGGTCGGTGTCAAGATAGATGTCGTTAAAACGGTGCTGCTCTTTAAAAACTGATGTCATTTTCCGAGCCCCTTGGGGCGCTGCCCCAAACCCCGCACTCGCCGTGAGGCAGCCGGGGCCGGCGTTCGCCGCCCCCGGCGCCGAGAGCGTGGATGAGCGCCCCGGCGTCAAGGGTAAAGCTTCGCCGCGGCCAGGGCCGCGCCCTTGACACCGGCGCGCTCATGCAGCTTTCCTCGTCTGTGCCGCCTCTTCGGCTTTCGCTGGCGGGTTGAGCCAGACGCACTCGGGCGCGACCCAGGCGCGGGTGTGACGCTTCCAGCGCAACGGATGCTGCTCGCGCGCCGCCGCATAGACCTGCCGCCGTCGTTCGAGAATGCGACGATCCTCCCCGCGGTGGCGCGTCTCCGGCGTGACGAACGCGAGCCCGCTGTGGAAGTGCTCGGTGTTGTACCAGGTCACGAAGCGATGCGTCCATTCCCTGGCAGCATCGATGCTGGCAAAGCCGTTGGCCGGGTAGCCCGGCATGTATTTGCAGGTACGGAACCAGGCTTCGATATGCGCGTTGTCGTCCGAGACGCTGGGACGGCTGTGCGAAGGGGTGATCCCCAGCGATTCGAGCTTCGCCTTGAGCGTGTAGGACTTCTGGATCGCGCCGTTGTCGGCATGCAGGATCAGAGGCTTGCCGCGCAATTGCTCGCGCCAGGTGGCGCGCTCGATGAGCGCGGCCGCCTCGTCGCCCCCTTCCTTTTCGTGCACTTCCCAAGCCACCAGCTTGCGGCTGTAGATGTCGATTACGGCATAGAGATAGAAGAACAGGCCACGGGTCAGACTCGGCATATAGGTGACGTCCCAGGACCAAACCTGCTTGGGGCCGGTGGCGACATGCCGGACTGGCTGCCGTTGGCTGGGCGCACGCTGCCGGCCCCGGTGGTGCTGGGCGTCCGCTTCCCGCAGCACCCGATAGAACGAGGATTCCGAGGCGAGATAGACGCCTTCGTCGGCCAGCCGCGGCACGATCTGGCTCGGCGGCAGGTCGGCAAAGCGCGGCTCGCAGCAGACCTCCAGAATGGTCTGCCGCTCTTCCGGGCTGAGCTTCTGCGCCGGCGGCGGGCGTACTGCCTTCGGACGGCCATCGTCCCGGACGCCCTCGGGCACGCACCAGCGTTCGTAGGTGCGCACCGACAGGCCTGCTTCGGCACAGGCGCGCGCCAAACGGGCGCCGGCGGCGTGGGCCGTCCTGATCTCCTTCACGAGTTCCTGGCGCTCTGGCAACGCAGTCATGCGTCCCCGTTTTCTTTCCAGAGCGCCTCGAGTTTTCGGGAGAGCACGAGGAGCGCCGCCGTCTCCGCCAGCGCCTTCTCCTTGCGCCGCAGCTCCTTCTCCAGCTCGCGGACCCGCTTCTTTTCCTGCGCCCGTTGCGCCGGCGTCACCCGCTCGCCGGTTACTGTGTTGGCCTCCTCGCACGCCTGCCGCCACGCCTTCACCTGTTCGACGTACAGCCCCTTCCTGCGGCAGTACTCGCCCAGTTCGGCTTCCGACAGCGCGGCGGTCTCCAGCACGACGGCAAACTTGTCGGCGCCGCTCCAGTCCTCGGCGTTCTGGCCGTTGCCGGGCACCGCCCGACCGCTGGCTCGCGCCCGGTTCCGCCACAGGTACAGCGTCGCTTCAGGGATGCCGGTCCGCGACGCCACCGTCGACACCGGCAGGTTCTCCGGCGCGCTCATCAGCGCCAGCGCATGTTCTTTCTTCTCTCGGGAATATCTCGCCACAAAGCACCTCGTCATCGCCCCTGATTCTATAAAACTCCGTTCAACGGAGGGTCGAGTAGCCCGAGGGAACCTCCCCCTCAGGCCCTCACAGAACCGTACGTGAGCCTCTCGACTCATACGGCTCTTCTCATCCATGACCCTTCGCTGCTGAGAAGACGAATTCCCAGTGCGCAAACAGTCGAGGGTCAGCTTCCCGCCATTTCTTGAGCCATGCCCAAGACCGACGTTTGTGTCCCCGTAGCCGCTTGTACTTGTTCCTTGCCCAGCATCCGAGCCGAAGATCGATCCGCACCAGAAACCGCTTGAGGACTCCCGGGTAGAATTTTCCGAAATACGCCACCCACCCACGCACCTTGGAGTTGAGCATTTCGGCCAACATAGGGAGCGTGAGTTGCGTACTGCGGTTGATCCGTAAGGCTCTGATTGCCTCGTTCATTCGCTTCAACGCTTTGTGGCTGACCGCCGGATTGAAGCCGGCAAACAGCTTTCCGTTACGACCCTGACAGGTCCGTGCGTGAAAGCTGAAACCCAGAAAGTCATAACGCACATTGGCATAAACTCCTCTGCGTCTCTGGTCCTTGCAATACACGATCTTCGTCTTGAGGGGGTGCAGTTGTAGCCCACACTCCTCGAACCGCGACCTCAACCGTGCAAGCAGGCCCTGTGCTTCCCGTTCGCTCTTGCAGTGGCAGACCACATCGTCGGCATACCGCTCAAACCGCACCGACGGGTAGTTCCGCTGCATCCACGTATCAAACACATAGTGCAGAAACAGGTTGGCCAGCAGCGGGCTGATAACTCCACCTTGCGGCGTGCCTCGGCTTCGCTCCTGTAGCTGTCCGTCTTCCAACTCCACCGGACTTTCCAACCAGCGACGAACATAGAGCCGAATCCAGGCTTCCGAAACGTGCTTTTCCACTGCCCGCATCAGAAGACCATGGTCGATGGTGTCAAAGAAGCCCTTGATATCCAGATCCACCACCCAGTCATACCGCCAACTGTTCTGGCGCGCCTGTGCAACAGCCATCAGGGCATCCCTGTCAGGCCGGTAGCCAAACGACGACGGGTGAAAGACCGGTTCGAGCCTCGGCTCCACCAGGAGCTTGACCGCCATCTGAGCAATCCGGTCATTCACGGTAGGAATTCCAAGAGGGCGAAACTGCCCATCCCCTTTCGGAATCAACACCTGTCTGACCGGCTCGGGGTGATAACTTCCCGAACTCATCCGGTTCCACAAGGAATAGAGATTTCGTCCCAAACGCTTCCGATAGACCTCGATGGACTCACCATCAACGCCGGCAGCGCCTTTGTTGGCCGCTACCCGCTTCCAGGCCTCCCAGATAATCCGCTTGGAAATCTCGAAGGGTTTGGCTCGACGCCGAGAATCTTCCTGTTTCACAGTTGTCCTCGACCGCTTTGCCGAATGAGGCCATGCCTTCGCTCCAGCGCCATTACAGCACCTTCGTCACTACTACGCATGGCTCCGCCCCTGTGCCCCGCATCGGTACTCTGGTCCTCGTGGGGTCGCCACTTGGACTTCTCCCTTCGCATCGGGGCGACAGGTTCCCAAGTTCCGTACCAGCGCCTGAACAGACGTCACGCCGCCTCTATGCCGGATGTCGTCAGACCAGAACCCAGGCGCCCGTCTGACTGATCCCGGGGCGTTGTCGAATCCCCGGTTTTGACATCGTTTGCAATTATCGACACTTGAACGGCGGTTCACTTGCGTTCGTCTCATCTGTTCTCACCTGACGGAATAGCTTTCCGCCTTTTCCCATGACGCTCACCACAGTCGCTCTTTACGACCGCAGCTCAGGGTGGTTTGGCATCTCCGCCTGATCGGCGACACCGAGGGGCCCGCCCTCATCACTGGTACAGCATGACTTCGCGGACGTT
>NZ_NHRX01000046.1 GCF_016653115.1 Rhodocyclus purpureus
TCATTTGAGCGGGCAAAGTGATGATGACTTAGACAATCTCATCATGCCAGAAATGGCAGCCCGCTCCTCATTTTTTGCCGCTCGCGCAAAAGAATTCTGCATGGAGCGGGCCTTTTGAAAGAGGCTCAGGTGGAACAATGTTCTTGAACATCGGCTGCCCTGATCTGCCGAAGCTGTCGCGATCAGCAGCTCATCAGCTGGCGAGGCCGCGAAGCTAGAAGAACGAACTGGATTGCCACGGCGCTGCGCGCCTCGCAATGACGGGATAGCGACTTGTCATCGCGAGCCCGAAGGGCGTGGCGATCCAGGGCGTAGGGCTGTCATCGGGTCGCGCGTGGATGGCCGGCAAGGGCGAGAAAACGGACGAACGAACTGGATTGCCACGGCGCTACGCGCCTCGCACTGACGGTAGCGAATGGCTGCGTTTCATGCTCAGGAGTGGCACGACTCGCCATGATCGTTAAACCGTCACGAAGGCGCCGGCGACGAGGCTGAGGCTGCCGACCACGGTCAGGCGCAGGCGCAGCGGCAGGTACCAGGCGGGCAGGTTGGCGCGCCGGGCGAGGCTGCGGTCGACCAAGTAATGCACCGCGAAGCCACCGACCAGCAGCACGGCCGCGAAAGCCGGCATCAGCAGCAGCGCCGGCCAGGCGATCAGCGCGGGCACGACGCTCCAGATCAGGCTGCGCACGCGCTGCTGCTCGTCGAGCCCGCTCGCCGTCATCGCGAAAGCCCAGTGCAGGGCGCCGACGAAACTCAGGATGACCGCCCCGTAGCCGAAGAGCGCATCGCTCCAGCTGAGACCGTGAATCGGGTCGAGCAGGCTCGCGGGGGCGAGCACGACGAAAGGGATCAGCCCGCCGTAGCCGAGCCAGGCGGCAGTGCGACGGACGGAGTCGGAGTTCAGATCGTTCATGGCAAGTTCCTGTTGCTACAAAAGCGGGGTCAGGTCTCGAATTGTTGCATTGAGTGTACCGTCCCCCCAATTCATGTTCGCCCTGATCCTGTCGAAGGGCTTCACCACTAGCGGGCTTCGCTATGCTCAGCCTGAACGCAGGCTGCTGAATCAGAGGACCCGATCACGCAGCAGATGTTAGGCGGCTGATGCCGGATTGTCCAGGACAAAAAAGCAGTGTATCGTCTCCAGCCCTGTCCATGGCAGCTTGTCTCCAGCATTGCAAAAACCCCCGAAAGCATATCGATGAACTCCACTCCACGTTGTCTTGTCATTGGCGCCGGCATCGCCGGACTGTCTGCTGCCCGCCGCCTGCATGAGGGCGGATTCACGGTGACTGTCCTGGACAAGGGCAGGGTGGCCGGCGGCCGGATGAGCACCCGCCACAGCGCGGACTGGGTCGCCGACCACGGCGCGCAGTACTTCACCGCGCGTGATCCTGACTTTCGTGTCGAGGTGGCGCGCTGGCAGCAAGCCGGAGCCGCCGCCTTGTGGACGCCCCGGCTCTGCGCCTTCGAGGCGGGCGGTGTGCGTGCCTCCAGCGAAAAACTGCAGCGCTTCGTCGGCGTACCGGGCATGACCGCGCCCGCGCAACTGCTCGCCGAAGGCTTGAACCTGCACAACGGGATCACCGTCACAGCACTGCGTCGCGACGCGGACGGATGGCGGGTCGATTCTGCCGAGCAGGGCGAACTCGACGAGCGGTTCGACGCCGTCGTCGTTGCCGTCCCCGCGCCGCAGGCCGTCCCGCTGCTGGCGCCCGTCTCGTCGGCGCTGGCGAGCGAAGCCTCCCGTGCGCGCATGCAGGGTTGCTGGGCGCTGATGCTGCGTCCAGGCGCACCACTCGACCTGCCCTTCGACGCCGCCTTCGTCAATGACGGACCCTTGCGCTGGGTGGCGCGCAACGGCAGCAAGCCGGGCCGCGACGGACAGGAAACCTGGACCCTGCACGCCAGCTCGGCCTGGAGCGAAGAACACATCGAGGACGACAGCGATTCGGTGACGCAGGCCCTGGTAGACGCCTTCGAGACCCTCGGCGGCAGCGCCCCGGCCTCCTGCACTGCCCATCGCTGGCGCTACGCCATCACCGACTCCGCCGTCGACGGCGGCTGTCTGTGGCACCCCGACGAAGGCCTCGGACTGTGCGGCGACTGGCTCAACGGCGGCCGCGTCGAAGGCGCCTGGCTCAGCGGCCGCGCCCTCGCCGAGCAGATGCTACAAAACCGGGGGTCAGGTCTGGAATTGTTGCATTCAGTATAACGTCCCCGGAATTGCCACCTGCAGAAGCTCATGTCCTACGGCCTGGTCTGGTTCAAGCGCGATTTCCGCGTCGAGGATCATGCGGCGCTGGCCGCGGCTGCGCGCGCCGGGCCGGTGCTGTGCCTGTTCGTGGTCGAGCCGGCGCTGTGGGCACAGCCGGACGCGGCCGCGCAGCACTATCACCTCATGCTCGAAGGCGCGCGCGAGCTGCACGCAGCCCTGCGCCGCCTCGGTGGGCGACTGCACCTCCTGGTCGGCGACATGCCCGAGGTACTGGCAAGGCTGCACGCGCAGGCGCCGTTTTCCTCGCTCTACTCCCACGAGGAAACCGGCAACGGCGCCAGCTACGAACGCGACCGGGCGGTGGCGCGCTGGTGCCGCGAGCAGGGCGTGCGCTGGCACGAGTTCCCGCAGTTCGGCGTCGTCCGCCGGCTGACCGATCGCAATAAATGGCAATCGGCCTGGGAGGCGCATGTCGCGGCGCCCCCAATCCCCGTGGCTAAGCCGAGCTTCGTCGACCTGCCCTGGCCCGCACAGCGCGCGCCGACCGTCGAAGCGCTCGGCCTCTCCGCACAAACGCCTCCCCGCCGCCAGTCGGGAGGACGACAGGCCGCGCTCGACTGCCTGCACAGCTTCCTCGACGAGCGCAGCGGCCAGTACCGCGGCGGCATCTCCTCGCCCTTGTCGGCGCCGACCGCCTGCTCGCGCCTGTCGCCCTACCTCGCCTGGGGTCAGCTCAGCCTGCGCGAGGTGGTGCAGGCCGCTCGCCTGCAAGGCGCCCGGCTGCCCGAGGGCGACCGCCGCCGCGCCGGCCTGTCGGCGTTCGTCAGCCGCCTGTACTGGCATTGCCACTTCATCCAGAAACTGGAGAGCGAACCCGCGCTCGAGTTTTCCAACCTGCACCGCGGCTACGACGGCCTGCGCGAAAACGACTGGAACCAGGCGCATTTCGACGCGCTGGTCGCCGGCCGCACCGGCTGGCCGCTGGTTGACGCCTGCGTCGCGATGCTGAGGGAAACCGGCTGGATCAACTTCCGCATGCGCGCCATGCTGGTCTCGGTCGCCGCCTACCCGCTGTGGCTGCACTGGCGCCCGGTCGGACTGTGGCTGGCGCGCGAGTTCCTCGACTACGAGCCCGGCATCCACTGGAGCCAGATGCAGATGCAGTCGGGCACGACCGGCATCAACACCACGCGCGTCTACAACCCCATCAAGCAGGCACGCGACCACGACCCCCGGGGACACTTCGTCCGCCGCTGGCTGCCGGCACTGCGCCGCGTGCCCGACACCTGGCTGTTTGAACCCTGGCGCATGCCCGCCGACCTGCAGGCGCGCTGCGGCGTGCGCGTCGGCGAAGACATCCCCCAGCCGCTCGTCGACCTCGAAACGGCCACGCGCGCGGCCAAGGCCCGCCTGCACGCCCTGCGCGCCCGTCCCGAGGTGAAGGCCGCCAAGGCCGCGATCGTCGAGCGCCACGGCTCGCGCAAGCGCCCGACGAAGCGCACGCGCAAGGCGGCAATGGACGATGCGCAGATGGAGTTCGAGTTCTGAATGCGCGTGATTGCCGGCTTACGCTGCGCCAACCCGACCTACGCCAACATGATTGTCGGTGTGCGCTGCGCTAACGATCATGGCGAGTCGTGCCACCCCTGAGCATGAAACGCAGCCATTCGCTGACGTCATTGCGAGGTGCCTCGTTCCGTGGCAACAATGCAGTCATTGCGAGGCGCCTCTTTCCGTGGCAACAATGCCGTCATTGCGAGGCGTGCAGCGCCGTGGCAATCCAGTTCGTTCTTCTGTTTCCTCGCCCTTGCCGGCTTATCCATGGGCGCCTGGATATAAGCCCTTGTACTGGATCGCCACGCCCTTCGGGCTCGCGATGACGGGCTGCCGATCGCGTCGGCATCAGCCTCTTGTGGGAGGGCCGTCAGGCCCGAATCGGAATGCAACAATTCGAGACCTGACCCCGGTGTGCACGCGATGACGCGTCGCCATCCGGTCATTTCGAGGCGCCTCGTTCCGTGGCAACAATGTCGTCATTGCGAGGCGCGCAGCGCCGTGGCAATCCAGTTCGTTCTTCCAGTTTTGCGGCCTCGCCAACTCGTGCAACCCGAGATCAGCCCCACGCACTGGATCGCCACGCCCTGCGGGCTCGCGATGACGCGTTGTCTGGATCCCCACGCCCTGAGGGCTCGCGATGACGCGTCGCCATCCGGTCATTTCGAGGTGCCTCGTTCCGTGGCAACAATGCCGTCATTGCGAGGCGCGTAGCGCCGTGGCAATCCAGTTCGTTCTTCTGTTTCCTCGCCCTTGCCGGCTTATCCATGGGCGCCCGGATATAAGCCCTTGTACTGGATCGCCACGCCCTTCGGGCTCGCGATGACGGGCTCCCGATCGCGTCGGGATCAGCCTCTTGTGGGAGGGCCGTCAGGCCCGAATCGGAATGCAACAATTCGAGACCTGCCCCCGGTGTGCACGCGATGACGCGTCGCCATCCGGTCATTTCGAGGCGCCTCGTTCCGTGGCAACAATGCCGTCATTGCGAGGCGCGCAGCGCCGTGGCAATCCAGTTCGTTCTTCTGTTTCCTCGCCCTTGCCGGCTTATCCATGGGCGCCTGGATATAAGCCCTTGTACTGGATCGCCACGCCCTTCGGGCTCGCGATGACGGGCTGCCGATCGCGTCGGCATCAGCCTCTTGTGGGAGGGCCGTCAGGCCCGAATCGGAATGCAACAATTCGAGACCTGACCCCGGTGTGCACGCGATGACGCGTCGCCATCCGGTCATTTCGAGGCGCCTCGTTCCGTGGCAACAATGTCGTCATTGCGAGGCGCGTAGCGCTGTGGCAATCCAGTTCGTTCTTCCAGTTTTGCGGCCTCGCCAACTCGTGCAACCCGAAATCAGCCCCACGCACTGGATCGCCACGCCCTGCGGGCTCGCGATGACGCGTTGTCTGGATCCCCACGCCCTGAGGGCTCGCGATGACGCGTCGCGATCCGGTCATTTCGAGGCGCCTCGTTCCGTGGCAACAATGTCGTCATTGCGAGGCGCGTAGCGCCGTGGCAATCCAGTTCGTTCTTCCAGTTTTGCGGCCTCGCCAACTCGTGCAACCCGAGATCAGCCCCACGCACTGGATCGCCACGCCCTGCGGGCTCGCGATGACGCGTTGTCTGGATCCCCACACCCCGGTGTGCACGCGATGACGCGTCGCGATCCGGTCATTTCGAGGCGTCTCGTTCCGTGGCAACAATGTCGTCATTGCGAGGCGCGTAGCGCCGTGGCAATCCAGTTCGTTCTTCTGTTTCCTCGCCCTTGCCGGCTATCCATGGGCGCCCGGATATAAGCCCCACGCACTGGATCGCCACGCCCTTCGGGCTCGCGATGACGCGTTGTCTGGATCGCCACGCCCTTCGGGCTCGCGATGACGCGTTGTCTGGATCGCCACGCCCTGCGGGCTCGCGATGACGCGTTGTCTGGATCCCCACACCCTGCGGGCTCGCGATGACGGGCTCCCGATCGCGTCGGCATCAGCCTCTTGTGGGAGGGCCGTCAGGCCCGAATCGGAATGCAACAATTCGAGACCTGACCCCGGTGTGTTGCACAAAATTGCAAAATTGTGTCGGTAAGATTGCATGGAGTGGGTTGGGACGCTCAAAGCAAGCTCCTACGTGGTTTGCCAATTGAATCAAGTATCACGTCCCCGGAAATGCGTGATGTCCGGTTGGTCGCGATCCTCTGTTAAACTAGGAAGAATTTTTTCCGGAGCATCGACATGAAGAAAACCGTTCTTTTCGCTGCGGCGCTTTCCCTCGCGTCGACCGGCGCCTTCGCCCAGGAGGCGGGGGGCGCTACTTCGGGATCCACCGGCACGACTGCCGGGACCACTGCAGGAACGGCTACCGGGACGACCGCGACCGGCACCACCGCTGCGGGAACGACTGCCACCGGCACCACCGCAGCAGGCACTACCGCCGCCGGTACTGCCGCTGGCGCGGCCGGAGCCGCCGGAGCGGCAGGAGCTGCCGGTTCGCTCGCTGCTGCCGGGGCGGTTGGGGTTGCCACGACCGTTAGCTTGACCACCGTTGCTCTTACCACGGCAGCCGTTGCCGGCGTGGCGGCAGCTGCGGGCGGCGGCGGTGGAGGGGGCTCCAGCCCGACCTCCGGTACGACGACGCAATAACAGAGAGCGCCTCGGCCAACAGGCGCGAGTACGCGCACCACCGGCGCCACGAGCGCCGGTTATTTTTATCACGATTAGCGTTTCTCCGGCATGAAATCCCCATACCTGATCGCTGTTGCAACAGTTCTCGCCCTCCAGGGCTGCGCCTTCGCGCCCGGCCAGCATCTCGACACCGCTTCCCTGCAGGGCGGTGACGCCGACGACCAGGGCCGGGTCGAGCTGGTGCCGATCACGCCAAAGCTGCTCTCCATCCAGCAGGCGCTGCGCAAGAAGGAGGGGGTGCCGGCCGACTTGTTGAGCTACAAGCCGGAGCCGTACCGGGTCGGTCCGAACGATACCCTGCAGGTCACCGTCTGGGAGCATCCCGAACTGACCAATCCGGCAGGGTTGCAGCAGCAGACGAGCGAGAGGGGCAGCACGGTGCAGCCGGACGGCAGCTTCTACTTTCCCTACGTCGGCAAGATCCAGGTGGCGGGAATGACCGTCGAGGAAGTGCGCACTGCCCTGACCCAGCGCCTGTCCGCATGGATCGTCAGCCCGCAACTCGAGGTCGCAGTCGCGAATTATCAGAGCGCCCAGGTCCAGCTTTCCGGCGCTTTCGCCAAGAACGATCCGCTGCCGATCACCCACGTTCCTCTCACCCTGTTCAACGCCTTGGGCAAGGCAGGGATCAAGGTCGGCGAGGCGGATCCCTCCGGCTTCACCCTGACGCGCGACGGGCGCGAGTATCGCCTCGACATCGACGAACTCGAGCGCGGCAACTCGAAGCTGGCCGCGATCTACCTGAAGGCGGGCGATCACATCCACCTGCCGTACAAGGACCGGCGGCGCGCCTACGTTTTCGGCGAGGTCAGCCAACCCACCGCGATCCTCTTCGACACGCGCAGCGTGACCTTGCTCGACGCGATCGGTCGCGCCGGTGGCCTGCGCCAGGAGACTTCCAACGCCAACGCGGTCTATGTCATCCGCGGCGCCGAAGAGATCGAGCAACGTCCGGCGCAGGTCTTCCAGCTCGAGGCAAAGTCGCCCGTCGCCTTCACCCTGGCCTCCCAGTTCGAGGTCCGGCCGCAGGACGTGGTCTATGTCGGGCCGGCCGGCATCACGCGCTGGAACCGCTTCATCAGCCAGTTGCTGCCGACCAACATGCTGATGATGTCGGGCGTTAACACCAGCAACGCGCTGCAGAGACGTTAAGCCCGGATGTCGTTTGCCAAGATCAGCCTGGGGGCGGGCCTGACGCTCGTCGTCGCGTCGCTGCTCTCGGCATGCACGCCGCTGATGCAGGCCTCGGGCGACACCTTCAAGGCGGCGCTGGCCGGCCCGGTCCCGCTCAAGCTCAGCCGCGAGCAGGTGCAGTCCGTTCCTTACGACCAGCTGCTGCTCGACACCCGCTTCGGCTCGGCCGTGCTTGTCCTCGGCCGGGTCGAGGATGGGCAGCAGTTCTGGGCGTCGGCATCGGGGCAGGTGCTCGTCGCCGAACACGGCCTGGTGCGGCGCACTACCGGTTTTCCCGAGAACCTTGAAGGAACGCATTTCGTCGGCAGCAACCCATTCGCGAGCGGCCTGCACCGTCTGCCTGACGGCGCCACTGCCGAGCGCATCGTCGACTGGGGACCAGGCTACCGCTACGGCGTGCGCCTGCATTCGCGCTTCCAGCAACTCGGCCGCGAACGCATCGAAGTCCTCGGCGAAGCCGTTGAGGTGCTTGCCATCCGCGAACAATGGACTGCCCCCGCCGCCGGCTTGAGCGGTAGCAACCGCCACTGGGTCGACCCGCGTGACGGAACTGTCCTGAAGAGCGAGCAGCAACTCACGTCGGACTTGCGCGTCACGCTCACCGCGCTGCGCCTCTCGCCCGGAAGCCGCCTGCAATGATCGGGCCGATCTTCCTCCGTGCGCGCCCGGCCAAGCCCGCCCGCCTTGCTGCGCTGACCGCCGCCACCCTGGCCATGATGGCCGGCCTCGCCCAGGCGGCCGAAGGCTGGCAGGGGACATCGACCATCAAGCCTGCCACCCCGCTGCAGCCGATCCGTATCGAGGTCTCCGGCCGCGTCGCCCGCCCCGGAACCCAGCGCCTGCCGGCCGACGCGCGGCTGTTCGACGCCACCCAGGCTGCCGGCGTGCGCGCCGATGCCTATCTGGCCGGGGCGGCCTGGCTGCGCCCGTCCGCGCGCGAGAAACAGCAGGCCCTCAAAGCCGGTCTCCTGCACGAGCTGATGCAGGCGCAGCAGCAAGCGCTGCGCGACGAGCAGGGCGAGCGCGCCAGCCTGCTGAGCCGTCTGCACGCGGAGGTTTCCGCGCTGCAGGTCAGCGGCCGAGTGACGACCGTGCTCGACCCGGTGCGCCTCGAACTCGAAGCGCAGCTCAACCACCGTCTGGCCGACGGCGACCGGCTGCTCTATCCGCCGCGTCCCGACAGCGTCACCGTCAGCGGCGCCGTGCAGAAGGAATGCCGGCTGCCCTTCGTCGGCCTGCGCCCGGCCGCCGACTACCTGCGCGACTGCCCGGCGCATGGCGAGGCCGACCCCGACTGGCTCATCGTGATCCAGCCCGACGGCAAGGTGTCGCGCCACGGCATCGCCGCCTGGAACCGCAACGAGGGCCAGCCGCTGGCGCCCGGCGCCCGTCTGCTGCTGCCGCTGCGCGGCGCGTCAGCCTGGCGCAGCCTGCTCGCCGCACAGGGCGTCGCCGATGACGAGGTGCGTTCGCTCAATGCCGAACTGGCCGCCTTCCTCGCCACGCAGCCCTTGCCGGCCGCTGCAAGCGTGGACCCGGCGAGCGGGGAGCAGCGATGAAGCGGCGCAAACTGCTGGCCATCGCCCTGTGCACGAGCTGCAGCGCTGCCGGCGGTGTCGCCGCCGCCCCGCAGGCGATGCAGAACGACTACGGCGGCGTCGGCCTGCTGCAGACGCCGAGCGCGCGCATGGCCCCCGAGGGCACGCTCAGCCTCAACTTCAACCGCACTACGCCCTACAGCCGCTACAGCCTGTCGCTGCAGCCCTTCGACTGGTTCGAAGGCGTCTTCCGCTACACCTCGATCAGTACCCGCGACTACGGTCCCGAGTCATTGAGCGGCGACCAGTCTTACAAGGACAAGGCCTTCGACCTCAAGCTGCGCCTGTGGCAGGAGAGTCGGTGGCTGCCCGCAGTCGCGGTCGGCGGGCGCGACATTGCCGGTACGGGGCTCTTCTCGGGCGAATACGTCGTCGCCAGCAAGCGCGTGAACGACTTCGACTTCAGCTTGGGGCTCGGCTGGGGTTACCTCGGCCAGCGCGGCGACATCGACAACCCGCTCGGCTGGCTGAGCGACAGCTTCAAGGAGCGCCCGCGGCCAGACGTCGGTCAGGGTGGCAAGTTCAGCACCAACACCTACTTCCATGGTCCGGCCGCGCTGTTCGGCGGCGTGCAGTGGCAGACGCCGTGGGCGCCGCTGCAACTCAAGCTCGAATACGAAGGCAGCGACTACCGCAAGGAGCCGGGCGGCAGCACGGTCAAGCAGGACAGCCCCTTCAACTTCGGCGCGACCTGGGCGGTGAACGACTGGCTCGACGTGCACGCCGGCTGGGAGCGAGGCAACACCGCGCTGTTCGGCATCACCCTGCACACCGACGTCAGCGGCCGCCAGCCGGAGACGCCCAAGCTCGCCGATCCGCCCGCCGAGAGGCTCCGCCGCGACGGAGAGCGGCCGAGCGCGCCGCCCGACTGGGCCGAGGTCGCCCGGCGCCTCGAGCAAAGTGCCGGCTACCGCGTCAGCCGCATCGCCGAACGCGAACGCGAACTCGTGATCTACGGCGAACAGACCCGCTACCTGCATACCCCGCTCGCCGTCGGTCGCAGTGCGCGCGTGCTCGACAACAGCGCCGGCCAGGACATCGACTGGTTCACCATCGTCGACAGCAACCACGGCATGCAGCTGGTCGAGACCAGCGTCAAGCGCGACAGCTTCCGCAAGCTCTTGCTCGAAGACGACGACCTGGGCCCCCTGCGCCGCAGCACCGAGCAGTCCTCGCCGTCGCCGCGCAGCGAGAAGACACTGTACGCGGCCGCCGACGAGAAGCCGCTCACCTTGGGGGCCGCACTCGGCTACCGGCAGAGCCTCGGCGGACCGGACTCCTTCCTGCTCTACCAGTTCAGTGCCAATGTCAACGCCGAGTACCGCCTGCAGCCGGGAACCTGGCTCAGCGGCCAGGTCAGCGGCAACCTGCTCAACAACTTCGACCAGTTCCGCTACGACGCACCGAGCCGGCTGCCACGCGTGCGCACCGACATTCGCCAGTACTGGACGACGTCCGAAGTCACCATGCCCTTGCTCCAGCTCAGCCACGCGCGCCGCCTCGACGACGACTGGTACGGGATGATCTACGGCGGCTACCTCGAATCGATGTACGCGGGCGGCGGCGGCGAACTGCTCTGGCGGCCGCTTCACCAGGAGTGGGCGCTCGGCCTCGACCTCAACTGGGTCAAGCAGCGCGATTTCGCGCAGGACTTCGGCCTGCGCGACTACGACGTGCTCACCGGCCACCTGACCGGCTACTATCGCCCTTTCAGGGACGTGCTGGCGACCGTCAGCGTCGGCCGCTATCTCGCCGGCGACAGCGGCGTCACCTTCGACCTCGCGCGCGAATTCGACAACGGCGTGCGCTTCGGCGCCTGGGCCACCTTCACCAACGTGTCGAGCGAAGACTTCGGCGAAGGCAGCTTCGACAAGGGGATCTACGTTACCATCCCGTTCGACCTGATGACCACCGCCTCGACGCGCAGCCGCGCCGACATCAGGCTCGCGCCGCTTACCCGCGACGGCGGCGCCCGCCTCTACCGCGAGTTCCAGCTCTACGACCTCACCCAGGCGCGCAACGTCGACATGTTCAACAAGAATTTCCGCAGGATCGCCGAATGATGCGCAGCACCTATCTGGTAGATTGCAAGCGCTCGGCCAGCCCGTTCGCGGTTTCCGCCGCTGTCACGAAAACCTCCCGCACGGCGTCCGTTTCTCGTGGGAGGGCCGTAAGGCCCGAATTTCTGCTCTGAATTTGAAGATGCGCAACATCCTTACCCTCTGCATTGGCAACATCTGCCGCAGCCCGCTCGCGGAAGTCCTCCTTGCCCGCGAACTCCCCGGCCATCAGGTCAGCTCTGCCGGGCTCGGCGCCCTGGTCGGCGCGCCTGCCGACCCGTTCTCGATCGAGATCGCCGCCGAGCAGGGGCTCGACCTCTCCGCACATCGCGCCCGCCAGGTCAGCCAGTGGCTGTGCCAGCAAGCCGACCTCATCCTCGTCATGGAGCAGGCGCACAAGCTGCAGCTCGAACAGCAGTTTCCTATGGTACGCGGCAAGGTCTTCCGCCTCGGCCACTTCGGTCAGGCGGGCGATGCGACCCCGTTCGACATCGCCGACCCCTACCGCGCGCCGCGTGCCGTCTTCGACGCTGCCTGGGCGGCGATCGCCGGCGGAGTCGCCGCCTGGGTGCCGCGCATCCGCCAGATCGCCTGAGCCATCCCGAGCCGCCTTCAGCCAGCCAACAGTCTAATTCCTTCGCTCCGCCATGAACCTACCCAACACCAGCCCACTCGCGCAGCAGCCCGCCGTCGCCATCGACGACGACGAGGGCGGTATCAACCTGCTGGGACTGCTCGACATCGTCATTGACCAGCGCTGGCTGATCGCCGGCGTCACTGCCGCGGCGCTCGCGCTCGGCGGCTTCAATGCCTACAGGGCGACGCCGATCTATGAGGCAAACACGCTCATCCAGATCGAAAGAGCCAAAGGCAACCCGATCGGCGCCTTGGTGGGCGGTGCCGGCCAGTTCGACGTCGGCTCTTCCGTCAGCGCCGACATCGAAATCCTGCGCTCGCGCACGATCATCAGCGAGGTCGTGCGCAACCTGCAACTTGACCTGAGCGTGTCACCAAAACGGTCACCCGTCGTCGGTAACTGGCTCGCCCGGCACGCCAGCGAGCCCTCCGATCCGGGCTTCCTCGGCATGAGCGGTTACGTCAGCGGTAACGAGTCCTTGCAGATCGGCTCTTTCGAGGTGCCGGACGCGCTGCGCGGACACCGCTTCTCGGTCGTGCTCACCGCCAGCGGCTATGAACTGCGTTCGTCCGCAGGCGACGTACTCGGCCAGGGTGAATTCGGCCAGCCGCTCGGATTCAAGCATGCAGGGCAGGGTGGCGAACTGCTCGTCGCCGGCGCCGTCGGCAAGCCTGGGGCCGAGTTCTTCCTCAGCCGATCCTCGCTCCTCGGCATCACCGGGTCCCTTCAGGGTGCCGTCAAGATCACCGAGCAGGGCAAATCGTCGGGGATCCTGCGCGTCAGCCTCGAAAGCCCCAACCCGCAACTCGCCACGCGCATCCTCAACGAGATCGGCGCGCTCTACGTACGCCAGAATACCGAACGCAGCGCTGCCGAGGCCGAAAAGGCGCTGTCCTTCCTCAACACCCAGTTGCCGCAGTTGCGTCGCGAACTGGAAGCTTCCGAAGACAAGTTCAACGAGTTCCGCAAGCAAAAGGGGATCTTCGACCTCGACAGCGAGGCGTCGTCAACGCTCGGCGAAGGTGTCAACCTCCGCGTGAAGCTCTTCGAACTGCAGCAAAAACGCAAGGAACTGGGCGAGCGCTTCACCGGCCAGCACCCGGCAGTCCTTGCGCTGGACGAGCAGATCAAGGACCTCAATGCGAGGATCGGAGGGCTGGAGGGCAAGGCCAAGAGTTTGCCCGCCGTGCAGCAGGACCTGCTGCGCCTGACCCGCGACGTCAAGGTCAACAACGAGCTCTACACCAGCCTGCTCGACAGCTTCCAGCAGCTGCGGCTGGTCAAGGAAGGCAAGGTCGGCAACGTGCGCGTCATCGACGTCGCCGTCGTTCCCGAAGCTCCGTTCAAACCGGATCGCGGCCGGATGGTCGCGCTGTGGGGGGGGCTCGGCCTGCTTGCCGGCCTCGGACTGGCTTTCCTGCGCCACCGACTGCGCCCCGGGATCAGGACCGCCGACGAGATCGAGCGCGAGCTTGGCCTCAACGTCTTCGCGACCGTGCCGCATTCGCCCGCTCAGGTCGAACTGGCTGCGAACATCAAGACCGGCAAGCCCGTCGGCCACCTGCTCGCGCTCGCCAAACCCGACGAGGCGGCGATCGAAAGCCTGCGCAGCCTGCGCACCGCGCTGCAGTTCGCCATGCTCGACGCATCGAGCAACCGCGTCCTCATCACCGGGCCGACGCCCGGTATCGGCAAGTCCTTCATCTGCGCCAACTTCGCCGCCGTGCTGGCCGCCGCGGGCAAGCGCGTCCTGCTCGTCGACGCCGACCTGCGCAAGGGCCACATCCACCAGTTCTTCGACCAGGAGCGTGGCCACGGCCTGTCCGAGCTGATTGCCGGCAGCCAGCCGCTCGACGCTGTTTTGCGCAGCGGCGTCGCTCCTCAACTCGACCTGATCACCACCGGCATGCTGCCGCCTAACCCGGCCGAACTGCTCATGTCGCCGTCCACCAGCGCGCTGCTTGAGAGCCTCTCCGCCCGCTACGACCTGGTGCTGATCGACACGCCGCCGGTCCTCGCTGTGGCCGACACCGCGGTGCTCGCGCCGCAGAGCGGCACCGTCTTCCTCGTCGCCCGCGCCGAGGTCACCTCGCTCGGCGAGTTGCAGGAAACCAGCAAGCGCCTCGCTCAGTCCGGCGTGCAGGTCAAGGGCACCATCTTCAACGGCCTCGACCTCAGCAAACGTCGCTACGGGTATGGCTACGGCTACAAGTACAAGCGCTACGGCTACCGCTACCAAGCTTATACCTACGGATCGGGTGCGCAGTAGTTGCTGTATTGATGAACGTTTTTATATTGATGAAAAATTTTTGATTAATTGCTGCACTCGTCGCCACCTTGCAATGTAATACGGCGCCGCACGACATGCCGAGCGTATTGTTGCAGGCACTGGGAATATTCGGGCTTCACCGATATTTTCATAATTTTGCTGCCTGGTTGTCATTCATTCGGTCTGGCTCAATGATGAAGTGTTTGTTAATATCATTGTCCAGGGTATGACCAAGAATTAACCTCACCTCGAAATCAGCAGAATGAATCTCCTTGATGAATTGCTGCCCTTGCTGCTGTCGGGGTTTCTGGCCAGTTTCGCCGTCTGCGTGCTGCTGGTGGCGACCAAGCGCTGGCATGGCGCCGTCACGCTCGACAACCACGAAGGCGTGCAGAAGTTCCACACTGCACCGACCCCCCGGGTCGGCGGAATCGCGCTGATGGCGGGACTCTTCGCCGCCTGTTCGCAAATTCCTGGAAGCAGCGAACTGCTCGCTCCGATGATCATCGCCGGCGTGCCCGCGTTCCTCTTCGGACTGGCCGAAGACCTCACCAAGCGCGTCGGCGTGCGCGAGCGGCTGCTGGCGACCATGACCAGCGGCGTGCTGGCCTGGTGGCTCACCGGCTACAGCATGACGCGCGTCGATGTCTGGGGCGCCGACATCCTGCTCTCGTCCTGGCTGCCGCTTTCGGTGGCATTCACTGCCTTCGCCGTCGCCGGCGTCGCCAACGCGATCAACATCATCGACGGCTTCAACGGCCTGGCCAGCGGCACCGCGCTGATCTGCCTTGCGGCACTCGGCCTGATCGCCTGGGAGGCGGGCGACCCCCTGCTTGCCAAGCTTTGCCTGGTGCTCGGCGCCGTCATCCTGGGTTTCTGGTTGGCCAACTTCCCGCTCGGCAAGATCTTCCTCGGCGACGGCGGCGCCTACCTGACCGGCTTCCTGATCGCCTGGGTGGCGGTGATGCTGCCGATGCGCAACCCGGAAGTATCGGTCTGGGCCGCGCTGCTGGCCTGTGCCTACCCCGTGCTCGAAGTCGGCTTCAGCATGGCGCGGCGTTTTGCCCGCTCGCAGCATCCCGGCCACCCCGACCGCCTGCATCTGCACAGCCTCGTCAAGTCGCGCGTCATCAAGAAGCTGCTGCTGCGCTGGAAGCCCGTACTGCGCAATTCCGCCGTTTCGCCGCTGCTCTGGCTGTACGCACTGCTGCCGGCGCTGCTCGCCGTGTTCTTCTACGATAATACGCCCGCGCTCATCGCCAGCTTCGTCGCCAGCGCCATCCTCTACCAGCTGCTCTATCGCCGCCTGGTTCATTTTCGCTGGAAGCTGATCAGCCACGTCCCCATCGGCGCGGCGGCAGCCGCCAACAAGGCGGCAGTCACGCGGCAAGGGTGAGCAATCAGGAGGTGCGCCGCAATTCCGGGGACGTACCGGCATTAAAGGATCGTTTTTCGTGGGAGCGGCGTCAGCCGCGAACGAGCGGCGCTTCGGGCCTGACGGCCCTCCCACAGGAAGCCCCACCGTCGCGGTCTCTGGTGGGAGCGGCGTCAGCCGCGAACTAGCCCGGGGAATACCCCTGGCCACGAAATGCACGAAAATACACGAAAGCTTTCGTGGCCCTACGCGTCGAAGCGAAACAGACCACCAGCTTGAGTGCTGACCCTGTTTTGAAATTGATGTTTTTCGTGTGTTTTCGTGTCTTTCGTGGCTCCCATACCTTCCGTGGGTGAAAAGAGTTTTCAAGGATAAAGCAGCAATTTCGCAACCAGGCGGACCAACATGACCCATCCCAAAATCACCCCCGTCATCCTCTGCGGCGGCTCGGGAACGCGCCTCTGGCCGCTCAGCCGGAAGAGCTTCCCCAAGCAGTTCGTCCCGCTCGTCGGCAACAAGAGCCTGATCCAGCTCACGCTCGAGCGCGTCGCGCGCCTGGGCGAGCGGGTGATCTCGGTCGCTGCCGAGGAGCACCGCTTCATGCTGATCGACGCGCTGCATGCGGCGCAGGTGAGCGGGCCCGTCATCCTCGAACCGGTCGCGCGCAACACCGCCGCGGCAATGGCGCTGGCTGCGCTGCATGTGGTCGAGGGCTCAGATCCCTCTGCTCGCGACGAACTGCTGCTCTTCTGCCCGGCCGATCACCACATCCCCGATGCGCAGGCCTTCGCCGAGACCATCGGACAGGGCGTCGCTGCCGCCCAAGCAGGTGCCATCGTCACCTACGGGGTCGTCCCCAGTTTCCCGAGCACCGCCTACGGCTACATCCGCCAGGGCGAACAGCGCGCGGACGGCAGCCATCGCGTCGCCCGCTTCCTCGAAAAGCCCGATGTCGCCACCGCCCGCCAGCTGATCCTCGACGGCGGCGTGCTCTGGAACGCCGGCATCTTCCTCACTCGCGCCGGCACCCTGATCGACGCCCTTGAGCGGCACGCACCGGACATCCTGCAATCCGCGCGCCAGGCGATGGCAGCCAAAGGCGTCGAAGCCCCGAGCACGGCGGGTGCCGCGCGCGTTGCCGGCAAGGGCAGCGAATTCATCCGCCCCGAAGCGGCCGCCTTCGCCGCCTGCCGCGCGCAGAGCATCGACTACGCAGTCATGGAGCCGCACGACGACGTCGCCGTGGTGCCATTTACCGGCCAGTGGAGCGACGTCGGCAGCTGGAACGCGGTCGCCGACCTGACCGAAGCCGACGACGAACGCAACCGCGTCCATGGCCAAGGCGTCGCGCATCGCGCGCAGAACACCTTCATCCACGCCCCGCATCGCCCGGTGGTCGCGCTCGGCACCGAGGACCTGCTGATCATCGACACCCCCGACGCCGTCCTCGTCGCCCACCGCGACTACGCCGAGCAGGTCAAGGACGTCGTCGCCCGCCTGGAAAAGGACAACTGCGCGCAGGTCAGCGTGCACCGCAAGGTCTTCCGCCCCTGGGGCTGGTACGACTCGGTCGACATGGGCGAACGCTTCCAGGTCAAGCGCATCGGCGTCAAGCCCGGCGCCTCGCTCAGCCTGCAGAAACACCACCACCGCGCCGAACACTGGATCGTCGTCAAAGGCACCGCCGAAGTCACCCGCGGCAGCGAAACCTTCCTGCTCAGCGAAAACCAGTCCAGCTACATCCCCATCGGCGAAATCCACCGCCTCCACAACCCCGGCCGCATCGAACTCGAAATGATCGAAGTCCAGTCCGGCAGCTACCTCGGCGAAGACGACATCGTCCGCCTCGAAGACACCTACGGCCGCTGACCCCCTCTGCAACTTCCTGGGGGTCACAACTTCCTGGGGGTCAGGTCTCGAATTGTTGCATTCGGGTGCTACCTTCTTGGGGTCAGGTCTGGAATTGTTGCATCCGCGACCAGCAGCCCGTCATCGCGAGCCCGAAGGGCGTGGCGATCCAGTGGGTAGGTCTGGTATTTGGGCGCTCGCGGATAGCCGCCAAGGGCGAGGAGACCGGAGAACGAACTGGATTACGAACTGGACTCGCAATGACGGGAATGCAACATTCCTGGGGTCAGGTCTCGAATTGTTGCATTTAGCCAATCAGCAGCCCGTCATCGCGAGCCAGCAGGGCGTGGCGATCCAGTTCGTAGGCCTGGTCGCGACCTGACCCTCCCCACACTCCCCGCAAACACACCAAACTTCCCTCACCCCATGTACTGGTACCTGATCCACGCCAAGCCCCGACAGGAAACCCTGGCCCTCGAAAACCTCGAGCGGCAGGGCTACGAATGCTACCTGCCGCTGCTCAAGCGGGAAAAGCTCGTCCGCCGCAAGCGGATGCTCGTCGAGGAGGCCCTGTTTCCCGGCTACCTGTTCATCCACCTCGACACCAGCAGTTCCGGCCAGAACTGGGGGCCGATCCGCTCGACCGTCGGCGTGCGCACCCTCGTCCGCTTCGGCGACCAGCCGGCCAAGGTCGACGCCGGCCTGATCGACGCGCTGCGTGCGCACGAGCAATCCCAAAACGAAGAGCCCCGTCCGCTCTTCAGCAAGGGCGAGCGCGTCGTCGTCACCGACGGCCCCTTCGCCGGCATCGAAGCCATCTACCAGATGGAAGACGCCGAAAGCCGCTCGCTGATCCTGCTCGAAATCCTCAGCAAACCCGTCCAAATGCGCATCGAAGCCGCCGCCCTGCGCAAGGCAGAGTAGGGGGAAAGGCTCGAATTGCTGCGGATGCAACAACCATGGGGTCAGGTCTCGAATTGTTGCATCGCCAGCCGGATGCAACAACCTGGGGGCAGTGCCGTCATTGCGAGGCGCGTCGCGCCGTGGCAATCCAGTTCGTTCTTCCGTCTCCTCGCCTTGGCCAGCCATCCACGCGCGAACTGATATCAGTATCGACGCACTGGATCGCCACGCCCTGCGGGCTCGCGATGACGTGCTCTCGTTCGCCACGTCCTGCGGGCTCGCGATGACGAACCAGGGATGCAATGCCTGCGCCAGCAGCGCCAGCATGGGCAGGACCGCGTCACGGGTGGGCAGGGCGGGCAGGGTGCGGCCGTCGCGCACGACCGCGTCGCCGAGCAGAAAACCGCCGTTGGCCTCGAAACCCACCACGCCGGACTGCCCGGCCGCCAGCGCCTGCTGCATCGCCTCGATCACGTACGGCGAACCGATGCGGGTGCGCAGCACCTCGGCGAACGCCGCGCAGCGCTCGATCGCCGTCGAACTGCTGACCGTCGTCACCACCACCCTGGCCCCCAAGGTAGCGGGCGCAGAGCAGGCCGACCACGTCGCCGCGCAGCCACTGGCCGGTTTCATCCGCGATCAGCGGGCGGTCGGCGTCGCCGTCGGTCGACAGGATCGCGTCCAGTCCATGCGCGCGCACACACGCCTGTTCCATCGCCTGGTCCGCGGCGCTCACCGCCTCGGTATCGATTGGCACGAAAGTATCGGCATACCCGAGCGACACCACCTCGGCGCCGAGCGCGACCAAGAGATCCCGCAGGAAGTCGCGCGCCACGCTCGAATGCTCGTACAGCGCCAGGCGCTTACCCTGTAACAGGCCGGGCGCAAAGCAGTCCAGATAGCGATCGCGGTAGCGCGCCAGCGGCTCTGCATCGGGAGCGGGGAGGGGCGGCAGACTGGCGCGATGCTGCTAGTAAGGCGAATTAAGTATAACGTCCCCGGAATTTCATCCCGCGGCCCTCGGTGAAGTCAGGCAAACACAACGCTGGTACGCCCAGTGGCGCGCGAACGGGACGGTTTGTGCACGACAATCTCGACATCCCTCCCGAGCCGGTTCATGCACTCCAGCATCTTCGCCTCGCTGATACCTCGAAACTGGCCACGCAGCATGCCGGACAGTTTTGGCTGAGGGATGCCGAGGATCTCTGCGGCTTGAAGTTGGGTGAGACGACGATGTTTGATGATTTCGCCGATCTTTGCCGCCAGTGTTGCCTTGACCTGCATCTCTGCAGCGTCAGCTAGCCCGAGATCCTCATAGACGTTAGCAGTTCCCTTTTCGATCTCAATCATGGCCAGCTCCTTTGGCGTGCGCTTGTGCAGCCTTCAAACGTTCCCGAATCAAATCCATGTCCTGCTTTGGTGTTTCGATGCCATGCTTGGACTTCTTCTGAAAGCAGTGCAGTACATAGACCGCGTCGGCGATCCTGACCGTGTAAACAGCTCGGTACGTGTCGCCCATGTGGTCTTCTACAACTTCCAGAACACTGGCACCGCCGAAGCCTCTCAAGGGCTCAGGGCTTCCGCACTCGGACAGCATCTTCTCCAATGAGATTGCAGGCGTGAAATAGTCCCTCGTCTTCAAGAGGATAGCGCTTCATCTTGCAACCTTTCTCAAAATCGCATCTACTCCGTGCCTTTGAGCCAAGCGCATGAGAGCGACGGAAGGGGGCTGCCTGATGGAGTGTCTGTCCGAAATCGATGACCCACGCAAGCCCAGC
>NZ_NHRX01000047.1 GCF_016653115.1 Rhodocyclus purpureus
GCCTCGGGCGAACGCATCCGGAGCTCGAAGCGACCTCGCTCTTCACCGACGAAGAGTGGAAGGGCGCTTACATCCTCGCCAAGAAGCCGGTCCCCAAGACGCCACCCACGATCCGCGAGGTGATCCGCCAAATCGCCATGCTCGGAGGCTTCCTCGGCAGGAAGGGCGACGGCGAACCCGGCGTGAAAACCCTCTGGCTGGGCTTCCAGCGCATCAGGGATTTCGTTCAGGGCGTCGAGCATATGCGTGCGCTGCATGTGATATGAGTTATGTGTAACGCTATGCGGCAAGCGCCGTGACCGAGGATCGAAGCATCGTCTGTTTTGCGAACATGGCCATTCCTTGCGCAGAGGTGAACCGTGGAACAAATTCGTGAAACACGAAATCATCCGGGAAGATGGAAGTCGCCGGGGCCGTCAGGGTGATCGGACAGCGATCGGGTCGTCGATACCGACGTTGAACATAACCGGGCGTTGCTTGTTGTCGGTCAATTCCCTGACCCGGTCGGTGACATAAGCCTGTAGCAGCGTGGGCCGGATCAGCCCGTCGTTCCTGAGGTCGGCCTTGCCCCTGATGCCCTCGATGATCGCCTTGGTAAAAGCGCCGTTCCCCCATTCCCTCGACTCCTGCGACAACTCTCTTCCCGCCGAGGAGGCAAAAACGATGACGCCACGCTCTTCGTTGATCTCGTTGAGCGCGCGTGTGAGATCGGGGTTGGTCGACTGCCCGGGCCGGGCAGTGATCCCGGAATGGCAGGTGTCGATGAAGAACGCCGCCCTCCCCTTGAGGCCGAGCAGCGTGCGCGCGATCTCATCGCCCGACACCCATCTTTGCGCTGCGTTCTTCGCCTTCCAGTCCTCGAATTCCTGACTGCCGCCGACACCGGCATGTGCTGGCAGCGCCCCCGGATCGCCGGGGATGAAATAGTAGGCGCCACCCACCGTATCGCCATGCCCGGCGAGGAAGAGCATTCCCGCATCCTTTTCGCCGACGCTCTTGCGCAGCCAGGCCAGACCTTCGAGGATCTTGCCGCGGGTCGCGTCCTGGTTGAGCAGCAGCCGAGAAATCGACTGTCCGTAAAGCTTGCCGGCCTGGCCTGCCATGTGCTGGTGAAAATCCCGGGCGTCCTTGTCGGAAAGCTCGAGGGCCCAGTCACCGGGATACTGGCTGATGCCGACGATCAGCGAATAGAGCTTCTCGTAGCGGACGCTCGGCAACTTTCCCGGCACGGCAGAACGACGCACGCGAACGACCGCCGCTTCCGATTTAGCGTTCCTGTTGGCGGCATAAAGGCGGATTTCGCCGTCGCCGGGCGGAACGCTGACCTGGATTTCGTGACTCTCGCCACGTATTCCACGCAGCGCATTTTCGGAGAGCGTCTGCTCAAGCTTGTCGTTGACGCGAACCTTGACTTCAGTGACGGGCGCATCCGCCGGACTGCGCAGGCGGAAACGGACCGGCACGCTGCGCTCGGTCGTCTCGACGAGGCCGTCGGATTGCAACTCGATGACCGGTGGCAGGATCTTCGCCACGGCTGCACCGCCTCCCTGCCCACTCACCACACCCGGCCTTGGCGGCGGGCTCGATCGGGCCGCCGCACGCCCCGCGGCGGTGGCGAGCGGCTCGCCCCGCTCGGACTGCGCCAGGCTGATGGCCTCGACTTCGTCGCCGATCCGCAGCGTATGGCGCAGGATGTCCGGCCGGTAGAAGCGATCACGGAAGCGGCCGACGGAAAAGAAGTCGGCAGCCTGGTTGTATCCCCGGTTCAGGTGCCAGCCGATCAGATCCTCGCCGCCGGGCGAGGTGTCGTAATAACCCGCCGGTGTCCACAGAATCCAGCGCTTGCGGTCGGCGTGCACGAACAGGGCCATTTCTTCGCGCCCGTCCTCCATGCGGAACCAGCGGATGGTGCCATCGCCGAGCGCGGCGACTGCCCAACGACCGTCGTCGCTCACATTGACCGCCCAAACGGCGCCCGGTGTCCGTTGCTCCCAGAGGGCGGACCCGTGCCGGTCGAAGGCGCGCAGGAACCATTCGCTTCCCAGCACGAATCGGCTCCGATCGGCGCTCACGGCGACGCTGTGCGAGACGTCGCCGGGGGCCAAGGGCAAGGCGAGTGCACCAAATTTCGGATTCGTCGAATTTCGCCAGTCGCTCAAGGGGAGATGGGCCTCCTCGGGCAGTCGTGGCGCAGAGAGTTTCGCGGTCGACGAATGCGGCGGCAACTCGGCGCGTGAGTCAGCCCGCAATTCGCCGCGAGCGCCGTCGAAGAGCAACGGCCCACCTTTTCCGCGTGCCATCGGGAAGGCGACGCTCAGCCCGTCGGCGGAAAGCTTGAAGTCCTTCCCGGTATCACGGAAATCGGCGCCTTGCGCCGTGACTTTGAGCAGCGGATGGCCGACCGCATCAAAACTCGCCCAGGAAGGCTCGGCGGTGACCGCCGCGACACCGTCACGTAGCGGGGCGAGCGCCACGATGATGTTGGCGAAAGCCCCGATTTCCCTCGGCGAACCGCGACCGGCGCCGGGAATCGCATAGAGCGTGAAACGATCGTGCGATCTCGCCGTACCGCCGGCGAACAAGACCCTGCCGTCCCGCGCCCAGACGACCCGCCCGAGGTTGCCATTACCCGCCACCGTCGCCGAATGAAGGAGGTCAAGGTCCGAGCCCGAAAGCACATCGACGCGAGCGAGGTTCTGATAGCCCACCGCGATCATCGACCCATCCGGCGAGAAGGCCACCGCATAAGGCTTTCCCGGCATCCGCTGGCGCGCGATGCGCCTCAGTCTGCCATCGGCAGTCGCATAGAGACGCAGGCCGCCATCCGGACTCGCGGTGACGAGCCGACCATCGGCGGCAAAATCGGCACCGTAGACCGCCTCGTTGTATTCCGGGTCGCTGCCGACAAAGTCGAGCGTCCGCGTGAACACGCGCAAGCCCTCCTGACGCAGCCCTACCGCAATCAGGGTGCTGTCCCTCGACCAGGCCAGTTGCGTAATCGGGGCTTCGAGTCCCGACACGGTGCTCTTCGCCGGCAGGCGGCCGGAGGCCCGGTCGAACAGGTAGAGAGAATGGCTGTTGGGGGTAAAGCCGGAGTTGCCGCCCAGCGCCGCCAGCTTGCCGTCAGGCGAAAGCGCCGACGCATAGAGCGCGCCCAGGCTGCCGACGCCGATCGGCGGGCGTAGCACGGAGATCAAGTCGCCGCTGGCCGCGTCCCACAGACGGGCAGTCTTGTCCTCGGACGAAGTCAGCAGCCAGCGCCCCGCCCGGTCGCTGCTGACACGGGTGATCAGCGCGAGATGAGAGCCCGTCTCGATGCGCAGCAGGGGGGCGCTGGGGGGCTCGGCGTGCAGCAGCGGCAGCCAGCCGAGCAGCAGGGAGAAAGCGATCGCGATCCAGAACTGGCGGCCCATCCCGAATCGTCTTTCTTCAGTCGCAGCCATGTATTTCTCCGCCTTCGAGTACGGCGCCGCGGCTAATCTCGGTCGTCAGCGAAAGTAGTTGAGCCATAGGGAAACCAGCCCGAAAATCAAGGCCATCAGCAACCAGGTGCGGACGGCGCCGTCGGTCGCCCCCGATCTCAACCGGCGCCAGGCCGCCGCCAGCACGAAGATCAGCGCAATGACGGGAAAGAGATTCGCGGGCGCGAACATCAGCTCATCCTCGCCAGCAGCCGCTGCTGACGCCAGGCCGGCGCTGCGCAGTTGAAGAGCGGCGTTCCGGGCCGCAACAGGCAGAGATGCTGCGCGGCGGCGAAACGCTGGCGCTGGTAGCCGGTCTTCAACACCTCGATGCAGTGCGCCCACGACGGCGGCGCGCCGACGAAATGGCGCGCGCCGGGCGGGAATCGCTGCGAATTCGCCGACCACCACGCCTGCACCTTCGCCTGGTCGGGCCAGGGCAGGCCGTCGTCCTCGTCCATCGCCACATCCTCGTCTTCGGGATTGTCGTTGGGGCCGGATTCGAAGTTTTCCGGCGGCTTACGTTCGAGGTCGAGGCAGGCGAGGTCGGCACCGGTGATGAAACTGAACGACTCGCCGGCAATGCGCGCAAGCTTGTCGTCGGCCATCAGGCCGATCAGCCAGGGGATACGCCTTGCATCGCCGGCAAAGCCGACCGCCCGGATCAGGCTGTGCACGTCCTCGTGTTGGCGCGCGAGTTGCACGATGAGTTCGTGCTCATGCATGGCTTCGTGAGCAAACAAGGCCAGCGCCTGCGCCTGAATGCGGAATGGCCCCGGCTGCGACGCAATCCTTCCGAGCATGGCGAGCGCATCGCTCCGGTCACCGAGCAGGACGGCAGACTGGGCTGCGCGGAAGCGGCACTCGGCGTCTTCGTCCTTGAGCGCGAGCGCCAAATCGGGCAACAGATCCAGCCGCCCCACTTCGCCGGCACAGCGCAAGGCGCGCGCCCGCAAAGCCACATCCGGATCTGCGATCGCTCTCGACAACAACGGCCCGGGGTCAACCCGATGCAGCGAACAGGCGGCAATGCCGATGCGCTGACGAAACGGATCGGGGCTGGACAGTAGCTCACCGACGATTCCCTTGAGACTCGCCGCCGACACCCAGCCGAAGGCCGAAAGCACGCCGCTCATCGCTTGCGGCAGTGCCACAGCCACCGCGAAAAGTTTGTAGACGCCATCCGCCTTCCGCTCGTCGAGCGCACGAACCGTCGTCAGAAAAATTTCGCCCCTGCCCGGCGACTCAAGCGCGGCCTGAGCAATCTGCGAACCGAACGCACCGGCAACGGCAACACCGTCAAGGTTGGCAGCGATTCTCTCGTCAGTACGCCCCAGACGGACCAAGTTGACGTGCGTCGAGGTGGTGAGGCTCGTCCGCGCACAGCGCAAGCCAACTGCGTCGACGACATGCTGATTGACCACGCTCGGCAGGATTTCCCGTACAGAATTTGGCATCTTGATCGTTGGCCTTATTCAACTGTCGACTGCGTGAGCTTGTCAGTTCAGCAACAAAAATCATGGCCCGTCTGTGACATTAACGGTCCACGATATTTGCGTTAAGGACAAGGAACTGTCGCCCATTGAGATCCGTCATATACCAGCAGGTCGCTCTCGCCAACGGACCACAATCGCCCATCGCATGCCTGAAGTCGCCCAGTAGTTACCTGGTGACTGAATGGCAATTTTACCGGCTGCAGTTTATCGCCATCCTGCACGTAGATTTGAGAACTGTCCGCAGCGTAGAATCGCCCTTCGAAATAGGCCAGCCCCCACAGCGTAAGCCTGGATGAAGTCAGTGCAAGAGGCGTCCATGCGTCCTCTTGACCGGTGAACATCGCGCCCCCAACGCCACAAACGGCCATCTTCCCAGGAGCCACCACACGAACCTGCTCCAGCTTGACGTTAGTAGGTATCGCCAATTGCGACCAAACCTTGCCATCAAAACGCCACGCTTCACCGCCAAAACCAACCGCAACTATGTGACTTTCGTCGCAACCGTCGACCGCCAGCAGTCCACAGTTCGGAGTCCTACTACGCATGGACTGGTCGATCCTCTCCCACCTGCCATTGCTCAGGCGCCGATAGGCCATTCGCGCCATACCCACCGCAATCACATCCTGCCCAGCCCGAACCAGCGCGCGCATGTGTCGTAAGCGGTTGGGCGAGGTTTCGGTGTCTGCATCGAGTTTCTCCCAGAAGAACCCGCTGGATCGGGCCACGTGCAGGATGCCAAATGGTGTCAAGCTGAACACATTGCGGCCATCCGCCTCGAAAGCACAATGGCTGACTACAGGAGCATCAATGTTGTATTGCCCCCACTGGCCGTCAACGCTACGCAACATGATAGTGAGATCGGCACCCGCCTCATTGTATGCACGCGACGTGGCCCGAAGGTAGAAGGTGCGGGCATCGATGGGTGAAATGTTCATTAGCCGAAGGTCTGGATTCATCAGAGAAGTCCTTCTGTAAGCTCTCCTCGTTAAGTTATTCCGTAACAAAAACGCTGATTTCCTTGCTAAACCTCCTACCCACCTACGGAAGGACTTTTTGCGAAGAGCTTAATAGGTCAAGCACCACCAAGAACTGGAGTACCTATGGAGGGTGGAGATAAATATGCCGAAATATTTTTCGCTGCATCAGGACGCGTCAGGCGGCCCTTATCGATATTCGCAGACGAGTCAGTCGGTAGGCTTTGCGTACTAGGGGGTTTCAAGGGGCGAGAACTGTCGTCACCGTAAAAGCTGTCCAGTTGTGCTTCCATGCACTGCTTTGAGCACCCGCAATCGCCAAAAACCATGTCATGAGCTGTCATCGCCGCTGACTTGCCTGCTCCGTAGTCCCACGGTTTTTCAGAATTTACACCACCAGTCATATAGGACTCCTCGATCAGTCCTTGCGCAGCATGCATCTCACCATGCTCCATGTCGAAGCGCCCCCCTTCGACACATACGGTCGGCGCGGCGCTATATGGCCTTCGTGTGCCGGGAACCGGCTGATAGGTGGGAAAAGCCTGATTGTCCGCCAGCCAATGATCCTCTATCAAATGGTGCCCTGTACGCGCAGGAGCACAGCAACGCTCTTTGTCCTTGTCCTTGGGTACTAACAGGCACTTTTGAGCCTTGGTACAATCGGGGCCACAAGCTTCCGGCGTCTTCCCAGCGCAAGCTGTTTCAGCTTGGTCTATTTCATCGGCACAAGCCTCCTGAACCGCCATTGCCATCTCGTCCACGTGCATCCATGGCGGGGTTTCCGGTGGCTGAGATGCGTGATTGTGAGTGGTGAGATCCATGTGGCGGACGACGTTTTCACCTTCAACTTTCACGTCCATCGACCATGAATTGAAAAATACCTTCCCCATGTTCTTGCTGGTCACGACGCCTTTTTTCGGTGCACATCCCGCCTCGTCGCCCGCACTTTTCTTGAAATATGATTTGTTCTTGAGCATCACCTCCTGCCCGGATATCTTGACGCTACTCGATCCATCAGTCGTATCGGAGGCCATGCCAGTATTCGGATAAGGAATCGGAACGCCCGGCGGAGTTGCCGGAGTTTGTGGTGGCGTCATGCATACATCGGGAAAAGCGCAAATGGACTTCCCGGCGGCGGCCTTGCACGAAATCTCCATGTTGTTGGCGTAGACCTGATTGCCCATCATGCGCTTCCGAACTTCAGCACCAACGCAGCGCGCTGGCCGACATCGTTGGTCATGTGAGCGAGGATGTTGGGCCCAGCTGTATAGCCT
This sequence comes from Rhodocyclus purpureus, assembly GCF_016653115.1. Classification (GTDB taxonomy): domain Bacteria; phylum Pseudomonadota; class Gammaproteobacteria; order Burkholderiales; family Rhodocyclaceae; genus Rhodocyclus; species Rhodocyclus purpureus. Next base: position 7,206 of record NZ_NHRX01000047.1, read on the forward strand.
TTCCTGCAGGCTGCATCGGCCAGTGCGAGCAGAGTTGAGCCGGCAACTGCTCCTCCCTCCCCTGTGCATTCGGCCGGATGCCAGATGTCGAATTCTTCCTTGCGCTGTCGCAGAATCCGCCCAAGCGCGAGTGCTGCTTCCTTGAAATAGTACTGCTCGCCAGAAAGGTCGGTGATGCGGTAGTCCAGGTCGTGCATCTGCACAGCCGCGTCATGGAGTGCAGCCCTAATAGCATCGGTCAGTCCGTCGGCTCGCAGCGGCTCGGTGGAGTTGATGTGCGCCTTTTCAACTCCGAAGCCGATTCCCGTGCACAGCAACTGCGGCTGGCCGTCAGTTTTTCCTACCAGCAAGGCGCCGGCGCCTTCGCCGGGCATGAAGCCGTTTGAGTTGTTCTCGTTCAGCAGGCGATCGTTCTGCTCGTAGTAGCTCAGCGTCGGCCACGTCAGCAAGGTGTCGGTCGCCGCGATCAGCACCCGCGGAATGTTCCGCTCGTGGATGAGCTTGCGCGCCTGCATCAGCGCGACGGCTGTGCTCACGCTTCCGAGGGGAACGACGATGGAATCTGGTGAGAACTTGATTTCTAGCAATCGCTCGATTTCGAAAAAGAGCTGTTCGTCCAAGCCCTGGAATCTCCCTGGTCGCTCGCGCTCGGCGACGCACAGCAGCAACGGAATTTCCGGCCACTTTTCGCGTGACACTTCGGCGAGGCATTCTTCGATCGCCATCGCCGCCATGCGCGCGAGCTTGGCGAGGCCACGCCAAGGTTTTTCCAGTTGCACCTGATGCGCCATGATCCACTCACCGTCGCTGCCCATGAAGCGTGTTTCGCTCGGGTTGCTGATCTTGGCGCGAATCGCGGCGCAGGTCGCCGGTGCGCTGAGTCCGACCGAGGTGACGAGACCGGTACTGAGGATGGCGATCGGTGCTGCGGTCATGGTGGCCACCTAGGATTCTTCGGCGGGTGCTGCCATGGGCACCATGACCACCGGGATCGGGAAGGCAATTTCCTCGCGCTGCTGCCACCATTCCGGACCTTTCCTGCCGACCAGCACCTGGGCGATCTCGAACATGTTCTTCTTCAGCGGCCGGCGGAGGCGCCAGCTCATGGTGAAGCGCTCGCGGTCGGGCTCGAAGACGATGGTGTCGAGGGCCGCGTGGTAGTCCTCGCGCTCGCCCTTCTTCGGGAAGACGACGACGGGTGCAACGAAATCCGGCAGCCTGAAGCTGCGCACGCCGTCGACCGTCAGATTGAGCATCGACACTTCCGGACCGCCGATGGGGATGGTCAGTTGCTGGTCGATCGGCGCCGACTGGTAGTAGCGCTCGTCGAAGTCGGGCGGCAGGAAGGGAAAGATGCTGTCCAGCCAGTCCTGATCATAGGTGCCCGTATAGCGGTAGCGCGGTTCCCAGTTGCGACCGAGCGGACCGAAGGCCATTGGCGCATAGTCGCCGTCCGGACGTTCGACCGGTCGCTCCAGCTCTTCGGTGTTCGGCAAGGGCCTGCCATCGACCCACTCTCTCTTCAGTTGGAGGCGGTACCCACGTCCGACCGGATTGCGCATGTAAGCACCGTGTTTGGCGAAATCCTCATGTTCATTGTCGACACCGCCGAAGGCCACGTCGTAGGAAATCGGCTTGATCAGGAACGGCTCGGGCTGGCTCGCGCGGATTCCCACTGCACTCGCGTTCCAGTGCCGGTCGCCGACCACCGCGAAGGTTTTCGTAATGCTGCCGACGCGCATGGCGACCGATACCCGCGTACACGGGCGGCCATCCGGAGCGTGGGCGCTGCCGAGCAGGATCACGTCGCAGCGAGGCTTCTTCGGTGCAAAGTCGACCTCGTATTGCGGCGCCGAGAAACCGGGCTCGCCGGTAAAGGTGTCGGCCATCACCAGCGGCACTTGTTTCTCATGCAGACGTACGTCTTCGCCGTCCTTCGGCAGGCGGAAGGTCCCCTTGACGACGACCACCAGCGATTCACGGCCGGAGGGCTCGACGCCCATCGTGTAAGCGGCGACCATGCGTGTGGCGTTGATCAGTTCCATGAGTTCCGCCCATCCGGCCAGAAGTTGTCTCGCGTCGCCTGCTCAGTTGAGCTGGACGCTGCCGCCCTTGATCCGATTGACCCCGGTCGAACGGCTCGACACGTAGGAGCCCTGGATCAGCACCTTACCGGCTTTGGTCAGCGTCACGCTGGCCTTGCCGCAGCGCAAAACGAGCTGTTCCTTGGCACTGACCAGCATGCGTTCGCCGTCGACATCGACCTCGACCTGTCCGGGGCGCTCGGGAAGCGGCCAGCCCTCGCCTTCGCGCAGGACGCCGATAACGATCGGACGCGACGGGTCGCCGCCTTCGAACATCAGCAGCATCGACTTGCCGATATGCGCGCCATGCAGGTCGACGACGCTGCGCGCAGCAAGTGCTGCGGTTCCTGGCTGCCCCGGATAGATGACCAGCGGCGTGCGGCCTTCGTCGGCGAGGGCCAGCAATTCGCCGATCAGCACCCCGGCGATGCGCGCGGGCGTCTCGCCTGCATCCGGCGGCGCCGAGTGGAGAAGCGGACGCAACAGATCAGCGCCCTCCTCCTGCACGCTCGCCGCCGCGCCCTTTTCGATCGCGTCTCTTCCGCTCATTTCCGGCTCCGCTAGTTCTGCAGGATTTTCGAACCCTTCATCACGATGTTGCCGCTGGCCTTGACGTTGATCTTGCCCGAGCCGTCGACCGTGATGTCCTTGCCCTTGATGACGATGGTGCCGTCCTTCTTCATGCTGATGCTGGCGCTACCGGTCTTGATCGTGACCGAATCGCCGGCGTCGATGACCAAGTTCTTGCCGACCTTCAGCGCATCGTCCTTGCCGATGTCGGTGCTGCGAGCACCGGTCACGCTGCGCGATTCGTCCGCGCCGACCGTGGTACTGAGGTTGGCGCCGGTATTCACCGAACGCGCCGCGCCGACATTGACGTCCTGATTCGCACCGACGTTCACCGTCTGATAGGCGCCGATCGCGATTTCCTGCGCCGCGCCGACCGCGATCGTCTCGTTCACGCCGACGCTGTGTGTTCGCTGCAGTGCCACCGTCGCGGTTTCATTGGCGCCGACGCTGATGCTGCGGTTGGCGCCGATGGCGATCGTTTCGTTCACGCCGACGTCCTCGTTGCGGTTGGCGCCGATCGATATCTTTTCGTTCACATCGACGCGCTCGCTGCGGCAGTTGTGGATCGTGATCGTTTCGTCGTTGTCGACCGTCTCGGTGCGGTCGTGCTTGACCTCTGTCGTCTCGTCGTGGTCGATCGTCTTGCTGCGATCGTGGCCGACCCAGTGCGTCTCGTCGTTTTCGACCTCGATGTCCTGGTTCTTCTCGGCGTGGATCCACAACTGCTCGCTGCCCTTCTTGTCCTCGAAGCGAATCGCGTTGGCGTTGGCCGCGCTGCCGCCGAGCGACGAACGGGTGAGCGCGCCAGTCTGCGTCTTGTTGGCGGGAAGCGCCCAGGGCGGCATCTGGTCGGCGTTGTATACACGCCCCGAGATCAGTGGGCGGTCGGGGTCGCCTTCGAGGAATTCGACCAGCACTTCCTGGCCGATGCGCGGCACCGCGACCATGCCGAAGTTCTTTCCCGCCCAAGGATGGGCAACGCGGATCCAGCACGAGGCGTTCTCGTCGTCCTTGCCGTGCCGGTCCCAGTGGAAGTGAAGCTTCACGCGGCCGTACTGGTCCGTATAGATCTCGTCGCCGGCCGGGCCGACGACGATCGCGGTCTGCAGTCCCTGGACGATCGGCTTCGGGGTGATGCGTGAGGTGCGGAACTGGGCGTCGCTGTTGATGCAGGTGAAACTCACAGTGAAGTTCTCGCTCGCCTCCGGCGTCGTCTGGTAAAGGTTTGAAGTGCAGTTGAAGCTCGCGGCGGTCACCAGGTAGCTGCGGTTCTGGTCCTCGCGCGGCTGGCCGCTGAGGCGGAAGACACTGCCGACCGCGATGCCGCGAGCGTTGCCGGTTCCCTGCACGGATTGCACCTGTGCCTGCAACTCCTCAAGACGGATGCGCACGTAGTTGTCGCCGTCGGCCGCCGCCTCGTACTCGCCCGGATAGTCGTATATCTCGTGCCCCGACTCGGCGAAGCTGCGCTCCTGCTCGGTCTGCTGCAACAACTCGACCGCCGGTTTCTTGAAGTCGAAGTCGTCGATCACGTAGGCGCCGGGCTGCACCTCCCAGGAAAAACCCCAGTCCCAGAGATGCTCCTGCTCGACACGCTGCACGCGCTCGCCATGGATGAAGGGGATTTCGTCATAGCCGGGGAACGGGTCATGCACCCCAGGCGAGTCGGCGAGCACCAGCGTGTGCTTGCCGTCCTCGTGCGTGAAATAGTAGTAAATGCCCTCCTGCTCCAGCAGCCGGCTGACGAAGTTGAAGTCGCTCTCCCGGTACTGCACGCAATACTCCCAAGTGCGATACGTACCGGTCAGCTTGTCGAGCTTGAAGACGGCGTTGGCGTACTTGGCGAAGATGTCCTGAATGATGTCGGGGACCTTCTTGTTCTGGAAGATGCGGCAGTCGGCACTGCGCGTCAGGAACCACAGCCAGGGGTAGCCGACGATCTCGTAGCGCAGGTAAGCCCCGAGCATGCCGACGAAGGCGAAGCGCGTCACGCAGCAATCGAAATGACGGATCGCACCATCGGCCAGCGCCAGCTTGACCGTCACGTTCTTCCCGAGCAGCTTGCCGGGATCGACGTCGTTGCGCATGCTCAACACGCTGATGCGGTATTCGAACAGGCGCCCGAGTTCTTCGCGGGCGCTGAGCGAATGGAACAGCAGGATGTCCTTGCCGAGCGGTGTGCTGATTTCCGTCAGGCGTTGCATGGAAAGCCCTTTCCTCCGATCCATGCTATATCAATAGTCTTTTTGCCATCGGAATACCAGCCCCGCCGCCGGAAATCACGCTTGACGGGTCACGCCATCATTTCCCGGGCCTGCCCCGGGTAGAGCACCGAGATCACCCCTCCCCAGTTGCAGGCGAGCTTCGAGCGGTCATCCAGCGCCGGCATGCTGCCGAGCAGGACGTTCGGCACGCCGGGAAACCAGGGGGTCGCGGTCGCCGGCAGGCAAGGCATCGGCGTCAGCACGCCGAGCGCAGCCGCGGTTGCCGCGGCAACCGCCGGGTTGGCCGGACTGGTGCACACGGCGAACGGCAGGATGTTGAGCAAGGGCTTGTGGTCCATGATGTTCGCCGCCGGCACATTGCCGCTGAGCATCCTGTTCGCGGGAGGCACCTGCAATGGACTCGGCGCAGCACCGCAGCTGCATTGCAGGATGGCGCCCGTACACACGTGCATGGCCATGGATCCCGCCCCTCCTAGGCCGACGCGTCCTGCACGCGCCCATTGCCACCACAGGCGATGTCGATGCCCTGCTCGAGAAACCGCCTGTATTTCTCTGCGGCCTTTTCCGGCTCGCCGTGCACCGCCGCGAGCATGACCGCCCCGGCAACGGCCTGCGCGGTGAGCTTGTCCGCAGGCGGAACCGGAGGGGCCTCGGCAGGCGCCAGACTCCCACCGCTCCAGTAAGCGGCCATCGCTGCCCAACTCGCCGGATGCGCGAACCCGGTCGCCTCAGCCGCCTGGTAGGTCAGGCGCCGGTTTTCCTCGCTCGGCTGGTACACCCACTTCCCGGCCAGCTCCAGCGCCCTGGACGCCTTCGGGTCCGGCTTCACGGCGAGCACGCTGTGCGCGCACAGGCAGGCCCACCAGCTGGCTTCGCGCTTGGGCAATGCGCGCGCGATGAACTTGATCGCATCGACGAAGAGCTGCTTCTCGATCAAGCGCTGCAGGAACGCCGCCGGCGTCATTGCGGGGATCAGCAGTGCACGCGCCTCTTCGCCGAGTTCGATGTCGGCACAGATCACCGCAGCCAGCTCGGCCGTGACCTTCGTCAGTTCATTCTGTCTCATCATCGCCATCCTCGTCCGCAGCGATCGTCAGTTGATCGTCAGTTGATCGTCACGATCCCGCCCTTGAGCTTGACCATGCCGCTGCCGTCGATGCTGGTCATCGCCGACTTGAGGTCGGCAGTGAGCGTGCCTTCGATCTTCACCACCAGTCCCTTGATCGTGACGCCCTGCGGGTCGATCCTGATGCTGCTCTGTCCGACCTTGAGCTCGATCGCCTGCATGGCCTCGGTCGTACTGCTGCCGGCGTCGATCCTGGTCGACTGGTTGCCCTTCCTGATCTGCAAATGGTCGTTGCCCTCGGCCAGCGTCGTCGTGCGGTCCTGGTAGATGTCTATGGTCTGGCTGCCAGGGGCCTTCTTGTCGAAGCCGACCTTCAGCGTCGCGCTGTTCTCGACGACGACGTTCATGTCCTGCTCGGCGTGCACATAGACTTCTTCTTTTCCCTTCTCATCCTCGAAGCGGATCTCGTTGAAGTTGGCGGGTGCGCCTTCCCTCGTGCTGTGGCTGCGGATCCCGCTCTGCGTCTTCCTGCCGGGCAGATCCCACGGCGGCATCTGTTCGGCGTTGTAGACGGACCCCGTGATGAGCGGGCGATCGGGGTCGCCTTCGAGGAATTCGACCAGCACTTCGTGGCCGATGCGGGGCGTGCTCATCATGCCGAAGTTCTTGCCCGCCCACGGATAAGCGACACGGATCCAGCACGAATCGTTTTCGTCCGACCTGCCCTGGCGGTCCCAGTGGAAATGCACCTTCACGCGTCCGTACTTGTCAGTGTGGATTTCCTCGCCGGCAGGACCGACGACGATCGCCGTCTGCAGGCCATGCACGACGGGTTTGGGGGTGTTGCGCGGGGTGCGGAAAGGCACATCGCTGGCGATGCAGTTGAAGCGGCAGTGGTAGCTTGCGCCCTGTCCTGGAGCCGACGCGTACGCGTTCGCGGCTGCCTCGATATGGCTGGCGCTGATCAGGTACTTGCGGTTCTGGTCCTCGCGGCGATGGCCGGAGAGCCTGAAGATGTGGCCGACGGCGACGCCGCGCGCGTTGCCGCCGCCCTCGATCAGCCGCACCTGCGCCTGCAGTTCTTCGAGGCGGATGCGGACGCTGTTCTCCCCCTCGCGCTTGCTCCGGTACTCGCCCGGATAGTCGTAGATGGCGTGCGCCGACTCGGCCCACGGGCGCGCGTGCTGCGTCTGCTGCAGCAGCTCGACACCCGGCTTCTCGAAGTCGAAGTCGTCGAGTGCGTAGGCCCCAGGCTGGACTTCCCACGAGAATCCCCACTGCGAGATGCACTCCCGCTCGGCCCACAGCGCAGTGTCCTCGGGAACGAAGGGAATCTCTTCGTGACCGGGGAAGGAATCGTGTGCGCCCGGCGAGTCGGCGAGGACCAGCGTATGCCTGCCTTCGCCATGGGCAAACCAGTAGTGGATTCCCTCCTCCTCCATCAAACGACTGACGAAGTTGAAATCCGTCTCGCGATACTGGACGCAGTATTCGCGCGGCAGGTAGCTACCGGTCAGCCGGTCGAGCGCGAACACGGCGCAGCCATAGCGGGAAAAGACTTCCTTGAGGATGTCAGGTACCGACTTGTTCTGGAAGATGCGACAGTCGGCGCTGCGCGTGAGGAACCACAACCAGGGGCGGCCGGTGATCCGGTAGCGCAGGTGGGCGCCGTCGATGCCGACACAGGCGAAGCGCGTGACGCAGGCGTCGAAATGGCGGATAGCCCCGTCGAGCAACTGGAGGCTGACGGTGACGTTCCGGCCGAGCAGCTTGTCCGGATCGATGTCGCCCCTTTCGCTGAGCACATCGATCCGGAATTCGAACAGCCGTCCCAGCTCTTCACGGGCGCTGAGTGAGTGGAACAGCAGCACGCCCTTGCCGAGCGGGGTCGTGATCTCGATTACGCGTTCCACGCTGAGCCCCCTTTCATCTGACGCAGAGAAGATTCCGCCAGGACAGCACGCATGGCCAGAATCCCGGACATCAGTGCCTGCTGCCGGCCGGCTTGCGTGCAACGACCACCCAGCCGGCGACTGGCTCGCCGCATTCCTTGCGCAAGACCTCGCTGGCAATCGTGGCCTCCTCGAAGCCGGCGCCGGCCAGCGCCCTCAGGACGTAATCGCACGCATGCACGTAGCGGCCATTCGCCTGCAGGCGGAAAGGGTCCTCGCTCGCCTCCGTGAGCGCCTCGACGGTGAACAGCAGCCAGCCGCCCGCCCGCAGTGCGCCGAGGGCAGCGAAGAACACGCCCTCGAGGTCGCCGAAGTAACAGAGCGTGTCGGCAGAGAGGACGACGTCCCAGCGCTCTTCATGCGCCGACAGGTAATGCGTCAGCTCGGCCTTGTGCAGCCGATCGTAGACGCCGCGCAGTTGCGCACGCTGCAACATGCCGGCCGACAGATCGACGCCGGTCAGCTCGCGCGCATGCGCACGCACGATCGGTCCGCACAGGCCGGTGCCGCAACCGGCGTCGAGGATGTCGAGCCTGCCGGCGGCGGCAGCGCAAGCGGCAGCCAGGGCACTGCCGATGAGATCGGGCGCGCGGTACTGCAGTTGTTCGAGCTTGGCGTCGAAGCTTTGCGCGAACTCGTCGAAGGTCTTCTCGACGTAACTGTCGGCCGCCCGCCCGGGAACCGACTCGCCGGTGCAGGCGGCCAGGTGATGCCGCGCGACCGGGTTGTCGGGCTCCTCGGCCAGCCACTCGCGGTAGACCGCCGCCGCCTTGTCGAACTCGCCGAGCGTCGCGTGGGCGAGGCCGAGCAGCTTGCGCGACGGGGCGTGGTCGGGCTTGAGCGTCACCGCCCGGCAGCCGTAGCTCACGGCTTCGCGCAACCGGCGCTGCGCCAGCATCAGGTTGGCGAGGTTGTGCCAGGTGTCGGCGCGCTCCGGCTGTAGTTCGAGCGCGCGCCGGTAGGCGGCTTCGGCCGCTTCCCATTCGCCGCGGTTGCGGTGAATGGTGCCGATGTTGTTGTGCGCCTCGGCAAAGCCGGGGACCAGTGCGAGGCAACGGGCGTAGGCTTCGATTGCCTCGTCGACGCGCCGGCTCTCGAGCAGGACGTTGCCGAGGTTGTTCCAGATCCCCGGTTCGGCAGGCGCCAGTTCGAGTGCCCGCCGGATCAGGTCTACCGCTGCCACGCTGTCACGGCGCTGGTGCCTGAGAACACCGAGGAAATGCAGGGCATCGACGTCGTCGGGTCGTGCCGCGAGCAGCGCATGGTAGAGGCCCTCGGCGAGATCGAGGAGGCCCTTGCGATGCGCGTCTTGCGCGTGCTGCATGACCTCGGCGTGCGCGAGCAGGACCTCGCCCTCGGCCGTCTCCGGCAGCGGCATTTGCCGGGACGCACGCTGCGTGTCAGTGGCGACCGGGTTCATGCGGCACCTCCAGCGGCGGGCTGGTCGAAGCGATAGCGGAAATCGTCGTTGTCGACATCGACCCAGACGCCGTCGATCGGCTTGCCCGCGAGCATGCGCTGCAGGAACTCCTGGCTGATGCGCGGCAACATGGTGTTGGTGAGGATGGTGTCGATGACGCGCGCCCCGCTCTCGACCTCGGTGCAGCGGCTGACGATCAGCTTGATCACGTCCTCCCCGTAGCCGAAGGGCAGCCGGTAGTTGTCGTCGATGCGCCGCGCGATGCGCTTCAGCTGCAGGCGGGCGATCGCGGCGATGATCTTGTCGTTGAGCGGGAAGTAGGGGATGACCACGAGGCGACCGAGCAAGGCCGGCGGAAAGACCTTGAGCAGTGGATCGCGCAGCGCATGGGCGATTGCTTCCGGGCTCGGCATCAGATCCGGGTCCTGGCACAGGTTCATGATCAGCTCGGTGCCGACGTTGGTGGTGATCAGGATCAGCGTGTTCTTGAAGTTGATCACGCGCCCCTCGCCATCCTCCATCCAGCCCTTGTCGAACACCTGGAAGAAGAGTTCATGCACGTCCTTGTGCGCCTTCTCCATCTCGTCGAGCAGGACCACCGAGTACGGGCGGCGGCGCACCGCCTCGGTCAGCACGCCGCCTTCGCCGTAGCCGACGTAACCCGGAGGTGCGCCCTTCAGCGTCGACACTGTATGAGGCTCCTGGAACTCGCTCATGTTGATGGTGATGACGTTCTGCTCGCCGCCGTAGAGCGCTTCGGCCAGCGCCAGCGCGGTCTCGGTCTTGCCCACCCCGGAACTGCCGGCGAGCATGAACACGCCGATCGGCTTGTTCGGATTGTCGAGACGCGCGCGCGAAGTCTGGATGCGCCGGGCGATCATCTCCAGTGCATGGCGCTGGCCGATGATCCGCTGTTCGAGGCTGTCGGCGAGATGCAGCACCGCATCGATCTCGTTCTTGACCATGCGCCCGACCGGGATGCCGGTCCAGTCGGCGACCACGCTGGCCACCGTCTGCGCATCGACGGTCGGCATGATCAGGGGGGTCGCTCCCTGCAGCGTGCGCAGTTGCTCCTGCAGGACCTGCAGGCGGGCGAGCAGCTCCGCCCGCGTTTCCTGCGCGGTCGTGACCTCCTCGGCGGCAGCAGGCGCCGCCACGCCACCCGGAGCTGCGGGCGCCGCCGTGCCGGTCCCGGTGCCTGCCGGCGTGACGGCTTCGCCGACAGCCTCCGCGACCGGCGCCACAGCTGTCGCATCATCGCCGCCGGCTGGCTCGCCCTCCCCCGCCTGCCCGGCCACGCTGGCGGCGGCGCGCAGCTTCGCGCGCAATTCGAGCACCTCGTCGACCAGTCCCTTCTCTTCCTGCCAGCGCGCCTCGAGAAGGCCAAGCCGCTCGCGTTCGGCAGCGCGTCTCGCCTCCGCCTCGCTGCCGCGGTTGCCGACCTCGATGCCGACCAGCTGCTCGCGCGCGATGATCTCGATCTCGGTGTCGAGCGCCTCGATGCGCCGCTGGCAGTCCTCGACCTCGGGTGGCGTCGCATGCTGGCTGACCGCGACCCGCGCACAGGCGGTGTCGAGCAGGCTCACCGCCTTGTCGGGCAGCTGCCGCGCCGGAATGTAGCGATGCGAAAGCTTCACCGCCGCTTCCATCGCCTCGTCGAGCAACTGCACGCGGTGGTGCTTCTCGAGGACGCTGGCGACGCCGCGCAGCATCAAGGTCGCCTTCGCCTCGTCCGGTTCCAGCACCTGGATCATCTGGAAGCGGCGCGTCAGCGCGGGGTCCTTCTCGATGTACTTCTTGTATTCGGCCCAAGTCGTCGCGCCGATGGTGCGCAGGTTGCCGCGCGCCAGCGCCGGTTTCAGCAGGTTGGCGGCGTCACCGGTGCCGGCGGCGCCACCCGCACCGACCAGGGTATGGATCTCGTCGATGAACAGGATGATCGGCTTCGGGCTCGCCTGCACCTCGTCGATGACCTGGCGCAGGCGCTGCTCGAACTCGCCCTTCATGCTGGCGCCGGCCTGCAGCAGGCCGACGTCGAGGGTCAGCAGCTTGACCGACCTGAGCAGCGGCGGCACGTCGCCACGCACGATGCGCAGCGCGAAGCCCTCGACCACCGCCGTCTTGCCGACCCCGGCCTCGCCGGTGATGATCGGGTTGTTCTGCCGGCGCCGCATCAGGATGTCGATGATCTGGCGGATCTCCTCGTCGCGGCCGCGCACGGGGTCGATCTCGCCCTTGCGCGCCCGCTCGGTCAGGTCGATCGAGAACCTCTGCAGCGCCTCCTGCCTACCCAGTTGCGCCGGCGTCATCGCGCCGCTGGCTTCGCCCGGCTCGGCCGCTGCCCCGGCCGCGGCGCCGTCCTCGGGCGATCCGGCGACGATCTGCAGCAGCGAGTCGGACAGGTCGTCGGGCTTGACCCGCTCGAACTGGCGCGAGATCGCGTACAGCGCGTTGCGCAGGTAGCTGGTCTTCAGCATGCCGAGCAGCAGGTAGCCGGTACGCACCGAGCTGTCGCCGTAGAGCAGCGAGCCATAGACCCAGCCGCGCTCGACCGCGTTGCTGACGTTATCGGAGAGGTCGCTGATCGAGCTCGCCCCGCGCGGCAGGCGGTCGAGCGCGGCGGTGATGTCGCTGGCCAGCACCGCAACGTCGAGCTGATAGTGGCGGATGATGCGATGCCAGTCCGAGTCCTGCGTCTGCACGATCTGCATCACCCAGTGCTCCAGCTCGACGTAGGGATTGCCGCGCAGCTTGCAGAACACGGTCGCTCCCTCGACTGCCTTGTAGGCAACCCGGTTCAGCTTGCCGAACAAGGCGACACGGCTTATCTCACTCATCTTTGCGCTCCTTGTTGTGCCCGTCCGCGCGCGCGGAGGGAGGCTGATGAAGGCGCCGCGCCAGTACCTGCTCGGCAGGCAGGGTGAGGTCCCCGGCATCGAGCGGACGCCGGCGCTGGCCGAGCCACGAAGTCCAGCCGAGCCGCTCGCTGCCCCCCAGGCGCAGCCGCGGAACTTCGGCCTGCTTGAGGACGAGGCGTGCATCCCAGTCGAGTTCGCAGCAGAGATACTGGCGCACCAAGGCAACGAGCCGCGGCAGGGCGCTCCCGCCCGGAAGGAAGGCCTCGTACTGCGCCAGGCTCAGCGGCCCCAGCTGCAGGCGGAAGCGGTGCTGCCGGTCCCAGACGCGGGCACCGAGGACGACGCCGACGCCGAGCTGCGCGCCGGGACCCACGGCGCCCAGTCGCGTCCGCTCCGACGCGGGCAGGCCGAGCCAGTGGCCGACGAACTGCTCGACCTGCACCGGCAGGCGGAAGTAGGCGGTGAGCAGCGCCGTGAGACCATCGGCGTTGCGCACCTGCGGCGCGAGCAGGCCGCAGTGGAAGAGCTTGACGAAATCGCCGGCCGCATCGCGGCCACGCAGGGTTTCGTTGCCGATGCCGATCAGTGCGCCGACCCGCATGGAAAAGCGGTCCTGTCCCGGCCGGTCGAGGCTGACCGTCGGCTGCGCCTGCGCCCAGGAACGGTAGAAGAGTTCGAGCAGGCGATGGTGGAAGAGGTCGAGGAAGCGCGACAGGCTCGCGTCGCCATGGTGCAGCAGACGCTCGCGCACGTATTCGGTGAGGTGCAGCGGCAAGGGGCCGTTCGGACCGAGCAGTCCGAAAATGCGTTGCACGAGGCGCGCGGGACGCTCGCCACTGGCCGGCTCGAAGGCGGCGATCGCCGCCGGTGCGAAACTCAGCGCGGCTTCCTGTGCCAGGCGCAGGGCTTCGTCGCCCGGACGCAGCGCCTCGCCGAGACGCGGTCGCTCCGGGAACAGGCACTCGATGCGGCGCAGGCTCGCGTAGAAGTCGTGTCGATACGGCTTCTCCTCGAGCTCGCGCAGGAAGCCTAGATGATCTGCCGGTTCCCGCATCGTGGCACCCAGCGCATGATTTCACCGCGACCGCCCGAACGCAGCACGGTCTCGGTGAAGGAATTGACCGACACGTAGCGGCTGAAGAAGCGCTCCATCACCGCCCCGAACAGAAAGGGGCTGGCGCCCTGGAACGCCATCTCGTCGACTTCGAGCTCGACCTCGAGCCCGCGCCCGAAGGTGACCGGGCCCGGCAGCGGAAAACGGCGCACCAAGGGACGCACCCTGACCGACTTCACGCCCTCGATCTGTCGCAAGCTCGCATGCTCGCTGCCCGGTACGTAGAGCGAGAGCATCTCGCGCAGCGCGGCGGCGCCCTTGCCCGCATCCTCGTTGAGCAGCGACAGGTAGTTCAGCGACAGATGGTTGATGCACTGCCAGGCCATGCTGCCCTCGCGCAGCGAGGAGATCGGCCGCGAAGGCCCCTTGAGCACGCGCACGGCACTGAGCGGCGCCGCGGCGTCGAGGACGAGGTCGGTCTTGCCGACGCCGACCGGCATCTGCAGCGGCAGGTCGCGATTCGTGCACAGCACATTCACCGACAATTGGCGCAGTTCGGCGGAGTAAGGCGCATCCTCCGGATCGACCAGCGCAATGAACACCTCACTGCCGACGTAGCTCGAGCGCGTGCCGTGACGCTGCTGCCCGGCGCTGAGCAGGCGCGGCTCGCGTTGCAGGGTGTAGTAGGCAGGGTGCGCAGACGACTCGCAGTGGAAGGCCGCGTACAGGGGAAGGAACTCGCGCTGACCCTCGACGCCGCCCGCGCCGTAGCCCGTCACCGACTCGATGTCGTGAATCTCGAAATCCATCGGCCGCGTCCGGTCGACGACGACGTGGTATTCATGGCTGCCTTCGCCGACCTGGATCCGGTCGGCGCGTCTGCTGAAGAGGTTGATCGCCGGCGTGCAGAAGAGCTGCACGTTGGCCGCGCTGACGACACTTTCCAGCGCAGCGTCGCCACGCGAAAAGAGCAGCACGATCTCGATCTCGCTGCCGGCGCAGCGCGCCGCCGGCGACGCCAGCCCGTGCAACTCGACGAAACAGAAGCGTTGCGGGAAGGCGAAGTACTCGTGCAGCAGGCGATAGCCCTGGAAACCGCGCAGGCTCACCGGCAGCAGCGCCTCGTCGTCGCCAAAGCCGATCGGGCGGACGTCCCCGGGGGCAAGGAACTGATGCCAGGGGGCGGGTCGCTGCACCGGCAGGACGAGCATGCCGGTGCAGGCGCCGAGCGCGAGTTCATGCAGCTTCAGCGCCGTCTCGTCGCTGCCGCCGAAATGGATGCTCAGGCGTTCGAGCCTGAGGTCGGCAATATTGAGGCCGGCGCCGGCTCTGAGCCGCAGGCGCAGTCCGCCGCGGATGCGCGCGCCCTCCGGCGGCAGCGGCAGGTCGGGCGCATACGAGAAATAGCTCGCGGCGACGACTTCCAGCGGCGAGAGGCGCACCTCGTGCGCGGTACGGAACTCGCAGGCTGTCGCCTCGCCCTTACCGAGCAGGCCGTGCAGGCTGCTGCCACGTGGAATGCAGAAGCCCTGCGCCAGGTTGCCGTCGTTCATGTCCGGGCGGAACTGCGCGATCAGCATCGACGGCGTCGGTGCGAGGAACTGCGGATGGACGATCTGCAGCAGGCGCTCGGTGAAGCGCGGAAACTCGGCGTCGAGCTTGAGCTGGACGCGGGCGGTGAGGAACGCGAAGCCTTCGAGCAGGCGCTCGACGTAGGGGTCGGACACCTCGATCCCGTCGATCCCGAGGCGCGCCGCGATCTTCGGAAACTGGCGCGCAAACTCGGCGCCCATCTCGCGCACGTGCTGCAGTTCCTGGTTGTAGTAACGCAGCAGCCGCGGGTCCATGCTTCAGCGTCCGAGGTCGTCGATCTCGACCTGCCCGCTCTCGAGATCGACGACGGTGCGCAGCATCAGTTCGATCGGCGCGGGTTGCGCCCACAGCCTGCCGAAGATGCGCACCTGAATCTGGTTGTGATGGTCGAGCGCGAGCTCCGAATCGACGGCCTCGACGCGCAGGCTCGAAGCATCGATGCGCGTTTCGAAATCGGTGATCGCGCGGCGAATGGCACGCTCGAGTTCGCCGATGTCGAGCGACGAGGCCAGTTCGCCCGACAGCGCGGGCATGCCGAAGTTGATGACCGACTTCTGCGCATGCGGCAGCGCATCCCAGTCCTTGACGTCGACGAGGCGCGTCGCGTTGAGCAGCCAGGCGAGATCGCGCAACACCGCCTGCTTCAGGCGCTGGCGCGAGACGATGCGCGCCTCGCGTGGCTCGAGCTTCCTGTCCGGTTCGTCGTCGGTCAGGCGATCGAGCAGCGCCGGTTGCAGACGATCCCTGGCCGCAAGTTCAGCCATGGCGCTCGCCAACGCCAGGGTTCGCGGCCAGGACGATGTGGCGGACGTCGAGCAGGGGATATTCGCCCCTGTCGGTCGCCAGGACGCGCTGTCCGCTGCCATGAAAGACGCCTGGCGTGACTTCGTCCCAAGCGGTCTTGCGCGCCAGCGCGAGCAGCCCGTCGGACGAGGACTGCGATCCCGGATAGCGTGTCGGAATCAGCGCCAGCGTTTCCCCGCCGTTGCTGAAGACGAGATGCGCGGGCACCCATACCGCATCGCGCAGGTCGGTCGCCTCCTCGACGTCGATACGCGCGAGCCGCGCGAACGGAATCCAGTAGTAGCGGCCGTTGACGACGGCTTCAAGGACCGGCCCCAGGCGCATGTCGGCGTCGGCGATCCAGTCGAAGGCTTCGCCGTCGATCGTGCCGCTGCTCATCGGCGCCTGCGCGAACGCGTCCTGGCGCAGGCGTTCGGCTGCCGTGGCCTCGTCCCTGCCCGCGCGCAGCAGCGATTCGACGAGCAGGGCAACCCAGACATCGGGCTCGCCGAAGAGCAGCGGTGAGCGCAGGCCGGCGAAAACGTCTTCGCGCAGCCGCTCGCAGCCGATCGCGTCGTGGTAGGTCTCGCGCATCGGCAGTGCCGCCGGATCCATCTGCGCGCACAGTTCGAGCTGAGCGGCAGCCCGCTCCCACTGCCCGAGCACGCACAGCAACTGGAACAGGAAGACGCGCAGTTTGGCATCCCCGGGCTGCTCACGGATCACGCTCTGCAGGATGGCAAGCGCGCGCTGCGGGTCCCCCGTGCACAGCGCTTCCTCGGCGTCGAAATTCATGTTTTTTCCCCGCCAGAATGATGGCAGGGCGGCTCAGCGCCGCCCCCCTGCCCGGCCGCTGCGGCCGGGCGATCCACCTAGACCTTCACGTTCGCCGCGATGTCCCAGCCGAACTCGAGCGCGCCACCGTCGGCGGTACCGTCCGGTTTCTGCGGCTGGTAAGCGACCTTGAACTCGGCGAAGTTGAGGCTGACGTTCTCGGTCAGCCGGTCCTCGCCACCGCTGCCGCCCGTGGACAGCGAGGTCACGATGACGTCCTTCATGGTCAGGATGTAGTACTCAAGCGGCGCATCGCCGCCGGCCTTGCGCACCGTCAGCACGCCTTCCTTGAACTGCTTGCCACTGGCGCAGTAGGCGGCCAGCACGGTGCTCGACTTGTCGATCCACTTGGTGACCGAAACGTCCTGGACCGAGACCTTGCCGCCACCGCCACCGCCGCCCGTATGCATGGTGCCCGATTGCGACATTCCCCAACTCCAGGCGAGCACGTCGATCTCGTCCTTGTGTTTCTTGTCCTGAGCCTCGCCCTTGACGTCGGTCAGCTTGAGGAACATATCTACGGCCATGATGGATCTCCTTTGCACAGGGTGTTGACAGACTTGGTTTGAACATCACGCGCCGGCGCAGGCCCGGCGAACTCACGCGGCCTTGGCGGAGGGCAGCTTCGATACCAGGCGCAGCGACACGGTCAGCCCTTCGAGCTGGTAGTGCGGACGCAGGAAGAACTTCGAGGTGTAGTAGCCGGGATTGCCTTCGACCTCCTCGACCACCACCTCGGCCGCCGCCAGCGGCTTGCGCGCCTTGGTTTCCTCGGAGGAATGAGCGGGATCACCGTCTACATAATTCAGGATCCACTTCTGCAGCCAGCGCTGCATGTCCTCCCTTTCCTTGAACGAACCGATCTTGTCGCGAACGATGCACTTCAGGTAGTGCGCGAAGCGGCAGCAGGCGAACAGGTAAGGCAGGCGCGCCGCCAGGTTGGCGTTCGCGGTGGCGTCGGGGTCGTCGTACTCGAACGGCTTCTGCAGCGACTGGGCGCCGATGAAGGCGGCAAAGTCCGAGTTCTTGCGGTGCACGATCGGCATGAAGCCGTTCTTCGCGAGTTCCGCCTCGCGCCGGTCGGAGATCGCGATCTCGGTCGGGCACTTCATGTCCACGCCGCCGTCGTCGGTGGGGAAGGTATGCACCGGCAGGCCCTCGACCGCCCCGCCCGATTCGATGCCGCGGATGCGAGAACACCAGCCGTAGAGCTTGAACGAGCGGTTGATGTTGACCGCCATCGCGTAAGCGGCATTCGACCAGGTGTAGCGCGAGTGGTCGGCGGCGCCGGTGTCCTCCTCGAAGTCGAACTCCTCGACCGGGCTGGTCTTGGCGCCGTAGGGCAGGCGCGACAGGAAGCGCGGCATGGCGAGGCCGAGGTAACGTGCGTCGTCGGACTCGCGCAGCGAACGCCAAGCGGCGTACTCGGGGGTCAGGAAGATCTTGGTCAGGTCGCGCGGGTTGGCCAGTTCCTGCCAGGAATCCATCTGCATCAGGGTCGGGCTGGCGCCAGCGATGAAGGGCACGTGCGCCGCGGCAGAGATCTTGGCCATCTCCCCGAGCAACTCGACGTCGGGTGGGCTCTGATCGAAATAATAGTCGCCGACCAGACAGCCGAAGGGCTCGCCACCGAACTGGCCGTATTCCTCTTCGTACAGTTTCTTGAACAGCGGGCTCTGGTCCCAAGCCGTCCCCTTGAACTTCTTGAGCGTCTTGGCCAGATCGTTCTTCGCGATGTTCATCACCCGGATCTTCAACATCTCGTCGGTCTCGGTGTTGTTGATCAGGTAATGCAGTCCGCGCCAGGCACCCTCGAGCTTCTGGAAGTCGGGGTGGTGCAGGATCAGGTTGACCTGCTCGGTGAGCTTGCGGTCGAGTTCGCCGATGATCGCCTCGATCGACCTGACCACGTCGGGACTGATGATCTTCGTATTGAGCAGGGCCTGTTGCGCCAGGGTGAGGACGGCCGTCTCGACGGCGCTCCTCGCCTGATCGGTCTTCGGCTTGAACTCCTTCTGCAGCAGCGCAGCGAGTTCGTCCCCTTCGAAGGTGACACCGGCGATCTGCGTTTTTTTCTCAACTTCTGCCATTGCCGTCTCCTGAATCGTTAAGCCACCCGGGGGATCACGCTGCCTCACCTTCGCCGGCGGGCTTCGCCTCTTCCGGCTTTCCGGCAAGCGCCAGCGACTGCAGCAGCGCCGGATCCTGGATCACCTTGGCGATGAGTTCCTCGGCGCCGCTCTTGCCGTCCATGAACGTGATCAGGTTCGACAGTTGCTGCCGCGCTTCGAGCAACTTGTTCAAGGCGTCGACCTTTCTCGCCACTGCCGCCGGCGAGAAGTCGTCCATGCTCTCGAAGGTGATCTCGACACTGAGGTTGCCCTCGCCGGTGAGGGTGTTCGGCACCTGCAGGGTGACACGGGGCTTCATCGCCTTCATGCGGTTGTCGAAGTTGTCGACATCGACCTCCAGGAACTTGCGATCGGCAACCGGCGGCAGCGGATCGGCAGGATTCCCCGAGAGGTCGGAGAGAACCCCCATGACGAAGGGGAGCTGGATCTTCTTCTCGGCGCCATAGAGCTCGACGTCGTACTCGATCTGGACGCGCGGCGCGCGATTGCGGGCGATGAACTTCTGGCTGCTGGTCACCACGTTGGTTCTCCTTGGTCAGCGGCCACCCGATCGAACGGCCGCGGGTTGTAGGGGCTGCCTGGAACGATCAGCTTTCCTGTCCGGGACCGGCGATCGTCTCGATCTGCCTGAGACCATCCGGCGCCATTTCCTTGACGATGTCGATGAAGCTCATGCTCACCAGACGCCTCGCCCGTTTGATCAACAAGGGCGCCGGGTTGGTCGGCTCGTTGCGCTCGAAGTAGTCGACCACCTGGTCGATCATGCGCAGTGCATCCTCTCGCGTGCGGATTCCAGTACTCATCGGCATCTCCACTGCACTGGCCGGATTCACTTCGCTGTCGCCGCCCGGGGCTGCGGCTACCGGCGTCGCCTCGCCGAGCGCGCCCTGCACCGCATGCGCGAGCAAGGCCAGGATCGTCAGCAAGGGCTTGAAGTCGGGGGCGCGCCCGGCGCCGACCTTGTCGTTGAGGAAATCCGCGAGTTCCTTCGCCGTAGCGCGCGTCTGGTCGACCAGCGCCAAGGGAGTGGGGTCCTCGGCAGCGACCGCGGCCAGGATGC
Organism: Rhodocyclus purpureus; assembly: GCF_016653115.1. Classification (GTDB taxonomy): domain Bacteria; phylum Pseudomonadota; class Gammaproteobacteria; order Burkholderiales; family Rhodocyclaceae; genus Rhodocyclus; species Rhodocyclus purpureus. The sequence continues at coordinate 26,837 of NZ_NHRX01000047.1, forward strand.
TGTCGATCTGGCGCTGGCTCGGCACCTCGGCATTCCTGCGCGGCGGCAACTTGCCCAGCGCCACCTCGACGTCGCGTACCAGAACCTGCCCATGCTGGCGCGAGCGCACCAGCCAGGCATCGCGCAGGTCCCTGAGCAGCGCCTCGGCATCGACCAGCGGCGCCAGCGCGTTCAGGCGCATGGTCGGATCGTTGTCCTCCTCGGCGTCGAGTCGGGGGTAAACGTCCTCCCAGAAGCGTTGCAGCAACTGCAGGATCAATTGCAGTCCCTCCAGCAGCCCGGGGAAACCTTCGCTGTGCAACAGCGCACGCGTGAGCAGCGTGGCGACGCGCAGGTCCTTCGAGCGCTTGAGGAGGCTGACCGCGGCGTCGCGAACTTCTTCCCAGGCAGGTGCTTCGGCCGGGATCAGCGTGCTGCCGAATTGCTGCTCGGGCTTCCCGAGCGCAGCAAGTTCGAGCTCATGGAACGCGGGGTCGTACTCGAGGTCCGGCCCGCAGGGCGGCTGCTCCGCGACATCCGCAACGAGTTCGGCGATATCGACCACGAATCCCCCTTTGTCATCGACCCGGCCATCGGCAAGCGCAGGAACGGAACACCGCTTGCCGATGCATCCCCCAGAAACGACACTGACTGCGTGCCTCAAGCAGACCGTCGGCGCACACCTTCATTGTATGCATGCATACTTAAACATGCATAATGCATCAATGTCAAGGGCAACTCCGTAGCGCATCTGCGGGCGTGCTGCCGCCACGATCGACAGACGTCTCAGCTCCCACCGAGACGAGGATGTGGCTGCCGATGAAGGAATGCGGCTCGGCCTTGCCCAGCCACTGCGGGACTTGCGATCCACTCCTGCCTCATTCAGTAATTTGGCATAAATCGGATGTTGTGGTTTTGCCCTCCGTATCGTTTCCGCTCTTGCCGCCTCACCTGGTGGTGGCCCGCCCTCCTCCACCTTTATGGCAAGGAAAACTGCCATCTCATCCGCACTACCCGAATCCAGCCGCTTGCCTCCGCCCGAGGTCAAACCCGTCGAACGGGATGACTTGCGCTACCAGCAGGATCTGGATGGCGCTCCAAGGGCGCGTGACCAAGACTTCGGCTACCTGAACTACCTGCAGGTCTTCGACATGCCCAACGGCCAAGAGCTTTGGGAGCTCAAGGTCTACAGCGTGCCCGTGCAAGCGGGTCTGGAGGCGCATGTGCGGGAGGTTTACTTCGCCCCCTGACCCGGGTGCTGGGCCGTGACGAACTGGAGATCGAGAACGAGGCCGGCGAGCGTTTCCTGGTGGACGTCAAGAGACGCTGCGTGCGCAGGCTGCGCTGAAGCCAAGAGCAAGGGACTGTCTTTTCCTCGGGCAGGCAGCCCCCTGGCTTGGAATGAACCAGGCAGCAGTAAATAGTTGCCACTAAAGATCAGCGTTCGCTTGCCTCGCGAATTACGTCGACATTATGCCGAAAGCAATACAACGGGAGATCAGCCCTGATCAAGGCGTGAGAGCAATTGACCACCGGCTTGCCGGCACGGGGAACAGCCGCGATGCTTCAGGCCCCGCCGTAATGCGCGTCGGCATCGACCTCGATCCCCGGCAAGTCGTGCAGGGCGACGGCGAAGTCGCCGTCCTCCGCACTCCGCAACTTCGACATCACAGGGAAGACCGGCTGCGGATATGCTGTCAGGGCCTCTTTTCCATGAGTTGCGATACCTTCACTGCGATATCGGCGGCAACCGCTTTCATGGCGCGGCGCTGTGCGGCAACGAGTGCCTCGGCATCGTCCGATTCGCTCGCCTCGCGCAACACGCTGCGTCCGATTGACGGCGTGCCCTGCCGCGGTAGCAGGCGCCACACGACATCCACCTGAGCACCCTCTCCTTCCACGGCCTCGAGGCGCTGGACGTCCAGTATCAGTCGGAAGTCCGCATCGAGGTTCTGGCCATCGATCGGCAAGGAAAACACGCGGCCGGAATCGAGCCGCTGTCCCAGTTCGTCGGCCAGCACCCGCGGGATATCCCGCCGTAGAGGTTCCGCCCAGCGTCGGGTCTCGTCGATGCTCACACGATTGTCCGAACGGCGAAGCACCAGTTGTGGCCGGTCGATCAGGTCCGGCAGGGTGGTCTGGGTGATCACGATGCTCGGCGTCACGCCTTGCGGCAGGGTCGCTGCCTGACGTTCGCTCAGGGTGAAATGACGGGGAGCCGGTGAAGCGGCGCAGCCAGCCAGTACGGCCGCACCCGCCATCAAGCACATGATTCGGATCTGCATCACTCTTCACTCCTCTTGCGCCCGGTCAGCAGGGCCTCGGGTTGGTTCTCCAGCAGTTCGGCCAGGTTGCGCACCGCCTGCGCCGCTTTCCCGACTTCGCGCAGGGTGTCGCGCATTTCCAGTTGCAGGGGCGCGTCGCTGAGCATCAGCTTGTCCGCCGTGTCGAGTACGCGCTGTGCACCATCCAGCGTCTTGCGGGCGTCGCGCAGGGTAGGCGCCAGATCGGGGACGACGTCGCGATCCAGTTTGACCACCAGTTGATCGACATGCTGCAAGGTGTGGCGCAGAGACTCGAGGAGGGTCAGCAATTGGTCCTGGAGGGAATCCAGCACTCCCGGCTGTACCGGCAGTTCAGGCCGCCGCTTGCTCCAGTCCACGCGACCGGCCTTGGCATTCGGAAAGAAGTCGAGCGCGATGTAGAGCTGGCCGGTCAGGACGTTGCCGGTACGCAACTGGGCGCGAAAGCCCTTCGCGACCATCCTCTCCAGCATCTTCCGGGAAACCTTCTCCGGCACCTGGCCCCCCGAGTAATTGCGGGTCTGCCGCGCGAAGCGGTCGGGATACAGGCTGACTTCGACCTGCATCGCGAAGTCGCCACTGTCCTTGCTCACGTCCAGGCCGATGCGGGACACCTCACCGGCCACCAGGCCCCGGAAATCCACCGGGGCGCCCACCGCCAGCCCGCGAACCGATTCGTTGAAGGTCAGCAGGTATTTTTCCACCCGCGATTCGGGCTGTCGCGTCGCCGCCGCACGGTCCTCATGCAGGACAAAGGAGGCGTCCTCCTCCGCCTGTCGTCCAAGCTGGCCCTCTTCGTCCGTCGGCGATGAAAAGGCGATGCCGCCCAAGGCGAGGCTGAGCAGCGACTGCATGTCGATCTTGACGCCATCGGAGTTCAACGAGACGTCCACACCGCTTGCGTGCCAGAACTGCGAAGCTTGCGTCACGAAGTCGTCGTAGGGCGCGTCGACAAAAATGCGTATGTCCACGCCGCTTCCGTCTTCGCGCATGCCGTACCCGGTCACCTTGCCGACCGGGATGCGCCGGAAATACACCGGCGTGCCGATATCCAGAGAACCGAGCTCGTCGGCGCTCAGCACGTACTGGCGCCCCGGTGTTTCCGAGGTGACCAGCGGCGGTACCTCCAGGCCGGTGAACGCAAGCTGTGGCGTGTCCGACTTGCCCGGGTCGATCGCAATGTAGGCGCCGGAGAGCACCGTGGCGAGGCCCGAGACGCCGCCGGCCGCCACCCGCGGGCGCACGACCCAGAAACGACTGTCCGCCACCAGCAGTCCTTCGGCGTCCTTGACCATCTGCACGACGACGCGCACCGATTTGCGATCCGGATTGAGCGCGATGCTCTTGACCGTGCCCACCTCGACGTCCTTGAACTTGACGCGTGTCTTGTTTTCCTCGAGGCCTGTGGCCGAGAAAAACTGCAGGGTGACCTCCGGCCCGCGGGCGCTGATCGCCTGCACCGCCAGCCCGATGCCGACCAGGACGGCCAGCAGGGGAACGATCCAGATCATGCTGAGCTGCCAGCGCCGGCGCTGGAGCACGCGAACGGCGGGCAGAGTGTCAGGTCTTGGTGGTTCGCTTGGATTCACGATTCATTTCCACAGGTTCATGAGTTGATGCGGCGTCCCAGATCAGGCGCGGATCGAAAGCCATCGTCGCCATCATGCTGAGCACCACGACCGCGCCAAAGGCGAGCACCCCGGGCCCGGCGGCTATGGTGGCCAGGGACTGGGCCTGGACCAGCGCGACCAGGACGGCCACGACATAGACATCGAGCATCGACCACCGCCCTATCACTTCGAGTAGCCGGTACAGGCGGGCACATTGCCGGGCTTGCACGTTCCGCTGCTGCACGCTGACCAGGATCAGGCTCAGCGACAGCAGCTTGAGCAAGGGCACCACAACGCTGGCCACGAAGACGATAAGCGCCAGCGCCCAGGAGCCTGAATTCCACAGGAAGGCGACCCCACTCAGGATCGTATCCCGCTGCACGCCGAACAGCGAACGCGTTTCCATGATCGGCAGCAGGTTGGCTGGCAGGTAGAGCACGTAGGCGGCCAGCAGGAGCGCCCAGCTCCGCTCGATGCTGCGCGGCTTGCGCCGGTGCAATGGGGCGTGGCAACGGCTACAGCAGGCGTGTTCGGCCGCGTTTTCCACCCGCCCGCACACCTCGCACAAGGCCAGCCCGCAATCCGCGGCGCTTACCCATTTCATCGTGCCGCCTCCCATGCCCGCCAGAGGACGCGGTGATCCAGCAAGGAACTCAGCACCGCCAACACCAGCATCAATGCGCCAAAGCACCAGATGGCAGTGCCTGGCAGAACGTCGGCCAGGTGCGAGAGCTTGACCAGCGACACCAGCACACCGAGGATGAAGACCTCGACCATCGCCCACGGCTGCGCCAGCCTGAGTCCCCGGAAAAGCAGCACGAAGGCGGGCGGACGCCGTCCCAGGCACAGGGGCAGCAGCATCCAGGCGAGCGCAAGCATCTCGATCAACGGAATCAGCACGGTCGTTGCCAACAGCAGACCTGCGACGACCGGCATGTCGTCGCGCCAGAGCTGTCCCGCGGCGCCAAAGACCGTGGTTTCGACCTGATGCCCCTGGATGTTCAGACCCACGACGGGAAACAGGTTCGAGAGCAGCAGAAGGATGAGCGCGGAAAGACTGAGCGCCAGCAGGACCTGCAGCTTATCGGGCCCAAGCCTGTACAGCCCGGCTCCGCAGCGCGGACAAATGGCGTTTCCGCCCCCTTCTGCCTGCGGAACTTCCTGCAGCAGCGCGTCGCATTCGTGGCACACGGTGAGGCGGGCGCTCATCTACGCGCCTCCGCCAGCCAGACCGAGACGGGCAGGACGATACGGAGGTCAGGTGGCGGGAAGGAAATCGAGACCACCACTCCAGCCAGCCTCCCGTCAGCAGGATAGGCTTCAAACACGCAACGCCGGTAGGGCACGATCAATGCAGCAGAATGCGGGCATTGAGCATCTTTCCGTCGTTCCAGATGTCCGTCACCCGCGAAGTCAATTGATGAGCCTGCTCATCGCCGATGTCCATTTCGACGATCACCCAAGGAGCATTCGGCTCTCCGTCGCGGATGATTGCAACACTGAGCACCGGGCCGAACTTCTCCATGGCTGCCTTGACACTCTCCTCGGTCACTGCGGGAGACAAGCCTGTGAGCATGATCTTTTTCATCGCGTAATCCTTGGTCAGAAATGAATTGTAAGTCATATTGTCAAGCTGGATCAGTCCGGGTTTCCAGCGCATCAGGAACTTCGTTCAGGACGTAGAGCACACGCCCCCAATTAATGCAAAATGATTTTTTGCCAACCTGGTTTCGTCGGGATACCCCATCCCGTTATACACATCTTGTAGGATGACGGCTTTGTCATGACGGGAGCGCGGGTGTGAGCTGGGCAGCAGAAGAATTCGAGACCTTGGAGCTGGGGGATGCGCGACTCAACCGCAGGGCGGTGCTGCTGGCCGAGCGACTGGCCCTTAAACCCGGTGCGAGCATCCCCAATGCGTGCCAGAACTGGAGCGAGACGGTCGCGGCCTACCGGTTTCTTTCGCACGGGGGCGTGAGCTGGGATGACGTGATGCAGGCGCACTGTCAGGCCAGC
>NZ_NHRX01000048.1:0-14651 GCF_016653115.1 Rhodocyclus purpureus
GAAGTCCTTCTTTGATCGCTTAGGGCTGGTGTCGCTGCTCGATACGATGCGACGACTCCAGTGTATTCAATGAACCGCCGGATGCGGAACCGCACGTCCGGTGGTGTGAGAGGGCGACGGGGGTAACCCCGTCCCCTACTCGATACCGCGCTTCCTGCCGGTGTCTTTGCCGTGGCTGGCCTCCAGCTCGCCGCGCTCCTTGCCTTTTCCGGCTTCCTGCTCTGGATCGGGTGGGACATCGTGAAAGTGCTGTGGCGCTTCTTCTACGGGCTTTTCTCCCTGTTCTCCTGATCCACACCACTCCACCCCACATTCAACCGAACCCGCCCCCGAGGCGGGTTTTTTTATGGCTGGAACTGCCATGGCGCAGCAGAACAAGACAGAGATCGTGATTGCCGCCGTCGATAAGGCAACCGCGACCCTCAACCAGATCGGCGCGCGCATGGACGCGCTGACCAAGCCGGCGGCAGATCTCTCCAAGGCCTTCGGCAAGCTCTACGACGCCACCGGCCTGGGCGCCGTCAAGAAAGCGGTCGGCGGACTCAAGGACTCCATCCTTGGCCTGGGCAGCGCCATGATCGGCATCGGCGGCGTCTATTCCGGAACGGTCGGCTCGCTCATCATGGCCGGCAACCACGCCGTCGACGTTGCCGACAAGATCGGCGACCTCTCGGCGCGCTACCAGATCCACGCCAACACGCTGCAGGTGTACGGCGCGATGGTCGAAGAGGCCGGCGGCAGCACCGAAGACGCCGCGGCGGCGATGGGCAAGCTCAACAAGGCCATCAACGAAGCCATCCACGGCGGCAAGGAACAAGCCGCCGCCTTCGCCGGGGTCGGCATCAGCATCGAGAAGCTGAAGAAGATGTCCCCCGAGCAGGTCATGGAACAGATGGCCGACGCCTTCAAGGGGTCCGAGCAGGACATGGCGAAGCAGGCCGTTCTGCTCGAATTGATGGGCAAGAACGGCACCGTGTTCATGGACGTCATGAACAAGGGCTCCGACGAGTACCGCAAGCGCCTCGAGGAGATGCGCGCCGACGGCTCGCTCCTGTCCGAGGAGCAGCTGCAGCAGGCCGACGACTACGACAAGACGTGGAAGCGCCTGCAGCGCACCCTCGACGGTATCAAGACGGCGCTCGGGCTCAAGCTCGCCCATGCGCTCGAAGCGACGGTGCAGGGCATCCAGCAGTGGATCGTCGCCAACCGCGCGCTGATCGACCAGAAGTTCGACGCCTTTCTCGCGAAGCTGCCGGACATCCTGGCCATCGGCCGGGACATGATGATCGGCCTGTGGGGCGTCGTCGAGAAAGTCGGCGGCGCCTTCAAGATCCTCAACGGCCTGCTCGGCCCGACCGGCGGCACCCTGTTGCTGGTCGTGGGGATCATGTCGCCGCTGATCATGGCCGCCGGCCAGCTTGCCTTCACCATCGGCAAGGCAGCGTGGATCCTCGGCAACTTCACCGGCGTGATCCCGCTCGCCGTGAAGGCGCTATCCGGCCTGTGGTCGGTCATGCTCGCCAACCCGTTCGCCGTCCTCGCCGCCGCCGTCGTCGGGCTTGGAGTGCTCGTCTACACGAACTGGGACAACATCGTCCAGTACGTCAGCGGTGCGTGGGAGCGCATCAAGTCGGTGTTCGACGTCGGCTTCTTCGACGGACTGATCCAGGTCTGGCTGGAGAGCTGGCAGGCGCTCGCGAACAGCATCATCGGCATCATCAAGAGCCTGACGCCCGAATTCCTGATGCCGGAAGCCTTCAAGAACTTCCAGTTCAGCTTTGCCACCGACCGGGCGCAGTCGGTGACCACGGCAGCCGCAGCCGCCCAGGCGCAGCGGCAGGACATCACGAACACCGTGCGCCTGGTGATCGACGCCGAAGGGCGGCCGCGAGTGAAAGAACTGGCCGCTGGATCGCAGAACACGACCATCGACGTGTCCGCCGGTCTGGCGATGGCGGGAGTCTGACATGGCATGGCGTGACAAGCTCCGACCGGCATCCTTTCGCGGGGTGCCGTTCAAGGTCGATACCGCGACGCTGACGGCGGGGAGGCGCCTGGCGCGGCACGAGTACCCGCAGCGGGATATCCCGTTCATGGAGGACATGGGCCGCAAGGCGCGCGAGTACAAGGTCGAGGCCTTGATCGTCGGCGCCGACTACATGGACGGGCGCGACGCCCTGATTGCAGCGATCGAGGAATCCGGCGCCGGCCAACTGGTGCATCCGTACTACGGCACCCTGCAGGTGGTGGTCGCCGGCGAATGCCAGATCACGGAATCGACGCAGCACGGCGGCCTGGCGCGGATCACCATCCCCTTCATCGAGGCGGGCCAGCAGCAGGAGCCCGAGGCGGCGACCGACACTCAAGCGGTGCTCGCTGCGCAGTACGAAACCTGCGACGCCGCCTTCGCTGCCGACTTTGCCGAGGATTTCAGCATCGACGGCCAGCCGGACTTCGTGGTGCAGGACGCGCTGGATTCGGTCAACGCCGCGCTCAGACTGCCCGGGATGTCGCTGGGTAACCTGGCGTCGGTCCGGGCCAACCCGCTGTCGCCGCTGAGCACGCTGCTGCCGGAGAACCTGCTGACGTCGCTGGGAAATCCACAGAGATTGGCGCGGGGGCTGCTCGCCCTGGTGCGCAACACCAGCAACGTGCTCGGCCTGTTCGACTTCGCCCTGCCGCAGGTGGCGAGCGGCGTGCAGACGCCGGCACGAACCGCGCAGAACAGCAATCGGTCGGCGCTCGACGGGCTGATCCGGCAGGCCGCCACGGCGCGCCGGATCATGGAGCTCGTGAGCAGCGAGCCGGCCACCTTGGACGACGCCCGCGCCGCCCGATCCGAAATCGTCAGCCGCGCCGACGCGGTCCTGCTGACCGAAAGCACCGGGCAGGCCGCGGGCGATGCCCTGGTGCAGTTGCGCACCGACGCCGTGGCTCATTTCGCGACGATCACGCCCAGCCTGCCGCGCTTGACGCGCCTGCTCCCCCAGGCGGTGCGGCCGTCGCTGGTGCTCGCGCATGACTTTTACGGCGACGACTGGCTGGCCGCCGGGCGTGAGGACGAGATCATCGCGCGCAACCGCGTCCGCCACCCCGGCTTCGTGCCGGCTGGACAGACCGTCTTACTGGTGACCTGAACATGGACAACCTCAACCGCCTGACGCTCAAGGTCGGCGGGCAAGTGTTCGCCGGCTGGAAGTCGGTAGGCATTCGCCTTGGACTGGAGCAGATCGCCGGCACCTACGAGCTGGCGATCACCGAGCGCTGGCCCAACCAGCCGCGGGAATGGAGCATCCCGCCCGGCGAATTCTGCGAGCTCCGGATCGGCGACGACGTCGTGATCTGCGGCTACGTCGACGCCGTTTCGGTCAGCTACGACGCCAACAGCCACGAGATCAGGGTCAGCGGTCGGGACCGTACCGGCGACCTGGTCGACTGCTCGGCGCCGTCGTCTGCCTTCTCCGGGCTCACCTTCCTGCAGATCGCCGAGAAGCTGACCGCGCCCTACGGCATCACCGTCCATGACGAAACCGCAGTCGGACGCAAGCTCTCGACGCAGGAGAAGAAGGTCGGCAAGCAGGGCACCCCGCCGAAGTCGCCTCGCGTCGGCGGCAAGCTGCCGAAGTGCGCGATCCAGAACGGCGAGAGCGTCTTCCGCACCCTGGACAAGCTCGCGCGCAGCGAGGGCGTGCTGCTGGTTTCCGACGGTGAAGGCGGGCTGCTCATCACCCGCGCGGGAATGCGCGGCGACTGCGCCACCGTGCTCAAGTTCGGCGAGAACATACTCCGCGCCCAGTTCGAGCACAGCCACGCCAACCTCTACAGCCAGATCACGGTCAAGGGGCAGATGGCCGCCGCCGATGCCGGCAAGTTCGACGTCACGCATGCGCAGCCCAAAGGCAGCGTCAGCCGGGCCGGCGGCGCGCAGACAGGCAGCAGCCAGATTGCCCGCTACCGGCCGCTGATCCTGATTGCCGAGACCCAGGCGGACGGCCGGCGCTGCCAGCAGCGCGCCGAATGGGAAGCCGCCAACCGCGAAGCCAAGGCCCGAAAAATCACCGTCACGGTGCAGGGATGGCGGCAGGAGAACGGCGAGCTGTGGAAAACTAACCAGCGCGTCAAGGTCGTCTGTCCCTGGATGCGCGTCGACGAGTGGTGGCTGATCGCGGGCATCTCGTTTCGGCTCGACGAAGGCGGCAGCCTGAGCGAGCTGACGCTCGTCGGCGAGAAGGCGTTCGAGCTGCTGCCGGAAATCCCCGAGCCGCAGGGCGGCGCGGCTGCCGGAAAGTTCAAGGTGGTCGGGAAATGATCGACGCCATCCAGAAGCTCACCGAAGGTCTGCGCGGCAAGGTGCAACTGATGATCGGCCGCGCGATCCTGACCGCGATCAACGACGGCGGCGCCATCCAGACCGCGCAAGCGCAGCTCCTGGCTGACGAAGTCCAGGACGGCGCCGAACGGATCCAGCAATACGGATTCAGCTCGGTACCGCTGTCCGGCGCCGAAGGCGTCCTCGTCTTCGTCGGCGGCAACCGCGACCATGGCCTGATCATCGCCACCGACGACCGGCGCCACCGCAAGAGCGGGCTGCAACCGGGCGAGGTCTGCCTCTACACCGACGAAGGCGACAGTATCGTCCTCAACCGCGGGCAGATCGTCCGCATCACGGCCGGGGCGCAGGTCGAAGTGACGGCGCCGGTGGTGACCCTCAAGGCCGCCACCAAGGTCAGGATGGAGACACCGCTCCTGGAAGTGACCGGCGACATCAAGGACAAGTGCGACAGCGGCGGCAAGACGATGTCCGGGATGCGGGCGAGCTACAACTCGCACACCCACAATGAGAACAACGCAGCGGGCGGCCCGACCCAGCCACCGAACCAGACGATGTAAGCCATGGACATTGCCACCTTCTTCGATGCCGCAGCCTGCCGCGGCGACTTCGCCGTCTCCGGAGGCGCGCTGTCGGCCGACTCCGATCTGCACACAGCGGTGCTGATCAGCCTATTCACCGACCGGCGCGCCGAGGCCGACGACGCCCTGCCTGACGCGGCCGCCTCGCGCCGTGGCTGGTGGGGCGACGCCCTCGGCAATCGGCGCATCGGCTCACGGCTGTGGCTGCTCTCGCGCGAGAAGCAACTACGGGAAGTCGTCAATCGCGCCCGGGAATACGCCGAGGAGGCGCTGGCCTGGCTGGTCGAGGACGGCATTGCCAAGCGCGTGACGGTGCATGCCGAGATCGTGCAGACCGGAATGATCGGGCTGGCCATCCAGATCGAACGCAACCAGGCACAGCCGGCGCGCTACCGCTACGAACTGGCCTGGAAAGAACTACGGAGCTGATATGCCCTTCGCACGACCGACACTGAGAACACTGATCGACCGGGCCATTGCCGACATCAACGCCCGGCTGCCGGACGCCGATGCCCGGCTGCCGTTTTCCAACCTCAACGTCCTGTCCTACGTCATCGGGGGCGCAACGCATGGGCTGTACGGCTTCCTGGACTGGATCGCCCGACAGGTCTTCCCGGATAGCGCAGAGGAGGAATATCTGCAGCGCTGGGGGACGATCTGGGGCGTGACGCGCAAGGCCGCGGCGCCGGCCACCGGCAGCGTCACCCTGACCGGAACGGCCGGGGCGATGGTGCCGACCGGGACGCTCCTGCAGCGGCCCGATGGACAGCAGTACCAGACGACCGCTGATGCCACGCTGGCCGGCGGCAGCGTCAACGCAGCGGTGGTTGCCGTCACCGCGGGAGAAGCGAGCAGTTGCGACGCCGGGGTCAGTCTCAGTCTGGTGTCGCCTGTCGCCGGGGTCAATTCTTCCGGTGTCGTCGCCTCAGGGGGGCTGACCGGCGGCGCCGACATCGAGACCGACGATGCCCTGCGCGCGCGGCTGCTGGCCCGCATCCAGCAGCCGCCGCATGGCGGCTCGGCGAATGACTACGTCACCTGGGCGCTGGAAGTGGCCGGGGTCACGCGCGCTTGGGTGTATCCGCAGGAACTGGGCCTCGGCACGGTGACCGTGCGCTTCGTCCGCGACAACGACGGAACCGGTGCGGACATCATCCCCGGCGCCGCCGAGGTCGCAGCGGTGCAGGCCTACATCGACGCGCGCCGCCCGGTGACGGCGGATGTCACGGTGGTCGCGCCGAACCCTGTGCCACTGAACTTCCAGATCCAGGGCCTCACCCCGAACACCGCCGCCGTGCAGTCTGCCGTCCAGACAGAACTGCAGGATCTGCTCCTGCGCGAGGCAGTGCCCGGCGGAACGATCCTGCTCTCGCACATCCGCGCGGCGATCTCGGCCGCAGCGGGTGAGACCGACTACATGCTCCTGTCGCCGTCGGCCAACGTGACCAACACCACCGGCAACATGAGCACCATGGGGACGATCACATGGTCCTGACCGAAACCGACTACCTGAGGCAGTTGCAGGCGCTGCTGCCGTCCGGCCCTGCCTGGCCCAAGGACGACGACGCCACGCTGACCAAGCTGCTCGGCGCCATCGCTGCCGAGCTGGCCCGCCTCGATGCCGGCGCCGGGGCCGTCATCGACGAGTCAGACCCGCGCGGCGCGCAGGCGATGCTCTCCGACTGGGAGCGCGTCTGTGGCCTGCCAGACACCTGCGCGTCAGGCGTCGCCACAACCCTGCAGGAACGCCGCGCGGCGGTCGTCGCCAAGCTGACCACGCAGAGCGGCGCCAGTCGTGCGTACTTTCTGGCGCTGGCCGCAGCGATGGGCTACCCGGTCGAGATCGACGAGTTCCGGCCGTTTGTCGCCGGCGTCAATCGCTGCGGAGAGAGGCTCGGTGGCGCTCCCGCAGTTCGCCATCAGTGGCGCGTTCGCGTCGCCGGACCGCGCTACACCGCGTTCCGCACCGGCGCCAGTCAGGCCGGCGACCTGCTCGGCAAGCTCGATCGCGCCGCCGACCTGGAGTGCAAGCTGAATCGCCTGAAGCCGGCGCATACCCGGCTGATTTTTTCCTATGAGGGGGTGTAAATGAAATATGTCCAACCACTCGGCGCCGCTGCTGATGCGCCGTACGTCGACGCCAATCCCGCGGCCGGGATCGAGGGTTCTGCAGTGCCGGCAGCGGCGATCGAACATCCGATGCGCGAGATCGAGGCCGTGATCACGGCAGCAGGGCTGACGCCGTCGTCAACCGAGCTCACGCAGCTGCTGCAGGCTATCATCAAGATAGCGCGTCAAGACATTCAGTCGATCACGGCGACTGTCGCTGCAAATGCGCTGGTGCTTGGCCTGAACGCTACCTCGCTTGACTTCCGGTCGTCTTCGCTCACTAGTGGGACGCCGAATAAGCGCATCATTTCAGCGCCGCTGTCGCTGGTTGTTCCGTCCGGAGCGACGCTCGGTACAGTCAGCGGCCAGTCGGCTCGTCTTGTCATGATCGCCATCGATAACGCTGGGGCAGTCGAGCTTGCGGTCGTCAATCTTGCAGGCGGCAAAAATCTCGATGAAACGACGCTGATTTCGACTACTGCGATCAGTGCGTCTGCGACGTCGTCGAATGTCTTCTACTCGACAACGGCGAGAGCTTCCGTACCTTTCCGCGTCGTCGGATTTGTCGATATCACGGAAGTGACAGCTGGCACTTGGGCGACGGCTCCGACCACGGTACAAGGGGGAGGGGGGCAAGCCCTGGCTGCGCTGTCGTCTCTCGGCTACGGGCAGACATGGCAGGCCGTTACCCGTGCAGCCGGGACGACTTATTACAATACGACAGGGCGGCCAATTTTTGCTTCTTGGTCCTTTGTGTTTAACGCCGGTACAAATGCGAACTGGACGATAAATGGAGTTCCCAACAATAGCCCACGGGCAAACCCGGCAGGTACAGGGGGGCAGCAAACCGTGTCAATGGAAATCCTGATCCCCCCCGGGGCTTCATATTCGCTGAATATTACAACTGGGTCAGCGACGCTGTCCTATGCATTTGAACTCCGTTAATGAGGACGCCATGCCTTTCTATAAATCTCCCGACAACGCCCTGCACGAGCTCGACGACGAAGCCTTCGAGCACCTTCTGCCGGCAAACAGCGTCAGGATCACCGAAGCCGAGGCCGCTGCATTGCAGAAGCCGACGTTCGACGAGGCCGAGACGGCAGCGTGGGCCGCTATCAAATCCGAGCGCGACCGGCGAACGGAGGGCGGCTTCAAGGTCGGCGACAAGTGGTTCCACTCCGACCAGAAAAGCCGCAGTCAGCAGCTCGCTCTCGTGCTGCTGGGGGCCGGCATCCCCGCCGGCCTGCAGTGGAAGACGATGGACGGCAGCTTCGTCACCATGACCGCTGCGCTGGCACAGCAACTCCTGGCCGCGGCCGCCGCCAGCGAGCAGGCGATTTTCGCCGCAGCCGAGACGCATCGGCGGGCGATGGAAGCCAGCGCCGACCCGGCCGGCTACGACTACTCGTCGGGCTGGCCCAAGGTCTTCGGAGAGTAGCCATGGCCAGCATCCGCCTGCTCTTCTCCACCTCGCACCATCCGATCAGCGCGGCGATCCGGGCCTGCACCTGGTCGAAGTGGTCGCACGTTGCCCTGCTCGATGGCCCGTTCGCGATCGAGGCAGTGGCAACCGGCGTGCGCAAGGTGCCGGCGCTCGAGGCGATGGACCGCGCCAAGCGGGCCGTCGCGGTCGAGCTGCAATGCCGGGATCCGCGCGCGGTGATCGCCGCCGCCGAGTCCCAGATCGGCAAACCCTACGACTTCGCCGCCATTGTCGGTTTCGGCCTGCGCCGGGATTGGCAGGAGGACGACCGCTGGTTCTGCTCCGAGCTGGTGGCCTGGGCCTTCCAGCGCGCCGGGCAGCCCCTGTTTCGAGCCGAATGCATGCACCGGATCACGCCGGAGCATCTCTGGATGCTCGCGCCGGCGCCGACGCCGCCCGACCGGGCGGTTTTCGTCACCCCCTGAAGGCCGCCCCGAGCGGCCTTTATTTTATGCAGCCAACTCCGAAGGGAAAAACAACAATGGCTGAACCATCGACCTCCGCAGGCGTGAGCCTGACGGTGATTTTCGTCGCGCTGCTCGGGCCCATGGCCGGCCCGTACGCGCTGATCGCCTTCGCCGCCCTCGCCGGCGCCATGTGGCCGCTCTCGGCCAGCACCACGGCTACCCGCCTGGCCGGCGCTTGGCTGCTGCTCCGCTGCACATCGATGGCCATCGTACTGACGGCCTTCCTGGCCAGCGGCATCGAGCGCGTCTGGGCGATCCCGGCGAACGAGGCGCTCGCCCCTGTTGCCCTGATCATCGGCGCACTGGGCAACGGTTGGCGCCCCGTGTTCGAGGCAATCGGGATCGCTATCAAGACGCTGGTCGGGCGAGCCGCGAGTGGAGGTCGCCAATGAGGGACGCCATGATCCTGGCGCACGAGTTGCTGTGCGTCGTCCTGCTCTACACCGTCTTCTGCCGCGCCGTCCGGACCGACCACACCGTGCGCGTCGATGTCCGCGCGGCGTTCTGCCTACTCGGCGCCGTCGCATGCATCGGCGTGCCGGCGCCGCTAATCTGGGACGGCGTCCCCAGTACATTCACCCTGGCGCTGCTCGCCGTGATCACCGTCGTCCAGGTTGTGACCGCGCGGCACTGGGCCAACGGGGTGCCGATCGGTTTCTACAAGCCGGAATGCACACGAGTGCACTGCAACGCGAAAGGATCCTGCAATGATCAGGCTTGACCAGTTCCGAAAGATTATCCCCTACGCCGGCCCCCGAGCCGGCGTTTTTCTGGGTCCGCTCAACGACGCAATGAGCGAATTCGGCATCGACACGCCGGCGCGCCAGGCGGCGTTCCTGGCGCAGATCGCGCACGAATCCGGCAGCCTGCGCTACCTGCGCGAGATCGCCGACGGCAGGGCCTACGAGGGCCGCACCGGCCTCGGCAACACCGAGCCCGGCGACGGGCCGCGCTTCAAGGGGCGCGGGCTGATCCAGATCACCGGACGGGCCAATTATCGCAGCTGCTCGGTTGCGTTGTACGGGGACGAAGACACCCTGCTGCGCCATCCCGAACTGCTTGAAGACGTTGTGCCGGCGTGTCGGTCGGCGGCGTGGTTCTGGTGGTTCAACGGCCTGAACAGCATCGCCGACGCCGGCGACTTCAGGAAGATCACCCGCATCGTCAACGGCGGCGTCAACGGCTACAACGAGCGGCTGGCCTATTACCAACGAGCCCAGACGGTGCTGGCATGATCAGCCCGACGACTGCGCTTGTCGGAGTCGCCGCCGTCCTCGCGATCGCCGCCGGAGGATTCCTGGCCGGGACGGAATGGGAGCAGGGCAGGGCGGCCGAAGCGGAAGCCGAGCAACTCCAGGCGACTGCCGACCGCCTCAGCCAGGCGCTGCAGGACAATCAAACGCTCGCGCGCGAACGCGCGCGCAGGAACGAGGAGAGGACGCATGCGAGGGACAACGCCTACCAAGCTGGGCTCGCCGATGCGCACCGCGCAGCGCGCGCTGATTGTGCTCGCGACGATCAGTCTATGCGCGTGCTCAACGCTGCCATCGACGCCGCCAACGCAGCAGGTGCCGCCGCCGGACGCATGCCTGCAGAAGTGCCAGCCGCTGCCGATGCCGACGAGCGCCAGTGACGAGGATGTCCGGGCGTGGGAGCATGGGGCGATCAGAGCGGCGGGCGCGTGCATCGCGCTGCATGCGGACTGTGTTGAGTGGCTCAGCCGCCTTATGCCATCGCCGTTTTTTGGCGGTCGCAATTAGACATTTTCGATTTATTAGACAACTGCGCCCGTCAAAGCCTTGCCGTTACTGGCTTTGCGCCTTTCCGTTTCTGGTTCGATCCCAGTACCGCCCACCAGGATTCCGGAAAACCAGCAGCCACGCATGGCCGCTGGTTTTTTTTCGCCTGTGCGCCGCCGGGCTAGGGCGCTGCCGCTTCGGTGCGAGGCGCGACGGCCTTCTCGGGCGTTTCTGCGGCGGCCAGCCAACGCTGCAGCGTCGCCATCAGTCGTTCGATGTGGATCGGTTTGGCCAGGAAATCGTCCATGCCCGCAGCCAGGCAGCGCTGGCGGTCTGCTTCGTAGGCGTCCGCGGTGATCGCAACGATGGGCACGCGCGGACGTCCGTTCTCGGCCTCGTGGCGACGGATCTGCCGGGTCGCCTCCAGTCCGTCCATCACCGGCATCTGCACGTCCATCAGGATGAGGTCGATCGGGTCGCCGCGCTCGATGGCGTCGACCGCCCGTCGCCCATCCTCGGCCAGCGCGAGACGGGCGCCGGTTTTCTTCAGCATCGCCGCCACGACGGTCCGGTTGACCGCGTTGTCGTCGACCACCAGTACCCGCGTCGGCAAGCGCACGAGTTCCGCTGCCGGGCGACCCGCTTCCGCTGCCGGCAGGTCGGCGTCGCCATCCGCTGTCGCATCGACGGCGGCGCGGATGCGGAACCAGAAGCGAGAGCCGACGCCCGCCGTGCTCTCGGCCCCCGCATCACCGCCCATCAGCCGCGAGTACTTCTGCACGATGAAGAGGCCCAGGCCGCTGCCGCCGAAGCGCCGCGTCGTCGAACTGTCGGCCTGCGAGAAGGCCGCGAACAGCAGAGCCTGCTTCTCATGCGCGATTCCGATCCCGGAGTCGCTGACGGAGAATTCGAGCAGTGCCAGGCTGTCATCGCGTTCGAGCTCGCGTGCTTCGATCCGGACCTGGCCCTGCTCGGTGAACTTGATCGCGTTGCTCACCAGATTGCACAGCATCTGGTGCAGGCGGTATGGGTCGCCGCGATAGCGATCGATGGGGGACACCCCAGACGCCGCCTCGAGGCGCAGCCCCTTGCCGTTCGCCGATTCGGCAAAGAGCGTGCTGACTTCGTCGACGATCCGCCCAGGGTGGAAGGTGACCGATTCGAGTTCGACCTTGTCCTCCTCGATCTTCGAAATGTCGAGGATGTCGTTGAGCAGCGCCAGCAGGGTTCGACCGGAGCCGAGGATGGTCTGCGCGTAGCGCAAGCGATCGGCTTCCTCGATCTCCGGCAGCGCCAGCATCTGCGCCATGCCGAGAATGCCATTCATCGGCGTGCGGATTTCATGGCTCATCGTCGCCAGGAAGCGGCTCTTGACCTGGCTGGCCGTCTCGGCGGCGCGCTGCGCATCGAGCAGGCGCTGTTCCGACAGCTTTTTCGCCGAGATGTCGAGCAGCGACCAGACCGACGAGTTTCCTGCCGCTCCCTCACCGGGATCGAGGCGCGCGCCCGAGATATCGCACCAGATGGCTGATCCGTCGTGGCGCCGGAGCTGAAATTCACTGCGGTGCACCTTGCCTGCCTGTACCAGTGGGTAAGCGCAAGCAGCGAACGCGCGGTAATCGTCGGCGTCGGCAAAGAGGATGCGAATCTCCTGTCCGACCAGTTCAGCGCGCGTGTAGCCGAGCATCTCGGCAAAGGTCGGGTTCACCCAGTCCAGCCGCTCCCCGTCGATCCTGGCCATGCCGACCACCTGACTTTGCAGGATCGCCTGCTGCTCGGCGAG
Source organism: Rhodocyclus purpureus (assembly GCF_016653115.1). GTDB lineage: Bacteria > Pseudomonadota > Gammaproteobacteria > Burkholderiales > Rhodocyclaceae > Rhodocyclus > Rhodocyclus purpureus. The sequence goes on from NZ_NHRX01000048.1 coordinate 12,493, forward strand.
CGCGACCTGCAGACGCCGCTCGCTCTCGCGCAGCGCTTCGCTCTGCCGCCTGATTTCGGCAGTCTGCGCCTCGACCTTGCGCGCCACCCGTGCGGCGCGGCCGGAACTGATCAGCGCCATGATCTGCAGCAGGCTGGCGATCAACAGCACGGCCAGCGTCACCAGCCAGGTCCACTGCCGCCAGTCGGCGAACGATGCGCGGTCGGGATAGACGGCGAGTTCCCACGAACGGTCCATGATCGTGATCGACGAGTTCCAGCGCAGATCGCTCGGCAACGCCGATGCGCCTGGTGCCGAGGCGAACAACAGCTGGCGTTCCGGGGCCGCCGCCGGATCGCGCAATTCGAAGCGGATCCCGGGCGGCATCGACTCGCCGATGGCGATGCTGACCATTTCGGCGACTTTCAGGACGCCGACCGCAAAACCCAGCAGTTCCCTGGACTGATCCGTTCCGTCTTCGCGCTGGCGATAAACCGGATGCAAGGCGAGCAGACCGACCAACTGCTGCTGGTCCTGGACCAGTGTCAGCGGCGCCGTGATCGCTGCACGGCCCGAGCGGCGCGCCGTCTCGATCGCTGCGGCGCGCACAGGCTCGGAGAAAATGTCGAAGCCGAGCGCAGGCAGATTGCTTGCCAGTGGTGCGATGTAGCTCACCGGAACGTACTCGGCGCGCGTGCCGGCGCGTACCAGTTGGCGCTGCGCGTCGCGCTCGCTGATGCGGAAAGCCATGCCTGGCAAGCGCCGGCCCATGTCGCGCTCGAACGCGGCGCGTCCGGCATCGCGCACCAGGGCATTGAAGCTCAGGGCCGAAATATCGCGGTTATCCTGCAGCGTGATCCGGGTGAAGTGATCGAAGTCGGCGAAGCCGAGCGCCGGGTTCACCTCGATCAGGCGGCTCAGGCTTGCCAGGACCTCGCCGTAAGCCTTCAGGCGCAGCTGGATGCGCTGCTCGATATCCTTGGCCTGCGCACGGATCACCTCCCGCCGGGATTCCTGCTCCTGCCTGGCGGCACTCGTCGATAGCAGGAAGGTGGTTGGCAGTACCAGCACCAGCAGGGTGGCGATGGTCGGCAGGCGCTCGCGCCACTCCACCTCGGCGCGTCGGAAGCAGGCCAGGAAAATGGGCGCGAAGAGGACGACGCCGAAGCAGTCGCCGCACCACCACGCCAGCCACGACCAGGCGAGGTCAGCGGTGCCGAGTTCGCCGGCCAACCAGAGTACCGGCACGCCACAGGAAGCCGAGATGAGGCACGCAAGCGGCCCGCCGAGCGCCAGGAAGCGCAGGATGTCGGGGAGTTCCTCGAGCCTTTGCCAGCGCTCGGGCAGGAAGCGTCGGATCAATGCGGCGCCGGCCCACGCCTGCAGCATCACTCCCGTCGCCATCGCTGCGGCCGCGAGGACGGTGGCGATCGCCAGACGATCGTGCCAGTGGAAGGCGAAGATCTCGACCGCGAACGACCCGGCCCAGACGGCAGCGAGCCAGCGCCTGCCCGCGTGCAGCGCCAGAATCAGCGCCAGGCCGGCGGGTATGAAGAAAATACTGGCGTAGCCGGGTGGAATGACCAGAGACAGGGAGAGCAGACCCAGTAACGCGTAGCCGACGCTGCCGACGACCAACTCGCGAACCTTCGGTGCTGCTACGCTCACCTTGAAACTCCCGGGATACCTCCTGGCGCACGAGGCGGACCTGAGTCTACGACGAGCGGGGGCAGTAAATCGCGGCGGTCTTCAGCCTTGCCGCTGCGTGGGCGAAATTATACGAATTCGGAGCAGGCAGTACCAAGGACAACGTTATCGTGAAACAGCAGCCTGCGCTCATCCTCGATGCGGGCCTGCCGAAGCCGTCGCGATCACCAGCTCGTCATCGCGAGCCCGAAGGGCGTGGCGATCCAGTGTGTAGGTCTCGCATCGTGCAGGGCGAGGAGACGGAAGAACGCACTGGATTGCCACGGCGCTACGCGCCTCGCAATGACGGCAGTGCCGGGAGTAGATGCAGAGTGTCTTAGACCGTAACGTCATCGCGAGCCCGCAGGGCGTGGCGATCCAGTACGTAGGTCTCGCATTCTGCAGGTCGAGGAGACGGAAGAACGCACTGGATTGCCACGGCGCTACGCGCCTCGCAATGACGGCAGTGCCGGGAGTGGATGCAGAGTGTCTTA
>NZ_NHRX01000048.1:14749-113512 GCF_016653115.1 Rhodocyclus purpureus
AGGGCGTGGCGATCCAGTACGTAGGTCTCGCATTCTGCAGGTCGAGGAGACGGAAGAACGCACTGGATTGCCACGGCGCTACGCGCCTCGCAATGACGGCAGTGCCGGGAGTGGATGCAGAGTGTCTTAGACCGTAACCGTCATCGCGAGCCCGCAGGGCGTGGCGATCCAGTGCGTAGGTCTCGCATTGTGCAGGTCGAGGAGACGGAAGAACGAACTGGATTGCCACGGCGCTACGCGCCTCGCAATGACGACAGTGCCGGGAGTGGATGCAGAGTGTCTTATACCGTAACGTCATCGCGAGCCCGCAGGGCGTGGCGATCCAGTGTGTAGGTCTCGCATCGTGCAGGGCGAGGAGACGGAAGAACGCACTGGATTGCCACGGCGCTACGCGCCTCGCAATGACGGCAGTGCCGGGAGTGGATGCAGAGTGTCTTACACCGTAACGTCATCGCGAGCCCGCAGGGCGTGGCGATCCAGTGCGTAGGTCTCGCATCGTGCAGGTCGAGGAGACGGAAGAACGAACTGGATTGCCACGGCGCTACGCGCCTCGCAATGACGGCAGTGCCGGGAGTGGATGCAGAGTGTCTTACACCGTAACGTCATCGCGAGCCCGAAGGGCGTGGCGATCCAGTACGTAGGTCTCGCATTCTGCAGGTCGAGGAGACGGAAGAACGCACTGGATTGCCACGGCGCTACGCGCCTCGCAATGACGGCAGTGCCGGGAGTGGATGCAGAGTGTCTTAGACCGTAACCGTCATCGCGAGCCCGCAGGGCGTGGCGATCCAGTGCGTAGGTTTCGCATTGTGCAGGTCGAGGAGACGGAAGAACGAACTGGATTGCCACGGCGCTACGCGCCTCGCAATGACGACAGTGCCGGGAGTGGATGCAGAGTGTCTTAGACCGTAACGTCATCGCGAGCCCGAAGGGCGTGGCGATCCAGTACGTAGGTCTCGCATCGTGCAGGTCGAGGAGACGGAAAAACGAAGTGGATTGCCACGGCGCTACGCGCCTCGCAATGACGGCAGCGAATGGCTGCGTTTCGTGCTCAGGGGGGCGCACGACTCGCCATGATCGTTAATTTGGAAGCCACAAAAGAGTGCCTTGCATGGCATGGGGCAGCGCCGGCCGGCGAGCGGGCGCCTACTGCGCCGCGTTACGTGGCGACCGGTGCACCAGTACCGGGATCGTCGAGTGCGACAGCACCTTCTGCGTCTCGCTGCCGAGCAGCAGTGCGCCGACGCCGCGGCGGCCGTGCGAGGCCATGAAGATCAGATCGCATTCCTGGCGCCGGGCGGCTTCGATGATCGCGAGGTAAGGCTGGTCGCTGGCGAGCGCGAGCTTGCTGCAGTCGACCCCGGCCGCCTGCGCCTCCCGTTCGGCGGCGTCGAGGATCGCGTGCGCGCCCTCGTCGGCCGACTTGTGCAGGTCGCTCGGCATGTGCGGGTCGAAGATGGCGCCCATCCCGTGGTACATCTTCGGCATCCATTTCTCGGCGCAGAAGAAGGTGATGCGGGCGCCCGCCTCGCGGGCGAAGGAGATCGCCCGGGTCACGGCCTCCTGCGACAGCGGGGAACCGTCAGTGGGAACGAGAAGGTGTTTGAACATGCGATCCTCACGGGTAGGTGGATTGGCCGGGTCAGTGTCCGCCGCCGGCGGCCGGGTCGATGACGCGGCTCGGCTTCGGCGCCAGCCAGATGACCGAGGCGGCGACCAGGAAGGCGATGCCGATCGCCCACATCAACTGGTTGGTGGCGAGCATGACACTCTGTCCGGTGATCAGGTAGTCGAGCGCCTGGTTCACCGCATCGGGCGCCATCCCGGACTGGTCGAGCATGTTGCGCACGCTCCGGTCGCTGTCGGAGATGCCCACGAGTTCGGCGTGGTTGCGCGTGATCCCGTCCGACCAGGCCGTGGTGACGACCGAGGTCGCGAACGCGCCCGACAGCGTGCGCAGGAAGTTCATGAGTCCCGCCGCCGAATCCATCTCGCGCTCCTCGACGCTGGCCAGCGCCAGCCCGGTGGTCGGGATGAAGAAGAAGGGCAGCGCGAAGCCCATCACCAGCAGGGGGATCGAGATGTCCCAGAAGCCCATGTCGGTGGTGGCGATGGCCCGCCACAGCGTCACCCCGCCCATCCAGACGACGCCGACGAAGACCAGCTTGCGCGGGTCTGCCTTGCTCGCCGCCTGCGCGACGATCGGCGCGACGAAGAAGGCGGTGACCCCGGTCCAGGCGGTGGCGAGCCCCGCCTGCGTCGCCGTGTAGCCCATGAAGTTCTGCAGCCACAAGGGCGTGAGCACGCTGACGCCGAAGAACGCGGCGAAGGCCAGGCTGATGGTGAGCACGCTGGCGCTGAAGCCGCGGTGGCGGAAGACGCGCAGGTCGACCACCGGATGTTCGTCGTACCACTCCCAGATGACGAAGGCGGCGAAACCGATCAGCGCGGTGATGGCGAGGGCGACGATCTTGGTCGAGGCGAACCAGTCGAGGTCCTTGCCCTCGTCGAGCATCAGTTGCAGCGCGGCGACCCAGACGATCAGCAGGACGAGGCCGACGACGTCGATCGGGTTGCGCACGGGAGCCTCGCGATACGCTTTCAGGAGCTTCCACGAGAACACGGCGCAGGCGAGGGCGATCGGCAGGTTGATGATGAACACCCAGTGCCAGCTGTAGTCGTCGCACAGCCAGCCGCCGAGGATCGGGCCGACCACCGGCGCCACCAGTGTCGTCATCGACCACAGGCCGATCGCTGCGGCTGCCTTGTCCTTGGGGAAGATGCGCATCAGGAGCGTCTGCGACAGCGGCATCAGCGGGCCGCCGGAGAAGCCCTGGAAGATGCGCGCGACGACCAGCAGCCCCAGCGAGTTGGCGAGCCCGCAGATCGCCGAGAAGACGGCGAAGGCGATCGCCGAGCCGACGAAGACGCGCACCGCGCCGAAGCGTGCGGCGAGCCAGCCGGTCAGTGGCACCGTGATCGCCTCGCCGACCGCGTAGGAGGTGATCACCCAGGTGCCCTGGCTGGTGGTCGCGCCGAGGCTGCCGGCGATGTTCGGAACGGCGACGTTGGCGATCGTCAGGTTGAGGACGGCGACGAAGTTGGCGACCGCGAGCGCCAGCGCGGCGAGCCAGAGCATGCCGCCGGAAAGCGGCGCGTTGCCGCCGAACGGGGGAGTGGGGGCAGATACGGAAGCCTGTGCCTGGCTCATTCTCGGGCTCCGCTCACCGGCCGTCGCTACGGGTATCGATCTCGACGTTCATCGACAGGCCGACCTTGAGCGGGTTCGCCTGCAGTTCGGCCGGGTCGAGCTTGATGCGCACCGGCAGGCGCTGCACCACCTTGATCCAGTTGCCGGTCGCGTTCTGTGCCGGGATCGCCGCGAAGGCCGCCCCCGAACCGCCGGAGAAGCCCTCGACGACGCCGTGGTAGGTCACCGAGCTACCGTAGATGTCGGCATGCACGATGGCCGGCTGGCCGACGCGGACCTTTTCAAGCTGCACTTCCTTGAAGTTGGCGTCGACGTGCATCTCGTGCACCGGAACCACGGTGAGCAGCGAGAAGCCGGCCTGGACGCGCTGGCCGAGCTGGGCCTGGCGCTTGGCGACGACGCCGTCGACCGGTGCCCTGACCTCGGTGCGACCGAGGTCCACCTGCGCCTGCTCGACGCGCGCCTGCGTCTGTGCCACCGCCGCCTTGGCGGCGTCGAGGTTGGCCTTCGCGGTCGTCAGCGCGTTCTGCGCGCGCGTCAGCTCGTCGCCCGACACCGATCCGGAACCGACCAGGGCCTGCCGACGCTGCAAGTCGATCGTGGCGCGCGCGAGTTCGGACTCGGCGGCGGCGCGCTGGGCGAGCGCGCGCTGCGCATCGGCCTCTGCCTGCGCCAGCGCCAGACGCGTGTCGGTCGGGTCGATCCTGACCAGCACGTCGCCCTTCTTCACTTCCTGCGTGTCGGTCACCAGCACCTCGCTGATGGTCCCGGCGACCGAGGGGGTGACCTGCGCGATCTCGACCGCCGCGTAGGCGTTGTCGGTGAACACGAAGTTGGCGGCGTGCGCGTACCACCAGGCGCCGCCACCGACGGCGGAGAGGCCGACGACGGCGGCCAGCGTGATCAGCGCCTTCTTGCGCGATTGTTGCGGGTTGGCGATGTTCGAGGTGTCAGACATTTGGGAATCCTTGCGCAATTAGAGGGTGTTCGCCTGCCAGCCGCCGCCGAGCGCGCGTTTCATCGCGACGTCGAGCGTGAAGGCGCGGGACTGCAGCCGGGCGAGCGTGCGCTGGCTGTAGAGCAATCCGTCTTCGGCATGGAGCACTTCGAGATAGGTGGCGAGTCCGCCTTCGTAGCGATTGCGGGCGACGCGATGCGCTTCACCGGCAGCGGCGACCGACTCCTTCGCCTTCTGCACTTGTCCGGCCAGCGCCTTCTGGCTGAGTCCGGTACTCGCCACTTCCTCCAGCGCCTGCGTCAGCGTGCGCTCGTAGTTGGCGATCGCCTCGTCATAGGCGGCCGCGGCGCCGCGCAACTCGCCCTGCAGGCGGCCGCCGGTGAAGATCGGCAGCGAGATCGCCGGCCCGATGCTGCCGATGTTCGAGCCGCTCTTGTCGAGCATTGAGAGGCCCAGCGCCTGCACGCCGATGAAGGCCGAGAGGTTCACGTTGGGGTAGAACTCGGCCTTCTTCTGTTCGATGCGGCTCGCCTGCGCCTCGGCCTGCAGGCGCGCGGCGACGAGGTCGGGACGGCGGCCGAGCAGGTTCGCAGCGAGTTCGGCGGGCAGGCCAAACCCGCCCTTGAGACTGACCTGCGGACGTGCGATCGACAGGCCGCGGTCGGGACCGGCGCCGACCAGCGCGGCGAGCCGGTTGCGTTGCAGGCCGATCTGCTCGTCGATCGCGAGCAGCTCGCCCTCGGCCGCGGCCAGGCGCGCCCTGGCGTCGCTCACGCTGCCGCGCGTCTCCAGACCGTTCCGGAAACGCTCATCGAACAGCGACAGCGTGGTGCTGCGGATCTCCACCGAGCGCGCCAGCGTATCGCGGTCGGCGAAGAGGCGCGCGAGCTCCGCGTAACTGGCGGCGACGGCGGCGGCGAGGGTGAGGCGCGCTTGCGCGAGTTCGGCGCGGCTCGCCTCCACCTGCGAGGTCGCCGCCGCGAGTCCGGCGCGGTTCCTGCCCCAGAAATCGAGCTCCCAGTTGAAGTCGAGCGTGGCGCGGCCGTAATCGTTCGTTCCCTGCGGGGTGAAGGCCGGCGGTGTCAGGTAGTTGTAGCTCAGCTTCTGCTCGCTCACCGACGCGTTGGCGCTGACCTGCGGCAGCAGTGTTGCACCGGCGACGCGGCCGAAGGCTTCGGCGCGGCGCAGACGGGCGCCCGCGGCCGCCATGTCGGGCGAGTCGCGCAAGGCCTCGTCGATCAGCGCGTCGAGTTGTGCGTCGCCGTAGTCCTGCCACCAGCGCTCGGCCGGCCAGTCGATCGCCGGCGCTGCCAGCGAAGCCGTCGACTGCCATGCGGTGGCAGGCTTCAGGGCGGGCCTCTGGCCGAGTTCTGACAACTGAGCGGGCAACTGCGCGCAGCCACCGAGCGCGAGCGCGAGCACCAGGACGGACAAGCGGGCCGCGGGTGAAGTCGATGGGGGACGCATGCGGTCTTCCTTGTTCATATATGTACTGTACAGTTCAGTATTAGCTAGCCATTATAGCGGGTGAAGGGTAGAATGTACAGTACAGTACAGTTATGGGATTGAACCAGATGAAGACCAAGTCCGCAGCAAGGCGTCAGGCGATCCTCGACATCGCCGAGCAGATGTTCGGCGAAGCCGGTTTCGAGCGCACCTCGATGTCGGAAATCTGCGCGCGGGTGGGCGGATCGAAGGCGACGCTCTACAACTACTTCCCGTCGAAGGAGGTGCTCTTCTTCGAGGTCATGGACCGGATCACCGAAGCCGAGTTCGCCGCTGCGCACCGGGCCATCGATCCGGCGAGTGAAGACATCGCCGCGTCGCTGCGGCACTTCGGCGAAAGCCTGCTCGGCTTCCTCTACTCGCCGGGCATCCGTACGCAGCGCCATCTGGCGATCGCCGAGTCCGGTCGTACCGAACTCGGCCGGCTGGCCTACGAACGCGGCGTGCTGCGCAGTCAGAACCTGATGAGCGATTTCCTGCGCGCGGCGATGGCTTCCGGCAAGCTGCGCCAGGCCGACCCCGACGTGATGACCCGGCAGCTCTACGCCCTGCTCGAAGCCGAACTGATCGACCGCTTCCTGTTCCAACTGCTCGGCGAGGTCGGCACCGAGGAGATCCGCGCGCTCACCGCCCGTGCCGTCGAGGTCTTCATGGCCGCCTACGGTCCGCCCGCCAGATTATCGTAAAAATACTGTACAAAAATACAGTAACTGGCTATTCTTCACTCAGGTGCTGCAAGTTCAATTGACCCACAGAGGAGAGCCCGATCATGGCGAGCATCCAGGAATGGTTTGAGAAGATTGCCGGTATCACCCAGGAGGAGCGTGAGCGCTGGGCCTTCGTGCAGCAGGTCTACGCCAGGCGGGAGCCGCTCTACAGCGCCGAGTTGCAGATGCCCGCCTGCTGGCGCAGGCGGTCGACCCGCGGTGCTGGAGCTGCGCGCCGGCTCGGCTCGCGTTATTGACCCTGCTTTCCCACAGAAAAACTGGGCAAGCCTGTGGACAAACCCTGGACAAGCATCGCATCTGCCTGGTGGCAAAGGGAAATTCCCGCTTGCTCAATTTTGAGGCAATGACTGCAGCGCAGGAGGTCCTCGCTTCGGGCCTGCCGGCCCTCTAACGGCAGGCTGCGCTGGCAGCGCCTTTCGTTCGGGCGCGGCTTCTTGCGGCCACGCTTCTCGCGGAGCCGCTTCTGCTGGGAGCGATTCCGGTGGGAGCGGCGTAAGCCGCGAAGCTGCGCGTCCATTGAACTGATGGCGCGGAGATCGCCCTCGGCCATCGGGGCCTGTCGGACTGTGGTTTCCAGGGCGATTTCCCCACAGAAAACCTGGGCAAGCCTGTGGACAAACCCTGGACAAGCGGCGCATCTGCCTGCCGGCAAAGGGAAATTCCCGATTGCTCAATTTTGAGGCAATGCCCGCGCCTGCGTTATGCTATGGGCGCCCGCAACCAAGTTCGTGAAAGAGGAACCTCATGCTGAAGCTTTTCCACAAACCCGGCTCCTGCTCGCTCGCCTCGCACATCGCGCTGGAGGAATCCGGCTTGCCTTATCAGACCGAAGCGGTCGATCTGGCGACCAAGATCACCGCGTCGGGCGACGATTTTCTCGTGATCAATCCCAAGGGTTACGTTCCCGCGCTGCGGCTCGACAGCGGCGAGGTGCTCAGCGAGGGACCGGCGATCCTGCAGTACGTGGCCGACCAGGTCCCCGCGCAGAAGCTGGCGCCGGCCAACGCGACGATCGAGCGCTATCGCCTGCAGTCCTGGCTCGCCTTCATCGGCACCGAGCTGCACAAGTCCTTCGGCGCCTTCTTCAATCCGACGGCGGGCGACGACTGGAAGGGCGCCGCGCTCGCCAACATCGAGCGTCGCCTGGGCTACACCGACGAACAACTGGCCGGCAAGTCCTTCCTGCTCGGCGACGATTTCAGCGTCGCCGACGCCTACCTGTTCACCGTGCTCTCCTGGGCGAAGTACATCAAGCTCGACCTCGCCCGCTGGCCCAACCTGCTCGCCTATCAGGCGCGCGTTGCCGCTCGTCCGGCAGTGCAGGCCGTGCTCAAGGCCGAAGGCCTGGCCTGACCGACGGGGCGTCCGCGCGCGGGCGGCCTTCGTCGCCGCTGACGCTTGCTCAGCCGGCGCCGAACAGCGCGCCGGCCGAGGCGGTGATCGCCATCGCCAGCGCGCCCCAGAACACCACGCGCCAGCTTGCCGACAGCACCGGTGCGCCGCCCGCGCGTGCCGCGGCGGCGCCGAGCAGGGCAAGGCAGACGAGCGAACTGCCGGCGATCAGCGGCACCGGCGTCTGTGGCGCCAGCAAGACGGCCAGCAGCGGCAAGGCCGCGCCGGCGGCGAAGCTCGCCGCCGAGCTCAGCGCCGCCCGGATCGGGCGCGCCGAAAGCGTCTCCGTGATGCCCAGTTCGTCGCGGGCGTGCGCGCCGAGCGCATCCTTCGCCATCAGCTGCGCCGCCACCGCGTTGGCGAGCGAGGCGTCGACCCCGCGTGCGACGTAGATCGCTGCCAGTTCGCGCTGCTCGGCGGCCGGGTCGGCCTCGATTTCGCGGCGTTCGACCGCCAGTTCGGCGGCCTCGGCGTCGGCCTGCGAGCGCACCGAGACGTATTCGCCGGCCGCCATCGACATCGCTCCGGCGACGAGGCCGGCAAGCCCGGCGAGCAGCAGCGTCTCCGGTGAGGCATCGGCGGCGGCGACGCCGATCAGGAGGCTGGCGGTGGACACGATGCCGTCGTTGGCGCCGAGCACCGACGCGCGCAGCCAGCCGATGCGCTCGGTGCGATGGCGTTCCCGGTGGCGGTGCAGCATGGGCGGATCCTTTGCGGAGTCGCGGAGGCCTGGGTAGCCGGCCGGTCCGACCTGCGGCCAGGCGCCGCGTTTCATTCATTCCGTATATTATGCGGTGCTGCCGCCGGCGGGAACCGGAGACCATGCGGCAGGCGACACGGCCCCCGACGCGTGCCCGCTGCCGTCCGTCACTGCGCAGCGACGCCGTGAGACACCAGCTGGCTAGGCGGCGCGGCCATTCCCCATTGCAGCCGAGGAGAGTCCCATGACCCAGCGTCCGCCACGAGAGCCACGACAGCCATACGCACCGGAGACCGACTGCCCCGCAGTTGCCGCCGACCCGGCCGCACCAAGGGCCGGCGCAGCGGGAACACGCCGGGAAATCGACTCCTTCGGCAGTGTCGAGGTCGCCGCCGATCGCCTCTGGGGCGCGCAGACGCAGCGCTCGCTCGAACACTTCCACATCGGCGACGAGCGCATGCCACTGCCGCTCGTCATGGCGCTGGTCGAGGTCAAGCGGGCGGCCGCGAAGGTCAATGGCGAACTCGGACTGCTCGACCCGGCGAAGGCCGCGGCCATCGTCGCTGCTGCCGACGAAGTCCTCGGCGGCCGTCACGACGACGAGTTTCCGCTCGTGGTCTGGCAGACCGGCTCCGGCACGCAGAGCAACATGAACGTGAACGAGGTGCTCGCCAACCGCGCCTCCGAGCTGCTCGGCGGCGCACGCGGCGAGGCGAGGTGCGTGCACCCCAACGACGAGGTGAATCACGGCCAGTCGTCCAACGACGTCTTCCCCACGGCGATGCACGTCGCCGCCGCCGGCGCGCTTGCGCGCGAGCTGCTGCCGGCGCTATACCGCCTGCGCGAAGCGCTCCAGGAAAAGGCCGTCGCCTTTGCCGACATCGTCAAGGTCGGCCGCACGCACCTGCAGGACGCGACGCTCCTGACCCTCGGCCAGGAGTTCTCCGGCTACGTCGCGCAACTCGAGCACGCCGAACGCGCGCTTGCCGCGACGCTGCCGGGTCTGCACGAACTGGCGATCGGCGCCACCGCGGTCGGCACCGGCCAGAACACGCACCCGCAGTTCGGCGAGCGCGTCGCCGCGACGCTCGCCGGACGCCTCGGGCTGCCCTTCGTCAGCGCCGGCAACAAGTTCGCCGCGCTCGCCGGTCACGAAGCCTTGGTCGCCGCCCATGGTGCGCTGAAGACGCTGGCCGCCGCGCTGTTCAAGATCGCCAACGACCTGCGCTGGCTCGCCTCCGGCCCGCGCTGCGGACTCGGTGAGCTACGCCTGCCGGAAAACGAGCCGGGCAGCTCGATCATGCCGGGCAAGATCAACCCGACCCAGTGCGAGGCGCTGACCATGGTCTGCTGCCAGGTCTTCGGCAACGACGTCGCGCTCGGCTTCGGTGCTGCTTCCGGCGCCTTCGAGCTCAACGTCTACAAGCCCCTGATCGCGCGCAACTTCCTGCACAGCCTGCGCCTCCTCGCCCACGCCATGGTGAGCTTCGAACGCTGGTGCGTGCGCGGCATCGAGGCCGAGCGCGAGCGCATCCGCGAACTCGCCGGCGCCTCGCTGATGCTCGTCACCGCGCTGGTGCCGCAGCTCGGCTACGACCGCGCTGCGGCGATCGCGCATCGCGCCCACCATCAGGGGATCTCGCTCCGCGAGGCGGCACTGGCCGAGGGCGGGATCGACGCCGAGGCGCTCGACCGCTGGCTCGAGGGCGCATTGACCGACGCCGCACCGTCGCCCTGCAAACGCGAATGATTTGCAATTCACGTGGTTTATGGATGATAATGATTGTTATTAAATGTCATCCACAGGAACTTCGTAATGTCTTCCCCGGTACTCCCCCGTCTGTCGCGCGGGCTGCGTCTCCTGACGCTGGCGATGCTCACCCTGGCCAGCCTCGCTGCGCGGGCTGCTCCCGACGAAATCCAGGTCTACACGGAGGAGATGAACGACCCCGGGGAGTTCGGTGTTGAAGTGCACGTCAACCACGTGCCCAAGGGCCGCGTCGCGCCGAGCTACCCCGGCGAGATGGCATCGGAGCGCCGGCTGCAGGTGACGCCCGAGTTCTCCTACGGCATCAGCAAGACGCTCGAGGCTGGCCTCTACCTGCCACTGGCGCTCGGCGCCGACGGCGATCTCTACGGCAACGGCCTGCGCTTTCGCCTGAAGTACATCGCCCCGCGCGAGGAGGGCGACCGCTTCTTCTGGGGTCTCAACACCGAGCTCGGCTACTCCGTGCGCCGTATCTCGCAGAGCGCCGCCGGCGTCGAGTTTCGCCCGATCATCGGTTATCGCGACGAGCGCTGGCTGTTCTCCTTCAACCCGATCGTCAACGCCGACCTGTCGAGCAACGTCAGCCGCCGGCCGGTGTTCGAGCCGGCCGTGAAGCTCACGCACCGCGTCGTCGAGGGCGTGAACGCCGGCCTCGAGTACTACGGAGGTTACGGTCCGCTGCATCACCTGTCCTCGGCTCAGGAGATGTCGCACGACCTCTATGCCGTCGTCGACGTCGAGACGCACGGCATCGACCTGAACTTCGGCATCGGCCGCGGCATGCGCAACGCCGAAGACGAATGGATCGCCAAGGCCATCATCGCCTTTCCGTTCAAATAATTTCAAATTCTGCAATTATGGGGACAGTACACTTAATTCGGAGAATTAAGTGTACTGTCCCCATAATTTTTTCGTCGCCCTCATTAATCCCATTGATTCTGCGCTTGCACTGTGGCGACTCTCTGCTAAGCTAGTAATAGATTACTTACTTCTGGCGAACCCCATGAGCGAGCGTCAAAAGCACCTCCCAGCCGAAGAGCGGCGGGCGGCCACAGTCGAGGCGGTGATCGAGCTGGCTGCCGAACAGAATCCGGCGGACATCACCACCACGGCCATTGCGCAGCGCATGGGCCTGACCCAGGGCGCGCTGTTCCGCCATTTTCCGAGCAAGGACGCGATCCTCGAGGCGGTGATGGCCTGGGTGGCGGAGCGACTGCTCGCGCGCGTCGATCGGGCTGCGCAGACCAGCGCCTCGCCGCTGGCCGCACTCGAGGCGGTGTTCATGGCGCACATCGACTTCGTCGCCGACCGTCCCGGCGTGCCACGCATGCTCTTCGGTGAATTGCAGCGTCTCGGTGAGACGCTGCCGAAGAAGATGGTACAGACCGTGATCAAGCGCTACGGGGAACGCGTCCGCGCGCTGTTGGATGCAGGCGTCGCCCAGGGCGAGCTCGCCGCGGGACTCGACGTCGAAGCGGCGACGGTCCTCTTCCTCGGCTCGATCCAGGGCCTCGTCATGCAGTCGATGATCGCCGGCGATCCCGCCCGCCTGCGCCGCGATGCGCCGGGGGTGTTCGCGATCTATCGCCAGGGAATCCGGGAGGCCGCATGAAACTGCCAGGCCTCAAGCGCCGCACGCTGGCGCTCCTCGCGGTGCTCCTCCCGCTGCTCCTGCTGTTCATCTACGTCGCGCTGCGCTCGGGGCCGCTGGCGCCGGTTGCGGTGACCGTTGTCATGGTCGAGTCAAAGCCGGTGGCGCCGGCGCTGGCCGGCATCGGCACCGTGCAGGCGCGCTTCACCTACAAGATCGGCCCGACCTTCGCCGGGCGCCTCAAGCACCTCGACGTGCATGTCGGCGACGCCGTCAAGGCGGGGCAGGTGCTCGGCGAGATCGACCCCGTCGACCTCGACGACCGCATCGTCGCCCAGCAGGCGGCGCTCAAGGCGGCTGAAGCGGTCTTGCGCCAGGCCGAGGCCAGGCAGTCGTTTGCGCAGACACAGGCCGGGCGTTGGGAACAGCTGCGCGTCGCGCGCGTCGCCAGCGAGGAATTAGTCGCCATGAAGCGGCAGGAGCACGCCGTCGCCGACGCCGCGCTGGCCGCCGCGCGCGACGACACCGTGCGCCTGCGTGCCGAACTGGCGGCACTGCGCACGCAACGCGGCAACCTGCGCCTGATCGCGCCGGTGGATGGGCTCGTCGCCTCGCGCGATGCCGACCCCGGCACCACCGTCGTCGCCGGGCAGGCGGTGGTCGAGGTCATCGACCCCGCCAGCCTGTGGGTCGACGCTCGCTTCGACCAGATCAGCGCCGAGGGACTCGCCGCCGGCCTGCCGGCGCAGCTCGTGTTGCGCTCGCGGCACAGCCAGCCGCTGGCCGGCCGCGTCCTGCGCATCGAGCCGCGCGCCGACGCGATCACCGAGGAAACCGTCGCCAAGATCGTCTTCGACGCCCCGCCGAGCCCGCTGCCGCCCCTCGGCGAACTCGCTGAAATCACCGTTCAGCTCTCACCGCTGCCCGCAGCGCCGACCATTCCCAACGCCGCGCTCCGCGTCGTCGACGGCCGCCGCGGCGTCTGGAAGGTCGTCGACGGCGACCTCGCGTTCGCGCCGGTGAGCCTCGGCCGTTCCGACCTCGACGGCCGGGTCCAGGTCGTCGAGGGACTCGCCGCGGGCGAGCGCATCGTCGTCTACAGCGAGAAGGCGCTCGGCGCCGGGAGCCGGATCAGGGTCGTCGAGCGCCTGCCCGGAGTCGCGCCATGATCAGCCTGGCCGGGCGCGACATCCTGCACGCCTGGGGCAAGTTCATCTTCACCGGCGTCGGGCTCGGCCTGCTCATCGGCGTCACCCTGACCATGGCCGGCGTCTATCGCGGCATGGTCGACGACGGCCGGGTCCTGCTCGACAACAGCGGCGCCGACCTGTGGGTGGTGCAGCGCGACACCCTCGGCCCCTACGCCGAGTCCTCGAGCATCCCCGACGACCTGTGGCGCAGCATCCGCACCATGCCGGGCGTCGCGCAGGCGGCCAATGTCACCTACCTGACCATGCAGGTCGGCAGGGGAGAAGCCGAGCCAGGTGGCGCGCGTGTTGACGTGCGCGCCATGGTCGTCGGCATCGCCGCCGGCGGCCCCGGGACGCCGGGCTGGCCGCCGCAGCTCGCCGCCGGCCGCCAGATCACCCGCGGCCACTACGAGGCCGTCGCCGACCTGGCCAGCGGCCTTCGCTTGGGCGAGGTCGTGAAGATCCGGCGCAACCACTACACTGTGGTCGGTCTGACCCGGCGCATGGTCTCCGCCAGCGGCGACCCGATGATCTTCATCCCGCTGAAGGACGCGCAGGAAGCGCAGTTCCTCAAGGACAACGACGCCGTGCTCATGCAGCGTCGGCGCAGCGAAGCCAACCCCGCCTTCAATCGCCCCGGCGTCCCCGGCCTGCTCGACGCGGTGATCGCCGCGCAGACCAGCAATCCTTCCGTGAACGCCGTTCTCGTGCGCATCCGGCCCGGGTACGGCGTCGAAGAGGTCGCCGAACCGATCCGGCGCTGGCAGCGCGTCACCGTCTACGGCCGCGCGCAGATGGAAGAGATCCTGGTCGGCAAGCTGATCGCCACCTCGGCGAAGCAGATCGCGATGTTCCTCGTCATCCTGGCGGCAGTCAGCGCCGCCATCGTCGCCTTCATCATCTACACCCTGACCATGGACAAGATCCGCGAGATCGCCGTGCTCAAGCTGATCGGCACCCGCAACCGCACCATCGCCGCGATGATCCTGCAGCAGGCGCTGGTGCTCGGCGTGATCGGTTTCGTCGTCGGCAAGATCGCCGCCACCTTCGCCGCACCGCTGTTCCCGAAGTACGTCCTGCTGGTGCCGATCGACTCGATCATCGGCTTTTGCGTCGTCCTCGCCATCTGCGTGCTGTCGAGCATCGTCTCGATCCGCCTGGCGCTCGCGGTCGACCCGGCCGCGGCGATCGGAGGCTGAGCATGGCCGGGCAGGGGATCCGGATCGAAGGGCTGTCCAAGCGCTACGGCAAGGGCGAGACCGCCGTGCTCGCCTTGAAGGACGTCAACATGCACGTCGATCCGGGCGAAGTGGTCGGCCTGATCGGACCGTCGGGTTCAGGCAAGAGCACCCTGCTCAAGTGCCTGGGCGCGGTGATCGACCCGACCGCCGGGCGCATGCTGCTCGGCGACGAACTCGTCTTCGACAACGGCTGGAAGGTGCGCGACCTGCGCGCGCTGCGCCGCGACAAGATCGGCTTCGTCTTCCAGGCGCCGTACCTGATCTCGTTCCTCGACGTCACCGACAACGTGGCGCTGCTGCCGATGCTGGCCGGCGTCCCCAACGACGCGGCACGCACGCGCGCCCGCGAACTGCTCGCCGCACTCGACGTGCAGCATCGCGCCAGCGCGATGCCAGCGCAGCTCTCGGGCGGAGAACAGCAGCGCGTCGCCATCGCCCGCGGGCTGGTCAACCGGCCGCCGGTGATCCTCGCCGACGAACCGACCGCGCCGCTCGACTCGGTGCGCGCGCTGTCGGTGATCCGCATCCTCAACGACATGGCGCGGCGTTTCGAGACGGCCGTCATCGTCGTCACCCACGACGAAAAGATCATCCCGACCTTCAAGCGCATCTACCATATCCGCGACGGCGTCACCCACGAGGAAGCCGGCGAGGGGAGGTCCTTGTAATCGGCAGGGGGGGCTGGCATGATCAGCGGATCCATCAGCCGGTGTTTTCGCCATGTCGACCCGACCCCTTGTCCTCGCGCTCGCGCTCCTCGGCGTGGCGCTGCCTGCCGCGGCCGAGACGATCGGCTGCGTCACCACCGCGTGGAAGCTGATCGGCGCCAATCACAAGATCTGCGTCGAGGCGTTTGCCGACCCGAAGGTACCGGGAGTCACCTGCCACGTCAGCCAGGCGCGCGCCGGCGGCGTCAGCGGCTCGCTCGGGCTGGCGCAGGACCCGTCCCAGTTCTCGCTCTCCTGTCGCCAGACCGGGCCGATCACGCTGCCGGCGAAGCTGCCACGCGAGGAGACGGTGTTCGCCGAGGACACCTCGATCCTGTTCAAGGAGACGCGCGTCATCCGCATGTGGGACGAGCCGCACAACACGCTCGTCTATCTGGCGATCAGCCGCAAGCTGATCGAGGGGGCGCCGGCCAACAGCATTTCGACAGTGCCGGTGATGCCGTGGGCGGCGCGCCGGGATCAATGACCACAAGGGAGCACGATGAGCAACCACCTCGCCTCGCTGAAGAACTTTTCCACGATCGTCGCCGACACCGGTGACCTCGCCTCGATCGCCCGCCTGCGCCCGCAGGACGCGACGACCAATCCATCCTTGCTGCTGAAGGCCGCGCGCGATGCGCAGACGCGCGAGCTGGTGCGCGCCTCGCTCGCGCGCTCGGCGGCTCGCGGCGAGGCAGGGGCGCTGGCGATCGAGCAACTGGCCGTCGACATCGGCTGCGAGATCCTGAAGCTCGTCCCCGGCCGCGTGTCGACCGAGGTCGATCCGCGCGCCAGCTTCGACACCGAGGAGACGGTGCGCCGCGCGCTGCGGCTCTCCGAGCGCTACGCCGCCGCCGGCATCGGTCGCGAGCGCGTGCTGATCAAGATCGCCAGTACCTGGGAAGGGATCCGCGCCGCCGAGCGGCTGGAGCGCGAGGGCGTGCACTGCAACCTGACCTTGCTCTTCTCCTTCGCCCAGGCCGTCGCCTGCGCCGACGCCGGCGTCACGCTGATCTCGCCCTTCGTCGGCCGCATCTACGACTGGTACTGCAAGGACCGCGGCGTCGCCGACATCGCCGCCGACGAGGATCCGGGTGTTGCCTCGGTGACGCGCATCTACCGCTACTACAAGCGCCACGGCTACGCGACCGAGATCATGGGCGCGAGCTTCCGCAAGGTCGAGCAGATCGAACGCCTGGCCGGCTGCGACCTGCTGACGATCAGCCCCGAACTGCTCGACCAGCTTGCCGCCGCGCCCGGCGAAATCGCGCGCTGCCTCTCGCCCGACGACGTCGCCGCTGCCGATCCGCGCCAGCCGCTGAGCCAGCCCGATTTCCTCTGGCAGCACAACGGCGACGCGATGGCGGTCGAGAAACTTGCCGAAGGCATCCGCAAGTTCGACGTCGACGCGCGCGCGCTCGAGCGCGAAGTGGCAGGAATGCATTCGTGATCGGGACGCCGGTGGCTGTCGGCCCGGCTTGGAGCGTCTTCCCCTTTTCGGCTATCATCTGACTTTCCCGCAGCCAGTCTCTCCATGACCAAATACGTCTTCGTCACCGGCGGTGTGGTGTCCTCCCTCGGCAAAGGCATCGCCGCCGCCTCGCTGGGCGCGATACTCGAATCCCGCGGTCTGCGCCTCACGCACCTCAAGCTCGATCCCTACATCAACGTCGATCCTGGAACGATGAGCCCGTTCCAGCATGGCGAAGTCTTCGTCACCGAAGACGGCGCCGAGACCGACCTCGACCTCGGTCATTACGAGCGCTTCACCAGCGCCAAGATGAAGAAGTCGAACAACTTCACCACTGGCCAGATTTACGACACGGTGATCCGCAAGGAACGCCGCGGCGAGTATCTCGGCAAGACGGTGCAGGTGATCCCGCACATCACCGACGAGATCAAGGCGCACATCCGCCGCGGTGCCGATGGCGCCGACGTCGCGATCGTCGAAGTCGGCGGCACCGTCGGCGACATCGAATCGCTGCCCTTCCTCGAAGCGATCCGCCAGATGGGGCTCGACGAGGGCGACAACAACTCCTGCTTCATCCATCTCACGCTCCTGCCGTACATCCCGACGGCCGGCGAGCTGAAGACCAAGCCGACGCAGCATTCGGTCAAGGAGTTGCGCGAGATCGGCATCCAGCCCGACATCCTGCTCTGTCGCGCCGACCGGCATATCCCGGAAGACGAGAAGGGCAAGATCGCGCTCTTCTGCAACCTGCGCCGCGAGTCGGTGATCGAGGTGCTCGACGCCGACTCGATCTACCAGGTGCCGGCGATGCTGCACGACCAGATGCTCGACGAGATCGTCTGCCACAAGCTCAAGATCCTCGCGCGCGCGGCCGACCTCAGCGTCTGGAAGAACATCGTCGACGCCCTCGAACACCCGCAGCACGAGGTGAAGATCGCCTTCGTCGGCAAGTACGTCGACCTCACCGAGTCGTACAAGTCGCTGACCGAGGCGATCAAGCACGCCGGCATCAAGACCAGGAGCCGCGTCGAGATCGTCTACATCGACTCCGAGGACATCGAGAAGAACGGCGTCGATGCGCTGAAATCGATGGACGCCGTGCTCGTCCCCGGTGGCTTCGGCAAGCGCGGCACCGAAGGCAAGATCGCCGCGATCCGCTACGCGCGCGAAAGCGGCACGCCTTACCTCGGCATCTGTCTCGGCATGCAGCTCGCCGTCGTCGAGTTCGCCCGCCACGTCGCCGGCATGGCGGCCGCGCACAGCACCGAATTCGACCGCGACACGCCGTATCCGGTGATCGGTCTGATCACCGAATGGCAGGACGCCTCGGGTCGCATCGAGAAGCGTGACGAGAGCTCCGACCTCGGTGGCACCATGCGCCTCGGCGGCCAGCTCTGCCACCTGCGTCCGGGCTCGCTCGCGCGCGAGATCTACGGCAAGGACGACATCGTCGAGCGTCACCGCCATCGCTACGAGGTCAACAACACGCTGCTCGCCAAGCTCGAGGAGCAGGGCCTCGTCGTCGCCGGCCGCGCGCCGGGAACCGACCTGTGCGAGATGGTCGAGCTGCCGAAGGAAGGCCCGCTCGCGCATCCGTGGTTCGTCGGCTGCCAGTTCCATCCTGAATTCACCTCGTCGCCGCGCACCGGTCACCCGCTGTTCACCTCCTTCGTGCAGGCCGCCCTGCAGCGCCGGGAGCACGCATGAAGCTGTGCGGCTTCGAGGTCGGCCTCGACCGTCCGTTCTTCCTGATCGCCGGTCCCTGCACCGGCGAGTCGCTCGAACTGTGCGTCGAGGTCGCCGGGCACATGAAGGAAGTGTGCGCGCGGCTGGGCATCCCCTACATCTTCAAGGCCTCGTACGACAAGGCCAACCGCAGCTCGGGCGTCTCGCCGCGCGGTCCGGGGCTCGAAGCCGGCCTCAAGCTGCTCGACGAAGTCCGTCGCCAGGTCGGCGTGCCGATCCTCACCGACGTGCATGAGATCGCCGACGTCGCCGCCGTAGCCAGCGTCGTCGATGTCCTGCAGACGCCGGCCTTCCTCTGCCGGCAGACCGATTTCATCCACGCGGTCGCCGCCAGCGGCAAGCCGGTCAATATCAAGAAGGGCCAGTTCCTCGCGCCCGGCGACATGAAGAACGTCGTCGCCAAGGCACGCGAGGCCAACGGCGGCGCCGACACGCTGATGGTCTGCGAGCGCGGTGCTTCCTTCGGCTACAACAATCTGGTGTCCGACATGCGCAGCCTCGCGATCATGCGCGAGACCGGCTGTCCGGTCGTCTTCGACGCGACCCACTCGGTGCAGTTGCCTGGTGGGCAGGGCAACGTCTCCGGTGGCCAGCGCGAGTTCGTCCCGGTGCTGGCGCGTGCCGCGGTCGCCGTCGGCATCGCCGGGCTGTTCATGGAGACGCACCCGCGTCCCGCAGAGGCCTTCTCCGACGGTCCGAACAGCTGGCCGCTCTCGCGCATCGAGAGCCTCCTGACGACGCTGGTCGCGGTAGACCGCGCAGTCAAGGCGGCGGGCTTCGAAGAGTTGCGCTGAAGGCCACGTCTGCGCCATGATGCCGTCGTGATAAAAATTTTTTCATAGGGAAAGGGTTCTTTCATGAGTTCTATTGTCGATGTCGTCGCCCGCGAGGTTCTCGATTCGCGCGGCAATCCCACCGTCGAATGTGACGTCCTGCTCGAATCGGGCGTGATGGGTCGTGCCGCGGTTCCGTCCGGCGCCTCGACCGGCTCGCGCGAAGCGATCGAACTGCGCGACGGCGACAAGGGCCGCTACCTCGGCAAGGGTGTCCTGCAGGCGGTCGAGAACGTCAACACCGAGATCTCCGAAGCGATCATCGGCCTCGACGCACAGGAACAGGCGTTCATCGACAAGACCCTGATCGACCTCGACGGCACCGACAACAAGTCGCGCCTCGGTGCCAACGCGATGCTCGCCGTGTCGATGGCCGTCGCCAAGGCGGCCGCCGAAGAATCCGGCCTGCCGCTCTACCGCTACTTCGGTGGTTCGGGCTCGATGCAGATGCCGGTGCCGATGATGAACATCATCAACGGCGGCGAGCACGCCAACAACAGCCTCGACTTCCAGGAATTCATGATCCTGCCGGTCGGCGCCCCGTCCTTCCGTGAAGCCCTGCGCACCGGCGCCGAAGTCTTCCACGCGCTGAAGAAGCTGCTCGACAAGAAGGGCCACTCGACCGCCGTCGGCGACGAAGGCGGCTTCGCGCCGAACCTCGGCAGCCACGCCGAAGCGGTCGAACTGATCCTCGAAGCGATCGAGATCGCCGGTTACAAGGCCGGCACCGACGTCCTGATCGGCCTCGACTGCGCCGCTTCCGAGTTCTACAAAGACGGCAAGTACCACCTCGCCGGCGAGAACCTGCAGCTCAGCTCCGAGCAGCTGGTCGACTACCTGGCGACCCTGGTCGATCGCTTCCCGATCGTTTCGATCGAGGACGGCATGGCCGAAGGCGACTGGGACGGCTGGAAGCTCTTGACCGAGCGTCTCGGCAAGAAGGTGCAGATCGTCGGCGACGACCTCTTCGTCACCAACACCAAGATCCTGAAGGAAGGCATCCAGAAGGGCATCGCCAACTCGATTCTGATCAAGATCAACCAGATCGGCACCCTGACCGAGACCTTCGCCGCGATCGAGATGGCCAAGCGCGCCGGCTACACCGCGGTCATCTCGCACCGTTCGGGCGAGACCGAGGACAGCACCATCGCCGACATCGCCGTCGGCATGAACGCGCTGCAGATCAAGACCGGCTCGCTGTCGCGCTCCGACCGCATCGCCAAGTACAACCAGCTGCTGCGCATCGAGGAAGACCTCGGCGATACCGCTGGCTACCCCGGTCGCGAAGCGTTCTACAACCTGCGTTGACCCCGGCACGGCCGGCGGCGGTGGCGGGCTAGGTTCCCGCCGGCGCCGCCGGCCTTGTCGTTGACCCTGCGGAAGACATGAATGCGCTGGCTATCCCTCGTCCTGCTGGTGCTGATCGTACTCTTGCAATACCCCCTGTGGATCGGCAAGGGCGGCTGGTTGCGCGTGTGGGATGTCGCGCGCCAGCTCGATGAGCAGAAGGCGACCAACGAGCGGCTGGCGATCCGCAACAGTGGCCTCTACGCCGAGATGCGCGACCTCAAGCAGGGCCTCGAAGCGATCGAGGAGCGCGCGCGCTTCGAGCTGGGGCTGATCAAGCCGAACGAAGTCTTCGTGCAGATTCCCAACGAGCAGGAAGCTGGAGCCAGCAATTGAGAGTGACGGCTACTTCCCCGACTCCGCAGCCTCGCCCAGCTCTATCTGGCCGTTCACGCTGACGTTGATTTCCGTCTGTCCCGCTTCGAGCGGCATCGGCGCGGCGTCGGTGGCAAGCATGCCGGCTGCACGCAGCATCGGCAGGTGGATCGGCCGGCTGCCGGTACTGACGTTCAGCTGCCTGATCTTCCAGTTCCTGCCGAGCGCATCGGCGATCAGTCCGGCGCGCGCGCGGAAGGCAGCGAGCGCGTCGAGGATCGCGGCATCCTCGCTCTGCCGGCGCGCCTCGGGCGAGGGCTCGAAGTTGAGCGCAGCCACCGCCAGCGATCCCTGCAGCTTCCCGAGCAGTTCGGCCATGGCGCCGGTGTCGCGCGATTCGAGCCGCAGTTCCTGGCGCATCCGCCACGATTCGATGCGCCCGCTGCGACCGCGGATCGGCTGCGTGACGACGTTGCCGGTCTGCACGCGCACCGACGCCCAGGACTTGGCCAGGCGCAGGCCTTCGCCGATCTGCGCGTTGATCTGCCCGGCGAGCGCGGACGGCGAACTGCCGTCGGCTTCGGCATAGACGACCGCACGCACCAGATCGTTGCTCGCCGGTCGGCTCGCCTCGGCCGAGAGATCGATCCGCGGCGGTTCCTCCGCGGCGAGCACCGGCGTCGCCAGGAGGACACCGAACAGCGCGCTGCACAGCGCGGCGACCAGCCGCTGGGATTTTACAGACATGAGATTCCTCCAGGCGTGGGCTGACAAGGAACAGAGTTAAGCACAGGAGCATTCGTTCGGGCAAGGCGCCTGGCCACGAGAATTTCCGTTCGCTCTGGCGGGTACCGGCGGGCTTGGTTAAAATCCTGAAGCCCGCGCCATTGCCGGGTAAAGGCGAGCAAGGCGGAGCGCATGCACCGTCGCCAGCGTCGGCACTCGTCATCGACCAACCCGGCGTCGCCCTGCCTGATCCTCACGGGCAGTTCGCGCCGGAAGCTGCCCTAAGGAAGCGGATTCATGAACACAGTGGAAAAAAATACGGTCGTCACGCTCGACTACAACGTCACCGATCCCGATGGCGTGCTGGTCGATGCCGGTGAAGAGCCGATCGTCTACCTGCACGGCGGCTACGACGACGTCTTCCCGATGATCGAGGAAGCCCTCCACGGCAAGAAGGTCGGCGAGTCGGTGTCGGTGAAGATGCAGCCCGCCGACGCGTTCGGCGAGTACGACGCCGACCTCATCCAGGTCGAGCCGCGCGCTTCCTTCCCCAAGGAACTCCAGGTCGGCATGCAGTTCGAGGGCGCCCCCGAGGGCTCCGACGATGACGATTACCAGATCTTCCGCGTGACCGAGATCGCCGACGACAAAGTGGTCCTCGACGGCAACCACCCGCTCGCCGGCATGGCGCTGGTGTTCACCTGCACCGTCACCGCAGTCCGTCCGGCGAGCGCCGCCGAGATCGAACACGGCGGCCTGCTCGACGAAGACGAGGAAGACTGACGCACCCAGGTTGTTGTGGAATCCGTCGCGATCAGCAGCCCGTCATCGCGAGCCCGCAGCGCGTGGCGATCCAGTGTGTAGGTCTCGCATCGTGCAGGGCGAGGAGACGGAAGAACGAACTGGATTGCCACGGCGCTACGCGCCTCGCAATGACGGCAGTGCCAGGCGTGCATGGAGAGGGGCTGAGACCGTAACCGTCGCGAGCCCGCAGCGCGTGGCGATCCAGACAGCACGTCATCGCGAGCCCGCAGGGCGTGGCGATCCAGCGCGTAGGTCTCGCATCGTGAAGGGCGAGGAGACGGAAGAACGAACTGGATTGCCACGGCGCTGCGCGCCTCGCAATGACGGCAGTGCCAGGCGTGCATGGAGAGGGGCTGAGACCGTAACCGTCGCGAGCCCGCAGCGCGTGGCGATCCAGACAGCACGTCATCGCGAGCCCGCAGGGCGTGGCGATCCAGTGTGAAGGTCTCGCATCGTGCAGGGCGAGGAGACGGAAGAACGAACTGGATTGCCACGGCGCTACGCGCCTCGCAATGACGGCAGTGCCGGGCGTGCATGGAGAGGGGCTGAGACCGTAACCGTCGCGAGCCCGCAGGGCGTGGTGATCCAGACAGCCCGTCATCGCGAGCCCGCGGCGCGTGGCGATCCAGACAGCACGTCATCGCGAGCCCGCAGGGCGTGGCGATCCAGCGCGTAGGTCTCGCATCGTGCAGGGCGAGGAGACGGAAGAACGAACTGGATTGCCACGGCGCTGCGCGCCTCGCAATGACGGCATTGAAGCGAATGCGGGCGCTTCAGTGCAGCAGCTTGCCCTGCCGACTGATGATCGTGATGTCGACGTAGTTGGCGCCGAGGTGTCGCGTCGGCGAGAAGTCGATGGTGACCCCGCCCGCATCCCAGTCGTGCAGCGAATTCAGCGCATCGCGCAGTCTCCTGCCGGTCGGTTGCGGTCCACAGCGGCGTAGCGCCTCGACCAGCACCTTGGCGCCGAGGTAGCCCTCGACCAGCGTCTGGTTGAGGGGCAGGCCTTTCGCCGCGAAGCGGTCGAAGTTCGTGCGGATTTCCTTGGTCAGCGGCAGCGTCTGGCTTGCCGGCGAGGGGACCACCTGTGTCAGCACCAGTCCGCCCGCGGCCTCGGCGCCGATCAGCCTGACGATCTGCTCGGCGTCGTCTACCGAGAGTGTCGCGTACTGTGCCGTGTTGCCGGCGGCGCGCGACTGGCGCAGGAATTCGGCGGTGGCGGCAGTGACCGAGATCATGAGCACCAGTTGCGGCGCTGCCGCCGCGATCGTCTTCACCGCTGCGTCCACCTGCGTCGTGTTGCGCTCGTAGCCGGCGCGTGCGACGACGCTGCCGCCGGCCTTGGTGATCGCTGCTTCTGCCAGCGGCAAGAGGTCGTGGCCGAAGGCGTCGTCCTGGTAGAAGATCGCGAACCTGCGCGTGCCCGTGCTCGCGTAGTGCGCGACGATCTTCTGCACCTCCGCCGCGTAACTCGCCCGCGTCATGAACACCCAGGGGTGATTGCGCACGACCACCGAGGGCGCGCTGCTGACCGGTCCGACCAGGGGCACTTCCGCCTGCTCAAGTACCTTGTCGTCGATCAGTGCGAGTACGTTGCGCGAGCCGACGGTCCCGAACAACGCCAGCGGACGCACGTCGCGCAACAGCTGCCGCGCCTGCGCGACGGTATCCTCGCTGCGGTAGCCATCGTCGCGCGTCACCAGCTTGATGCGTGCGCCATGGACGCCGCCCGCGGCATTGACCGCGTCGAAGTAGAGTTGCGCGCCGGCACGCAGTTGCTGGCCGGTCGGCGCGAGCAGCCCGCTGAAGGGGGCGACCTGGCCGACGACGATCTCGCCCGCCGCCTGCGCCTGGCCGACCATCACCATGCCTGCGAGGAGCAGGGCGGCTGAGACGATCTGCAGGCCGCGCATGGCCATCGACCCGACCCCATGCTGCACCTCACTCCGCTCGGGGCTGAGCCTGTCGAAGCCCTGCCGCAGCCCCGCGCCGGCAACGCCCTTCGACAAGCTCAGGGAGAGCGGAAGAACAGCATGCAACGGCCGGGTTGAGAAGGTCTGCACGGGGGGGCCTTGTAGATGGCGCTGACCCCCGAATTTAGCATCAGCCCTGCCCGGCGTCGAGGAGCCCCTTCAGCGCGTAGAGTGCGTCGAGCGCCTGGCGCGGCGTCAGCGCGTCGGGGTTGGTCGCCGCCAACTGCAGCAGCGCGGGGTGAGGGGCAGCCGGCGCTACCGTGACCGGCGCTGCCTCGGCGGGCTCGTTTTTGCGTTCCTCCTCGCGTTCCTCGTCGCGTTCCTCCAAGTAGCGCCCGCCGCCCGCGAACAGGTCCGGCTGCAGCGGATTGATCGCCGCGCGTTCCTCGAACTCGCGCAGCTGCCGCCGGGCGGCGCGCAGCACCGGCGCCGGGATGCCGGCGAGCGCGGCGACCTGGATCCCGTAACTCTGGTTGGCCGGACCTTCCTCGACCGCGTGCAGGAAGACGATGCCCTCGCCGTGCTCGACCGCGTCGAGATGCACGTTGGCGAGTTCGCGGTACTCGTTGGCCAAGAGCGTCAGCTCGAAGTAGTGGGTGGCAAAGAGCGTGAGACAGCGGTTCTTCTCGATCAGCCGGCGGCAGATCGCGTAGGCCAGCGCCATGCCGTCGAAGGTCGAGGTGCCGCGGCCGATCTCGTCCATCAGCACGAGGCTCCGCTCGGTGGCGTGGTGCAGGATGTTCGCCGCCTCGGTCATCTCGACCATGAAGGTCGAGCGGCCGGACGCGAGGTCGTCGGAAGCACCGATGCGCGTGAAGATGCGGTCGAGTGGCCCCAACACCGCGCGCGTCGCCGGGACGAAGCTGCCGACGTGCGCGAGCAGCGCGATCAGCGCGTTCTGGCGCATGTAGGTCGACTTGCCGCCCATGTTCGGGCCGGTGACGAGCAGCAGCCGGCGCGCCTCCTCGAGCCTGAGGTCGTTGGCGATGAACGGCTGGCCGTCGGCAAGCTGGCTCTCGACCACCGGATGGCGGCCGCCCTCGATCAGGAGACCCGGCTCATCGCGGAACTCCGGCCGGCAGTAGCCGCGCGCGTGCGCGACCTCGGCGAAGGCACCGAGCATGTCGAGCTCTGCGACCGCGCGGGCGATGCGCGAGAGCTCGGGCAGGGCCGGCTGCAGGTCCTGCAGGACCTGGTCGAAGAGGAGCTTCTCGCGCGCCAGCGCGCGTTCCTGCGCCGACAGCGCCTTGTCCTCGAAGGCCTTCAGCTCGGGGGTGATGTAGCGCTCGGCGTTCTTCATCGTCTGCCGCCGGCGGTAATCGTCGGGCGCCCGCTCGGCGTTGGCCTTCGACAGCTCGATATAGAAGCCATGCACGCGGTTGTACTCGACCTTCAGCGTCGCGATGCCGGTGCGCTCGCGCTCGCGCGCCTCGAGCGCGAGCAGGAAGGCGCCGCAGTCCTCGTTGATCGCACGCAGCTCGTCGAGCTCGGCGTCGAAGCCGGTGGCGATGACACCGCCCTCGCGCAAGAGCGTCGCCGGTTCCGGACGGATCGCGCGCGTCAGGAGATCGAGCGTAGCCTCCGGGACGGCGAGGTCGGCGTGGATCTGCGCGAGCAGCGGCGCCGGCTCGCTGGCCAGGAGCTCGGCCAGCGGTTCCTGCAGCGCCGGCAGGCGTGCCAGGCTGTCGCGCAGGCTGGACAGGTCGCGCGGCCGCGCCGAATGGAGCGCGACGCGGCCCGTGATGCGCTCGATGTCGCCGATCCCGGCGAGCGTCTTGCGGAGCACGCCGAGCTGGCGCGACGGCGCCCCCGCGTCGCCGAGCAGCGCGGCGACGGCCGCCTGCCGTGCCGCCGGAATCGCGGGCGAGCGCCACGGATGGTGCAGCGCATGGCGCAGGCAGCGCGAGCCCATCGCGCTGACGCAGACGTCGAGCAGCGAATACAGGGTCGGCGCCGGCTGGCCGCGCAGCGTCTCGGTGATTTCGAGGTTGCGCCGCGACGACGCGTCGAGCCCGAGCCAGGTGTCGTCGGCATCGACCACCAGCGCGCGAAGGTGCGGCAACGCGCGCGCCTGCGTCGCCTGCGCGTAACGCAGCAGCGCCCCGGCGGCGGCGATCGCCGGCTTCAGCCCGTCGGCGCCGAACCCGGCGAGCGAGGAGGTGCCGAAGTGCGCGCACAGCTCGCGCCGGGCGCTGGCCACGTCGAAATGGAACTTCGGCCGCCGCGTCAGCGCCGCACCCTCGACCTGCGGCGCCGCGAGTTCCTCGGGCAGCACGATCTCGGCCGGGCGGATGCGTTCGAGCGTCGCCGGCAGCTGGTCTACGGCCACCTCGCTCACGCGGAAGTCGCCGCTGGCGAGATTGAGCCAGGCGATCCCGGCGAGCTTCTTGTCGACGGCGAGCGCGAGCAGCAGCGTGTCGCGCTTCTCGTCGAGCAAGGCCGCGTCGGTCAGCGTCCCCGGCGTCACCACGCGCGTCACCGCACGCTCTACCGGCCCCTTGCTCGTCGCCGGGTCGCCGATCTGCTCGCAGATCGCCGCCGACTCGCCGAGCTTCACAAGCCGCGCCAGGTAGCCTTCGAGCGCGTGGTAGGGTACCCCAGCCATCGGGATCGGCTTGCCGGCCGACTGCCCGCGCGCGGTCAGCGTGATGTCGAGCAGCCGCGCCGCCTTCTCGGCGTCCTCGTAGAAGAGCTCGTAGAAGTCGCCCATGCGGTAGAGCAGCAGGGTCTCGGGATGCTGCGCCTTCAGCCGCAGGTACTGCTGCATCATCGGCGTGTGCTTCGCCAGTTTTTCTTCGGGAACGGCGGGAGCGGCTTCGGGGGAGGCGTGGGCAGGCGAAATTTCCGTCATCGGGCTAGGGGGCTACGCGGGAGAGGCCGAATTATCCCCCGGAACCGCCCTGATCGGGAGCCGGCGGGCGCCGCCGGTCGCGTTGCGCGTAAGTCGGGGTAAGGTGAAACCGCTAAGGGATTGAGCTGCTGCCTGGGAGCGGCAGCCCGTCATCGCGAGCCCGCAGGGGGTGGCGATCGAGACAGCGCGTCATCGCGAGCCCGCAGGGCGTGGCGATCCAGGGCGTAGTCTTACATCGGACCGCGCGTGTATGGCAGGCAAGGGCGAGGAGACAAAAGAACGAACTGGATTGCCACGGCGCTACGCGCCTCGCAATGACGACAGTGCATGGAGAGGGGCCGAGACTGTAAACGTCATCGCGAGCCCGCAGTGCGTGGCGATCCAGTGCGTAGGTCTCGCATCGGTTCCGCCCTGAAGGCGGGGCAGGGGCAAGGAGACAGAAGAACGAACTGGATTGCCACGGCGCTACGCGCCTCGCAATGACGAAAGTGCATGGAGAGGGGCCGAGACCGCAAACGTCATCGCGAGCCCGCAGAGCGTGGCGATCCAGTGCGTAGGTCTCGCATCGGTTCCGTCCTGAAGGCGGGGCAGGGGCAAGGAGACAGAAGAACGAACTGGATTGCCACGGCGCTACGCGCCTCGCAATGACGACAGTGCATGGAGAGGGGCCGAGACCGTAAACGTCATCGCGAGCCCGCAGGGCGTGGCGATCCAGTGCGTAGTCTTACATCTGGCCGCGCGTGGATTGCAGGCAAGGGCGAGTAGCCAAAAGAACGAACTGGATTGCCACGGCGCTACGCGCCTCGCAATGACGAAAGTGCATGGAGAGGGGCCGAGACCGTAAACGTCATCGCGAGCCCGCAGGGCGTGGCGATCCAGTGCGTAGGTCTCGCATCGGTTCCGCCCTGAAGGCGGGGCAGGGGCAAGGAGACAAAAGAACGAACTGGATTGCCACGGCGCTACGCGCCTCGCAATGACGACAGTGCATGGAGAGGGGCCGAGACCGTAAACGTCATCGCGAGCCCGCAGGGCGTGGCGATCCAGTGCGTAGTCTTACATCTGGCCGCGCGTGGATTGCAGGCAAGGGCGAGTAGCCAAAAGAACGAACTGGATTGCCACGGCGCTACGCGCCTCGCAATGACGACAGTGCATGGAGAGGGGGCGAGACCGTAAACGTCATCGCGAGCCCGCAGTGCGTGGCGATCCAGTGCGTAGGTCTCGCATCGGTTCCGCCCTGAAGGCGGGGCAGGGGCAAGGAGACAGAAGGACGAACTGGATTGCCACGGCGCTACGCGCCTCGCAATGACGACAGTGCATGGAGAGGGGGCGAGACCGTAAACGTCATCGCGAGCCCGCAGGGCGTGGCGATCCAGTGCGTAGGTCTCGCATCGGTTCCGCCCTGAAGGCGGGGCAGGGGCAAGGAGACAGAAGAACGAACTGGATTGCCACGGCGCTACGCGCCTCGCAATCACGACAGTGCATGGAGAGGGGGCGAGACCGTAAACGTCATCGCGAGCCCGCAGGGCGTGGCGATCCAGTGCGTAGGTCTCGCATCGGTTCCGCCCTGAAGGTGGGGCAGGGGCAAGGAGACAAAAGAACGAACTGGATTGCCACGGCGCTACGCGCCTCGCAATGACGGCATTGAAGCGAATGGCTGCGTTTCATGCTCAGGGGTGGCAAGACTAGCCATGATCGTTAGCGCAGCGTACCGACACCCCCGACTTGTGAGGGCCATCGCCCCATAGCGCATCGCTATCAATGGTTTCAGTTCATTCGATTTGATCAATGGCAGCGCGCCCGTTACGATGTAAACATCGCCTCGTTGCACGGATCCTGACGATGAACTCGCCGCTCGCCACCGCTTCGCCTCAACCCGCACCGCGCTGGCTCGACAGCGCGCTCGCCCATGCCCGCCAGCACGGCTGGGCGGCGGGCGGCCTGGCCGTCGGCCTTCTCGCCGTGATCGTCTTGCTCGCCCAGAGCATCGCCCAGGTGCTCGCCGGCGAAGCGACGGGCGGCGTACGCCTGGCCATGATCGGCGGCGCGGCCGGCTTCGCGACGACGGCGCTCGGCGCCTTGCCGGCGCTGGTCTTGCGCAGCCTGCCGCAGCGTATCGAGGACAGCCTGCTCGGACTGGCGGCCGGCATGATGCTCGCCGCCAGCGCCTTCTCGCTGCTGCTGCCGGGGCTGGAAGCGGGCGAGACCATCCTCGCCTCCAAGCCCCTTGCCGCCGGCGTGGTGGTCGCCGGCATGGCGCTCGGCGTCCTGCTGATGCTGGGCCTCGACGCCTTCACGCCGCACGAGCACGACAAGACCGGACCTTGCGGGCCCGGCTACGAGCGCTGCGGACGCGTCTGGCTGTTCGTGTTCGCCATCGCCCTGCACAACCTGCCCGAAGGGATGGCGATCGGCGTCTCCTTCGCCCAGGGCGACATGGCCGTCGGCCTGCCGCTGACCACCGCGATCGCGCTGCAGGACATCCCGGAAGGGCTCGCCGTGGCGCTGACGATGCGCGCGGCCGGATTCGGCGCTCCCTTGGCGGTCCTGGTCGCCGCCGCCAGCGGCCTGCTCGAACCGCTGGGCTCGCTGCTCGGCGTCGGACTCGCCAACGGCTTCGCCGTGGCCTATCCGGTCGGGCTCGGCCTCGCTGCCGGCGCGATGATCTTCGTCGTCTCGCACGAGGTCATCCCCGAAACCCACCGCAACGGCCACCAGACCCCGGCCACGCTCGGCCTGATGGCGGGCTTCGCGCTGATGATGGTGCTGGACACGACGCTTGGGTGAGGCGGAAAAATCGGCGGGCCGAGCTTGTCTAAGCCCTGTGCCGGAAACGCCTTTCGATGAACTCAGTGCGAACGGAAGAACAGACAAGCTAACGTTCATGTCCTCGGCCTTGGCTTGATCTTCATGCTATCGTCCTGGTTGTCGACCCAATTCGGCCAGTACCACTGAATTAGCTGGTAAACTCAAGAGTGGTAATTGCCTGCCCTGAACACGATGAAGCGTCGCTACGCCCAGTTCAATCCCAAACGCAAACTACTCTCGCCAGTTGAGGCGGAAGTTCGCGTGGACGAACTCCAAGCGTTGGCCAGTCGCGCTCGCTATGGCGGCAACCCGGAGCATAAGAAGAACCCTGGAGATTTCGGGCTCGTGCCACCTTCCGATCCAAGACAGGGGAAGTCGCTGTGCGATGTCGCCAAGATTTTCAAGCGTAACGAAGCTGAAAAGTTACTTCGCACGGGACTGCGCAAGGGCTTTGTGAGCGACCGGAGGGTTGGCGATTGGCCGAAGAACGTATGGGCGGTCACTGACGACGGCTTTGCCATGGAAGCGCAGCTTGAAAATCCCGATTTGGGGACCTATCACGGGTATCCCATGCCTGAAACTGATCCGCTGTCGCTGGAAGTCATTCGTCGTTGGGGGGGCCTCAATGGCTGAGCTGCGCATCAACGCGAAGTGGATGGCATCAACATCCGGGGAGCCGGAAGTCATGGCCACAGCAGCCTGGGTCGACATGTATGTCGACAATATCAGCCTGACTCGGAACCAAGACATCTGGGCGGAGACCGTGCGTGACAACGTCTTCGTCTCTGCCTACCCGCTGGCCATGTGGTTTGCGAGTTCGTGGTGGCGCCTAAATCACGAGCCCCTGCCAACTCAGCAGCCTGGCCATGACTGGCGTATGGTTCATGAACTCGGTGCAGCCAATCACGGCTTCGTGTGGCCGCGCGTCGTCTTCATCCCGGATGGTGAGGCGATTAACGTTTGGGCCGGGGCATCGATGACGCCTGAGCAGTCGGTGCAGTACCTGCAAGCGCTCGAAGTGCCGAGAATGATCACGTTGTCTGGATTTCAGCAGAGCGTCGAGCGCTTCATACACAGCGTGCTGGCCCGCCTGGATGCCAAGGGGCTCGCCGGGTCGAATTTGGCGCAGCTGTGGGCCCTCGTGCAGGAAGATTCAGCGCATCCTGAGGCGCTCCGCCGGAGGAAGCTGGAGGCCGAACTGGGATTCGATCCGGAGGAGTGCCCGGAGCAAGCACTGGACGCGGCACTGGTGTGGGGGAGCCAGGTCGGAGACGCTGCACTGTCAGAGCTGGCGCCGGCAATCGCAGCGTCGGGAGCCAGCCCGGATTTGGCGCTCATTGGTCAACTGGCTAGTGCCGGCGGAATTGTTGGCAACCCTGATATCTCGCCTGATAGTATCGATCACTTGGACCATGGGGCACCTTGGGAGCGCGCGATTCACGACGCTCGTGCGCTTCGTCACAAGATGGGCAATGTCAGCGACCCAGTTCCCGACCGCAGTCTGCATGACCTGCTTGGCATGAGCAGTGAAGCCGCGGCCAATTGGTCGGTGCCAGCAGGACGGTCACCAGTTGCGGTGGCGATACCGCTGAATGATCACCAATTGAAGTTCGTTCCGCGCAGGCGCAACCCTGTCGGGCGGCGCTTCGAACTGGCACGTTTCTTGGGCGAGTACCTCCGCCCCTCGACTCACGAAGCGCGTTGGCTTGCATCAACCGATCTATCGACTTTCCGCCAAAAGTATCAGCGCGCTTTCGCCGCAGAGTTTCTTTGCCCCATCGATTCATTGACGTCCTTTTTGGGCGGTGATTTCTCTTCATACGCCATCGAAGAAGCTGCCGCCAAGTTCGATGTCAGCGAGCAGACGATAACAAACCTGTTGCTCAACAATGGCTATATTCACCAAACTTGGACTGAGGGAATGCCGTATCGAATGGCGGCCTAGTCTGCTTTTCGTGGTCTCAACTCTCGCTTAGGGTCGAGACATCTTAGACTTCGCGCGCCTGCCGAATCTTACTCGTGCCCTGATCCACTACCTGGCCACCGGCCGCTATCTCGGCGAGAAGGTGCCGGTCCTGATCGTCGGGCCTTGCGCCACTGGCAACCGACTGCTCGCCGTGATCGTGTTGCTTGGCCAGAACAGACAAGCCCAGGGCAAACGGAAGAGCGATGTTCGCGGGCCGGGTTGATGACACCGAAGCCGGCTCGCCAGCTCCGGCGCTCAACTGGTCACGACACCCAGCTGTTTCAGCGTGGCTCGAAGCGACTCCTCGGCCACCGGCTTGGTGACTATGGCATCGGCACCGAGCGTCTGTGCAAACTCCAGATAGAGCGGATTCGAGGACACCGCAATGACCTTGGGCTTGTTCGGCAGCGCCTGAATTTCGCTGATCGTCTCCATGCCTTCCTTTTCGTCCATCACGAGGTCGATCAGGCAGGCGACCGGGTGATGCTCCCTGATGTGTGCCAGGACATGCTTGCCGGAGGTTTCCTCGATGACGTCGAAGCCCATCCGGGTGAGGTGCCGCTTCATGATCGCCCGGAAAAGTTCGTCGTCGTCGGCCAGGATGATTGAGGACATGTTGTTTTCTCTTGTGATCAATGGTCGGAAACCTGCCTGGCTGCCGCGAACAGCGCCTCGGCGGCGCCGGCGAAGGCAGCGAAGCGCGTCGACAGGATGGCCGGGTCGGGCTTCTCTGCCATGAGCGCCTCTTCGAGCGCACCTGCGTGACATTGTAATATCTTCGCGCCCAGGTTGGCAGCCTGGCCACGCAGCTTGTGCGCCATCCGGGCCGCGTCGGTCCAGGCGCCCGCCGCGATCAGGGACCGGGTCTGCTCGATCACCGTGGCGTTTGCCGCGACGAACTTGCCGAGCAGGCTCTTGAAGAACTCGACATCGTTGCTGAGCAGCTGCCGCGCGGCTTCGGCATCGATACCCTCGACCTGTGGCCAGTCCGTCGGCTGTGTCCGGGGAAGGGCGGGGGCCGGGGCAAGAGATGCGACCACGGGCGCAGCGCCCGTCCGGGCACGGAAATCCCCGACATGCCGACGCAGGACGTTTACGAGCAGGCCAGGCTCGACGGGTTTGCTCAGGAAGTCGTTCATCCCGGCAGCCGTCGCCTGCTCCTTTTTCGAGGCTGTGGCGCCCGCCGTCAGGGCGATGATGGGCAGCGTCGTCATCCCGAGTTGGCTCCGGATGCGTGCAGTCGTCTCGATGCCATCCATGTCGGGCATGCGCAGATCCATCAGGACCACATCGATCGCATCGCCTGCGTTTTGCAGGCTGTCGATGGCCTTTTCGCCGGAGTCGCAGGTGAAGGCGATCGCCCCTTCCCGCTGCAGGATGCGCTGGATGACGTCGAGATTGACCTGGCTGTCATCGACGACCAGAACGCGGAGGCCGGACAGCCTCTGACCGGCCTCCGCCGCGGACGCAGCATGCGGCAAGGGTTCGGTGGGGATGGCTTCGGCGATCCCGAACGGCAGCTCGATCCAGAGGCGTGAGCCCTTGCCTGGCTCGCTGCTCACGCCCACGCTGCCGTTCATCAGCGTTGCCAGATGCTTGACGATGGAGAGGCCAAGCCCGGTGCCGCCAAAGCGGCGGCTGATCGAGTCGTCGCCTTGATGGAAAGGCTGGAACAGATGTTCCAGGGTGTCGGCGCTCATGCCGATGCCGCTGTCGCTGACCGTGAAACGCAGCCGCACCTCGTTCTTCACCGGATCCGTTTCGATCGTCTCGACGGCGAGAGCGACCCGGCCCTGTGCGGTGAATTTGATTGCGTTGCTGAGGAGGTTCGTCAGCATCTGCCGCAGACGGTGGCCATCGCCATGCAGCCAGGGGAAGGTTAGCTGGTCGCTGTCCGGGAAGTCGAGCGCGAGGCCCTTGCTCCGAGCGATGCTGCCGAACAGGCTGTGCAGTTCCGCGAGGACTTCGCGCAGGTTGAAAGTGTGCGCCTCGATCGGCAGTTCTCCCGCCTCGATCTTCGACAGGTCGAGAATGTCGTCGATCAGCGCCATGAGGTGCTTGCTGGCGATCTGTATGGTGTCCACGTCCCGCTTCTGGGTGGCATCGAGGCGGCTCGAAGCGAGGAGATAAGCCGTGCCGACGATGGCGTTGAGGGGCGTGCGAATTTCATGGCTCATCGTCGACAGGAAGCGGCTCTTCGCGGTGTTGGCAGCCTCGGCGGCCTGCTTCGCCGCCGCCAGCTCTTCGGCAAAGGCCCGTTCCGCGGTGATGTCGCGGTTGATGCCGATCATCCGCAAGGGCGTACCGTCCTCGTCGTGCTCGATCAGCCAGGCCCCGTACAGCGTATGGATGCTGCCGTCGCGATGGACGACGCGGAAGACAAACTCTCCCGGAGCGTTCTCACGGCGCGCCTGCGCAAGGCTCGCCTCGGCCCGGGCGCGGTCATCGGGATGAACCCGGTCGCGCCAGTCGTCGTAGCTGATGCCGCGCTCGCGCAGCGCCGCCGGGATGTCGTGCCAGGCGTAGAGGCGCTCATCCCATTCGAGGCGGTCGTCGGCAAAGGTCCAGGTCCAGATGCCGATGTCTGCCGCTTCGGTTGCCAGGCGCAGGCGGTCGATGTTCGACTGAACGAGGCGCTCGACGGCGCGCTGCTGGGTGAGGTCGCGGTTGATGCCGACCATGCGCAAGGGCGTATCGTCCTCGTCGTGCTCGATCAACCAGGCCGTGTCCAGCGTATGGATGCTGCCGTCGCGATGGACGACACGGAAGACGAATCCTCCCGGAGCGTCTTCCTGGCGTGCCTGCGCCAGGCGCGCCTCGGCCCGGGCGCGATCATCGGGATGGACCCGGGCGCGCCAGTCGGCGTAGCTGATGCCGCGCTCGCGCACGTCAGCCGGCATGTCGTACCAGGCGTAGAGCCGCTCGTCCCATTCGAGGCGGTCGTCGGCGAAGGTCCAGGTCCAGATGCCGATGTCGGCTGCTTCCGTCGCCAGGCGCAGGCGGTTGATGTTGGTCTGCACGAGGCGCTCGGCGGCGCGTTGGCCGGTGATGTCGCGGCCGATGGCCAGCAGCAAGCTGCGTCCGTCGGTGCGCAAGGGGACGCTCTGCGACTCGACCCGGCGACGGCTACCCTTGAGTCCGATGATTTCGAACTCCAGTTTGGCCGCCTCGCCGGCAACCACGCGCGCGACATGGGCGGCGAACTCTTCCCGGTAAGGCGGTGCAACGATGTCGATCACCGGTTGGCCGGCCCGCTGCGCCAGCGAGTCCGCCTCGATCAGCGCCAGCGCGGCCGGGTTCATCTCGATCAGATGACCCCGTTCGTCGAGCAACACGATGCACTCAGGCCCGGTCTCGATGATGGCGCGCAGGCGTGCCTCACTGCCCGCCAGATTCGTCTCGGCCGTCGCCCGATCGACCCAGGCCCGCGCCAGCTTCCAGCTGACCGAAGCCAGCACCGCGAACAGCAGGGCTGCGATGATCCCGAGACGCGACCAGACCTCAAGCGCGAGAGCGTCGAGCCTTGCCGCGGGCAGATGGGCGACGGACTTCCAGACGTACTCGCGCGTTTCGACCGCGCCGCGGCTCGGCATGAAGGGCTCTGCCGCGCCCGCACTGGATTTCTGGCCGACAATGAGCGGATGAACGGTCTGCCAGGTCCACAAGCCGTCGGCGACGCGGACCTGACCGCTGTCCTCGCTGCGCATGCGCTGCCAGGCTTCGGGCGAGCGGACAGCCAGCGTCAGCTCGGGGCGCTTGAACATGAACCCCCATTCGTCCTCCGCCTGCGGGCTCTTCAGCCAGTAGCCATCGCGGTTCACCAGCATCACGTGACCGCCCACTTCCGCCGTCGCCCGTGCAAATTCGTCAAGCATGTCGCGCGCGGCGTAGTTGATGATGACGATACCGCGCTTCCTTCCCTGGCGATCCGTCACCGGCGTCGCCACACGCACCATCGGCTTGTAGGGTTCCGCGACCTTGTCGTGTTCGATGTTGAGGTCGAGCGGCGAAACGAATATTTCACCGGGAGCGAGCTTCATCGTGTCGGTGAAGAAATAGCGCTTGCCCTTGTCCTGGAGCTCTGCCCGAGGCACGACGACCGGCGCACCGCCCACGTTGTCGACGCGCACGACCTCCATCCCGGTTTCGTCGATCCAGCGCAACTGAGCGTAGATGCCCTTGCTGCGCGAGAAAGCCACGAAAATCTCGGCCAGATGCGCGAGGTACGCCGGCTGCGGATCGTCCAGGGCCCGGCGCGTGCCGACGCTATCGACCAGGTAGACGAGGTCGCGGGCGACGTTCTCGATCTTGCCGGTCAGCACCCCAGCGCCGAGGCTTGCGTACAGCGCCTCGCGGCTCTGCAGTCGCGTCGTCTCCTTTTCGATTTCGCTCTGGCCAACCCACGCGATCCCCGCCAGCACCAGGGCCGACAGCGGGAGGAAGGCACGCAGGAAAGTCAGCGGCATCGAGTTGCGTGCGGTGATCCTGTCGAGAAATGAGCGCATGCCGGGACCCTGTATTAACGTCGGGATTGTCATGATACGGGTTCAGCATAGACGTGCGCCATCGATCCGGCAGCGGCTGCGAGCCCTACACACTGGATCGCCACGCCCTGCGGGCTCGCGATGACGATGACGGTCTCGGCACCTCTCCGCGCACGCCTCGCACTGCCGTCATTGCGAGGCGCGCAGCGCCGTGGCAATCCAGTTCGTTCTTCCGTCTTGGCGCTTTTCATGATGCGAGCCCTACGCACTGGATCGCCACGCCCTTCGGGCTCGCGATGACGATGACGGTCTCGGCACCTCTCTGCCCACGCCTCCCACTGCCGTCATTGCGAGGCGCGCAGCGCCGTGGCAATCCAGTTCGTTCTTCCGTCTTGGCGCCCTGCACGATGCGAGACCTACGCGCTGGATCGCCACGCCCTGCGGGCTCGCGATGACGTGCTGTCTGGATCGCCACGCGCTGCGGGCTCGCGACGGTTACGGTCTCAGCCCCTCTCCATGCACGCCTGGCACTGCCGTCATTGCGAGGCGCGTAGCGCCGTGGCAATCCAGTTCGTTCTTCCGTCTTGGCGCTTTTCATTATGCGAGACCTACACACTGGATTGCCACGCCCTTCGGGCTCGCGATGACGATGACGGTCTCGGCACCTCTCCATGCACGCCTGGCACTGCCGTCATTGCGAGGCGCGCAGCGCCGTGGCAATCCAGTTCGTTCTTCCGTCTTGGCGCTTTTCATGATGCGAGCCCTACGCACTGGATCGCCACGCCCTGCGGGCTCGCGATGACGTGCTGTCTGGATCGCCACGCGCTGCGGGCTCGCGACGGTTACGGTCTCAGCCCCTCTCCATGCATGCCTGGCACTGCCGTCATTGCGAGGCGCGCAGCGCCGTGGCAATCCAGTTCGTTCTTCCGTCTTGGCGCTTTTCATGATGCGAGCCCTACGCACTGGATCGCCACGCCCTTCGGGCTCGCGATGACGATGACGGTCTCGGCACCTCTCCGCGCACGCCTGGCACTGCCGTCATTGCGAGGCGCGCAGCGCCGTGGCAATCCAGTTCGTTCTTCCGTCTTGGCGCTTTTCATGATGCGAGACCTACACACTGGATCGCCACGCCCTTCGGGCTCGCGATGACGATGACGGTCTCGGCACCTCTCTGCCCACGCCTCCCACTGCCGTCATTGCGAGGCGCGCAGCGCCGTGGCAATCCAGTTCGTTCTTCCGTCTTGGCGCTTTTCATGATGCGAGCCCTACGCACTGGATCGCCACGCCCTTCGGGCTCGCGATGACGATGACGGTCTCGGCACCTCTCTGCCCACGCCTCCCACTGCCGTCATTGCGAGGCGCGCAGCGCCGTGGCAATCCAGTTCGTTCTTCCGTCTTGGCGCTTTTCATGATGCGAGACCTACACACTGGATCGCCACGCCCTTCGGGCTCGCGATGACGATGACGGTCTCGGCACCTCTCTGCCCACGCCTCCCACTGCCGTCATTGCGAGGCGCGCAGCGCCGTGGCAATCCAGTTCGTTTTTCCGTCTTGGCGCTTTTCACGATGCGAGCCCTACGCACTGGATCGCCACGCACGCGGGCTCGCGATGACGAGCTGCTGATCGCTACGGCTTCCGCAGAGCAGGTCGGCCGATGTTTCACTTTTCGAAGTGCGTCGCCACTGTCGGGTTTCGACAGGGCTTCGACAGACTCATCACAAGCACGCATGCGTTTGAAGTCCACATCGCCCGAGCGCAAGTAAGGCGTGCTCGGGCGCGTGGGCCTTCGGCCTTTGCTTAGGCGGCGGCAAGTTTCGCGGCGATCGCCGCGACGTGCCTGCCCTGGAAGCGGGCAATGGCAAGCTCGTTCTCGCTCGGCATGCGCGAACCGTCGCCCGCGGCCAGCGTCGTCGCGCCGTAGGGACTGCCACCGGTAATCTCGCTCATGATCGTCTGGCGTGCTTCCGAGTAAGGCACGCCGACGATGACCATGCCGTGATGCAGCAGCGTGGTGTGGAAGCTGGTGATCGTCGTCTCCTGGCCGCCGTGCTGGGTCGCGGTGCTGGCGAACACGCTACCGACCTTTCCGATCAGTGCGCCTTTCGCCCAAAGACCGCCAGTCTGGTCGAGGAAGTTGCGCATCTGCGAGGCCATGTTCCCGAATCGGGTCGGGGTGCCGAAGATGATCGCATCGTAGTCGGGGAGTTCCGCCACCGTGGCGATCGGCGCGGCCTGGTCGAGCTTCATGCCGGACGAGCGGGCAATCTGTTCCGGCACCAGCTCGGGCACACGCTTGATCGTCGCCTGCGCGCCCGCTTCCCTGACGCCTTCAGCCACGGCCGATGCCATCGCTTCGATATGCCCATACGACGAGTAGTACAAGACAAGAACCTTTGTCATCACTCATTCTCCTCAGGATTGTTGGTACCTCAAGGAACTGTTGCTCACGCGCCTGGCGCCCACCAAGGGCGGTTCATGCGTCGAGCATTATAGATGGGCGCGCCTCACAATGACGGCAGTGCCAGGAGTGGATGGAGCGCGGCTGAGACCGTCATCGCGAGCCCGCAGGGCGTGGCGATCCAGTGCGTAGGTCTCGCATCGGGTCGCCCGTGGATCGCTGCCAAGGGCGAGGAGACAGAAGAACGAACTTGATTGCCACGGCGCTACGCGCCTCGCAATGACGGCAGTGCCAGGAGTGCATGGAGAGGGGCTCAGAGCGTAATCGTCATCGCGAGCCCGCAGGGCGCGGCGATCCAGTGCGTAGGGCTCGCATCGCGTCGCCCGTGGATCGCTGCCAAGAGCGAGGAGACAGAAGAACACGCTGGATTGCCGCGGCGCTACGCGCCTCACAATGACGGCAGTGCCAGGAATGCATGGCGAGGGGCGAGACCGAAACCGTCATCGCGAGCCCGCAGGGCGTGGCGATCCAGTGCGCAGGTCTGGCATCGGGTCGCCCGTGGATGGCAGCCAAGGGCGAGGGACAGAGGAACGAACTGGATTGCCGCGGCGCTGCGCGCCTCGCAATGACGGCAGTGCCGGGAATGCATGGCGAGGGGCGAGACCGTAACCGTCATCGCGAGCCCGCAGGGCGTGGCGATCCAGTGCGCAGGTCTCGCATCGGGTCGCCCGTGGATCGCTGCCAAGGGCGAGGAGACAGAAGAACGAACTGGATTGCCACGGCGCTACGCGCCTCGCAATGACGGCAGTGCCAGAAATGCATGCTGAGGGGCGAGACGGTAACCGTCATCGCGAGCCCGCAGGGCGTGGCGATCCAGTGCGTAGGGCTCGCATCGGGTCGCCCGTGGATCGCTGCCAAGGGCGAGGAGACAGAAGAACGAACTGGATTGCCACGGCGCTACGCGCCTCGCAATGACTGCAGTGCCAGGAATGCATGCTGAGGGGCGAGACGGTAACCGTCATCGCGAGCCCGCAGGGCGTGGCGATCCAGTGCGTAGGGCTCGCATCGCGTCGCCCGTGGATCGCAGCCAAGGGCGAGGAGACAGAAGAACGAACTGGATTGCTGCGGCGCTACGCGCCTCGCAATGACGGCAGTGCCGGGAATGCATGGCGAGGGGCGAGACCGTAACCGTCATCGCGAGCCCGCAGGGCGTGGCGATCCAGTGCGTAGGTCTCGCATCGGGTCCGTCGTGGATCGCTGCCAAGGGCAAGGGACGGAAGAACGAACTGGATTGCCACGGCGCTACGCGCCTCGCAAATGACGGCAGTGCCAGGAATGCATGGCGAGGGGCGAGACCGTAACCGTCATCGCGAGCCCGCAGAGCGTGGCGATCCAGTGCGTAGGTCTCGCATCGGGTCGCCCGTGGATCGCTGCCAAGGGCGAGGAGACAGAAGAACGAACTGGATTGCCACGGCGCTGTGCGCCTCGCAATGACGGCAGTGCCGGGAATGCATGGCGAGGGGCGAGACCGTAACCGTCATCGCGAGCCCGCAGGGCGTGGCGATCCAGTGCGTAGGTCTCGCATCGGGTCGCCCGTGGATGGCAGCCAAGGGCGAGGGACAGAAGAACGAACTGGATTGCCACGGCGCTACGCGCCTCGCAAATGACGGCAGTGCCAGGAATGCATGGCGAGGGGCGAGACCGTAACCGTCATCGCGAGCCCGCAGGGCGTGGCGATCCAGTGCGTAGGTCTCGCATCGGGTCGCCCGTGGATCGCTGCCAAGGGCGAGGAGACAGAAGAACACGCTGGATTGCCACGGCGCTACGCGCCTCGCAATGACGGCAGTGCCAGGAATGCATGGCGAGGGGCGAGACGGTAACCGTCATCGCGAGCCCTCAGGGCGTGGCGATCCAGTGCGTAGGTCTGGCATCGGGTCGCCCGTGGATCGCTGCCAAGGGCGAGGGACGGAAGAACGAACTGGATTGCCGCGGCGCTGCGCGCCTCGCAATGACGGCAGCGAATGGGCGCGTTTCATGCTTCGCAGCGGCACAACTCGCCATGACAGTCAGTCGAAGCGAAACGCCGACAGAGTCGTTTCCATGACACGGTCGGCAAAGATGCGCTGGCCGGCAGCCTCGCCGGCCGCGCCGGCCACCACCATCAGCGGCAGCAGGTGCTCCTCGGCGCGCGGCGGATGGCATAGTCGGGCCGACGGGGCCTGTTCCCAGGCGGCCAGGACGTGCTCGCGCTGCGCTGCCGGGGACTCGACCGTGTGCACCAGCCAGCGGTCGAACTGGTCGGAGATCGGTCCGAAGCGCGGGTCGCCGTAGCCGCGCATGTTGTGAAAACTCATGCCGCTCCCCACGATCAGCACGCCCTCGTCGCGCAGCGCAGCCAGCGCGCGGCCGGCCTCCAGGTGCGCCTGCGGGTCGAGGTCAT
Organism: Rhodocyclus purpureus; assembly: GCF_016653115.1. Taxonomy (GTDB): domain Bacteria; phylum Pseudomonadota; class Gammaproteobacteria; order Burkholderiales; family Rhodocyclaceae; genus Rhodocyclus; species Rhodocyclus purpureus. Next base: position 55,899 of record NZ_NHRX01000048.1, read on the forward strand.
GGCGCAGCGAGAGCTGCACCACGGGGATGTCGGCATCGGGGAACATCAGCTTCAGCGGGATGAACATGCCGTGGTCGAAGCCGCGGGCGGCATCCTGTTGCGCCGGCAACCGCGCTTGGCCGAGCAGGTCCGCAATGCGCGCCGCCAGTTGCGGCTCGCCGGGCGCCGGGTAGCGCAGTTCGTAGGTGTGCGGCGGAAAGCCGTAGTAGTCGTAGAACAGCTCCGGCTGCAGGCCGCTGGTGACGCTGAAGGCCGGCTCCAGCCAGTGCGCCGACACCACCACGATGGCAGACGGGCGCGCGGGCAGGGTGCGCGCCACGTTCCTGAGGAAATCCGCCATGGCGTTCCAGGCGTCGGGCGGATTCCAGTCCATGAAGAAGCAGGGTCCGGCGCCATGGGGCACGAACAGGGTGGGCATGCGGGTGTTGCTTTGGGCGCTCATGTTCACGCTCCGCTGGGTGATATTGCGTGGACGGAGTGTCGCCTGGATCGTTCCGGACGATAATCCGTCGAATACGGCAATCACTTCCCCCAAGATCCCAAGCTTTCCCAACCCGAGGACTCTTCCGATGCCGCTCACTCCAAATCAGCTCGCCGACTACCTGGCCTTCGCGGAAGAACTGGCCGACGCCTCGGCCGATGTCATCCGCCCCTATTTCCGATCGCAGCTCGATGTCACCGACAAAGGCGGCCAGGTCTTCGACCCCGTCACCGTCGCCGACAAGGCAGGCGAGCAGGTCATGCGCGCATTGATCCGGGAACGCCACCCGACGCACGGCATCCTCGGCGAAGAAGACGGCGCGCTGACCGGCAGCAGTCCGCTCACCTGGGTGCTCGATCCCATCGACGGCACACGCGCTTTCATCACCGGACTTCCCTTGTGGGGAACGCTCATCGCCCTCAACGACGGACATCGGCCGGTGCTCGGCGTCATGAACCAGCCCTTCACCGGCGAGCGCTACATCGGCACCGGCGCCGGCGCCTGGTGCAACGGCGCACGGCTGCGCACGCGCTCCTGCGCCAGCCTGTCCTCGGCGGTCCTGATGGCCACGACGCCCGACATGTTCCAGACACCCGAGCAGCGTGCAGCCTTCGCTGCGCTCGCGAGCCGCGCCCGGCTGACGCGGTACGGCGGCGACTGCTACGCCTACTGCATGCTCGCCTCCGGGTTCGTCGATGCCATCGTCGAGGCCAGTCTTCAGCCTTACGACATTCAGGCACTGATCCCCATCATCGAGGGAGCGGGAGGCGTCGTGACTGCATGGGACGGCAGTTCCGCCCAAAACGGCGGTGCCGTCGTTGCCTGCGGCGATCGACGCCTGCATGCACAACTCGTCGAGCAGCTCCGTCACGCCACATGACAGCGAGCGACAGCTTCACCCCGATGCTGGCGGCCCCGTCCTGATTCGTCGTCCTGTCGTCGCGCAGAGCAGCGACAGGGAACGGTCGTAGTGCGGCGCCACCGGCGGCTGCTCGCGAAGACGGCAATTGTTGGTGAAAGCCGTTCGCAGGAAATGGTCCCCGGCGACCAGGATCGCGATAGAATGAAGCCTCAGGAGGAGCAACATGCCGAACGTTGCAAAACGCCCCGCGAATACCGCTGTGAAACCCGTATCGCAGCTGCGTGGGAGGCTTGTGCGCGTCATGACGCCTGAGGAGCGCGCCGCTGACATGAAGGACTTCGGCAAGGAAATCCGCAAGAGCAAGGAGAAGGCCAGGGACTTCCTGCAGCGTGCAGGCATTCTCGACGAAACCGGCGCGCTGGCCGAACCCTACCGTTCCTGATGGCTGGCGATTGGTCGGCCTATGAGTACCAGCCCAGCTTCGTGCTGGGCTTTCATGGCTGCGACAGGGCAGTTGGCGAAGCCATCCTGCGCGGCGCCGAAGCCCATCTGAAGAAGTCCGAGAAGAAGTACGACTGGCTTGGCCACGGGATCTACTTCTGGGAGGGCAACCCCAGCCGGGCAATGCAATGGGCGCTCCAGCGTCAACGCGAAGGAAAGATCGACGAACCGTTCGTACTGGGCGCCATTATCGACCTGAGGCATTGCCTCGATCTGTTCGACCACGATGGTTTGGTGCAGGTCAGGGAAGCTCACGCTGAATTGAAGCGCACGATGAAGCTGGTCGGGCAGCAACTACCCCGCAACGTCGGCAGCACCCCGGACAAGGCGGGACGGGCACTGGACTGCGCAGTGATGAACTTCCTTCATCTGTACCGGGAAGACCGCGGGGAAGAAGAATACGATTCGATCCGCGGCCCCTTTCTCGAAGGCAAGCCCCTATACCCGCACGCTGGCTTCCGCAGCGAAAACCACATCCAGCTTTGCGTGCGCAAGACCGTGTGCATCAAGGGCTACTTCAGACCTATCCCGATCGAGTAGAAAGCGTCACGCTTGCGCGCGAGCAATGTCATTCAGCGCGGCGCGCACGACGCTCCCATCCCCCGGATCTTCCTCAAGACAGGCATCCAGATACATCGCCATGTCTTCCTCGGATTTGAGCTGATCGACGGGATCCCAACGGGAAAACTGTTCGCTCATGGTTTCCACTCCTTCGCCAATGCGACGAATGTAGCCCATGGATTACACAGAGGCAAAAAGTCTGGCTGGGATGTCATCGCGACTCGGCCCCTGCGCACTCGCTTGGTCCTGGGGCCATGCCGTGGGCGACTACCTCCTGCGGGCAGTCGCCCGGCGCCTGAGCAGGCGCGTGCAGCGCTACAGGTGGAAATCGCCCGCGGCTTCCGGTTGGTAAAGGACTTTCCCGATCCGGATGTGGCAGGTTCGGTTCGGAATCCGCCAGTTGAAGGCATCGCCCTCCTTGTAGCCCAGGATGGCCGTGCCGATGCCGGAGCAGATCGACAGTTTCCCGGCGCGATCGTCCGCGACCTCCGGGTAAACCAGCGTCACTTCCACCTCCTCGTCGTCCACCTGCAGCAGGGCCCGGGAGTTCATCGTGACGACATCCTCCGCCACTTTCCTCGGATCGACGACGATGGCGCGCTCGATCTCGTGCTCGAGCTCGAAAACATCCGGGCCCAGTTCGAGGTCGAGCAGATTCCTGAGTCGTGCCTTGTCGATCTCGGTGATGTGGATGTCGGCGGTGTGAAGCGCAGGGCGTTCGCGCAAGAGCCGGAGATAGCGCGCCGAACTCATGGCCAGGGACTTCATCGCCAGCGTTTCGCTTTCCAGCAAGAAGCCGCCATGCAGGAAAGCGTTCAGCGATCGCACGTTGTCCGCCTGGATTTTCGCGATGAGCTTCTCGGCCCGCATCTCGAAGAACGCGAACTTCATGCCTTCGCGGATGGCGCTGGCGCCGAGCTTGCGGCCCCAGTTTTCGCGGTCGCCGATGACCAGGACCATTTCGCAGTCCGGGCCCGTCTTGGCGAGACGCACGAAGCCCACCGGCACGTCATGCTGGTCATAGGCCATGAAGAAGCGGCCGCCCTGGTTGAAAAGATGAGTCAGGATCGGCAACTGGACCCGACCGACCACCTGCTCGATCAGGCGGGAGACATGGCGCGAATCGCTCAGGTAGCGGGTGACCTCTTCGTCCTCCAGCCAGTCCATCAGCGTCAGCGCGTTTGCCCGAGTGATCTCGGGACACAGGGAAATGAAAGGCGTGTTCATCTCGACCTCACTTCGGGACGATCTGAACGGAATGCACCGATTGCTGCGGCAACGCGCCGTACCGGGCAGCATGCGCAGGGTGCTTGAGGGCGGAGGCTGCCGGTGGCGGCCAGATGCTGTGGTTATGGATGTTCATGAAAATCCTGATGGCAAGTGTTGTCCCGCACCGGAGGGTGCGAGAAAGGGATCAGGCGGCGGCCGCTGGCAATCGCCACAGGATCGGGCGAATGGACACGGCGTGCAGCACGCGCACGACGAAGATGTGAAGCAGGGGAAATGGGGCGAGCTCTGAAAGCGCGGCACCGTCAGCGATCCGCTGCTGTCTCACTGCTGTTGAGCCCGGCGATGGTCTTGTCGCGCTAGGAGGGGAAAGCGTATCGCCGGGCCCAGGAATCTGCGGCAGTCGGGCAGACTCTCGGGAGTTCCGGGTGAAGCGACGCTGCACCACCCATCTTCGCAGCCGCACAGGGCGCGAATGCAATCGGGGCGGAGAGCGGGACCAAAGCCATGGGCGGACTATAGTTGGTCGCCAGAAAGAATGTCAAACCGACCCGCCGGGCCTGCGGACGAAGCCTCTGCGGGGTGCGCGACGAACCTCATCGCAGACGATCATGCCCTTGCCGTCCGAGTGGTTCCCGTTAGATGTCCGCAAGGCCGAGGTGCAAAAGTGGAGCGTCCGGCAGCTGCCGACCCCTATGCGCATGTCGCAACTATGCGGATGTTGGATGAGTAGGGGCTGGTTGATTCAGTGCCAGCGTGGCATCAGGTCCAGTTGCCCAACGCGGAGCTGGACATAGTTTCTGCCGTTTTGTGCAGTGGTGGTCCTACATGAGGAGACCACCATGGGAAACACACGTTCATCCGAACACGACGGCATTGACTGGCTCGCCAAAGGGCCGCTCGCCCCGCACCTCGATGAGTACATGCTGTATCTCGCAAACCGCGACTACGCAGCGAACACCTTCTCCAACTATCTCGGCGTTGTTAGCCATTTTTCGCAGTGGATGCACAGTCGTCGGCTACGCGTGCAAAGCATCGACGAAGCATTGGTAGCAAAGTTTCTTGATAAGCATCCGGCGCGTTGCCACTGCACTGGCCCGGTGCAGCGAGATCGTCGTACGCTGAGCGCCGCTCTGGGGCATCTCTTGGCTGTGTTGCGTGCTCAGGGTGCCGTTGCTCCAGTACCGCTGAGTTCGAAGCCCGTGGACGAGGAACTCCGCCGCTACGATAAGTACATGGACCATGTGCGGGGCTTGGCACCCAAGACCCGAGAAATAGCCTTACGGATCGTAAGACGGCTGCTGATCTCCCGCTTCGGCGACGCAGCCATCGACATTGCCGCAATCGAGCCTGACCAAGTTCGCGACTTCTTCGCGCAACAGGCCAAGCTCTACAGCAAACCGGCAAGTGCGGGCACGGTGATTGCATCGCTACGTGGGTACTTCCGCTACCGCGTTTCCCTGGGCGACGCGGTGCAGGGGCTGATCGGCGTACTGTCCTACCCTGCCAACTGGCAGTTGTCCTCACTTCCCAAGACGCTCACGCCCGAGGAAGTCGAGCAACTGGTCAACTCGCTCGGGAAGCCGGGCCGATCACTGCGACGCACCGACGCCATCGTGCGTTGCGCCTTGGATCTGGGACTGCGTAGCGGCGAGATCGCCCGGATCAGCCTGGACGACATCGACTGGCGCGCTGGCACGATTACGCTGCGGCACACCAAGGGCCGCCGTGAAGATGTCCTGCCGCTGCCAGCGACCACCGGCGCGGCCATCGCGGCTTACTTGGAAGAGGAACGCCCCAAGACGCGCAATCGAGCGGTCTTCGTGCGCCACCACACGCCGCGCGGCGAGCCTGTTGGACCGGACCTCGTGCGCAAGGCGATTCGCCAAGCTTTCGCTCGTGCCGGGTTGCCCTACACCCGCTCGCACCTTCTGCGCCACACCATGGCCAATCGATTGCTGGCTGGCGGCGCTTCCCTCAAGGAGGTGGCCGACGTGCTGCGCCACCGCTCCCTCAACACCTCGATGATTTACGCCAAGCTCGACAGCCGCAACCTCACCGAGGTCGCCCTGGCGTGGCCGGGGAGCGCAGCATGAGCCCGGAGACCACTCTGCAAGCGCTGGTCGAGCGCTATCTGGATGAACGCCACCAACTGGGATTCTCCGTACGCACCCAAGCTTATGCTCTGCGCAGCTTCGCCCACCATGTCCAGGCCGTCGGCCACTATGGTCCGATTACACTGGATATCATGGCTAGCTGGGCGCGCTGCGACAGCCATGCAAGCAGCGATCCGCACACCTGGGCACGTCGGCTCAAGCTGTTGCGCTCATTCACGCATTGGCTTGTCCAGTTCGAGCCGGCAACCGAGGTTCCCGGCGATGCCATCTTCGGTCGTCTACCCGAGAGGCAGGCACCACATATTTACAGTGAGAAGGAAATCATCGACCTGCTGGCCGCCGCGCGGCAACTTGGACCGTCGCCTGGTCTGCGCGGCATCATCTACGAGACGCTGTTCGGCCTGCTTGCTAGCACCGGGATGCGTATCTCCGAGGCGCTGGCACTCACCAACGCCGATGTCGACCTCAAGCGCGGCATGCTCACCATTCGCCTGACCAAGTTCGGTAAGTCGCGTCAGATTCCCCTACACCCCAGCACAGTGGAAGCCCTGCGCCTCTATCGAGGAAGGTGCGATATGGCCTGCGTATCCGCACAGGACGAGGCCCCTTTCTTCGTCGGCACGCGAGGTCGTCGACGGGGAATGCCCCTGGGCGACCGGCAAGTGCATCGCGTCTTCATCGAGTTGCGAGAACGGTTGGGCTGGCGCAACCGGGGTGCTCACCATGCCCCGCGCATCCATGACCTGAGGCATACCTTCGTCGTACGCCGCATCCTGCTGTGGCAAGCGCAGGGAGTGGACATCGATCAAGCGATGCTATCGCTGTCCACCTACGTCGGACATGCGATGGTGACCAACACTTACTGGTACCTCTCGGCGGTACCCGAGTTGATGGCGCTGGCCGCAGGGCGATTCGAAACGTTCATGTCGCTACAGGAGGTGCATCATGCGTAATGCCATCGCACCCAATCCGCCGTCGTTTGCCGCACTGGTGCAACAGTTCTTCACCGAGCATCTGGTCACGCAACGAGCGGTCAGCCCGCGCACGGTGGCCTGCTACCGCGACGCCTTGATGTTGTTCCTGGATTTCGCCAGCCACAAGCTGGGCAAGACGCCGACCAGCCTCCAATTGATCGACATTCGGCCCGAACTGATCCTGGTGTTCCTGGATTACCTTGAGCAAGAGCGCCATAACGGAGTTCGCAGCCGGAACCTGAGACTGACTGCGCTGCGTGCGTTCCTGAAGTTCGCCGGCCGGCGCGACATAACTTCGCTGCATGTGGTCGAGCAGGCATTGGGCGTGCCGATGAAACGCTTCGAGCGGCCCATGTTGGGCTACCTCACGCGGGGGGAGATGGTCGCGGTGCTGGGACAACCTGGAGAAAGCTGGTCCTCGCAGCGAGATCATCTACTGTTGGCCATGCTCTACAACACCGGCGCGCGGGTCTCCGAGATCATCAGCGTGCGCGTGGTCGACGTCGTCCTTGACGGCGCCGCCTGCGTCCATCTGCAAGGTAAGGGGCGCAAGCTGCGCTCGGTGCCGCTGTGGGCCCGTACTGTCGTGGAGATTCGCGCTTGGCTGCGGCTGAACCCGGCGCTTCGCGGCGAGGCTGCCCTGCTGCCTAACCGTGATGGTCGAGCGATGTCCCGATCCAACGTTGCTCAGCGTCTGAATCTCGCTGTCGCTCGTGCGGCTGTTCAAGAACCCAGCCTCCTCAAAAAGCGGGTTTCGCCGCACGTTCTGCGCCACACCACAGCGATGCACCTGTTGCAGTCGGGCGTCCCCTTCAACGTGATCGCGCTCTGGCTCGGGCACGAGAGCACAACGACGACCCATCGCTACGTCGAGGCCGACCTCGCAATGAAGGAGAAGGCGCTCGCGCGGCTGGAAGCGCCCGACACACAGCTACCTCGATATCAGGCGCCGGATTCACTCATGCGTTTCCTGAAGACGCTCTAACTATGCGCAGCAACGCCGGCCTGAACAGCGGCCGGCGCTGTCATTCTCAGGGTATGTGAGCATAGTTGGGGGGTGCGCATAGGGGTCGCTATGCAAATCTCTCCATAGCGACCCGTTGCTGTCATTGGTTGCTTCGATGCTCCAACGGCAAGTAACCGAGCGGAGCGGTCGTACCGCTGGCTTGGCCACGGGCAGCAAGTCGGCCATTACGGACATACAGCTGCTGCCGAATGAGTGGCCGGTATTTGCCGGTCAGCAGTCCTTGGAGCCAGCTCGGCGACTAAAGTCTGCTTTCATCTGCCGTGTAGGACGTTACCCGACCCGTTGCGGCCTCTCGGACTACTCGCCCCGGAGCCCCCTGTGCAGCGGTCGCTGTCGTCCGGCATATGTGGCACTGGTTCCTGAATCGCTAAGGAGAGGCGGCAGGCAAGTGCGGCCGTGAGCGGCCCCTCGCTTTCTGCTTGCCTACCCAGAGATTTCGGAATCTGTGTCAGATGGCGGCACCGGTCAATCAACATTCCCCGCAGATAATTAAATATGAGTATCATGCTGAAAACATGACGATGGGGGCAGGTAATGGTTACGGAAGAGGACATCGCCGCGGCAACGCATATTCGTTTGCCAATCAAATTCTCGTATCAGAAGCGAGATGGCGTCATAGATGCTTCGTGCATCGCTCGGGCGAGCGAGGTCCGTGCTGCAACAATCACTCCGCATAGGTCTCGCGGTCCAAATTTCAAGCGGCTCAAAGCGGTCACAGTAGACGGTTCAACCTATGCCGTAGACTTAATCATCAACGGTTTCGATTTCACGGACCTAGCTCCTACAGGTGTGATACGTGGGACAAATTGCGTAGTCGTAGAACGAGTATTGGAGGTCGAGAATGCCCGCTTCAGAGAAGTTGAAGCAAGCCTTGACGAAGGCAATCGGCTCAAGACAAAAGCTCATGCCTCATGGCGGAATGGCATCAACTATGTCTCACAGCTTGATGCGGCCGAGGGCCACGCTGCACGACCTGGGCTACGATCTCCTCAGATCGGCGCACTTCATGCAATCGCAGCGCATTGGAGCCTGAGCAAAGATCCAGCAATCGTTGTGATGCCCACAGGCACTGGAAAGACCGAAGTGATGTTAGCCGTCACAGTCGAGTCGCGCGGTGATCGGATTCTCGTCATAGTGCCTACGGATGCGCTCCGTCAGCAGACTGCAGACAAGTTTCGCGAATATGGGCTTCTCAGGAGACTCGGCATCATTGTTGATATTCAGAATCCCGTGGTAGGCGTGATTACGGGTAAGCCCGAAGCTGCGCAGTTCGACGTGATCCGGACATGTAACATCGTCGTAACGACAATGGCTTCAATCAGCCGAGGTGACGATAACGAGCAAAGGGCATTTGCTGCTCTCTTCAGTGAAGTTTTCTTAGATGAGGCACATCACGCTCAGGCGACAACGTGGAACAAATTCTCGGAATTCTGCGGGCATGCCCGAATGCTTCTTTTCACCGCCACGCCTTTTCGAGAGGATGGCAAGGCGCTCAATGGAAAAATTATTTACAACTACCCGCTCCAACTCGCACAAGAGAACGAGTTTTTTAAGCCGATCCAATTCCTGCAAGTCTTCGAGCCTGACAGCTTGCTGTCAGACGTCAGAATCGCTGAAACGGCAGTGGAAAAGTTGAGAGCTGACCTTGCGAACGGTCTAGACCACATGCTGCTCGCAAGAGCGAACACCATCGGTCAAGCTCAACGCCTCTTTGCAGAGATCTATAGCGCAAAATTTGCGGACCTGAACCCGGTGTTGGTCCACAGTCAAACGCGTGGCAGGGAGCAAGTGCTGCGGAATATCCGACGAGGGTTACACAGGATAGTGATCTGTGTTGACATGTTCGGCGAGGGCTTCGATCTACCGCAACTGAAGGTTGCAGCGCTGCATTCGGTGCACAAGAGCTTGGGCATTACTTTGCAATTCATTGGACGCTTCGCGCGAGCCGCCGAAAATGTTGGGAATGCAAGCTTTGTCGCTAATACGGCAGAAGACGGGGTTCCCGAAGCGCTGGAAGGACTTTATCAGGAGGATGCTGATTGGAACAATCTGCTGTCAGACCTGAGCTACGACGCTATTAATCCGCAGGCTAGATTGTCAGAGTTGGTGGAAAACCTTCAGCCACTTGAGGAGATGACATCCGGGCTGGAGATTTCCACACTGACGATGAAGCCAAAACTGAGCACTGAAGTATTTCGAGTGCCAGACTTCGATCACACCGGGTATCACAAGGCGTTTAGGCCAACTCAATTCATCCACCAGCCCACCTTCAGTCAGCAGGACCAGATGCTGGTCTTAATTGTCAATCAAAAAGACAAGGTTGACTGGACAGACTCACGTGACATCGCTATCGACACATGGGACTTGTTTGTCATCTACTATGATGAGGAACGAAGTCTCCTTTTCATCAACAGTTCGCGGAAGTCCTTCGCCTTAAAGTTGGCGCAGAGCCTGTCCTCCGATCCTCTGTCGGTACGTGACGAGGATGTGTTTCGAGCGTTCAGCAACTTGCGACGGTTGACTCTGCACAGTGTTGGTCTGACTGGCTTGAGCAGGAACGTCAGATACCAGATGTTCGCCGGACTTGATGTTCGCGACGCAATTGATCCTGTTCTACAACAGGACAAGATGAAATCGAACGTCATGGGCGTCGGATACGAAGACGGAAGGAGGGTGAGTGTCGGGTGCTCGCGTAAAGGAAAGATCTGGTCGCTCCAGACCGACTCTCTCGCGGGATGGAGAGATTGGTGCCGTGATCTGGGTGTGAAGTTGTCAAACGAGAACATAGAACCGAATGACTTTCTCAAATACACGTTGATTCCTGAGCTCAGAAAAAGCGGCGTGCTTCCCGATCAACACGCAATGATGGTAGATTGGCCGGAGCAACTATTCGAGTCAGCAAGCTTCAACATCACGGTCGTGCATGGTGAAGACAAATACAGCTTCCATGAATGCCAAATGGATCTGGTGGAATGGGTTCCTGCTGGGCATGCCTTCACCTTTAAGCTGAAGGCTGGCGAAGACGTGGAATGCGTCTTCAGAATGACACTTATCGCTGAAAATTCTATCCATGGGCTGTTCTACTCAATCTCTCGTGTTGAGGGACCTGAAATCAGCATCGAAGCATTCAACAAAGTTCAGCCCGCTATCAGCTTCTTCACTACCAACCCTCCTCTGGTGCGGTTAGCAGATGGCTCGCAACTGTCAGGTGACATATTGCTGAAGCCGCGTGAGGAACTGGCCGAAGTTTTCGACCGTGGTCTGATAGGAAAACTTGCCTGGGGCGAAACGTTACTGAACCAGGAAAGTCGCTGGAAAGGAAATGAGCTTCGCCCCCGATCAATCCAGCAGAAATCCATCGAGCATTTAGAGCAAGGGCCGTCAGCGTTCATCATCGATGACGACGACGCCGGAGAAAGTGCGGACATAGTAGCGATTGAGGAGAGCGAGGACACTATCACTGTCACGCTTTGGCATTGCAAGTATTCCTCCGGTGCAGCTCCAGGCAATCGCGCGAACGACCTTTACGAGGTTTGCGGTCAAGCGCAAAAGTCCGTTAAATGGACTTGGAATTTTTCCAATCTCGTTGCCCACCTAACTGAACGTGAAACCAAGCATCGCGGCGGTCGCCCATCAAGATTCGTGAGGGGAAGTCTGGACAAGTTGATTGTGCTTAGAAAAGCATCTCGGCGCAAGTACGTCGCTTTTAGAGTTGGAATTGTTCAGCCGGGCTTGTCGAAGGTCGGAATTGAAAACGAACACCTCACAATACTGGGGGCGACAAGTCTCTTTCTGCGCACCGTAACCAATCATCCTCTGATGGTGATTGCGAGTTAATGATGATTGGAGCGCATCGGGAATACGAACGATCTACTGTTACGGCAGCAACTTCAGTTCACCCGGGTTCGACAGTTTCGTCATAAAAATGCCGATTTTTGCGGTTTTTCTACGTAGCCATGCGGGTTTGCGGGCCATTTCTCAAAAAGTCGTGTAGTGGCACGTCTTGGGTTTTAAGCCGTTTATTTGACATGGAATAGGGTGCGGGCAAAGTAGGGGCATGTTCATCAAGATCACCCGCTCCGGTTCGCGCCAGTACCTCCAGCTCGTCGAGGCGTTCCGTGACGAGAACGGCAAGTCCAAGCACCGCACGCTGGCGACGCTCGGCCGCCTCGACCAGATCAGCGACGAACTCGATTCGGTTATCTCCGGCCTGCTCAAGCTGACCGGCCGTCCCGACTTCCTGAAGGCTTCCGCGCCACCGTTCGAGTTCGAGTCGGCGCGTGCCCTCGGCAACGTGTGGGCGCTGAACGAGTTGTGGGAAACACTGGGGTTCGGCGAACTGCGCCGGGTGTTTCGCAAGACCCGGCATAGCATCGATGTCGAAGCACTGATCCGCGTCATGGTCTTCAACCGCCTGTGCGACCCGGAATCCAAACTGGGCGTCTTGCGCTGGCTGGAAACCGTTGCCATGCCCGGCATCGAGGTCGAGTCGATCACGCACCAGCATCTGCTACGCAGCATGGATGCCTTGATCGACCACCAAGCCGACGTCGATGCCGTGGTCGCCGGCTTGCTGCGTCCGCTGATCGATCAGGAACTGTCGGTGGTCTTCTACGACATGACGACGATTCGGGCGGAGGGACACTCGAGCGAGGAAGGCGATGTCCGCCACTTCGGTATGGCCAAGGAGGGCTTGATCGCCCGGCAGTTCATGCTCGGCGTCGTGCAGACCGGCGATGGCCTGCCGATTTACCACGAGGTGTTTGCCGGCAACACGGCGGAATCGCCGACCCTGTTGCCGACGCTGAAGACCGTGCTCGAACGCTTTCCGTCGATACGCCGCGTCGTGTTGGTGGCAGACCGGGGCTTGCTGTCGCTGGACAACCTCGATGTCTTGTCCGAAATCCGTCTGGAGAGCGGCAAGCCGCTGGAGTTTGTTCTTGCCGTTCCGGGGCGCCGCTACACCGAGTTCGTCGACCTGCTGCGCCCCTTCCATGACGAACGCTGCGCGGAAGCCAAGCAGGAAATCGTCGGCGAGTTGCCGTGGCTGAAGTTGCGCCTGGTCGTAGCCCACGATCCGCAGGTCGCCAAGGAAACCGGCGCTTTGCGCCGGGAGCGGATTCAGGCGCTGGAAACGCAGGCTGCCGCTTGGGTCGGCAAGCTGGACGCGCAGGACGCCGGCGTCAAAGCACGCGGCAAGAAGCTGTCGGACAGCGGTGCCAAGGCGCGGCTCTATCACGCGGTCAAGGAAGCCCGTCTGGGCAACATCTTCCGCGTCGACCTGAAGAACGAACTGTTCTCCTACGACATCAATGAGGACGCGCTCGTGCTGGCCGAACTGATGGACGGCAAGTTGCTGCTGGTGACCAACACGCCCGACTTGACCGCGCAAGGCGTCGTCGATCGCTACAAGTCGCTCGCCGACATCGAACGCGGCTTCCGCGTGCTGAAGTCCGAAATCGAGATCGGCCCCGTGTTTCATCGCTTGCCCGAGCGGATCAAGGCGCATGCCAGCCTCTGCTTCATCGCCATGATCCTCTATCGCGTCATGCGCCAGAGGCTCCGGAAGGCTGACAGCGATCTGTCGCCGGAACGCGCCCTCGAACAGCTGGAACGAATTCAGCATCATCAAATCCGGATCGACAAGGCGGCGAAGCCCATCAGCGGCATCTCTCGCCTGTCGGACATCCATAACCGTGTCTTTGCCGCCCTGGAACTGAAAAAACCCGTCCAGCCACAGCAACTGTCCCTGCTGTAGTACACGTTTTTGACCCTGTGCTTATAGGAATCAGACACTTACGCGTTTAACTGTCGAACTCGGGAGTTCAGAACCGGTGAGGAATCATCAGTGACGTCCGCCGAAACAGGAAGCGGGGCGATTTCTTGCGCCCACGGCGGGGAGTGGTAATCCGATAATTTGAGGTGAAGGTCCGGAAAAAGTCGGCTGCCGTCCTGCCCCTTGACGCTACAACCCGGCGGTGATCAAGGCCTGGAGCAGTGTGGCGCCCTTCACAATGCGGTCTTCGGTGTCGACACCGTTGCTCTGGGTAACTGCGTAAAGCCACTCGTCCGGCTTGCCCGGGCTCCCCTGACAGCCGAACTGTGCGGCAATCGGCGTGAAGGCGACGTGATGCGTAGAGTCCACTTCAAGCCGCCACCCCGCGTCCACGCTGCGTATGCGAAGCCCGCTTTGGGTAAGCACGAGGTCGCGCGCCTGGTTTTCGTAGCCGGTGAAGTATTGTCTGCCAACCCTCTCTTCTGGGATTGCACTTTGAAGCACCAGAGCCCGCAAGTAGGGATCGCGGTACTCACTGTTGAATTGCCACTTGTCGAGCATGCAGGCCTGGTAGCTGCTGGGACTGAAGGCGTAACGTCCCGATGCGCCTTCGCGCATCGATTCATACTTGACTAGGTAGTAGCGCCAATCCATCACACATGAGGCGAGGTAGCCATTCATCACCCCGGCCAGATCCTGCCCCGCCGCGAGGTCGTCGAGCAAGGCCATAAGCGGCGCCAGGCACGGGTGTTTCTTGCCCTGGACTTCCCGTTTGCCACGCAGAATCGACTGCCACGGCTCCCGATTTTTCGGTGCGCCAAGGTCAAGCACGTGATGATTCGTCCAGCCTCTTTCCGTCCGGCGTCCGTACTCGCCCTTGGCCAGCAAGGCGCCCGTGAGTTCCCGATACGGCGACCGGAATATCCGGGCAAACTGGCTGGCGCGTTGCTGGAATTGCTGTGGCGACTGCGCCGGGTCGAGATCGAATGCTGTGAGCCCGCCGCGCAGCAGTTCGTGATCCTCAAGCGTCCACAGTTCGTTCCGTAGCGCCGGATGCGCCTGCATGAGGGCGGCCTTGGCCTGTTCGTTGGCGACCTGTACCTGATTGAATGTAGAGATATCGCCGAGCGCCCCGCCCTGCATGACGGACTCGACCTCGGCCAGCAGTGCGGGCATGGTGTTGCGTGTGGCGTCGGTACGAATCTCCTCCCCGGAGGCCTCGATCAGGTTGCGCAGCAGGCGCAGGCGGCAGCGCAGCGCTTCCTCATCAACCTTGCCGATGAAAGCGCAGATCACGCCATGGAACAGCAGGGTATGCGCCGGATTCCAGGCACCCGTGCCGTACAGCTCGCAACAGGCACGAAACATGTCGACGCCGATGATCTTCGCGTCGAAATTGTCGAAATTGAATACGCGCAGGGTCGACGTGGCGGGGGCTTCTTCACGGGTGAACAAGCGCTCGAACTCCTGCTTGATGTCCCTGGGACTGAGGACTCCATTGCTGTCGGCAAGCATCCACACATTCAGGGCCTGCGTGATCCCGTCTAGACGAGCTTGCGCCCCAGCTTGCCCGGAGCCCAGCAAGGCCTCCGACAACTCGGAAAGGGCCGCCGCGTCCGACTTGCGCAGATCGACCAACCTGCCCGATTTCCATGCCTGTACCTCGATTAGAAAGCGTAGGTAGCGCATGAACTCCTCGTCGATCAGGGTGTTGTTGCCCCGGTAGCCCCAGAACAGGTCGGCCCAATCGGTATCCATCTGGCGCGAGAACAGTGAAACTTTTTCCGGGGGGATGTCCTGGTTCTTGCCCAGCAGCTCTTCCAGTTCGGCCTTGAAGTTTTCAAAATCGGTGAGCGACTTGCCGCGCGAGTTCATCTTTACGTAGAGCGCCTCGCCCTGGTCCTGCGCCGTGATCGGCAACAGGTGAAAGCGGATCGCCGGGTCGGTTGAATCGGTCAGTCGCGTCCATGCTTGTTTCAGGGCTGCGCCGCGGACTTCCGCGCCGGAGTACGCCCTGGAATTCCAGTATTGTTTGTGGAGGGTATCGAGTACCACCAGCATGCCCTGTATCGTCGGGTCGTGCTTCCAGGTGGGCAGGTACTTCGTCTGGTCGATCAGCCATTCGGAAATCGGCTGCGGGCTCAGCTGTGGCCGCACCTCGGTGAGAAATTCGCAGAACGCGCGCGCGCCCGGGCGGGTGGCGTAGCTGAAGGCATGCCAGGGCGCGGCTGTGCCGGGCTCGCCGTCGACATGCCATGACAGATAGCAGTGCAGCAAAAATAAGGTGGTGAGGCGCTGCTGTCCGTCCAGCGGATACAAGATGTCATCGACCACATGGCCAAAGACGAAATCGAGATCGAGGGTTCGGGATGAGTCGCCAAGCGTGTGGCACAGCTCGCTAATGAACCGCTCGCGTATGTGCTCGACTTCACTGCTCTTGCGGCCTTGCGCGTAATCGCGCTGAATCAGCGGAATTTCGATGGCCTTGAGCTGTACCGCGGTAAACAGTTGGCTGAAACCGGTGTGGACGGAAGCAATGCCCTGCGGGCCGGATGATTGTGCAGTCATGGTGGCCATCCTCAACTCAAGTACGGGGCAAGTTTGTCCTCGATCGCCTGGAGATAGGCCGCCTTGTCTTCGGGACCCCAGAAGTGCGGCTGCAGCGCCCCCGCTTTCGAGTAGTACTTGAGAAATACATGACGCGTCGCCAGCGGCACATAGATCCCGCCTTTATCCCATTCCAGGACCATTTGTCGCTTGACTTCGAATACGGCGTTGTTCAGCGCGGCGTTGTCGTCACGGGACAGCAAAGCGAGGTTGGCCAGTGTGTGGTCCGCCTCGCCGGCGCGGTCGCTCGGGCTCAGATGTGCCTCGATGCGCGCGCTCAGTCCCCTGAAGTGGTCGCCAAAACGGTCACTGTCGAGCTTGCCGAGTGCGTCTTCGATCTCGGCAATGTATCTCTGACAGTCCTCCGTAGCTGGGAGCGACTTGAGCGTTCCCCTGTATAGCTTCAGCCAGGATTCCCACTGATCCTTGCGGGTCAGCTCTTGGGCATTTTGGGCATGGATGTGCTCAAGTGACCAGTGTTCGCCTACATGCCCCTTGAAAGGAAAGCGTTCTCGACTGCACATTACATTGAAGAGCAGGAGCAGGTTTTCCAGCTTGGTGTTGCCACTGTCGCCGTAGCTCAGGATCTTGTCCTTGGCATCCCTGCCGTCCCTCAGGGAATCTTTCCTGACATCGAGCCGGCGCTTGATTTCCCCGTCCAGAAAGCTATTGAACGCGCTTCTGGTCTTCTTTTTTGCCCAGCCCAGGATGGCACCGAAGGGGACGCCGATGAACACCAGAAAGCCAATCTTGTTGTGTTGGTCAACATCTTCGAACCAGCCCAGGATGCGCGCGTGCAGGGCCACCACCCCCTTCCAAAATTCTCCCGGATCGGCCCTGACCTTGTCGACCAGGGTGTCGAAGGTGTGAAACTGCGGGCGCTTCTTCTCCCCGGCCGGTCGCTCATTTTCCGCCAAGGTATCGAGCAGCAGGCTGATCCGCGTCGCATACCGGTCGCCGCCGGGCTTGACGCGGCCAGCGACAAAAGCCCAGATCTCCTCCCGCTGCAAATCGCGCTCGATACCATCCCACTGCGCGGCGATCTCGTTTTCTCGTCCCGCAATACTCCGGGCACTCAGCAAAACGGCCTTCAGCAGTTCGGCATCGGTGAGTGGTATCCGCCCCCGGTTCAGGCGGGTAAAGATCGGGATGGGCGCTTCGTCGGCGGGCACCTCGTACCAGATGACGCGCACCAAAGTCGAAAGATAGGTGTAGATTTGAAGGACATTGTTTTCCCAGGTCTGCTCGTTTTCGGTATCAGGTTCGAACCATTCCTTGATGGCCTCGTGCGCCTTTCTGAGGTGGAAATAGTCGATGTTCTCCTTTGCCTGTTCGACGTCCAGAGTTTTCAGGTAGTCCCGGCTGCCGCGGCGGGTTTCATAGTCCAGATCAAAAACGGCCCCGGAACGGCGGTAACCGCCCTGTTGCATGAAGTTGAAAATCAGCCACAGCGTGGTCAGCCGCTGCTGCCCGTCGATCAGTTCCCAGTTGCCGCCGTCCCGCGGCTTTACCACGATCGGCTGGAGACTGTAGTACTCGTCCTTCCTGCTTCTGGCACCTTCCTTAAGGTCGTCAAGCAGTTTGCGCACTTCGACCTCGGTCCAGCGGTACCCGCGCTGGTAGGCCGGGATAAAAAAGGTTCCCGTCAGTCCCTGGTTCTGCTCTTTGCTGACCGGGTCCTGGCCAAAACCGACCGGTTTGTATTCCAGTTTGGAATCCATCTTCTCAATGCTCGCTTGAATCCATCGGTGTTTTCCACGCCCGTGTCACTGCCGCGCCGAAGCCCCTCAGCCGCCAGTCCAGCATGGCACTGACCACCACCTTGGCGGTGATTTCCTGTGTCCCATCCGGTAGTTTCTGTATTAGAAGTTGTAAAAGTCTAGGCGCACTACTGGGGAGCCAGCTACCCCTCAGTGCGACTACTTCGCTCAGAAACCTGCAACTGGTGGAACTTCGAGACAGTGAATGTCTCTTCAGGGTCGGTTCCAGGCGGCACTCGGTCGAGAAAGCTGCCGTTCAGCCTTGAAGTAGGTTGGGCGGCAGCTGACTGCCTCATAGCTTCCACTCCTTCCGCCGAACATGAACGTCCGCTCCGGCCGAGTAGTGTGAATTGGCCGTCCGGCCGCTTCCGCAGTATAGTCGTCGTTCAAGTGGCAGCTTTCCCGGTGCATTGAACGACGGCAACTGGCCGTTAGCGGATGTTAGCATAATGATGTGCGGCTGAAATGCCAAGTCAGCCATGCGAATAGGGTGGCGGCGCCCGGAACGGCAGCGACCTGAGTAGAGCAGCCACCGGAATGACAGTCCAGCCGCGAGGGTGAGCGACAGCTCCTGGCCGCAAGCGGCAGTCAGAAACGCACTCCAGGCGGCGGCGCTGCCGTTATCCAAACCATCGCTGAGTGGTGTTGGCCGCCGCCGTTCCCGCCTCGCCTCCACCGCTCCGACCTGGTAACCTCCCGTCATCCACTCGTTTCAGCAGCCTGATGACAGCCACCGTCGCCCATTACGAGCGCAATGCCGCGCGTTTCGTCGAATCGACGATCGAAGTTGATATGTCCGCATTGCATGCGCGTTTCCTGGCGCAAGTGCCCGATGGCGGCCTGATCCTCGACGCCGGCTGCGGTTCGGGGCGCGACAGCAAGGCTTTTCTTTCGGCCGGATACCGGGTCCGCGCCTTCGACGCTTCTGCGAACATCGCTCGACTGGCCAGCGAATTCCTGCAGCAGCCGGTCGAGGTCCTCTCCTTCGCCGAATTCTCCGAACGTTCCCGCTACGACGGCATCTGGGCCTGCGCTAGCCTGCTGCATCTGCGCGAGGCCGAACTTCCGGACGCGTTCGCGCGCCTGTGGGCCGGTCTGAAGCCCGGCGGCGTGCTCTACGCGAGCTTCAAGCTCGGCAGCGGCGAACGCGATGACGGCGAGCGGCATTTCACCGACGCCGATGAGGAGAGGTTGCAGCATTGGCTCGACGGCCTGGCCGACATCGAGAGCATCGAGTTCTGGCGCAGCGAGGACCGGCGTCCCGAGCGCTCCGAAACCTGGCTCAACACGCTGGTGAAGCGCGGGTCGCTCGCATGACCCGCAAGCTGATCACCGGCGAGAAGCAGTCGCCTTTCCTGCCGCAGCTGCGTCAGGCGATCGCGCAAGCCACGGAAATCGATCTCGCCGTGTCCTTCGTCAAGACGGCCGGCTTCCGGCTGCTGCTGCCCGATCTCAAAGCCGCACTGGGCATCGACGAGCCGCGCGCGCTGCCGCCGGCCCGGCTCAGAGTCGTCACCAGCGACTACCTCGGCATCACCGATCCGGAAGCGCTGCGTCTGTTGCTGCTGTTGCAGGAGCAGGGGGCGTCGGTGCGCGTCTTCGAAGCCGGCAGCACCAGTTTTCACATGAAGGCCTACCTGTTCGCGCATTTCACTGAGCATCGCGACCTGCACGGCACGGCCTTCATCGGATCGAGCAACATCAGCCGGCAGGCGCTGACCGACGGCCTGGAGTGGAATTACCGGATCGACTATCCCGCCGACGATGGCTTCCTCGAAGCGCGTGCCCGCTTCGAGGAACTGTTCCGGGACCCGCGAACCGTTGCGCTCAGCGATGCCTGGATCGACCGTTACGAAGAGCGCCGCGTGCCACCACCGCGCGCGCTGGCGCCAGGCAGCGACGAGACCGAAGCACCACCGACGCCCACCCCGATTCAGCGCGACGCCTTGCTGGCGCTCGCCACCACCCGTCGCGAGGGCTACCGCCGCGGCCTGGTCGTACTCGCCACCGGTCTCGGCAAAACCTGGCTCGCCGCCTTCGATGCCCAGCAGCTCGGCGCGCGCCGCGTCCTGTTCGTCGCGCATCGCGAGGAGATCCTGAACCAGGCGGCTGAAACCTTCGTGCGCATCCGGCCGCGTGCGCGCGTCGGCTTCTACATGGGTCAGCTGCGCGACGCCCAGGTCGATATCCTCTGCGCGTCGGTGCAGACGCTCGGACGCGCCGAGCACCTCGAACGCTTCTCGCCGCAGCACTTCGATTACGTCGTGATCGACGAATTCCACCACGCCGCCGCGCCGACCTATCGCCGGCTGCTCGCCCATTTCGCGCCGCAGTTCCTGCTCGGTCTGACCGCCACGCCCGACCGCACCGACCAGTCCGACATCCTGTCGCTGTGCGACGACAACCTGGTCTTCAATCGCAACCTGTTTGCCGGCGTCGAAGCCGGCCTGCTGGCGCCGTTCCACTATTACGGCATCTGGGACGAATCAGTCGATTACAAGGAGATTCCCTGGCGTAGCGGCCGCTTCGACCCCGAACAGCTGTCGAACAAGCTCGCGACCCTGGCGCGTGCGCGTCATGCCTTGCGCCAGTGGCGTAGCCGCGCGCAGCGCCGCACCCTGGCGTTCTGCGTGTCGACCCGTCACGCCGATTTCATGGCCGAGCAGTTTGCGCGCGAGGGCGTCAGAGCGGCTGCCGTGTACGCCGGTTCGGTGCTGTCCCGCGGCGAAGCGCTCGAACGCCTCGCCGACGGCGCTCTTCAGGTGGTGTTTTCCGTCGATCTCTTCAACGAAGGCGTCGACTTGCCGCTGATCGACACGGTGCTGATGCTGCGCCCGACCGAGTCGAGCATCCTCTTCCTGCAGCAACTCGGTCGCGGTCTGCGCAAGGCCGAGGGTAAGGAGCGACTGGTGGTGCTCGACTTCATCGGCAATCACCACAGCTTCCTGCACAAGCCGCAAGCGCTGGCGCAGTCGGGCGCCAGCTACCGGCAACTGGCCGAATTCGCGCGCAAGGTCGAGACGCAGCGGCTGCAACTGCCGCGCGGGTGTTTCATCAATTACGACCTCCAACTGATCGACTTCCTCAAGTCGCTCGACAGCGACGGCGTCGCCAAGGAATACGCCGCGCTGCGTGACGGTCTCGGCCGTCGTCCGAGCCTGGCCGAGTTCTACCGCTCGGGCGCAAACCTTAAGCGCGTCCGTGACGGATACGGCAGTTGGTTCGAGTTGGTGCTGGCGATGGGAGACCTGGACGAGGATGAGCAGGCCATCCTCGCCGCCCATCGCGACTTCCTGCGCGAGGTGGAAACCAGCGCCATTAATAAGAGCTTCAGGATGGTCCTGCTCGAAGCGCTGCAGGAACTCGACGGCTGGAGCACAGCACCGAGCATGAGCCGCCTCGCCGAACAATCGTGGACGGTGTTGCAGCGCCGCCGTCCGCTGCTCGCCGATCTGCCGGAAGACATGCTCGCTTTGCCCGACGGCAGCGGCGACAAGTGGCTGCGCTACTGGCAGAAAAATCCGATCAATGCCTGGATCGGCGGCAATAAGTCGGCTGACGCGCGAAGCTTCTTCCGCGTGGTCGAGCAAAGATTCGAACCCGTCTTCACCGTCCCGGCCGAGCAGCGTGAACGCTTCGCCGCCATGGTGCAGGAGCTGGTCGATTATCGACTGGCCGCCTACGAAGTCCGTCGCGGTTCCTCGACCTTGCCGGATAACGTCGTCCCCTTCAAGCGCCCGGCGCCCGAGCGCAGCGAGCTCCCGTACTTCCCGAACCTGAAGATCGCCTGCGGCCATTTCCGCACCGCGAGCGCCGACGCCGAGGAGTTCCGCAGCCTGGGTGCCGGCTACGGTCGTCTCGACCCCGCTCGCCATTTCATCGCCCGCGCCTCAGGCAACTCGATGAACGGCGGCAAGAAGCCGATCCGGGATGGCGACTACCTGCTACTCGAACTGCTGGGTGCCGGTAACGCGGGCTCGATCACCGGCAGCGTCATGGCGATCGAACGTCAGGATCAAAGCGGCGACGACCAGTACCTGCTGCGCGAGGCCAACAAGAAACGCGACGGCAGTTACGTGCTCGTCGCCCACAATCCCGAGTACGAAGACATCGTGGTCACGCCCGAACTGGCTGGCGAGCTGCGTACGCTGGCCAAGCTGAAGGCGGTCATCGATCCGCTCGAACTCGCCGTCGGTGAGTCGTTCATGCGCGAGGACATTCCCCCGCTCTTCGGCGAAACCTTCAACCCGGGCAACTGGAACTCCGGCCACGTCGTTCTGCCCGACGTGAAAGCACAGGTTCTGCTCGTCACGCTCAACAAGCAGGGCAAGGACGTCGATCACCGTTATCTCGATCACTGGATCCACGAAAGCACATTCCACTGGCAAAGCCAGAATTCGACGACACCGGAGAGCAAGCGCGGTCGGGAGATCATCGATCACGCGCGGCTGGGCATTTCGCTGCATCTCTTCGTGCGCGAAGCTAAGCTGGCGGGCGGCAAGGCCGCGCCCTTCGTCTACCACGGGAAAGTGCGCTATCGGAGCCATACCGGAAGTGCGCCGATGAGCGTGGTGTTCGATCTGGCGGGGTGAGGGCGACTTACTCACGGAAGCGGTCGCGCTTCGTCAGTTCCTGTTGCCAGCGGCGCTTGCGATGCAATGCGACTTGAATTTGTCCAGGCAAGGGCTCGCCGGTAGAATCGATCGTCATCAATAAGCAAGCGTCCGCGGGCAGCGGGGACGAACCACGACATGGCATTGCCTGACGGACTCTACGACCAGCTACTGACAAAGACGCTTTGGGATGTCATCGCAGAGAGCGCTGACGAGGCAGGCCGTACGCTCAAACCGCTGACGGCGGAAGACGCCCCTGAGCGTTTAGCCGACGCGCTGGCAGCCCAGTTGTCTCGCATACTGGACGACCTGCAAGGCGAGGGCGCGGAGAAGCTGCGCCATCAGCTGGACCTGGTCAATTTCATTCTCGTCAGTCTGCGTCGTCGCCTTGGCAATCGCGCTGAAGATGCCGATGTTCTCTCCTCTCCCGCGCAGATCCTGCAGGCCATCCATCGCCAGTCTTCCCCGCCGGTACCTCCGGAGACCGGTCTGGCGGCGCCGTGGCTGTTCACTGCCGGCAAAGGTTCGCCCTCGCTGCTGAGCGAGCTGCGCCGAGAGCTGTCGAGCTGCGATCAGGTCGATATTCTGGTCAGCTTCATCACCCATTCCGGCGTGCGCAAGCTGCTCGACATTCTGCGGTCGATAACCGCTGTCGGTGCCGGTGGCCAGCCGCGAACGCGAATTCGCGTCCTCACCACCACCTACACCGGCGCCACGGAAATCCTGGCGCTCGACGAGCTGGCCAGCCTTCCCGGTTGCGAGATTCGCATCTCGCTCGACGGTCGCCGCACCCGATTGCATGCCAAGGCCTGGCTGTTCCGGCGGCGGACGGGCTTTGGCTCCGCTTACGTCGGCAGTGCCAATTTGTCGGGGGCCGCGTTGATGGGTGGCCTGGAATGGACGGTGAAGTTCACCGAGCGTGGCCAGACCGAGCTTTTCGAGCGTGCCAGCGCCCATTTCGAGACGCTTTGGGAGGACAGCGAGTTTCAAGGCTACGACCCCGCTAACGCGGCACATCGTTTGGCGCTGGGAGAAGCCTTGAAGCGCGAATCCGGAGACGAGATCCTCGCTCGGCCGACCTATTTCGATCTTGAGCCGAAGCCCTATCAGCAGGAGATGCTCGACCAGTTGCAACTCGAGCGCGATCACGGACGCTGGCGCAACCTGGTGGTTGCTGCGACGGGGACGGGCAAGACCGTCGTTGCGGCCTTCGACTACAAGGATCTCTGCCTACGGGAGGGCGGACGGCCGCGGCTGCTGTTTGTTGCGCACCGGGAAGAAATCCTGAAACAGGCGCTGCGCACCTATCGCGAGGTGCTGCGCGACCATTCCTTCGGTGACTTGTTGGTCGGTGGTAGCGAACCGCAAGGATTCGATCACCTCTTTGCTTCGATCGACAGCGTCGTGAGCCGTGATCTGCTGGCGCGCTGGGGGGCGAATCACTGGTATGTTGTGGTGGTCGATGAATGCCACCGGCTGGCGGCCGATTGGTTCGACGCTTTTGTCACGGCCGTCAGGCCGCGGCTACTGCTGGGTCTGACGGCGACCCCGGAGCGTAGCGATGGCAAATCGATCCTCGGCTACTTTGATTGCCGGCCTGATGGGGCGCCGGCGGTCGAACTCCGGCTTTGGCACGCGCTCGATCAGCAACTCTTGAGCCCCTTCGAGTATTACGCCTGCGACGACGAGACCGATTTTTCCGAAGTTCCATGGCAGCAGTCGGGAGAACGGGACGCCATCGACAATCTGGTCACGGGCAACGAGGTACGCGCTCGGCTGGTGCTCAACGAATGGCGTCGGCTGGCGGGCGATCCAAAACGAGGACGTGCGCTTGTTTTTTGCGTCTCCGTCGCTCACGCCAAGTACATGACCGACCGGCTGAATCGTGCTGACATCAAAGCGTTGTGCGTCGTGGGCGACACCCCCGAGGACGAACGGCGGCGCGCACCGGAGATGCTGGCGCGCGGTGAAGTGGCTGCACTGGTGACTTGCGACCTTTACAACGAGGGCGTGGACCTGCCGCTAGTCGACACCTTGCTGCTGCTGCGACCAACACAGAGCCCGGTGCTATTCCAGCAGCAGATCGGTCGTGGACTGCGTCTGGCCAAGGGGAAGGAAAGCTGTCTGGTGCTCGATTTCGTCGGTCGCCATCGGCAGGAATTTCGCTTCGATTCCCTCCTGGCCACGATCACCGGTTTCTCGCGCAGTCAGTTGATCGAGGCGGTGGATAAGGGCTTCGGCACCTTGCCACCGGGTTGTCATATCCATCTGCAGCAGCAGACGCGCGAACAGGTACTGCGCAGCCTGAGAAGGCTGGTACAGCAGAACTGGCGACGGCTGCGGACCGAGTTGCAAGCCTATGCGGCCTTGCGCGGGCGCAGCAACATCCGGCTGGCCAGTTTTCTGCGCGAGCAGGCCATCGAAATCGACGACATTTACCGCAGCAGCGGCCGCTCCGGGTGGACCAACCTGAAGCGTGACGCCGGCCTGCTGACGACCTCGCCGGGGAACGAGGACGATTATTTCGGACGGCGCTTTGGTGACCTGCTGCATATGGACGATCCGGCGCGCACTGAGCTGTTGCTCAAGGTCGCCGAACCGACGACGACTTATCAGCCAAAAGACGAAGGCGAACGCCGCTTGCTGCAGATGTTCAGCTACCAGGTTGACGCGCAGCACCACCAGACCGGAAGCGGACAAGACTTCCTGAAGCGCTTGCTGGCTCACCCTGAGCATCGCGCCGAACTCGCCGAGATCGGGGAAGTGCTGCAAGCAAGGAGCACTTTGCGGCAGCAGGCGCTTCCTGGGCTGGAAGATGTTCCGCTGTGCCTGCATGGCGCTTACGGCATCCGCGAAATCTTGACCGCCGTCGGTTGGCTGACGGCTACCCGGCGCACGCCTTTTCAGGCAGGCGTTCTGGCGCTAAAAGATCGCAAGGTCGAACTGCTCTTCGTGACCCTCGACAAACGCGAGGGCTATCACGAAAAGATCGCTTATCACGATTACGCCATCAGCGCCGAGCTCTTCCATTGGCAGTCGCAGAACACGGCGGGTCCGCATACCGCGGCGGGCCGCCGCTATCTGGAAAGTCCCGAGAACGGCTGGAGCTTCCAGCTTTTTGTTCGTACGGCCAAAGGTGCTCCCTATCGTGCCTGTGGTCCGCTCAAGCTGGAGAAGGCTGAAGGAGTGAAACCTATGACGATATACTGGCGACTGGCCGTGCCTCTGCCGAGCCGCTTGTTCCGGGAATTCAGCATCCTCCGAGGAGCCTAGTGTTCGTTCGCACAGCGGCCACCCCGCTTCACACGCTATGCTGAAGCTATCCCTGCAGTTGCCTATAAAGGGCGATCGCGCCGGTTTCGCGCCTGCACGCGTTGCCGTCTATCAACTGCCAAGATCGATGATGAACGAGAAGAAGATGTCACCGTGTCACGGCGCCTTGAGCGTCGGCAACGTGTTGATCGACGATCAGCACGAGCGGATCTTCAATCTGAGCGAGGAGATCGCCGGCTGGGTGCGCAGCGAACTGACCGCCTGCCGGCAGTTTCGTGACTTGCTTGTCGAGTTGGAGAAGCTCGTCGCCGAGCACTTCGCGAGCGAGGAAGAGATCATGGAGCGGAACTACTACCCGCGGCTGGCGGCGCACCGCGCGGCGCACGCGGCGATCCTCGCCCGCCTGCGCGCGGTCGTCGCCGAGGATGCGCTGGGCAAGGTCGACCGCGACGGCCTGCTGCAACTCCTGATGACGCTGGTTCAGACGCATGTGATCAGAATGGACATGGCGGCCAGGGAGTATCTGGCGGAGTTTTGAGGGGGGGGCGCGCGAACGATCGTAGCGAGTCGTGGTGCCCCTGAGCGTGAAACGCAGCCATTCGCTGCCGTCATTGCGAGGCGCGTAGCGCCGTGGCAATCCAGTTCGTTCTTCTTTCTCCTCGCCCTTGCAGGGCATCCAGGCGCGATCCGATGCGAGGCCTACGAACTGGATCGCCACGCCCTGCGGGCTCGCGATGACGCGTCCCCATCTCGTCATTTGACGAGTCGCTATCTCGTCATTGCGAGGCGCGTAGCGCCGTGGCAATCCAGTTCGTTCTTCTAGTTCAGCGCCCCTGACAGCGATCCGCGACCGACACGATGCGAGCCCTACGCACTGGATCGCCACGCCCTGCGGGCTCGCGATGACGTGCTGTCTGGGCCGCCACGCGCTGCGGGCTCGGATGACGGCCTCAGTCCCGCTGCATGCACTCCTGGCACTGCCGTCATTGCGAGGCGCGTAGCGCCGTGGCAATCCAGTTTGTTCCTCCGTCCCCCTCACCCTTGCCAGCCATCCACGGGCGACCCGATGCGAGCCCTACGCACTGGATCGCCACGCCCTTCGGGCTCGCGATGACGCGCTGTCTAGATCGCCACGCCCTGCGGGCTCTCGATGACGCGCTGTCTGGATCGCCACGCGCTGCGGGCTCGGACGCGCCGCTATCACGTCATTGCGAGGCGCGTAGCGCCGTGGCAATCCAGTGTGTTCTTCCGTCAGCGTGTTGCGGGTTCGGGGTGGTTCGTCCCTGAGTGCGGAAGGCCGGCCGAATTCGCCCGGCCTTCCGCATTCAGGATGGTTCTGCATGATCGAGCGAGCTTCTTCGGGTGAAATTCCGGTTGAGTTGACAGGGGGCGAAAGGCGCAGTGATACTCGCGTTGGTGCCGTTGCGTTTCCTATCCACTGCCCACCGCATAATCAATAAAAAGGATTGTCCGTGACAAACAAAACATTTTTTAATTTATCATCAGTGACGAATTGGCCAAAAAGATCAGATAAGGGTTGGTGCCAATTCTTAAACGATAACGGAGTATGGGACCCGAGCAAGAGTGGCGGAGAGACCGATACTACTCAATACTTTACAGTCCCTGCTAAAGCATACTACACAATCTACGGTAGCATTGACGATTACGGCAAAGTATGGATCGACGACAACTATGTTTTAGAAATCAAAGATTATAAGAACACTTGGAGTTGCTCAGTTTTACTTGAAGAAGGCGAACACAAGATTAGAATATTGGGGCACGACAACAAATACAATTACGGTATTGCAGTTACAGTAGAAGGCGATGTTGACTCACAAGTAGCAGCACAGACCGCAGCAAACCAAAAAGCAGACGACGCAGAAGCAGCACAGGCAGCCGCAGCAGAGGCACAAAAGACCTATGAGTCAGCACAGGTAGCAGTTAAAGCAACAGCTTCAACTGAATATAGGACCACAGTTACACTAGGATCCAAAGACGCAGGTATGACTGCATCAAGTTCAGGTTCCGCAAGTGCAAGTGCTGGCGCAAGTGCAGGCGCCACAGTTACTGACACATCTGCATCGGCCAGTGCAAGTGCAGGCGCGAGTGCAGGAGCAAGCATTGAAGGATCAGCTGACGCTCACGCAGGTAATCAATATGCAGGAGTTGACGCAGGTGCAAGCGGTTCGGCATATGCAGACGCAAGTGCAGACGCAAATGCAGAAGCAAGTGCAGGATTGAATGGTAACAATGCAACAGTTGGTGCTAGTCTTGAAATCGTAGTTCGTGCTGAAAGTGGAGTAAGTGCTGAAGCTGTGGCCAGTGCAACAGTACTAGGTATGGAAGTAGCTAGTGCAAATGCTAGCGGATCAGCAAGCACATACACAGAAGTACATGTGAGAGCAGACGGCAGCATGACAGTGGGGCAGAATGGTGTTGCTGTTGAAGCAGGTGCAATTGCAGGCTATGGTGCAGGTGCAGGTGCAGAAGGCAGTGCTCGCTTTAATACTCTGTTAGGGGGCGGCAGCGTTGAGGGCGGCGCAGAAGTAAGCATTGGAGCACAGGTAGGTGCAGAAGGCGAAGCCCATGCAACTTACGAAGATGGAAAGATATCAATTGGTATCAGCGGCGAAGCAGCACTGTTGGTAGGACTTGATGCAGACATAGACTTTGACATGGATATAACTCCTGCAATTGATGCAGTCAATGCAGCACTACACGCAGGCGCGACTATAGACCAAGCAGTAGCAGAGGCAAACAAGCAACTACACGCTGTCACAGTTGAATATAACAATACTCAAAAGCAAGCACAGGCTTATGCCGATCAATGTTTGAAAGCAGCGAACGATGCAGCAAAAGTTGCCAATGATGCAGTTAATGCAGCACACAACGCAACAGTTCAAGCGACCAAAGCAATCGACGATGCTATTAAGACAACTGAGCAAGAGTTGAAGAACGCAGGCAAGACTGTTTCTGATGGTGTGGTCCAGTTAGGCAACACCATGGAATCAGGCGGCAAAGCGGCTATCAATGCTGTTAGCAAAGGCGCTAGTGACGCTTGGAAGAAAACCAAAAAGTTATTTGGTTAATAACTAATGGCGATGTAATAAAAAAGCTGATTCGGCGATATGTGTCGGCGAGCCTGCTGTGAGATGGCGAAGCCCGGAAAGCTGTACGCGCGGAAACGACGGAATAGCGACGTACAGGCGCATGGCGTGTTTGAGGACGGGATGCCAGAAAGGCCGATACTCAGTCACGATGTAGAAACTCTCGACTGGAGAGCCGTGTGCGGGAAAACCGCACGCACGGTTCGAAGGTAGGGGTGGGCGAGTGCTCACCCCTACCCCTTTATGACGGCACGAGTCGGCGCGTTTCATGCTCTGCTGGGCTGACGCGCTCTTTCGCGGCTGACGCCGTTCCCACAAAAACGATCACGGCATCGGCCTGTCGTGGGAGGGCCGGCAGGCCCGAATCGAGGACGAAAAACGCTCACGGCATCGGCTTTTCGTGGGAGGGCCGTAAGGCCCGAATCGAGGACGATGCGCTCGCCAAGCTGATCATGTCCCGGGCGGCGGGCCCGGGACATGGGCGGATCAGAGGATCATGCCGGCGCCGACGGTGTTGTTGTTGCTCTCGTCGATGACGATGAAGGCACCGGTGGCGCGGTTGTCCTTGTACGGGTCGACGAACAGCGGCTGCGCGAGCTTGAAGTTCACCACGGCGATGTCGTTCATCGCCAGCTTGTCGGCGGGCAGGTTTTCGAGCGTGTTCACGTCGAGGCGGTGCTCGATGGCGGTGAGCTTGGCCTTCGAGTCGCGCGTCGTGTGGCGGATCAGGTAAGTGCGCGCGCGGTCGAGCGGGTTCTCGGCGAGCCAGCAGACGGTGGCGCGGATTTCCTTGACCACCGCCGGCGCCTCGTCGCTCTTGACGATCATATCGCCGCGCGAGGTGTCGATCTCGTCGGCGAGGAGCAGGGTGACCGACTGCTCGTGGATTGCCTCGTCGATGTCGACGCCGCCGATCTGGATCGCCTTGACCGTCGATTCGCGGCCGTTCGGCAGCACGGTGACGGCGTCGCCGACCTTGATCGTTCCGGATTCGACGCGGCCCATGAAGCCGCGGTAGTCGTGCAGTTCGGGGTTGGCCGAGTCCTGCGGGCGGCAGACGAACTGCACCGGGAAGCGGAAGGGCTCGTCGTGCTCGGTGTGCGCGGCCGGGGCGTTCTCGAGGATTTCGAGCAGGGTCGGGCCGTCGTACCAGGAGAGTGCGTCGCCGCGCTCGACGATCATGTCGCCGTTCAGCGCCGACAGCGGGATGAAGCGCACGTCGTCGATGCCGACCTTGGCGGCGAATTCGAGGTAGTCGGCCTTGATCTTCTCGTAGGCTTCCTGCGAGTAGTCGACGAGGTCCATCTTGTTCACGGCGACGACGAGGTGCGGGATGCCGACGAGGCTGGCGAGCTTGGAATGGCGGCGCGTCTGCGTGAGCACGCCCTTGCGCGCGTCGATCAGGATGATCGCCAGGTTGGCGGTCGAGGCGGCGGTGACCATGTTGCGCGTGTACTGCTCGTGGCCCGGCGCGTCGGCGATGATGTACTTGCGCGTGCCGGTCGAGAAGTAGCGATAGGCGACGTCGATGGTGATCCCCTGCTCGCGCTCGGCCTGCAGGCCGTCGGTGAGCAGCGACAGGTCGACGGCGCCCATGCCGCGCTTCTGCGAGGTGCGCTCGATCGCGGTCAGGGTGTCGGCGAGGATGGCCTTGGTGTCGTAGAGCAGGCGGCCGATCAGCGTGCTCTTGCCGTCGTCGACGCTGCCGCAGGTAAAAAAGCGCAGCAGGCCGTTATCGTGGCAAATGCGTTCCACTTGGTGGGCGCTCATCAGAAGTATCCCTCTTTCTTGCGTTGTTCCATGGAGGCTTCGCTGGTCTGGTCGTCCAGACGCGTGGCGCCGCGCTCGGTGATGGTGGTGGTGGCGG
Source organism: Rhodocyclus purpureus (assembly GCF_016653115.1). GTDB lineage: Bacteria > Pseudomonadota > Gammaproteobacteria > Burkholderiales > Rhodocyclaceae > Rhodocyclus > Rhodocyclus purpureus. Next base: position 86,652 of record NZ_NHRX01000048.1, read on the forward strand.
TTTCGAGGACGATCTTGTCGAGGGTGTCGGCGTCCGATTCGACCGGCGCCGTGCACGAGATGTCGCCGACGGTGCGGAAGCGTACCTGCAGCTCGACGATCTCCTCACCGGCCTTCGGCAGGTTGGTCAGCTCGCCGGTCGCCAGCGGCACATTGACCGGGACGATGGCGCCCTGGCGGATGACCACCGGGCGCTTGTGCGCGAAGTAGATCGACGGCAGTTCGAGGCCCTCGCGCTCGATGTACTGCCAGACGTCCATCTCGGTCCAGTTCGAGATCGGGAAGGCGCGGATGTTCTCGCCCTTGTGGCTGCGCGCGTTGTAGAGGTTCCACAGCTCGGGGCGCTGGTTCTTCGGGTCCCATTGGCCGAACTCGTCGCGGAAGCTCATGATGCGTTCCTTGGCGCGCGCCTTCTCCTCGTCGCGGCGGGCGCCGCCGATGCAGCAGTCGAAGCCGAATTCCTCGATCGCTTCGAGCAGCGTCACCGACTGGTGCTTGTTGCGCGACTCGCCCTCGTGCTTGAGGACGACGGTGCCGCGCTTCATCGAGTCCTCGACCGAGCGCACGATCAGGCGCTCGCCGAGCTGGGCGGCGCGGTAGTCGCGGAAGTCGACGACTTCCTTGTAGTTGTGACCGGTGTCGATGTGCATCAGCGGGAAGGGGAACTTGCCGGGGCGGAAGGCCTTCTCGGCGATGCGCAGCATGCAGATCGAGTCCTTGCCGCCCGAGAAGAGCAGCACGGGGTTCGAACACTGGCCTGCCACCTCGCGCATGATGTGGATGGCTTCGGCTTCGAGCCAGTCGAGGTGGCTCAAGGTCTTGGCGTTGCCTGCGGCAAGCGCGGAGGGTGCTGTCATGGGTCTCTCGCGATTCGGTTGGGTGCGCCGGAGGGCGCGAAAAATCTTGGTTCTGGCGCGGGGAGGGCAGCGTGCTGCCGCCTTCCCGCGTTCGGTTGTCAGGCCTTGGTGCCGGGGTGCAGGCCGCACTCGCGCAGTTCGGGGTTCTCCCACCACCAGCGGCCGGCGCGCAGGTCTTCCCCCGGGGTCACCGAGCGCGTGCAGGGCGAACAGCCGATGCTCGGGAAGAAGCGGTCGTGCAGCTCGTTGTAGGGCACCTCATGCAGTTGCACGTAGGCCCACACCTCGCGCTCGCTCCACTCGGTGAGCGGGTTGAACTTCTGCATGCCGTGCGCGGCATCGTCCTCCTGCAGCGGCAGGCCTGTGCGCGTCACCGACTGCTGCGCACGCTGGCCGGTGATCCACGCCTTCTTGCCTGCGAGCGCGCGGCCGAGCGGCTCGACCTTGCGCATCGCGCAGCAGGCGCGGCGCAGCTCGACCGAGTCGCGGAAGGCGTTGATGCCGTGCGTGCCGACCCAGGCCTCGACCGTCTCGTGGCGCGGGAAGAGGACGCGCAGCGGCAGCTTCAGTTGCGGGCCGTAGTGGCTGCGTACCTTGGACAGGAGCGTGTAGGTCTCCTCGTGCAGGCGGCCGGTGTCGAGCGTGAAGATCTCGATCGGCAGGCCGCTGCGCGCGATCAGGTCGGTGAGCACCATGTCCTCGACGCCGAGGCTGCTGGCGAACGCCGCCGGCGAGTACTTGGCGGCGATCTCCTGCAGCAGCGCCTGCGCCTGCGCGGCGCGGCGCTCGACGCTGGCGACGAGCTCGGCGTCCTTGCTGTAGTCCGGACGCTTCATGCGGCGGCTCCGCTGGCTTGCGCGCGGCGGCGGAACAGGGGCAGCGGCTCATCGACCGCGGCCTGGTAGCTGTCGCTGAAGGACTTGAGTCCGGCGAGCGCGCGCTCGATGTCGTGGTCGGCGCGCACGGCGAAGGCGTCGAAGCCGCAGCGGCGCATGTAGTGCAACTGGTCGCGCTGCACGTCGCCGATGGCGCGGATTTCACCCCGGTAGCCGTGGCGGTCGCGCAGGCTGCGCGCGATGCTGTAGCCACGGCCGTCGGTGAATTTCGGGAAATCGACGGCGATGAGCGGCAAACGGGCGAGATCGTCGGCGATCGCCGAAGGGTTTTCGTTGGCGGCGAGCCAGACGGAGACCGGCGTTGCGCGCGCGAGCAGTTCTTCGCGGCGCGCCTGCCACAGTGCCAGCGGCACCAGGATCGGCGTCGCCGGCAGTTCGACCGTGGCGATCTCTACGTCGGCGGCGGGCCTGAGCAGCGTCCAGCCGTCTTCCTCGATGCGGTCCTTACGGATTATTTGCGGCATCGGCCGGTTTCCTTTCCTGTGCGAGATGGCGTCCGCGGCCGGCGTAGGCGCGTTCGCGGAACGGGGTGCTGCCGAGGCGGGCGAGGGTGTCGGCGAAGCGTTCGCCGGGCTGGGCGTTCTCTTCATGCACCGCGACCAGTTGCTCGACCACGTCGGCGACTTCCTCGGCGCGGAAGGACGGTCCGATGACGTCGCCGAGCTTCGCCTCGCGGCCGGGCAGGCCGCCGAGGGTGATCTGGTACCACTCCTCGCCGCGCTTGTCGACGCCGAGGATGCCGATGCTGGCAACGTGGTGGTGGCCGCAGGAGTTCATGCAGCCGGAGACGTTCACCGAGAGGTCGCCGAGCTTGTGCTCGCGCTCGGCGGTGAAGCGGCGCTGCACGGCTTCGGCGATCGGCACCGAGCGCGCGTTGGCGAGCGAGCAGAGGTCGCCCCCGGGGCAGCAGATCATGTCGGTGAGAAGGCCCGTGTTGGCCGTCGCCAGTTCGGCCTCGCGCGCGCTGCGCCACAGCTCGGGCAGTTCGGGCAGTCGCACGTCGGCCAGCACCAGGTTCTGTTCGTGGCTGACGCGCAGTTCACCGAAGCTGAAGCGCTCGGCGAGGCCGGCGGCGACGTCCATCTGCTCGGCGTTGATGTCGCCGGGGGCGACGCCGGTCTTCTTCAGCGACAGGGTCACCGCGGCGTAGCCGGGAACCTTGTGTCCATGCACGCAGCGCGCGAGCCAGCGGCCGAATTCGCGGTCCTCGGCGGCGAGGCGATCGAGCTCGCCGCGCTCGCCGGCGGCGTCGGCGACCTGTTGATAGGCGGGCGGCGCGAAGTGCGCGGCCAGACGATCGAATTCCTCGTCGGGAACGGTCAACGGGCCGTCGCGGTAGATCGCCCATTCTTCCTCGACCTGGCGGCGGAATTCCTCGACGCCGAGCGCCTGCACCAGGATCTTGATGCGCGCCTTGTAGGCATTGTCGCGGCGGCCGTGGCCGTTATATACGCGCAGCACCGCGTCGAGGTAGGAGAGCAGGTGGCGGCGCGGCAGGAAGGCGCAGAGCTCCTTGCCGAGGATCGGCGTGCGGCCGAGGCCGCCGCCGACGAAGACGCGGAAGCCGAACTCGCCGGCGTCGTCACGCACGAGTTCGAGGCCGACGTCGTGCGCGAGGACCAGCGCGCGGTCCTCCTGCGCCGCATTGACGGCGATCTTGAACTTGCGCGGCAGGAAGGCGAACTCGGGGTGGAAGGTCGACCACTGGCGGATCAGTTCGCAGTACGGACGCGGGTCGGCGACCTCGTCGGGCGCGACGCCGGCGAACTGGTCGGTGGTGACGTTGCGCACGCAGTTGCCAGAGGTCTGGATCGCGTGCATCTGCACGCTCGCCAGTTCGCCGATGATCGCCGGCGTTTCCTCGAACTTCGGCCAGTTCAGCTGCAGGTTCTGGCGCGTCGTGAAGTGGCCGTAGCCGCGGTCGTAGCGGCGGGTGAGGTCGGCGAGCTTCCTGAGCTGCGTGGCCGACAGCGCGCCGTAGGGGATTGCGATGCGCAGCATCGGGCCGTGGCGCTGGATGTAGAGGCCGTTCTGCAAGCGCAGCGGGCGCAGGTCGTCGGCCGAGAGCTCGCCGGCGAGGTGGCGCGCCATCTGGTCGCCGAACTGGGCGGCGCGCTCGTCGACGAGGCGCTGGTCGGTGGCATCGTAGCGATACATCGGGTTCCGTTTCAGCCGGACGGGTAGGGCGGTCCGGCAATGAGTGGTTAAGTTAGGGTGGCGATGTTAACAGTCGCTTATTGGCGGAAAAAGACTGTTCGGTTAGATTGTTATAACTCAATGTTATAAAATGACGGTCTGACATCGCACACGGGGACGGCCATGAAACTGCAGCAGCTTCGCTATCTCGTCGAGGTCGCCCGCCGCGGGCTGCACGTCTCCGAGGCAGCCGACGCGCTTTATACCTCACAGCCGGGTGTTTCCAAACAGATAAAGCTGCTCGAGGACGAACTCGGCGTCATCATCTTCGAGCGCAACGGCAAGCGCCTGACCTCGATCACCGAGCCGGGGCGCGAGGTGATCGAGATCGCCGGGCGCATCCTGCGCGAGGTCGAGAACATCAAGCGCGTCGGCGACGAGTTCGCCGGCGGCGGCACCGGCAGCCTAGTCATCGCGACGACGCACACGCAGGCGCGCTACGCGCTACCCCTGGTGGTCAAGCAGTTCGTCGATCGCCATCCGGCGGTGCGCCTGTCGATGCGCCAGGGCAGCCCGCAGCAGATCGGCGAATGGACGCGCAAGGGCGAGGCCGACATCGCCGTCGCCACCGAGGGCCTCGACCGCTTTGCCGAACTGGTCACCTTGCCCTGCTACCAGTGGGGCCATTGCGTGATCGCGCCGGCGGGGCATCCGCTGCTCGCTGCCGGCAACCTGACGCTACCGGTGCTGGCGCGCTGGCCGCTGATCACCTACGACCCGGCCTTCTCCGGCCGTTCGCGCATCAACCAGGCCTTCGAGCGCGCGCATGTCGAGCCGAACATCGTGCTCACCGCGATCGACGCCGACGTGATCAAGACCTACGTGAACCTCGGGCTCGGCATCGGCATCATCGCACGCATGGCTTACGACCCCGCGCGCGACTCTGGCCTCGGCATGCTCGACGCCGAACACCTGTTCGGCACCAACACCACCCACCTCGCCCTGCGCCGCGGCGTCCGCCTGCGCCGCTACGAGTACGATTTCATCGAACTCTTCGCCCCCCACCTCCCGCGACGCGCCGTCGACATGGCCATGGAAGGCGGCGGCGACGAGTATCAGTTGTAGATACTGGCACTGCCGTCATTGCGAGGCGCGCAGCGCCGTGGCAATCCAGTTCGTTCCCCCGTCTCCTCGGCCTTGGCAGACATCCACGGCCGACCCGATGCCAGCCCCACGCACTGGATCGCCACGCCCTTCGGGCTCGCGATGACGCGCTGTCTGGATCGCCACGCCCTCGGGGTTCGCGATGACGCGTCGCCATCCCGTCATTGCGAGGCGCGCAGCGCCGTGGCAATCCAGTTCGTTCCTCCGTCTCCTCGGCCTTGGCAGCCATCCACGGCCGACCCGATATCAGCCCCACGCCCTGGATCGCCACGCCCTACGGGCTCGCGATGACGCGCTGTCTGGATCGCCACGCCCTGCGGGTTCGCGATGACGCGCTGTCTGGGTCGCCACGCTACGGGCTCGGATGACGCGCCGCTACCCCGTCATTGCGAGGCGCGCAGCGCCGTGGCAATCCAGTTCGTTCCTCCGTCTCCTCGGCCTTGGCCGCCTCCACGGCCGACCCGAAACGAGACCTACGCCCTGGATCGCCACGCCCTGCGGGCTCGCGATGACGCGCTGTCTGGGTCGCCACGCGCTACGGGCTCGGATGACGCGTCGCCATCCCGTCATTGCGAGGCGCGCAGCGCCGTGGCAATCCAGTTCGTTCCTCCGTCTTCTCGCCCTTGGCCGCCTCCACGGCCGACCCGAAACGAGACCTACGCCCTGGATCGCCACGCCCTGCGGGCTCGCGATGACGGCGTGCTGGTCGCGGACGGTGCCTTGGCTTCAGTTGCTCGTTCCCGTAATTGGCTCCCGCGAGAGCCTCTTTGGCTTGACTCCTTCTTTTATCTTGAGTAGGTACGTGAAAACCCGCTATAATCGCGGGCTTTTCCACCTTGCCCTACCGTTCGCATGGCGGAGGGTTTTTGCCAAAAGGAGTGTTCATGCGTCATTACGAAATCTGTTTCATCGTCCATCCGGACCAAAGCGAGCAGGTCCCGGCGATGGTCGAGCGTTACCGCTCGCTCGTCACCACTCGCAACGGCCAGATCCATCGCCTGGAAGACTGGGGCCGCCGTCAACTGGCCTACCCGATCCAGAAGCTGCACAAGGCCCACTACGTGCTGATGAACATCGAGTGCGACGGCGAGACGCTGGCCGAACTCGAGCACGCGTTCAAGTTCAACGACGCCGTCCTGCGCCACCTGACCATCAAGACGAAGAAGGCGATCACCACGCCGTCGCCGATGATGAAGGAAGAAAAGGCGCGTTCGCTGCTCGAACCGAAGGCTGAAGCCGCGGCCCAGCCGGCGGCCTGAGCGCTGGAGACTTGCTGAACAGCGTCGCCAATCGCGTCGAACTGGCCGGCGTTCTCCTCGAACGCAAGGCCCTGCGCTACACGCCCGCCGGAGTTCCGGTCAGCGAATGCGTGATCCGGCATGAGTCGGAGCAGATCGAAGCGGGCCTGGCACGGCGTGTCGGGTGCGAAGTCTACGCGGTCGGCCTCGGTCCGGTTGCGCGCTGGTTACAGGCAGCGCCGCCCGGAGCGACGGTCCAGATCTCGGGATTCCTCGCCGCGCGGAGCGCCAGCAGCAAGTCTTTACGATTGCACATACACACGATCGAATTTGTAGAAGGAAATCAAAATGGCCAGATTCCTCAAGAAGAAGGATGACAAGGGTGGCAAGAAGCGCGGCGGCGGCATGTTCAAGCGCCGCAAGTTCTGCCGCTTCACCGCAGAGAAGGTCGAGGAAATCGACTACAAGGATGTTGACCAGTTCAAGGAATACATCACCGAAAACGCCAAGATCATGCCGGCTCGCCTGACCGGCACCAAGGCTGGCTACCAGCGTCAACTGTCGGTGGCGATCAAGCGCGCCCGCTTCCTGGCGCTGCTGCCCTACACCGACAACCATCAATAAGACGGGGAGATTGGACGATGCAAATCATTCTGCTGGAGAAGGTCGTCAACCTCGGCTCCTTTGGTGATCTGGTCAAGGTCAAGGACGGTTACGCCCGTAACTTCCTGATCCCGACGGGTAAGGCTCGCCGCGCCACGCCGAAGGCGCTCGCCGAATTCGAAGTCCGCCGTGCCGAGCTCGAAGCCGCTGCCGCCGAGAAGTTGGCCGCTGCTCAAGCCGTTGGCGAGAAGCTCGAAGGCACCGTCGTGCGCATCGCGCGCAAGGCCGGTGTCGATGGCCGCCTGTTCGGTTCGGTGACCAACTACGACGTCGCCGATGGCCTGAAGGCGCTCGGTTTCGACGTCGAGAAGTCGTCGATCCGCATGCCGGCCGGCCCGATCAAGACCGTCAGCGAAACCCCGCTGGAAGTCGCGCTGCACACCGACGTTCTCGCGAACATCACCGTCGCTGTCGTCGGCGAGTAATCGACCGTACGGCATTAAGCCGGAGCACCGCGCGGCAGCATGGCGCGGTGCAGGAAAAAGCCCTGCCTCGGCAGGGCTTTTTCCGTTTGGGCCGCATCCGTGGCAAACTTTGCGGCCGAAGTCTCGTCTCCATGGGTAAAGCGTGTTTGGATTCCTGAACCTCGTCAGCCAGCGCAAGAAGCAGGAGAAGCAGCAGCTCCTGCGCGAACGCATGAAAGGGGTGGTCGCGCGTGACAGCATGATGCAGCGCTTCCGCCCCGAGCCCGAACTGCCTGTCACGCCGCCCCCTGCCGTACCCGAAACCCTGCCGCCTCCGCGCTCGGCGCAGAAGGTCGCGCCGCGCCCGACGTCGCCGTCGGCGACCGAACCAGCGGCCGACGCCGAGCCGGATCCCATCCACGAGCTGCCGCCAGGATTCCGCGACGAATTGCGTCGCCTGCGGAAGATGATGGACCTGGAATGATTGAATTGCGCGCATGTCTTTTGCCTTGAGCGTCGCAATGACCGGGACGTCATATTTTATTCGGCGCGTCGGTCTCTGTCGGCTCACGCTGCGCTAAAATTCGTGGCGATTCGTGCCACCCCCGAGCATGAAACGCAGCCATTCGCTTCAATGCCGTCATTGCGAGGCGCGTAGCGACGTGGCAATCCAGTTCGTTCCTCCAGTTTCGCGGTCTCGCCAACTCGGGCGACCTAATGCGAGGCCTACGCCCTGGATCGCCACGCCCTACGGGCTCGCGATGACGCGCTGTCTGGATCGCCGCACTGCGGTCTCGCGATGACGCGCTGTCTGGATCGCCGCACTGCGGTCTCGCGGTGACGCGCTGTCTGGGTCGCCACGCGCTACGGGCTCGGATGACGCGTCGCCATCCCGTCATTGCGAGGCGCGCAGCGCCGTGGCAATCCAGTTCGTTCCTCCAGTTTCGCGGTCTCGCCAACTCGGGCGACCCAATGCGAGGCCTACGCCCTGGATCGCCACGCCCTGCGGGCTCGCGGTGACGTGCTGTCTGGATCGCCACGCCCTACGGGCTCGCGATGACGTGCTGTCTGGATCGCCACGCCCTACGGGCTCGCGATGACGCGTTGTCTGGATCGCCACGCCCTGCAGGCTCGCGACGGGCTGCTGATCGCAAGGGCTTCGGCAGATCGGGTCGGCCGATGTTTCACGAAACTGTTCCAAGTTTAACGTTAACCCGACGGCTAACCCGAGAACGATTCCGCCCATCCCGCATGATCAGGCCTCATTGTGGGGACGGTACCGTCCCCGCAATTGGTGCCGCTTCTACTTCAGCTCACCGCCGGATGGGAGGTCTGAACCATCCGGCGCTGCGCTGAATTCCTTCCAGAGCGGCTCGTAGAACAGGGCGCCTTCGCCCTCGTTTTCGGTGCGCAGGCCGATCCGCAGCGCGGGGACGTAGTGGCTTTGCCCATCGGCAGTGACCCGGAGCATGACGACGGCCATCTTCAGGCTCGCCGCGGCGCCGCCTGCCAGTTGCCTGACCTTTGCCGCAACGGCTGCCTTGAGTTCTTCGCGCTCGCGCAAGGCCGGTGCAAGGGTCTGCGCCGGTAGGCTGAACGGTGCCCAGCGCACGTCGAGCAAGTCGATTCGCTGCGGATCGGTGGACAGCAGACGGGCTGAACTGCCCTCGATCTGGATGCCCTCGATGGCGCGCAGGACGTAAGTCTGCAGACCATGGACGACTTGCGGGGTGGTGCGCCTTTCCGCCTGTGAGGGGCCGGTCGTCGACTGCCCGACGGCGACGTCGCTGCGCTGGTAGAAGATTTCGTCGTCGGCAATGCCGATGCGCTTGAGCGTCAGGCGATGCTTGGCCATGATCAGTGGCTTGATCTCCTGCAGGCGACCCGGGGTGATCGGGACGGCGGCGGCCGTCTTCTCGAAGAGGAAGACACGGCCCCTGGCCTGGTCCACGCCGTATTCGCGCTCGGGCAGCGAGACGCGCGACTGCCTGGCGGCGTCGCGCGAGCGTGGCAGTGCCAGCGCGTCTTCGAAGTCGGCGAGCTTCCAGACGCGCACGCTGTCGCGGCCGCCCGGATACTTCGCCCTGATCGCGTCGAGGCGCTTCTGCAGGCTCTCGTTGGTATAGGTCGGGAAGGCAGCGTCGACGAGCTTCCCGTAGTCGACGGAAAAGGCGCGTTCGGTCGTCGCCCTCTCCACTGCCGGCGAGCCCAGTTCCGACTGGGCGCGCACGGCGGCGCTGCCCAGCACGAACGGTACGATCAGCACGAGGATTGCATTACGGTTCATTGCTCTCTCCTTCTGGTGGGTCCGGGTGAGGGGGCGGCGACTCATTCAGGCAACTGACCTGCACCATCCGGGTCGCACTTGCTCCACCAGACGACATGGCGCCACACGGGGGCCTGGTCGGCCCAGCGATCGTTGTACTTTTCGTTCACGGCGTTGGTCGCCGCAGCTGCGGTTTCGCCGAAGCCGATCACGATCGGACAGACGGTTTCCCAGGCGTTGTACCAGTGATCCACGTGGTGCATCTTGTGGATCCAGTTGTTGCCGACGCCGCTGCTGAAGCCGTCGTTGGCCAGGTCCTCGTACTCATCGACGTAGCGGCCACCGATGTACATGAAGCCATGGAAGCCGGTGACGAGGTGCACGCGACCGCCTGCCGGCATCCACCACTTGTCGAGTTCGTCCCAGTTCATGCTGTTGCATGAGGACAGGTGCAGGAAGCGCAGGTGGCCTCCGGAGGCCGGACCGGCGAGGATCTGGTTGGTGTTGATCTTGCAGCCGTGGCCGACGTCGGTATGCATCGAGCCGCTCCAGCCGGTCGCCGCACCATGGCCGCCGTGCGTGCAGATCAGCGCTGCCTCGCCGCGGTCCCAGCCGCTGCTGCCGTTGTCGGCGCCCCAGGTTTCCTCCTGCGGGTCGGCGAACTTCGGGTTCTGCACGAGGCTGAAGTTGTTCCACCATTGATCCCAACCCTTGGCGCCCATGCGGTGCCGCCAGGCCATGCACATGTCGTCCCACCAGTCACGCTGGCTGCCGCTGCAGTTGCCGTCCCACTTGGTGATCGCGTAGGAGCGGGCCTGTTCGAGGCTGTTCTGCTTCGTGCCCGAGGTGCAGCAGGTGGAGGCGGTCTCGGCGGGTACATTGTTCTTCAGCCAGCAGCGCGCCGAGGCGCCCTGAACACCAGGCTTCACGTAGGTCCAGGCCTTGCAACTGGCCTGCTTGGCGCAGGCAGCGAGGCAAAGGTCGGGTGAGGCACTCGGCAGGTTGAAACTGGAATAGTCCGAACCGGGGCGGTCCTTGCCGCTGGCGCTGCTGACGACGGTCTTGGCGGTCTTCACCCCCGAGACGCAGCAGGAGTTGGCGCTGGTCGTCGGCTTGCCCTGCTTGAGCCAGCAACGCGCCTTCGCTCCCTGCACCGCCGGTTTGACGTAGGTGTAGGCCTGGCATCTGGCGTCCTTGGCGCAGGCAGCCAGACAGAGGTCGGGCCGGGCGCTGCTCAGTTCGAAGTTCTGATAGTCGAGACCTGCGCGGTCGGTGTTGCTCTCGACCGTGAGTACCGGGTCGGCCGCAGCCGGTAGCGGGCTCGCGATGACCAGGAGACTGGCCAGGAGCATGATCCATGAGCGGGGCATCTGTTCCTCCTGTCGATCAAGAATGGCGTCAGCCACGAACGAGGACGTTTCATGGCATGGGGTGGCAGCGATGGCTGTTTCGGCGGTATGTCGATGTATTTAAATATAGACAGGCGCGGTCGCCGCCGAGGTCTTTTTCGCCTTCTTCGGCCAGCAGTGGCGTCGACGCGGTAAACTGCGCATCCCGACTTGTGAAGACGGCGCCCTCAGTCCGGCTTCACGCATTTCCTTCCAGAGCCATGGCCAAGCCGTTCAAGTCTTCCCGATCTTTCGAATCCGATCAGCGCGATGGGTCCGTCGACCCCGCGATCGCCCAGTTGCGGGTGCCGCCGCATTCGCTGGAGGCCGAGCAGTCGGTGCTCGGCGGTCTGCTGCTCGACAACAGCGCCTGGGACCGCATCGCCGACCTCTTGTCGGAGGGCGATTTCTACCGCGACGAACACCGCCGCATCTACCGCCAGATCAGCAAGCTGTTCGAGCGTGGCAAGCCGGTGGACGCGGTGACCGTCGCCGAGGCGCTCGATTCGGCGGGGCAGGGCGAGCAGACCGGCGGTCTGGCCTACCTCGGCGAACTGGCGGCGAACACGCCGTCGGCGTCGAACATCCGCCGCTATGCCGAGATCGTGCGCGAACGCGCGATCCTGCGCCAGCTCGTCACCGCCGGCGACGAGATCGCCGGCAGCGCGCTGAACCCGCTGGGTCGCGATCCGAAGACGCTGCTCGACGAGGCCGAGGCCAAGGTGTTCGCAATCGCCGAATCGGGCTTCCGCCACCAGACCGGCTTCGTGCACATCAACCCGCTGCTGACCCAGGTGGTCGAGCGCATCCAGGAACTGCACGACCGCGACAACCCGTCGGACATCACCGGCGTTCCCACCGGCTACCACGACCTGGACAGCAAGACTTCCGGCCTGCAGCCGGGCGACCTGCTGATCGTCGCCGGCCGTCCGTCGATGGGCAAGACCTCGTTCTCGATGAACATGGCCGAGCACATCGGCGTCGAGGTCGGGCTGCCGGTGGCGATCTTCTCGATGGAAATGGGCGGCGCGCAGCTGGCGATGCGGATGCTCGCTTCGGTCGGCCGGCTCGACTCGCACCGCGTGCGTACCGGCCGCCTCACCGACGACGAGTGGTCGCGGCTGTCGATGGCGATCGGCAAGATGCACGAGGCGCCGATCTACATCGACGAGACGCCGGCACTGAACCCGATCGACCTGCGTGCGCGTGCGCGCCGCCTGCACCGCCAGTGCGGCCGGCTCGGCCTGATCGTCATCGACTACCTGCAGCTGATGTCGGGTTCGTCGGCCGGCGAGAACCGCGCCACCGAAATCTCGGAAATCTCGCGCTCGCTGAAGGGGCTGGCGAAGGAACTGTCGGTGCCGGTGATCGCGCTGTCGCAGTTGAACCGCTCGCTCGAACAGCGGCCGAACAAGCGCCCGGTGATGTCCGACTTGCGCGAATCGGGCGCCATCGAGCAGGATGCCGACGTGATCATGTTCATCTACCGCGACGAGGTCTACAACCCGGACACGCCGGACAAGGGCATCGCCGAGATCATCATCGCCAAGCAGCGTAACGGCCCGATCGGCACCGTGAACCTCGCCTTCCTCGGCGAATACACGCGCTTCGAGAACCTCGCGCGGCAGGGTGGGGGCTACGCGAATTACGGGGAGTGAGGGCTAGAACAGCGTCGGCACCGGGGCGAGGATGTCGCCGATGTCGATGCGCCGTGCCGAGAGGCTGTAAGAGACCCGGTCGCGGTCGAGTATAGAGAAACGACCGTCGGCCGATTCCACGTAGGGATAGGCGAGGAAAGGCAGGGGCGCTGCCGGCGCGGCGACCGGATGTCCCGCGGAGTTGCGCAGGTTGAACTCGTTGGCACTGTTCAGGCCGATCCAGTTCATTTCCCAGAAGCCGAAGAGGAGCTTGCGCAGGACGTTCAACCTGGGGTCGAAGGTGCCGACGCTGCCCTCGGCGATCGCAGTGAGCACGTCGGCCGGATCGACCGGCACCCAGCCCCAGCCCGGTGCGTAGAATTCGGCGCGGCAGTGCTGCGCCTGCGCCAGTTCGCCGCTGCGCCCGAGGCTGGAAAACAGCCGGGAGCTGTCGACGCGCACGCCGAAGACCGGACGCGCCGGCATGCCGATCGAGCGGCACAGGCCGACGAAGAGCAGCGCGATGTCGGCGCTCTTGCCGGCGTAGATGCCGCTGTAACGTCCCTTCTCGAGCATGGCGGCGAGGTTGCCGCTGCCACAGCCGCCGGGCGGTTGCGTTTCATAGCGGGCGTTGTCGATGACCCAGTCGTAGAGCGCCTTGCCGCGGGCGAGCGGATCCCTGATGCGGCCGAGCGCCTCGGTGGCGATGTTGCGCAGGCTGTCCTCGACGCCCCCGGGGAGCGGCTGCAGGTAGCGGCGCAGCACCTCGTTGCGCTCGGTCGGCGCAGCGCCGTAACGACTGATGTCGAAGTGGCGGTCGCGCGTCATCACCTGGCTGACCATGCGCAGTTCGCAGTCGCGCGGGGAATTCCATTCGGCGACGAGGACGGCCATGTCGGCGACCGGATCGCGGACGATTTCCGCTCTGCTGAAGTTCCCGTCCCAGCGTCGGCCGCGCGAGCGTTGCCAGGCCGAGTCGGTGGCGTGGTCCAGCGGCATCCAGAGGCGGATCGGTCCGCGCATCTTGTGCAGGCGCAGCGTGGTCGAGAGCTCGTAGGTACGCCAGGGCTCGACCACTTCCTCGGCGGGGCGAGCGACGCGCGCCGTGCGCTCACCCTCGGCGCTCGGCGCAGCAGCCCGGGATGTCCTCGCCGCGGGACGTTTGGGGGGCTTCTTGGTCGCCTTCCTGGCGGGCTGGGTCTCTTTCGCCGCCTTGCGCCTGGCGGCCAGCGCCGTGCACGGGAACAGCAGCGGCAGGAGGGCGGTCAGGGCGAGGAATCTACGTCGTTTCATCAAGGCTCCAGCGTGCCAATTGCGGGGGCGATGCACTCAATTCTTCAGAACCAAGTATGCCGTCCCCGTAATTTCGGGCGCCGTGGAGTGACGAGGCGGCGGCGCCAAAGGGGCTGGATCATAACACCTCGCCGGCACGGTCGGCGAGGCGCGAACGCTCTCCGCGCTGCAGCGTGACGTGCCCGGAATGCTCCCAGCCCTTGAAGCGGTCGACGACGTAGGTCAGCCCGGAACTGCCCTCGGTGAGGTAGGGCGTGTCGATCTGCGCGATGTTGCCGAGACAGACGACCTTGGTGCCGGGGCCGGCGCGCGTGATCAGCGTCTTCATCTGCTTCGGCGTCAGGTTCTGCGCCTCGTCGATGATCAGGAACTTGTTGAGGAAGGTCCGGCCGCGCATGAAGTTGAGCGACTTGATCTTGATCCGGCTGCCGATCAGGTCGCGGGTGGCGGCGCGGCCCCACTCGCCGCCGGCCTCGTCCGAGTTGTTGAGGACTTCGAGGTTGTCCTCGAGCGCGCCCATCCACGGCCCCATCTTCTCTTCCTCGGTGCCGGGCAGGAAACCGATATCCTCGCCGACCGGGACGGTGACGCGGGTCATGATGATTTCCGCGTAGCGCTTCGTTTCCAGGACCTGCGTCAGCCCCGCCGCCAGCGTCAGCAGCGTCTTGCCGGTGCCGGCCTGGCCGAGCAGGGTGACGAAGTCGATCTCCGGGTCCATCAGGAGGTTGAGTGCGAAGTTCTGCTCACGGTTGCGCGCGGTAACCCCCCAGACCGCGTTCTTCGCATGCGTGTAGTCGGTCAGCGTTTCCAGCTCGGCGGTCTTGCCGGCGACCTTGCGCACGATCGCGTTGAGCGGACGCGGGCCTTCCTGATGGACGAACTCGTTGACCAGCAGTTGCGGGCAGAGCGGCCCCTGCACGCGGTAGAGGGTGCGCCCTTCCTGCTTCCACGACTCCATCCCCTGTCCGTGCGTCTCCCAGAAGTCCTCGGGCAACTCGCTGGCGCCGCTGTAGAGCAGGTCGGTGTCTTCGAGCACCTTGTCGTTGAAGTAATCCTGCGCCTCCAGCCCCAGCGCACGCGCCTTGAGGCGCATGTTGATATCCTTGGAGACGAGGATCACCGCGCGCTTCGGATGCCGCCGCTGCAGGTGCATCGTCACCGCGAGGATCTGGTTGTCGGCCTTGGCGGTCGGCAGCCCGGCCGGCAGTTCCGCGGGGATGGCCTCGGTCTGCACGAACAGGCGACCGCTGGCGAGATCGTGCGAGGGGCCGGCGAGCGGCACGCCGAGCGCGATCTCCTCGCAACAGCCGACGATCTCGTCGAGCGTGCGCGTGATCTGCCGCGCGCTGCGCGCGAGTTCGGAGGTGCCGCGCTTGTGATCGTCGAGTTCTTCCAGCGTCATCATCGGCAGGAAGATGTCGTGCTCCTGGAAGCGGAAGACGCTGGTCGGGTCGTGCAGCAGCACGTTGGTGTCGATGACGAACAGCTTGGCGGGCGGCAGCGGGGACTTGGTCGCGCGTTTGCGGGGGGGCATTCAGCTTCTCCGGTGGATGGGATCCAGGGTTAA
Source organism: Rhodocyclus purpureus (assembly GCF_016653115.1). GTDB lineage: Bacteria > Pseudomonadota > Gammaproteobacteria > Burkholderiales > Rhodocyclaceae > Rhodocyclus > Rhodocyclus purpureus. Next base: position 102,160 of record NZ_NHRX01000048.1, read on the forward strand.
CGTGAAACGTGGAACAAATTCGTGAAATATCGGCCGACTTGGTCTGCCGAAGCCGGCGCGATCAGCATCTCGTCATCGCGAGCCCGCAGGGCGTGGAGATCCAGTGCGTAGGTCTCGCATCGGTTCGCCCGAGTTAGCGAGGCTGCGCAACTGGAAAAACGAACTGGATTGCCACGGCGCTACGCGCCTCGCAATGACGGCATTGTTGCCACGTAGCGGGCGCCTCGCAACGAACGGATGGCGACGCGTCATCGCGAGCCCGCAGGGCGTGGCGATCCAGTGCGTAGGTCTGGTATCCGGGCGCCCTTCGATAGCTGCGAAGGGCGGGAAGACAGGAGAACGAACTGGAGGGCTCTCCTGCGGCGCGAGGGTTTCTTGTGGGAGCGCCGTAAGGCGCGAACGAGGGCGATGCAGGCCGCCGCTGCCCGTCAGCTGCCATGTTGCCGATCGTCTCAGAGACCCTGGACGAACTCGAGGACCTGCTGCGCGTGGCCGGCGGTCTTCACGCCGCGCCATTCGCGGCGCAGCACGCCGTCGCCGTCGATGACGAAGGTGCTGCGCTCGATGCCGCGGCAGGCCTTGCCGTACATCATCTTCGACTTGATCACGTCGAACTGCGTGCACAGCGCCTCGTCGGCGTCGGAGAGGAGTTCGAAGGGCAGGCCGAGCTTGGCCTTGAAGTTCTCGTGCGACTTCAGGCTGTCGCGCGAGACGCCGACGACGCGGGCGCCGGCCTTGACGAATTCGTCGTGCAGGTCGCGGAAGTCCGAGGCTTCGGTGGTGCAGCCCGGGGTGTTGTCCTTCGGGTAGAAGTAGACGACGAGCTTCTGCCCCTTCTGCTCTGAGAGGCGGAATTCCTGGCCGCCGGTGGCGGGGCGGGTGAAGTCGGCGACGGCTTGGTCGATCATGCTTGCTCCTTGTTCAGCGGGGTGTGTTTTCTGCGCTGCGCGAGGCTGCTGCAGCGCCATGCCGGTGGCGATTGTTGGGGCAAAAGCCGGCCGCGGTCAAGCCGGCGCCGCCGCCGCTCCTGCCATTCGTGCTTCCTTGCCCCGCCCCATCCGTCGTTATCGTGTCATTGCGAGGCGCGCAGCGCCGTGGCAATCCAGTTCGTTCCTCCGTCTCCTGGCACTTGCCCGACATCCACGGCCGACCCGATGCGAGCCCTACGCACTGGATCGCCACGCCCTTCGGGCTCGCGATGACGCGTTGTGTGGATCAGCACGCCCTGTGCGGGCTCGCGATGACGCGTTGTGTGGATCAGCACGCCCTTCGGGCTCGCGATGACGCGTTGTGTGGATCGCCACGCCCTTTGGGCTCGCGATGACGCGCTGTCTGGGTCGCCACGCCTTGCCGCCTCGGTATGACACGCCGCCACCCCGTCATTGCGAGGCGCGCAGCGCCGTGGCAATCCAGTTCGTTCCTCCGTCTCCTGGCACTTGCCCGCCATCCACGGCCGACCCGATGCGAGCCCTACGCACTGGATCGCCACGCCCTTCGGGCTCGCGATGACGCGCTGTCTGGATCACCACGCCCTGTGCGGGCTCGCGATGACGCGTTGTGTGGATCACCACCCCCTGTGCGGGCTCGCGATGACGCGCTGTCTGGATCACCACGCCCTGCGGGCTCGCGATGACGCGTTGTCTGAATCGCCACGCCTTGCCGGCTCGGTATGACGCGCCGCCACCCCGTCATTGCGAGGCGCGCAGCGCCGTGGCAATCCAGTTCGTTCCTCCGTCTCCTTGCCCTTGCCCGCCATCCACAGCCGACCTGATGCGAGCCCTACGCACTGGATCGCCACGCCCTACGTGCTCGCGATGAAGAGCCGCGCTTTCGGCTGCGCGTTCGCGGCGCGCTTCTGGTAGGATGCGCCGCTGCTTACCGAAGATCCTGGCATGTCCTTTTCCCTCGCCGATGTCTTTTCCGAGAGCGGGCCGCTGGCCACCCGCATCCCCGGCTATCGTCCGCGTCAGCAACAGATCGAGATGTCGTCGCGCATCGCCGAGGCGATCGACGGCAACCGTGTCTTCGTCGCCGAGGCCGGCACCGGTACCGGCAAGACCTACGCCTACCTCGTCCCGGCGCTGCTCTCCGGCGGCAAGGTGATCGTCTCGACCGGAACCAAGACCCTGCAGGACCAGTTGTTCGCGCGTGACCTCCCGACCGTGCGCACGGCGCTGAGCTCGCCGGCGCGGGTCGCGCTGCTCAAGGGCCGCGCCAACTACGTCTGCCATTACCACCTCGAACGCACGCTCGCCGAGGGCCGCTTCGTCACCCGCGCCGACGCCTCCGACGCGCAGCGCATCGCGCGCTTCGCCAAGCGGACGCTGACCGGCGACAAGGCCGAGTGCGGCGACGTCCCCGAGAATTCGCCGGTGTGGGCGATGGTCACCTCGACGCGCGACAACTGTCTCGGCCAGGAATGTCCCGACCACGAGGAATGCTTCGTGCTGGCCGCGCGCCGCGAGGCGCTCGCCGCCGACCTCGTCGTCGTCAATCACCACCTCTTCTTCGCCGACGTGATGCTGCGCGACGAAGGCGCCGGCGAACTCCTGCCGGCGTGCAACACGGTCATCTTCGACGAGGCGCACCTGCTGCCGGAAACCGCGAGCCTCTTCTTCGGCGACAGCGTGTCGACCTCGCAGGTACTCGACCTCGTGCGCGACGCGAAGAGCGAGGCGCTGGCCGCGGCCAAGGACTGCCTCGACCTGCCGCTCGCACTCGCCGCGCTGGACAAGGCCGCGCGCGACTTCCGCCTGACGCTGCCGGTCGAGCCGGCGCGCTACGCCGCCAGCCAGCTGCTCGAACGCGAGGAATTCACCCCGGCGCTCGGCGAACTGTGCCGTCACCTCGAAATCGTCGCCGCGATCCTGGAGACGCAGGCGCAGCGCTCCGAGGGTCTCGAGAACTGCTGGCGCCGCGCGGGCGAGGTGCTCGGCGCCTGGCGCCACTGGCAGGAGGGGGACGACCCCGAGGTGGTGCGCTGGGGCGAGACCTACACGCATGCGCTGCAGCTCAACACGACCCCCTTGCGCATCTCCGGGATCATGAAGAAGCAGATGGGTGGCCATCCGCGTGCCTGGATCTTCACTTCGGCGACGTTGGCGGTGCAGGGCAGCTTCGAGCATTACTGCCGCGAGCTGGGGCTCTACGAGGCGGAATCCGCGTGCTGGGAAAGCCCCTTCGACTACCAGCGTCAGGCGCTGCTCTACGCGCCGCCCGGCCTGCCCGACCCGAACAGCCGCGACTACACGGAAGCGACCGTCGATGCGGTCTTCCCGATCCTCCAGGCCGCCGGCGGTCGCGCCTTCTTCCTGTGCACCTCGCTGCGCGCGATGCGGCGCACGCACGAGCTGCTCGCCGAACGCCTCGAACGCGCCGGCATGGACTGCCCGCTGCTCCTGCAGGGCGAGCGCGGCAAGACCGAGCTGCTCGACAGTTTCCGCCGCCTCGGCAACGCGATCCTGGTTGCCAGCCAGAGCTTCTGGGAGGGCGTCGACGTGCGCGGCGAGGCGCTCTCGCTGGTGGTCATCGACAAGCTGCCGTTCGCGCCGCCCGACGACCCGGTGCTCTCGGCGCGCATGGAGCGCATGCGTGCCGAGGGCCGGAACGCGTTCATGGAATACCAGCTGCCGCGCGCGGTGATCAGCGTGAAGCAGGGGGCCGGGCGGCTCATCCGCGACGAGAGCGACCGCGGCGTGCTCGTCATCTGCGACCCGCGCATGCTCAACAAACCCTACGGCAAGCGCGTCTGGCGCAGCCTGCCGCCGATGCGGCGCACGCGCGCGCTTGCCGACGCGGTCGCCTTCTTCGCCTCCCCGACATGAACACGAACCTTTCCGCGGAGTCTGCCGACTCCGCCAACTCTGCCGAATCCACCGACGCCGGCAGCGTGCTGGCTCGGGCGCTCAACCACGACTGTCCGTGCCCGACACTCGACCTAGCCCAACTGCCCGCGGCGATGGCGGCGCTGCTGCCGGGCGCTGTTGCGGAAGACGAGCTGCCGCGCCTCCTTGCGCAGCAGCCGCTGCTCTTCTCGGCGTTGTGCGCGCATGTCGGCGAGGCGGACCTTGAGCGCATGCAGGCGGCGGTCGGCGCGATCGAGCGTGTCGTCGCCAACCCGGCCTTCCAGGCTGCTGCACTCGCGCGTGCGCCGGAGATCGCGCAACTGCCGCAGCGTGCCGCCGGGGTGTTCTTCGGCTACGACTTCCACCTGGGCGAGGACGGGCCGCGCCTGATCGAGATCAACACCAACGCCGGCGGCGGGCTGCTCAACGCGCTGCTGGCGGCGCTGCCGCGCACGGCCTGCGCGCATGTCGCGCCTGGCGCTGCACTGGAGGCGGCGATCACGGCCGTGAACGCGCAGGCAGCCGGCCTGCCGGAGCGCTTCATCGCCATGTTCCGCGAGGAATGGCGGCTCGCGCGCGGCGAGCGGCCGCTGGTGCGCGTCGCCATCGTCGACGACGTACCCGACGAGCAGTTCCTCGCTGCCGAGTTTGCCGTCTGCCGCCGCCTGTTCGCGAGCGCTGGCATCGACGCGCTCATCGCCGATCCGTCAGAGCTGCACTTTGCCGACGGTGTCCTCAGCTGCCGTGGCCAGCGCATCGACCTCGTCTATAACCGCCTGACCGACTTCGACCTGTCGGCCCCCGAGCACGCCGCACTGCGCGCCGCGTACCTTGCCGATGCGGTGGTGCTGACGCCGCATCCGCGGGCGCACGCGCTCTACGCCGACAAGCGCAACCTGTGCCTGCTCTCCGACGGCGACTGGCTCGCCGCCGCCGGCGTCGCCCCTGCCGACCGCGAACTGCTCGCCGCGGTCGTCCCGCGCACCCTGTTGGTCGCGCCCGAGGACGCCGAAACCTTCTGGAACGAGCGCCGTCGCTACTTCTTCAAGCCCTTCGGCGGCTACGCCGGCCGCGCGACCTACCGCGGCGACAAGCTGACCAAACGCGTGTTCGCCGAGATCGCCGGCGGCGGCTACGTCGCGCAGGAACTGGCGTCCCCCTCGTCGCGCCGGGTCCTCGTCGACGGCGAGGTGCGCGAGCTCAAGCTCGACCTGCGCCTCTACGTCTACCAGGGCGAAGTCCAGCTCGCCGCCGCGCGCCTCTACCAGGGACAGACCACCAACTTCCGCACCCCGGGCGGCGGCTTCGCCCCGGTGATCGCCCTGGCCGGAACTTGAGCAGGGAGTCGGGTTACGCTTCGCGAACCCGACGCGACTGGATTGCCACGGCGCTACGCGCCTCGTAATGACGGCAGTGCCAGGAGTGCATGGAGAGGGGCTGAGAGCGTAACCGTCATCGCGAGCCCGCAGGGCGTGGCGATCCAGTGCGCAGGCCTCGCATCGGATCGCCCGAGTTGGCGAGACCGCGAAGCTGGAAGAACGAACTGGATTGCCACGGCGCTGCGCGCCTCGCAATGACGGATAGCGACGCGTCATCCGGGCCCGCAGCGCGCGATCGAGACAACGCGTCATCGCGAGCCGGCAAGGCGTGGCGATCGAGACAACGCGTCATCGCGAGCCCGCAGGGCGTGGCGATCCAGTGCGTAGGTCTCGCATCGGGTCGCCCGAGTTGGCGAGGCCGCGAAACTTGAAGGACGAACTGGATCGCCACGGCGCTACGCGCCTCGCAATGACTGGATAGCGGCGCCTCATCCGACAAAGAATCCCACGGCAGCCTTCGGCCCGGTGATCGCCCTGGCAGGAACTTAAGACCCGTCCGGAGGGTCTTGTATTTAGCTCGCCCACCTTGATCTGGCCTTGATTCGGGCCTTCCTGCCCTCCCACGAGATTCCACCTTGCTGCGGGAGTGCTTTTCGTGGGAGCGGCGGCAGCCGCGAATGGGCATCAATTACCGCGGCGGCGTAATTAAACCTCCTGAACCCCCGGAACTGTCTGCATGGCATTGATTTCCCTGGAAGAAATGACGGCGAAGAAGATCCCGCCGGAGACCTTTTCGCTGTTCGCGCTCGGATTCCGGCCGTTCTACCTGCTCGCCGCGCTGTTCGGCGCGATCGCGGTGCCGGCCTGGGCGCTGGTCTGGTCGGGCGTGCTCACGACGCCGATCCCGGGGATGTGGTGGCACGCGCACGAGATGATCTTCGGCTTCGCCGCCGCCGTCATCGTCGGCTTCCTGTTCACCGCCGGCAAGGCGTGGACCGGGCAGCCGACGCCGACCGGATCGCGGCTGGCGGCGCTGGCCGGGCTGTGGCTCGCCGGGCGGCTGGCGATGGCCTTTTCCGACGGGACCTGGGTGGCGCTGGTCGACGTCGCCTTCCTGCCGACCTGTGCGGCGATCTTCGTCGGCGTCCTCCTGCGCGCGAAGAGCCGGGTCAATTACTTCATCGGCGGGCTGCTCACCACCCTCGGGCTCCTCAACCTCGTCTTCCACCTCGCCCGCTTGGACGTGATCGCGCTCGACCCGATGACGGTGCTGCACGCGGCGCTGGCGCTGATCGTGCTGCTGGAGACGATCATCGCCGGGCGCGTCGTCCCCAATTTCACGGCCAGCGCGATCCGCGGCGTCAGGCAATGGCGCAACAAGCGTGTCGATCTCGCCGCGATCGCGCTGACGGGACTGGCGCTGGCGCTGTGGGCTGGGGAGGTCGGTAGCTGGGGCGGGTTCGCCGGGCGGACGCTGGCGGCCGGACTCGCCGTCGTCGCCGCCGCGCTGCAGATCGCGCGCACGCTCGGCTGGAACACCTGGGCGACGCGCAGCAATCCACTGCTCTGGATCCTGCACCTCTCGCACCTGTGGATTCCGGTCGGCCTCCTGCTGCTTGCGGCGACCGAGTGGCAGTTCCTCCCGCGCTCGGCGGGCGTGCATGCGCTGGCCATCGGCGCCACCGGCGGCCTCATCATCGGCATGATCACGCGCACCGCGCTCGGCCATACCGGCCGCTGGCTGGTCGCCGGGCCGGTCGAGACGACGGCCTACGTGCTGGTGCATTGCGCGGCGCTGGCGCGGGTGCTGACCCTCGCCGTGATCCCGGTCGCCGCCAAGGCCGGCGTCCATCTCGCCGCGACCCTGTGGTGCGTGGCCTTCCTGCTCTACTTCTGGCGCTACCGCCCGTTCCTGATGCGCGCGCGCGCCGACGGCAAGCCGGGCTGAACGTTGCTGACCCGGGCTGAACCTCGCTTCAGGTAGCGCCGAGGTCGGGCTCGCCGCAATCGCGGAGGATCTGCGCGCGCGCCTGGTCGCGCAACGCGATGGCGCGCGCAAAGGGTTCTCCCTCGGTCGGCACCGCGATCGGCGTGCCGACGATCACGCCGAGCTGGGTGCGCCGCGGCAGCCAGCGCCCGGCCGGCAGCAGCGTGCGCGTGCCGCGCAGCGTCAGCGGCAGCACCGGCACCCCGGCCGTGGCGGCGACGCTGAACGCGCCGAGGCGGAAGGCGCCGAGACCCGGCGTGCGCCGGAAGGTGCCCTCGGGAAAGAAGAACAGCGTTTCCCCCGCAGCGACCGCCGCGCCGAGCCGATGCGCGTCGTCGATGCTCTTCAGCGTGTCGAAGCGCTCGACGAAGAGCGCGCCGAGCTTTTCGAGGAAGCGTCGTGACACCAGGTTGCCGAGCAGCTCGCGCTTGGCGACGAAGCTGACCGGCGTCGGCAGCGCGGCGAGCAGGACGATCCCGTCCGCGTAGCTCGCATGGTTGGCGACGACGACGCAGGGTTCCTGCGGCAGGCGATCCAGCCCCTCGACCGTGAGCCGGATGCCGGCGAGCTTCAGCAGCGCGCGCGCCGCCAGCCGGTCCATTTTCCAGGCCGCGGCCCGGTTGGGTGCCATCGCGGTCGCCAGCCAGGCGAAGACGGCGAGCAGCAGGAACGGCAGCCAGACGGCGGTCCCCCAGAGCGCGGCGGACAGCGCGCCCGCCGCCCGCCGCGCCTGCGGCCACAGCGAGGCGAGCGTCAGCCGCAGCAGCTGCGCGCCTCCCGAACGCGCGCTCACGCCGATCGTACCGGCGAGGTAGCGCTCGCGACATGCCGCGCGGCGGACCTTGCCGCTGGAAGTCTTCAGCACCGCGTGCGGCGGTGCCAGCACCACCTCGTCGGGCGGCTCGCCGAGCACCGCGACGGTGAGGTCGACGATGCGCTGGCGCAGTGCCTCGCGCTCGGCCTCGTGTTCCGTGCCACCTCCGGCTCCATCGACCAGCCTGCTCTCGGCGAGGACGACCAGGCGCTCGGTGCCGCTCGCCCCGTCGCTGGCGCCGAAGACGACGACGCAGCCGCGGCGGACGCCGTCGATGCCGCCGACCGCGTCCTCCAGCTCGTGCGGGTAGATGTTGCGCCCGCCGCGGATGATGATGTCCTTGACGCGGCCGGTCAGATAGACCTCGCCGTCGGCGACGTAGGCGCGGTCGCCGCTGTCGAGCCAGTCGCCGTCGAAGAGGCGCCGCGTCTGCTCCGGGTTGCGGAAGTAGCCCGCTGTGGCGGAAGGGCCCCTGAATTCGAGCCGGCCCTCGACGCGCTCCCCGACTTCCTTGCCTGCGGCATCGACGATGCGTACCTCGTGTCCGGGCAAGGGCCGGCCGCAGGAGACGAAGCGCAGCGCGCCGACGTCGCCTGCGGCCGCCGGTTCGGCGCGACCACCGCGACTGAAGGCCGCGCGCTCGACGCGATCGACGCGCGGCCCGCGTCCCGGCGGCGGGCAGAGCAGCCCGACCGTCCCCTCGGCCAGTCCATAGACCGGGGTCAGCGCCTCTGAGCGGAAGTCGCAGGCGGCGAAGCGCTCGCCGAAGCGGCGCAGCGTCTCCGGCAGCACCGGTTCGGCGCCGTTGGCGGCGATCCGCCAGCACGACAGGTCGAGGCCCGCGAGGTCGGCGTCGTCGATGCGCTTCACGCACAGCTCGTAGGCGAAGTTCGGCGCCGCGGCGAGGGTGCCGCGGTAGCGGTCGATCGCCTCCAGCCAGCGCAGCGGCCGCGCGAGGAAACGCAGCGGCGACATCACCACCAGCGGCCGCCCGTGATAGAGGCTGGCGAGCCAGGCGCAGATCAGCCCCATGTCGTGATAGAGCGGCAGCCAGCTGACGAAGACGTCGTCGCCACGAATGCCGATCGCCTGGCCCATCGCGCGCACGTTGGCGAGCAGGTTGGCGTGACTGAGGACGACCCCCTTCGGGTCGCCGGTGCTGCCCGAGGTGTACTGGATGAACGCCGTGTCGCCGCCGGCGACCGCAACCGGCTGCGCCGGCCTCACGCAGGCGGCGAGCTCGGCCGGGGTGACGATGCGGCGCAGGCCGGGCACGCGCGCTTCGAGCAGCCGCGCCACCGCGCGCGCCTCGGGTACCGTCACCAGGATCGACGCCCCGGCGTTGGCCAGGATCCCCGCGTGGCGGCGAACGTGTTCCTCGAGCTGCGCGAGCGAGGCCGGCGGGTAGATCGGCACCGGGATGCCGCCGGCCATGAGGATCCCGAAATAGACGTAAAAATACTCGGGCTGGGTCGGCAGCATGATCGCCACCGTCTGTCGCGGCGCGAGCCCCGCCTCCTGCAGGCCGGCAGCGATCGCCCGCGCCTGGCGGTCGAGCTCGGCGTAGCTGATCGGCGTTTCGCCCGACTCGTCGAGGTGGACGATCTGCACGCGCTCGCCGTGCCGCGCGACGTGCCAGGCGAGCACGCCGAGCAGGGTGGTGGCGGAGTCGGGCAGGGCGAGGATTTCCGAGGACGCGAGCTGGGTAGCCGCGGTTTCCAGGCTCACCGCCGCGCGCGTGCGTCCGCCGCTCGTGCGGGCTGCTGCCGGGACGCCCTGCTCACGCATCGCCAGCAGCAGGTCGCGCAGCGTCACCGCGCTGCCGAGCGTCTTCTCCGGCAGCGCCACGCCGAGGTCGCGTTCGATTCGCGCGACCAGTTCGACGCGCGCCAGGCTGTCGAAGCCGAGATCCTTGTCGAGCCGGCTGTCGAGCGCCACCCCGCGCGCCGTTGCACTCGGGTGCAGGTCGGCGAGCAGACGCCGTGTCAGCGCCAGCAGCGCGCTGGCGTCAGCCTCGCTCTCCTGCGTAGTGCGCGGCGACCCGGCCGCACCCGCTTCTTCGCCCATGATCCTTGTCCGAAAACGTCGCCGGTGGTGACGACGATGACATGCAGGATACGAAGAAGAGGGGGAGGGGGCAAGCGCCCGGCGGGGGCGAGTTGAATGCTATGTCGACTGCGTCGTCGTCACTTAGCGCCCGCGAGCTCAGCGCATCAGGCGAAAGCGCCCCGATAATCCGGACCTTCTCCGCACCGACTGCACCAGCAGGTGGGATTCCGTTCTTCTTTCCAGGAACCTGATGCTTGTCACGGATGCGAGCGCGCAAAAGCGTCCGGTCAGGCAGGGGAACTCGTGATATGACTGGTGATCAGCTTGTTTGGCGTGATGCCATAATTCATTGATGTGTCGTTGAACCAATTCAGTAACATGCAAGCCGCAGCCGACCTGTCTGTCAGTCGTGGAAGATGTTTACTTCCCGTTTTGACGTATACTTTGAGTTATGCTAATAAAATAAATTTGCACCCACTGAACTCGGAAATCCATAGATGGCGGGCTCACGCAAACCAGGTCCAGTTGGCCTTTCTGGTGGGGCTGAGGACCTTAACGACGGGACCATGATCCGAGCGTTGTCCCCTCGGCCAGGCCACATCGGCAGCGATCTCCTTTCGACCAGAGGTCAGCATCATCCTGCCTCGCTAACTTTGATGCCGCTTGGGGCAGCACGCCGAAAGTCCTCGACAGCAGCAGTTCAAGTGCTGCAGCAGGGAAGCCGAGGTTCGGAGGTGAAGAAGCTCCAACGGCAGCTGAACGTGCGCTTGCTCCCCTCTCCCAATCTGACGGTTGATGGAATCTTTGGTAGCATCACCCAGCAAGCTGTTCTGCAATATCAGAAGGGCGTTTCAATTGTCGCTGACGGCGTGGTAGGCAAGCAAACGTGGTATCACCTGCTGAAAGGCGACAAGGCCACAATCCTTCAAGCACCCAATACCGCACGCAGTGCAGCGGGAGCGTCACCAACGGGGACAAGTTCGACAATACGGCAATCACTGAGAGCCGCACCGACTCCCGCTCCTCCTGAGAGCATTTGGGAGTTGCCTATCGAAAAGAAGCTGCTCACCGTTCTCGAACGAGTTCCGTCGAGATTGCCGGGCAGAGCGCGGGACGAGTTCACTGCACTTCTCCAGCTTGAGAATCTCGCTTTGTCTCTGGCGATCATCGCCGGTTTTTGTCTGCTGAGTGGCGGCACAGCACTGCTTCTAGGGAAGCACTGATTTAATCGAAACCAGCCGACGCCTGCCGTCGGCAGCCGCTCTTTGAGATAATGACGCCCTGCCTCACGCTCGTGACCGACCATGCAAGCCACCTTCTCCGAACTTGAGTACAGCGC
>NZ_NHRX01000049.1 GCF_016653115.1 Rhodocyclus purpureus
GGAAGCCGTGCTCACTAACCCCTAACCCCTAACCCCCGAGGAAATCCTGATAGGCGCGGGTCAGGCCTTCTTGCAGGCTGACCCTGGGCTGCCAGCCGAGCGCATTCAGACGGCTGCTGTCCATCAGCTTGCGTGGGGTGCCGTCGGGTTTGCTGGGGTCGAAGGTGATTTCGCCCTGGTAGCCGACCACTTCGGCGATGGTTCGGGCGACGTCGGCGATGGTCACGTCTTCGCCGTAGCCGACGTTGATGTGGCTGAGCATCGGTTGGGTGTGTGTCGCGTAGACCGACTGCGGCAGGTTCATCACGTGCACGCTGGCGGCGGCCATGTCGTCGACGTAGAGGAATTCGCGCTTCGGCGTGCCGGTGCCCCAGATCGTTACGGTGGGTGTTAGGTGCGAGGGGTTAGGGGTTAGGAGGTCTCGCTTTAGGTCTTCGGGGATGGGGCCGTGGAGGGCTTCGTCTTGTTCTATGGCTCGCCAGTTTTGCTCCATGGCAAGTTTGCCGAGGTGGAACTTGCGAATCATGGCAGGGATGACGTGGCTGTTTTCGAGGTTGTAGTTGTCGCCGGGGCCGTAGAGGTTGGTCGGCATCACGCTGCGGTAGTCGATGCCGTCGCTATCGCCGTACTGGCGGTTGTAGCTCTCGCAGAGCTTGATGCCGGCGATCTTGGCGATGGCGTAGGGTTCGTTGGTCGGTTCCAGCGGGCCGGTGAGCAGGGCTTCTTCGCCCATCGGCTGCGCGGCGTGCTTGGGGTAGATGCAGCTGGAGCCGAGGAAGAGGAGCTTCTTCACGCCGTGCTCGAAGGCGGCCTGGATCACGTTGGTCTGGATCAGCAGGTTCTGGACGATGAAGTCGGCCGGGTAGGTGTTGTTGGCGTGGATGCCACCGACCTTGGCGGCGGCGAGGTAAACCTGGTCGGGCTTCTCCTGCGCGAAGAAGGCGTTCACTGCGGCTTGGTTGGTGAGGTCGAGCTCGGCGTGGGTGCGCAGGATCAGGTGCGAGGGGTTAGGGGTTAGGGATTGGAGGTGGCGGACGATGGCGCTGCCTACCATGCCGCGGTGGCCGGCGACGTAGATGCGGGGGGAGGTCATGGCTGTAGTTCTTCTTGGGCTTGCAGTTCTGGCGGCAGGTCGGCCTGCAGCGCTTCGATTTCTGCCTTGAGTGCTTCGTATTCAGCCATCTTGCGCTTGAGGAAGCGGCCGGTGAGGGCGGCTTTTTCGGCGATGCCGGCGGGGGTGAGCAGGTAGGCGTACTTGAACTTGTGCTGGCTGCTCTGGAAGTTTTCGAGCTTGACGAGGCCCTTGTCGATCAGGGCGTTCAGGCAGTAGTTCATCTTCCCGTGGCTGACGCCGAGCTGGTCGGCGAGGTCGCGCTGGGAGATGTCGGGCTTGTCGTGCAAAAGTTTGAGGACCCGGAAGTGCAGGTCTTCGACTTGCTGGGTGTGGTTGCTGGCCATGTGGGAGGGGGCCGCCTGCGCTGTCGGCCGGAAGCCGGGCAGGCTACCGCACGGTCGTGCCGTTTCCGGGACCGTGCGAAGGGATGCGTCTGGGGAGCTGATGGCGTGCTGTTTTTGTTTTTGATGCACGGTCAACTTTGAACATTGTACCCCGGCTATGCCGTTAGTTGTTGTTTTCTATGAAGAAAATGACAATGGCGTGGAGTGCTACATTCACGGGGTCAGGTCTCGAATTGTTGCATTCGGTGGCGTATGGAGAGCGGACAACGGGCCTACGTACTGGATCGCCACGCCCTTCGGGCTCGCGATGACGGTTACGGTGGATCGCCACGCTCTTCGGGCTCGCGATGACGGTTACGGTGGATCGCCACGCTCTTCGGGCTCGCGATGACGGTTGCGGTGGATCGCGACGCCCTGCTGGCTCGCGATGACGGTTGCGGTGGATCGCCACGCCCTGCGGGTTCGCGATGACGGTGACGGTGTCGGCGCCTCTCCATGCCTGGCCGTAAAATCCGGCTGACGCCGATTGCGCACACCGGGGGTCAGGTCTGGAATTGTTGCATCCGCGGGGGCGATGAGCGTTTCAAGGGGGGGCTCATGAACGTGACTTCAATAGCCTTTGAAGTCTGAAACCGCATCTCGCCACTTGTCCCGGATCACGCATAGCTGGTCATAAATCGTGACAAATGGGATGCCCTGCGAGATACGTCCGTGTGCCAGGTCGTTCCTCTGTCTAAAAAGTTCCGCCAGCACTGTCAAGTGTTTGCGTAGCCAAGTGTTGCTGCGCTCGGCGCCCATCCAGGCGCTGAGAATGGTGCCGAGAGAGACGTGCTCCTTGTTGGCTTGTTGCCGAAGCTTGCGAAAGCGATCTTGATGTGTCTGACCGAAACCGCCGCTACTGCGCCAGTCGAAATCGCGCCGGATACCACCCTCGCAGGCAGCGAAGAGCGCTAGCGTTGAAAACATCTCGTGCCTGTCCGCCTGTTTCCGGTAGTAGGCTTGCCACTCGGCAGAGGTCATGCCGAAAAGCTCATCGCAGGTCTCATCACTCAGGCCGGCGCCGCAACGCATGGCCTCACGCAAGCCAAGCAGGCCATCCTTCGTCGCAATGTGCCAATCGAGCGCACCGTCGATATCAGGAAAAACCGGCGAAATCATGCGCCGCCAATCACTAATTCGAGTACCTTTGCCAAGCCATCATTGTCAAGCCGTAAGCCGCCCCGGCGCGTCTTGTCAGGATAGGCTGACCATACCCACTCGCGCTCATGGGAAGGCGTCTTATCGTCCGGATCAGGAAATGCTTGGGTGTCGTGGGCTATCAGTTTTACCTCGCCTTGCGGTCCAATGACATCGATACGTCCATAGCCGCCGATGATGACGCTGGCAATCGGTACGAATTGCACGAGAGCCGTGCCGATTTTGACCCGAAGTCCCGGCGCCTCGTAGTCGCCCAAGGCTTCTTCACTGATGTGATGGCTGGTTGGCGCAATCTGTTCACCGGGAACGCCAGCGGCGATCAGCGAGGCCCGGACATCTTCGATAAACCGCGCCAGAACTGCAAGCCACTTTTCCTTCCGCTTTCCCCAATCTGCAGACTGAGCGGCCATCCGGGCTGCCTTGGCCTGGTGCTGGCTCACCAGCATTTGCAAATTCGTCATAAGGACACTCCTGAGCTGATTTGGGCAGGATGCACCTGCATTTTAGCGACTGATCTGTGCACGATCATTGGCCGGTGAGCTTCTTTCAAAACTCAATAGCCAAGCGATCAATCGATGACTGAAGCCGGCCTTTCCTCTTGTTGGTTTGCAGGTAACTCGGAGGGGATGTCGGCCTGCAGCGCTTCGATTTCGGCCCTGAGCGCTTCGTATTCGGCCATCTTACGCTTGAGGAAGCGGCCGGTGAGGGCGGCTTTCTCGGCGATGCCGGCGGGGGTGAGCAGGTAGGCGTACTTGAACTTGTGCTGGCTGTGCTGGAAGTTTTCGAGCTTGACGAGGCCCTTGTCGATGAGGGCGTTCAGGCAGTAGTTCATCTTCCCGTGGCTGACGCCGAGCTGGTCGGCGAGGTCGCGCTGGGAGATGTCGGGCTTTTCGTGCAGGAGTTTGAGGACCCGGAAATGCAGGTCTTCGACTTGCTGGGTGTGGGTGCTGGCCATGGGGGAGGGGGCCGCCTGCGCTGTCGGCCGGAAGCCGGGCAGGCTACCGCACGGTCGTGCCGTTTCCGGGACCGTGCGAGGGGATTCAGGTTGTGAGTCGGGCGCGTGCGGATTTCATTTTTTCATGCACGGTCAACTTTGAGCATTGTACCCTGACTCTCCCGTTAGTTGTTGTTTTCTATGAGGAAAATGACAATGGCGTGGAGTGCTACATTCACGGGGTCAGGTCCGAAATTGTTGCATGCTACACACCGGGGGTCAGGTCTCGAATTGTTGCATTCGGTGGCGTATGGAGAGCGGACAATGCGCCTACGTACTGGATCGCCACGCCCTTCGGGCTCGCGACGACGGGTGCGCTGGATCGCCACGCCCCTCGGGCTCGCGATGACGAATTTCGGGGACGTCATACTTGATTCGGGTTGCGGGGAGGTTACAGTGCGAGACTGGACCCCCATGGGCTGTAATGACGTCGACAGTACGTTTTGCTATAGTGACCGTATTCATCAAAAGGAGCGGTCATGCCCTCGGCCCACCTCGTCGCCAAGCGCGACACACTGAATTTGCGCATCAAGCCCGAAGTACGTGGTCTGATTGACCGGGCGGCCAAGGCGCGGGGAAAGAACCGCACCGACTTCATTCTCGACGCGGCTCGCCTCGCTGCCGAAGAGGCGCTGCTCGATCAAGCCTTGCTGGTGGTCAGCCCGGATGCCTACACCGAGTTCGTGGCGCGTCTTGACCGCGCACCCAGTCTCAACCCGCGCCTGCAAAAAACTCTGCAAACCCTGGCACCTTGGGATCAGCAGTGAGCTTGTCCGCACCCCAGCCACTCGCGGCGCATCACGATGCGGCTGCATTTGCCTGCGGCGTTGATGGTCTGGATCACTGGCTCAAACAGCGCGCTCTGAAGAACCAGGTTAGTGGCGCTTCGCGTACCTTCGTCGTTTGCGAGGGGCGGCGGGTGGTTGCTTATTACGCGTTGGCCTCCAGCGCAGTGACGGTTGAATCCGCCACTGGCCGCGTGCGGCGCAACATGCCTGATCCCATCCCGGTGGTCGTTCTGGGGCGGCTGGCCATCGATCAATCAATACAAGGCAATGGCATGGGACGTGCTCTCGTACGCGATGCCTGTTTGCGCGTGATTGCTGCTGCCGATGCGATTGGTATCCGCGGCATGATCGTTCACGCCTTGTCGGAGTCCGCGCAGGCCTTCTACGAACGCGTTGGATTCGAGCCGTCACCGCTCGATCCCATGACGTTGATGGCGACCATCGCCGATCTTCGTGAAGGGCTGTAGCGGTGCTACCGGTTGTGGGGTCAGGTCTCGAATTGTTGCATTCGGTGGGGTACGGCGACGCGACAACAGGCCTACGCACTGGATCGCCACGCCCTTCGGGCTCGCGATGAAGGTTAGGTGCACCGTTCGGGGGTCAGGTCTCGCATTGTTGCATTGATTCGCGAATGGTGCGCTGAGGCGGTGAGCAACGATGCGGGACTTGGGTGACATGTGTCGTCGGGTTACGCTGCGCTAACCCGACCTACACGACGTACCGATGCAACAATTCGAGACCTGACCCCCGGTGTGCAACAATTCGAGACCTGACCCCCGGTGTGTAGCATGTTTCAAGCGAGGGGCGAGAAGCTTGCGCGGTAGCGATCGATTTCGTGCTCTGGCATGCCTTCCGAGCGCAGGGCGCTGCGCCAAGCGGACTGGATGAGGTCTTGTGTGCCTTGCAGATAGGCACGGGCCTCTTCGCGCGAGTAGCCGTAGTGTAGTTCTGCCGCCAGGAGCAGGTCTGCCAGGGTGGCGGCCCAGACGAGTCGTGCCCCTTGGCGTGCGGTCGGGCGGATATACAGGTAGGCGAGTGCGAGGTTTGGCGTTTCGCGGGCGAGTGCCGGGGCGACGAGGTCGTAAGCCGGGGCGAGTTGCCAGCGCTTGGCGGCCATGTCTGCGCAAAGCAGGCCGTGGTTGCGCGCATGGTCGTCTGCGTTGCGGATGAGTGCGTTGAAGACGATGCGTCGCCATAACTCGCGACGTGCTTCGCGGTGAGCGTCCCGGCCGCCGCACCAGCGAGCCATGGCGTCGGCGAATGCGACGTAGCTCTTGCGGAGGCTGTCCGTGGTGATGCCTTGAGTCCCGAAAGCCAGGAGGCGGGCATCCGCCTGTGCTGCGCTGGTCGGTTGTCGATCCAGTCGCATGACCGAATGCGCGCTCACGAATCCGATGCATCCGCTGCCGCCAGCGACGGGCGAGCGGTCGAAGCGCTTGAGCAGCAGCGCCCTGTTGCGGCCATCGGGAAGTCGCCAGACCTCGCATTGGCAGGCATCGATGCCGCAGCGCCTCGCCAGTTTGAGCATCGCTGCTTCGACATGAGGCAGCCATGGACTGTCTCCCTTGGCCGGGAACTTGGCCAGGTACTGTTGGCCATGACTGGACAGGGTCAGTTTCGGCTTGGTCCCGCCGAGACTGGTGCCGTTCTCGACCGCGTCCAGAACCTGCTCCTGCACGTCGGTGACGGCCAGGCCCCGGGCTTTGATGTCGTTGAGGATGGACAGGAATTCGTCGACGTCGAGGACGAGCAGTCGCTCGTCGGTGAGTTCGCCGAACATACCGGGGGTCAGGTCTGGAATTGTTGCATTCGGTGGCGTATGGCGGGGGCGGGAGAGGCGGGGCGTAGCCGACTATCAAGCTTGACGAGATATCTTTACGGCTCTATATTTGGAGCTGTTTATTCATTCGAGGTGACCGCTATGGAAGCCATCTACGCTGACTTCTCGGTCAGCATGTCCGAGTTCAAGAAGAACCCGGCGCAAGTCTTGCGCACGGCTGGCGAAAAGCCGGTGGCTGTGTTGAACCACAACCGTCCCGCGTTCTACATGGTTACGCCCAAGCTATTCGAGGCTCTGGTTGAGGAACTGGCGGATCGGGATTTGCTTGAGATCGCGCGCCGGCGCTTGGCGCGTAAGGACTCGGCCATCGAAGTCGACATCGACGAGATCTGATAGTGACGACGTCTTCCACGTACCGCCTGAAATTCTTGCCGGAAGCGTTGGACGAGTGGAACGCTCTGGACGGCAGCGTCAAGTCGGTGCTGCGCAAATTGCTCAAGAAGCGGCTTGAGCAGCCCCATGTTCCTGGTGCCGAGTTGCACGGGGAGTTACGCGACTGCTACAAAATCAAACTGCTCAAACAGGGCTACCGACTGGTCTATCAGGTCGAAGACGATGTCCTGGTTGTATTAGTGTTGGCGGTAGCGAAGCGGGAAGACCTCGCGGCATATCGATCCGCTGTTGAGCGTTTGTTGGCGGGCCGATAAATGCTACACACCGGGGGTCAGGTCTCGAATTGTTGCATTCGGTGGGGTATGGCGATCAGACATCAGCCCTTGCGCGCTGGATCGCCACGCCCTGCAGGCTCGCGATGATGAACTGCTGATGGCGATGGCTTCGGCATACCAGGTAGGCCGATGTTTCGCGAAATGTTTTCACTTGTCATTTTAACCCGTCCTGCCCTTACCGGACCTGCCGATGCAACAATTCGAGACCTGACCCCATGATTTGTAGCATCGGGCTGCTTCGTATATGCTATGCGCATGACCAGGCCATTGCGCATCGAGTTTGCCGGAGCCCTTTACCACGTCACGTCCCGAGGCGATCGACGCGAGGCGATCTTCGAGGACGATGGGGATCGTATTGCGTTTCTCGAGCTGCTGGCGGAGGTGGTGGATCGCTTCAACTGGGTGTGCCACGCGTATTGCCTGATGAGCAACCACTATCATCTGGTGGTCGAGACGGTCGAGGCGAATCTGTCGCAAGGGATGCGGCAGCTGAACGGGGTCTATACCCAGGCGTCGAATCGACGACACGAGCGCGTCGGGCACATCTTCCAGGGGCGCTTCAAGGCGATCGTGGTGGATAGGGAGGCGTACCTGCTGGCCTTGAGCCGCTACGTCGTGCTCAACCCGGTGCGGGCGCAATTGGTCGCGCGGCCCGAGGATTGGCCGTGGAGCAGCTATCGGGCGATGACGGGGGCGGCGCCGGTCCCGCAGTGGCTGGCCACCGACGGCTTGCTGAGGCATTTCGGCGCGAACCGCACCATCGCCCGCGTGCGTTATCGGCATTTTGTCGAGGCCGGCGCCGGGCAGGGTCCGTGGGGTGGCTTGCGCCAGCAGATCTATCTCGGCGACCAGGCCTTCGTCGAGCAGATGCAGGCCCGGAGCGGCATTCGCGGCGACGTGCTGACCGTCCCGCGGACCCAGCGCCGCCCGCCGGCGCCGCCGCTTGCGGTGATCGCCGCTGCCCACCAGGATCGAAACGCCGCGATCGTCGCCGCCCATGCGACCGGCGCCTACAGCTACCGGGCCATCGCGGAATACTTCGGCATCCACCCCGCGACGGTGGGACGCGTCGTCCGGCAAGCGATGCAACAATAACCGGGGTCAGGTCTCGAATTGTTGCATTCGGTGCCGTATGGCGGGGCGGGCAAGGGCGCACCTCGCCGTGAGTCCTGTTCTGGCGCTGTCTTCGCTCGACGGGAGCGTCGTCGCCGAGCGGGCGCGGGTGGCCTGAGAGGGCCGAAGGATGCAACAATTCGAGACCTGACCCCCAGTGTGTTGCATGATGTTCGACAAGATAGCCATTGCGCTGATTTCTCCACTCGGTTCCGCGCTGGTGCTGGGTGCCTTGGCCTTGCTGCTGGCGTTCGGCAGGCGGAGGCGCTGGGCGCTGAGGGCCGGGGTGCTGGCGCTGTTGTGGCTGTGGGTGTGGTCCTTGCCGGTGGTCAGCCATTCGCTGCGCGGGGCGCTGGAAGCGGCGTACCCTGAGATCGAGATTGCTGCGTTGCCGACTGCGCCGGCGATCGTCGTCCTGGGCGGCGCGGTGAGTCCGCCTGAACGGGCGGATGGTGTTCCCGACCTGAACGAGGCAGCGGACCGCGTGTGGCACGCTGCCCGTCTCTACCACGCTGGCAAGGCGCGCTTGCTGCTGCTCAGTGGCGGCAGCAACCGCGAGGTCAGCGCGACCTCGGAAGCGGATGCGATGCGCGTGCTGCTGCGCGATCTGGGCGTGGCCGACGCCGACATGCTGCTCGAAGAGGACAGCCGCAACACCCGCCAGAACGCCCGCTTCAGCGCCGAGCTGCTGCGCGCGCGTGGCATCGACCGGATCCTGTTGGTGACTTCGGCGCTGCACATGCAGCGTGCCGTGCGCCTGTTCGCAGCAGAAGGCCTCACGGTCATCCCCGCGCCGATCGACCACGAAGCCCGCACCCGCTTCACCGCCGTCGACTGGCTGCCCAGCACGGACGCCCTCGACGGGAGTGTCCGGGCGATGAAGGAACTCGTCGGCCGCGCAATGGGACGCTGACGGGGGAAGGGTGATGCTACAAACTTGGGGTCAGGTCCCGAATTGTTGCATCCGACCCCCGATGCTACATTTCGAGACCTGACCCCAGGCTGTTGCATCCGACGTCAAATGCAACAATTCGAGACCTGACCCCCTAGCTGTTGCATGGGGGTGGGGGCGACCTTGGGGAGCTTCCAGATGTCGGCGTTGTATTCTTCCATGGTGCGGTCGGTGGAGAATTTGCCGCTGGCGGCGGTGTTGAGGATGCTCATGCGGGTCCAGCGGTCCTGGTCGCGGTAGGTCTCGGCGGCGCGGTCCTGGGCGTCGATGTAGCTGCGGAAGTCGGCGGCGACGAGCCAGGGGTCGTGCGGGCTGCGGATGGCCTTGATGATCGGGTCGAACAGCCCCGGCTGGAACTGGTTGAAGTGCCCGGATTCGATCAGCTCCATGACCCGCTTCAGGTCGGGGTCGGCGGCGATGATCGCGTCGGGGTTGTAGCCGTTGCGGGCGTCCTCGACTTCGCGCGCGGTGAGGCCGAAGAGGAAGAAGTTCTCGTCGCCGACTTCCTCGCGGATCTCGATGTTGGCGCCGTCGAGGGTGCCGATGGTGACCGCGCCGTTCATCATGAACTTCATGTTGCCGGTGCCGGAGGCTTCCTTGCCGGCGGTGGAGATCTGTTCGGACAGGTCGCTGCCCGGGGCGATGATCTCCATCGCCGAGACGCGGTAGTCGGGCAGGAAGGCGAGCTTGAGCCGGTCGCGGACCGTCGGGTCGCCGTTGACCACCTCGGCGACCTTGCAGACGAAGGTGATGATGCGCTTGGCCATGAAGTAGCCGGGCGCGGCTTTGCCGCCGATGAGCACGCAACGCGGCGTGAAGGTGCCGATCTCGCCCTGCTTGATGCGGATGTAGAGGTGCACGACGTGCAGCACGTTGAGCAGCTGGCGCTTGTATTCGTGGATGCGCTTGACCTGGACGTCGAACATGGCGTCCGGGTTGAACTCGACCTGGCAGTCCTTCCTGACGAGTTCGGCGAGCCGTTCCTTGTTGGCGCGCTTGACCGCGGCCCAGCGCGCGCGGAAGGCGGGATCGTCGGCCAGGGGGGCGAGCTTGCGCAGCTCGTCGAGGCGGGTGATCCAGCCGTCGCCGATGGTTTCGGTGATCAGCTGCGACTGCAGCGGGTTGGCCGAGGCCAGCCAGCGGCGCTGGGTGACGCCGTTGGTCTTGTTGTTGAACTTCCAGGGCCACAGTTCGTGGAAGTCGCGGAACAGTCCCTGCTGCAGCAGGCGCGAGTGCAGTTCGGCGACGCCATTGACCGAGAAGCTGCCGACGATGGCGAGGTAGGCCATTCGGATCTGCGGTTCCGGTCCTTCCTCGATCAGCGACATGCGCGCCAGGCGGGCGTTGTCGCCGGGCCAGCGGCGGGCGACTTCGGTGAGGAAGCGGGCGTTGATCTCGTAGACGATTTCGAGCAGGCGCGGCAGCAGCTGGCCGAAGAGGCGCACCGACCATTTCTCCAGCGCTTCGGGCAGGAGCGTGTGGTTGGTGTAGGCCATGGTGCGGGTGACGATGTCCCAGGCGGTTTCCCAAGACTGGTCGTGCTCGTCGATCAAGAGGCGCATCAGTTCCGGCACCGCGCAGCTCGGGTGCGTGTCGTTGAGCTGGAAGCAGTTCAGCTCGGCGAAGCGCGAGAAGTCCTTGCCGTGCTGGTCTTCCCAGCGCGCGAGGATGTCCTGCAGGCTCGCCGAGGCGAGGAAGTATTGCTGGCGCAGGCGCAGTTCCTTGCCGTTCTCGCTGGCGTCGTTGGGGTAGAGCACCATCGTGATGTTCTCGGCGGCGTTCTTGGCCGCGACCGATTCGGTGTAGGAGCCGGCGTTGAACTCGTCGAGGTCGAACTCGTCGGTGGCGGCGGCCTTCCACAGGCGCAGGACGTTGACCGTGTTGTTCCAGTAGCCGGGGATCGGCGTGTCGTAGGGGACGGCGAGGACGTCGTGGCTGTCCACCCAGGCCACGCGCAGGCGGCCGTCGGGGCCGCTCTGGTGCACGGTGCGGCCGTAGTACTGGATGCGCCGCGTGTGCTCGGGCTTTTCGAGTTCCCAGGGGTTGCCGTTGCGCAGCCAGTGGTCGGGTTCCTCGACCTGCTGGCCGTTCTCGATGTGCTGGCGGAACATGCCGTATTCATAGCGGATGCCGTAGCCCATCACCGGCAGTTGCAGGGTCGCGCAGCTGTCGAGGAAGCAGGCGGCGAGGCGGCCGAGGCCGCCGTTGCCGAGGCCGGCGTCGGCTTCGGTGTCGATCAGTTCGTCGAGGTCGAAGCCGAGCGTGCGCAGGGCCTGCTCGGTCTCCTCGCCGAGGCCCAGGTTGAGCAGCGCGTTGTTGAGCGTGCGCCCCATCAGGAATTCGAGCGAGAGGTAGTAGGCGTGCTTGGCCCCGGCCACCTCGTAGGCGTGGCGGGTGTTGTTGAGGCGCTCGTTCAGGCGGTCACGGATCGCGAGCACCGTGGCCTGGTAGGGGTAGTGCGTCGAGCGGCCACGCGAGTGCTTGTAGCGGCCGAGGAAGAGGGCGAAGTAGCGGCGGACGTCCAGGGCCAGCGTGTCCGCATCGACGCCGAGCGGCGGCTGCTCGAAAAGTTTGTCCGTCGGCTGACTGACCAGCAGCGGCTTGAGGGGGTTCGAAGTACGTTTCATGGCGGCTGTGCGGCTCGGGTTGCGAAGGGATGGCGTCGCGCCGGCGACGCAAAACGTAACAGAATACACCAAGGAGGCCGCGGCTGCCCCGACTGCTGCTGCGCGCGGCTTCTCCCCGGCTGCGGACAGGCGGGTTGCGGGGGACGCAGGGCAGCTGTCTCCACCCGGGCGCGGTCACTGGCCGCGAGCGCCGCAAGTCATTGCCGGCGCGGCAGATTTGGGCAGATAATGGCGGCCTGATGGCATTCCGATTGGCGCCCGGCAGCGGGGCGGGAAGCCCGTCTTTCCGGGCCTGATTTTGCGGGCCAGGGTCCCGGGCTTGATTTCCGGGCTTGATTCCCGGGTTTGCTTCCCGCCAGCTCCATGAATAGGTGCGCTCATGAACTCGACCAGTCCCGGATCCTGCGCAGCCTTGGACGACATCCTCGACCGCGTTGCCGGAACGCAGCCGGGCGGCTGCCCTGACTGCGGCGAGGGCAGGCGGCGGGGGGCCCGGATCCAGGGCAGCGACCGGCGCTTCCGCGAGCTCTTCGAGCAGGTCGAGAACATCGCCGTCCAGGGCTACGACAAGCACCGGCAGGTGATCTTCTGGAACCAGGCCAGCGAGCGGCTCTACGGTTACACCAGGGAGGAGGCGCTCGGACGGCAGCTGGAGGACCTGATCATCCCGCCGGCCATGCGCGAGATCGTCGTCGGCCTCGCGACGGCCTGGGCCAACGGCGGACCGGCGATCCCGAGCGAGGAACTGGTGCTGCGCGCCAAGGACGGTTCGCCGGTGCCGGTGTATTCGAGCCACGTGATGCTGCGCAACTGCGCCGGCGAGCCGGAGATGTATTGCCTCGATGTCGATCTCGGCGAGCAGAAGAAGGTCAGCGCCGAGCTCGAGGAATATCGCCAGCACCTCGAACGGCTGGTCGGCCTGCGCACCTGCGAACTGAACGCCGCCAAGGAAGCCGCGGAAACCGCGAACCTGGTGAAGTCGAAATTCCTCGCCGCGACCAGCCACGACCTGCGCCAGCCGCTGCTGGCGATCAACCTCTTCCTCGATGCTCTGTCCAATACGGCGCTGGACGAGGAGCAGCGTCGCTTCACCCGGCGCATCGAGCAGTCGGTCAGTTCGCTCGGCGAGATCCTGAACACGCTGCTCGACATCGCCAAGCTCGACTCGGGGGCGGTCGAACCGGACATCTGCGAAGTCGATTGCCACGAGTTGATCCAGTGGATCGAGGCCGAGTTCTCCTCGCTCTTCCTGCATTCGTCGCTGCGCTTCAAGCTCTTCTTCCCGCGCCGGGAAACCATGCTGCTGACCGACGTCGCCCTGCTCAAGAACATCCTGCGCAACCTCGTCGGCAACGCCCACAAGTACTGTAGCGCAGGCGGCGTGCTGGTCGGCATCCGCCGCTACCGGGAGCGGGCGCTCGTCCAGGTCTGGGACACCGGGATCGGCATCTCTGCCGGGAATATCGGGCGCATCTTCGACGAGTATTTCCAGACCGGGAACGACGAGCGCGACCAGGCCAAGGGCGTCGGCCTGGGCCTCTCCATCGCCCGGCGCCAGGCGCGACTGCTCGGCACCGACATCGCCTGCCGCTCCCAGCCCGGCAAAGGCAGCGTCTTCGAGATCACCCTCCCCCTCCGCCAGCCCTAGCGTGCTACCTACCTGGGGTCAGGTCTCGAATTGTTGCATGCTACAAACCGGGGGTCAGGTCTGGAATTGTTACATTCGGTGGCGTATGGCGGGGCGGGATAGTGAGCATGTCGCCTTGAGTCCTGCTCTGGCGCTGCATTCGCTTGCCGGGCGCGGCGTCGCTGAGAGGGCGATGGTGTCTGGAGGGGGCTGACCGATGCAACAATTCGAGACCTGACCCCCAAGATGTTGCACGCGTTGCTTGGGCTCGAAAACGAGCTAGAATTTGATTCCTTACTTCATTACTCGCGGAGATTGCCATGCTGGCGAAACGTACGAGCAAGAACCAGCTGACCTTGCCCAAGGCAATCGTGCAGATGGTGGGCGAGGCGGACTACTACGATGTCACCGCCCAGGACGGAAAGATCGTCCTGACGCCCGTTCGTCTTCAGCAGGCAGACGCGGTGCGAGCCAAGCTTGAGGAGTTGGGCATCACCGAGGAAGATGTCGCTGACGCCGTCACTTGGGCGAGAAGGCGCTCGTGACCGTCCCGCGCGTCGTTCTCGACACCAACTGCCTGGTCTCGGCGCTGATCTTCTCGCGGGGTAGGTTTGCTTGGCTGCGCGAAGCCTGGCAAGGCAAGCGCTTCGTCGCTCTGGCCAGCCACGACACGGTGAGCGAACTCCTGCGGGTGCTGCACTACCCCAAGTTCAAGCTGAGTCATGAGGAGCGCGAGACCCTTCTGGCCGAATTCCTGCCTTACGCCGAGACCGTCAAGATCCGGACGCTGCCAGATGCCCTGCCCGATATTCGCGACCCGGACGACATCATTTTTCTGGTGCTCGCAGCCGTCGCCAAGGCCGATGCCCTGGTCAGCGGTGATGGAGATATCCAGGCCGTCAAGTCGCAGTTCCACGTTCCCATCCTCACGGTAGCCGAATTCGCCGATTGGCTGCAGGGACAGTAAGCGACCACGACGCGGTGCTACCTACCTGGGGTCAGGTCTGGAATTGTTGCATTCGGTGGCGTATGGCGGTGCGGGAAAGTGAGCACGTTTGCCGCGAGCCCCGGTCGGGCGCTGCATTCTCTTGACGGGCGCGGCGTCGATGAGAGGGGGCCGGGAGCTCAGCGATGCAACAATTCCAGACCTGACCCCCATGATGTTGCACGGCCCCCCGGTCCTAGCGGACCTTGATCTCGGTCCAGATCCGCGATAGCAGGCGGCGGCTGTGGACGTCGAAGTCCTTCAGCATCTGCAGCCGGCGCGCTTCGTCGGCGCTGGGGAAGATCGCGGGGTCGGCGGCGATGTCGGGGCGGATCAGGGGCATTGCCGCGGCGTTGGGGTTGCCGGCGCCGATCAGGTTGGAGACGTCGGCGGCGTTCTCGCCGGCGAGCATGAAGTCGATGAAGCGATGCGCGAGGTCCGGACGCGGGCCGGCGCGGTGGATGACGAAGCTGTCGAGCGCGAGGACGGCGCCTTCGCGCGGGATGGTGAAGCCGATGTGGAAGGGACGGCCGGCGTCCGCGGCGTCGGCGCGCGCCCGGAACATGTCGTTCGAGTAGCCATGGGCGACCCACAGGTTGCCGATCGCCAGGTCCTTGATGTAGGTGCTGTTGGAGAAGGTCGCCCAGTAGGGCTTGGCGCGCAGGATCAGGCGCTTGGCTTCGTCCCACTTGGCCGGGTCGGTGTCATGCACCGAATGGCCCAGGTAGATCATCGCTGCCGCCATCAGCTCGCGCGCGCTGTTGAGGACGCTGACCCGGCCCTTGAGTTTTTCCAGGTACTTCGGCTCGAAGATCAGCGCCCAGGTGTCGGTCGGCAGGCCGCGCTCGCGCAGCTTCTCGACGTTGTAGCCGATCAGCGTCACCGTGTAGGCGTAGGGCACCGAGTAGCGGTTGCCGGGATCGAACCAGGTATCGACGTACTCGGCCTTCAGGTTGGCGAAGCGCGGCAGGCGCTCGCGCGCGAGCGGCCGCAGCGCGTGCAGGCGGATCAGCGATTCGACGGCGTTGCCGGTGGGGACGAGCAGGTCGTACCCGACCGCCCCGGCCTCGAGCTTGGCCAGCATCTCCTCGTTGTCGGAGTAGTAGTCCTGCTTCAGCCGGCAGTCGCAGCTCGCTTCGAAGCGGGCGACGGTTTCCGGGGATATGTAGTTGTTCCAGTTGTAGAGGTGAAGCACGTCGTCTTCCCCTGCCGTTGATGGGGATGGAAGGAAGGCGAGGAAGATGACGGCGATGATCGCGGCGGCAGGGGGCATGGGGCGTTTCATCGTTTGGACCTCGCGATTCCGGCGATCGTATGTGATGCAACAATTCCAGACCTGACCCCGGGTGTGTAGCACGAGTCGGAATGCAACAATTCGAGACCTGACCCCCAGGTTTGTAGCATCAAGCCGACCTACGAAGGAGGTCGGGGGCGAGGCGGGAGGCGAGGGTGATCAGGGTGAGGGTCAGGGCCATGAGCAGGGTGGAGACGGCGTTGACTTCGGGGGAGACGGCGACCTTGATCATCGAGTAGATCTGCAGCGGCAGGGTGCTGACGCCGACGCCGGCGACGAAGAAGGTGATGACGAAGTCGTCGATCGAGAGCGTGAAGCTCATCAGGAAGCCAGCGATGATTCCCGGCAGGATCAGCGGTAGCGTGATGTGGCGGAAGGTCCGCCAGGGGCTGGCGCCGAGGTCGCGCGCGGCTTCGAAGATGCTCTCGTCCATGCCGGCGAGTCGGGCGCGCACGATGATGGCGACGAAGCCGATCGAGAAGCTGATGTGCGCGATCAGGATCGAGAAGAGCCCGAGCGTGAGGTCGAGCACCTGCCGGAAGAAGATCAGCAGCGAGACGCCGAGCAGGATTTCCGGCATCGCCACGGGGGTCAGCACCAGCCCCGGCAGGGCGCGTAGCACGCCGACCGGCCAGCGCTGCATGGTGATCCCGGCCATGGTGCCGAGCACGGTGGCGATGCTGGCCGAGGTCAGCGCGATCAGCACCGAGTTGGCGGCGGCGCCGAGCAGGGCCTCGTCGTGCAGGAGCTTGTCGTACCAGCGTGTGGTGAAGCCGACCCATTGCGCGTTGAGCAGCGAGTCGTTGAAGGAGAAGAGGACGACGACCGCGAGCGGCACGTAGAGGAAGGCGTAGACGGCGAGCGAGGCCAGCCACAGCCAGGGGATGCGGCCGGGGCGGGCGCTCGGCGCCGGGGATGGGCGGCGATCCCCTGCGGCGGACTTGTCGGAGCCAGCGCCGAGCGGCATCAGATTCCCCCGCGCCGCGCGCGCCCGGCCCACACGGACAAGCCAGCGAGCGCGAGGACGGCGACGGTGAGGAGCAACGACAGCGTCGATCCGAGCGGCCAGTCGCGGTTGTCGAGGAACTGCTCCTTGATCAGGTTGCCGATCAGGATGTCGCCGGTGCCGCCGAGGAGTTCGGGGATCGCGAACATGCCGAGCACGGGGATGAAGACGAGCGCGGTGCCGGCCCAGATCCCCGGCAGCGAGAGCGGGAAGGTGATGCGCCAGAAGCGCGTCCAGGCGTCGGCGCCGAGGTCCTGCGCGGCTTCGAGCAGGGTCGGGTCGTGCTTTTCGAGGTTGGTGTAGAGCGGCAGGATCATGAACGGGAGATGTACATAGACCATGCCGGCGATCACGGCGAAGGTCGTGTATAGCAGGTGGGGCGGGCCGAGCAGGATGATCCAGGCGTAGACGCGGATCAGGAAGTTGCTGGCGAAGGGCAGGATCACCAGCAGCACGAGCAGGTCGCGCCGGCGCGCCGAACTGCGCGCGATGGTCAGCGCCAGCGGGTAGGCGAGCAGCAGGCAGAAGAGGGTGGTCAGCGCGGCGACGATGAAGGAGCGCAGGAAGACCTCGGCGTAGATCCAGTCGCCGAAGAAGAAGCGGTAGGTCTCGAGCGTGAGCTGGGGCTTGCCGTCGACCAGCAGCGGCGCCAGGCCGCCGAATTCTCCGGGATGGCGGAAGGAGGCGAGCACCATCAGCAGCGCGGGCGCCAGGAAGAAGGCGAGCAGGAAGAGCGTCGGCGGCAGGCTGACCAGCCAGCGCGTCGGGTCGCGGCGGGGCCTAGTCATGGAGGAAGACTCCGCTGTCGTGACGCCAGCCGACGGTGACCGCGTCGCCCGGCGCGAAGGACTTGGCGCGCAGCGGTGCCGAGTTGGTGAGCAGCGCTTCGAGCATCACGCCGTTGTCGAGTTCGACCTTGTAGACGGTGACGTCGCCGCGGTAGAGCGTGTCGCGGAGCGTGCCGCTGAAATGATTGTGCAGTTCGCGCACCTCGCCGTGGGTGCTGACGCGCAGCTGTTCCGGACGCAGCGCGAAGTGCCCGTGCTCGCCGGCGACCGGGAGCGCCGATTCGCCGGGCGGGACGGCGATGATTTCACCGAGGCCGGCGACCCGGAGATGCAGACGTCCGTGCGTCGCCGCGAGGACCTCGACCGGCAGCAGGTTGATGGTGCCGATGAAGTCGGCGACGAAGCGGTTCCTGGGGATGCGGTAGATCTGCTCGGGGCTGCCCACCTGCTCGACGCGCCCCTCGTTCATCACCGCGATGCGCTGCGACAGCGCCAGCGCTTCCTGCTGCGAATGGGTGACGAAGACGAAGGTGATCCCGACCTCGCGCTGCAGCGCGACCAGCTCGCGTTCCATCTGCTCGCGTAGCTTGGCGTCGAGCGCGCCGAGCGGTTCGTCGAGCAGCAAGAGGCGCGGCTTGTTGATCAGCCCGCGCGCGAGGGCGACGCGCTGCTTCTGTCCGCCGGACAACTCGTGCGGGAAATGCCGCGCCTTGTCAGAGAGATGCACGAGTTCGAGCGTCTCGGCGAGCAGCCGGCGGATTTCGGCCTCGGGCTTGCCGGCCATCCTGAGCGGGAAGGCGACGTTCTGGGCGACGCTCATGTGCGGGAAGAGCGCGTAGCTCTGGAAGACCGTATGCACCGGACGCTTCTCCGGCGGAATGCCGCTGAGCGGGCGCCCGTCGAGCAGGAGTTCGCCTGCGTCGGGCTCGTCGAAGCCGGCGATCATGCGCAGGAGCGTCGTCTTGCCGCAGCCCGAGGGGCCGAGCAGGGTGAAGAACTCCCCCGCCTCGATCGACAGCGAGACGTCGTCCGCCGCCTTCAGCGGCCCGAAGCAGCGGGTGATCCGGCGGAGTTCGAGGATGGGCATGGGCGGCGGGAGGATACGATCTTTTGTCATATTGTAGCCGTCGGCGGGATATGGCGTCGCGATCAGCAGCCCGTCATCGCGAGCCCGCAGGGCGTGGCGATCCAGCGCGTAGGGCTAATATCCGTTCGCCCGAGTCGCCGATACCGCAAACTGGATTGCCACGGCGCTGCGCGCCTCGCAATGACGGGAATGCAACATTCACGGGGTCAGGTCTCGAATTGTTGCATTTAGCCGCTCAGCAGCCCGTCATCGCGAGCCCGCGGGGCGTGGCGATCCAGTACGTAGGTCTCGCGTCGTGAAGGGCGCAGAGACAGAAGAACGAACTGGATTGCCACGGCGCTACGCGCCTCGCGATGACGGGATGGCGATTCGTCATCGCGAGCCCGCAGGGCGTGGCGATCCAGTGCGTGCCCACGAAAAGCGCTCACGGCACTGGCTGTCGTGGGAGTGCCGTGAGGCCCGAGTCGTAATGCAACAATTCGAGACCTGACCCCAGGTATGTAGCATCAGCAGGGGTAAAATCGCGTCCGGTTGCCGGTCCTGCCGGCGCGAAGGCTTGCTTGATGTCATGGATGGACTGGTTTCCTCCAATGTGTCAGCGTATTGCAACGTTTTCTTGAGAACTCACATGATCGAACTCGGCGTCAATATCGACCACGTCGCGACCATCCGCCAGGCGCGTCGCACTTACGAACCGGACCCGGTGTGGGCGGCGGTCGAGGCGCATCTCGGCGGCGCCGACGGCATCACCGTGCATCTGCGCGAGGACCGTCGGCACATCAACGACAGCGATGTGCACAAGCTGCGCGACCTCACCCAGATCAAGCTGAACCTCGAAATGGCGGCGACCGAGGAGATGGTCGGCATCGCCTGCCGCGTGAAGCCGCACATGGCGATGCTGGTCCCCGAGGGGCGCCAGGAGGTGACTACCGAGGGCGGGCTCGACGTCGCCGGCAACGAGGCGATGCTCAAGGACATCGTCGCGCGCCTTTCCGACGCGGGCATCGTCAGCAGCGTCTTCATCGACGCCGACCTGGCCCAGGTCGAGGCGGCGGCGCGCATCGGCGCGCAGGTGTGCGAACTGCACACGGGGCCGTACGCGCATGCCTTCCATGCCAAGGGGCGCGATCCGGAACGGCCGGCGGTCGTCGCCGAGCTGGAGAAGATCCGCGTCGCCGGCGAGGCGATCCGGGCGCTGGGGATGCGCTTCAACGCCGGTCACGCGCTCAACTACTTCAACGTGCAGCCGGTGGCGCGCCTGGCCGGCGTGCGCGAACTGCACATCGGCCACGCCATCGTCAGCCGGGCGGTCTTCGTCGGCCTGCGCGAGGCGGTGCGCGAGATGAAGCGGCTGATGCGCGAGGCGCAGGAACATCCGACGGCGCTGTCGCGATGATCGCCGGGGTCGGCACCGACATCGTCGCCGTCGCGCGCCTGGGCCAGTTTCACGAGCGCCACGGCGAGCGCGCGCTGGCGAAGCTGCTGGCGCCGGCCGAGCAGGCCGATTTCGCCCGGGCCGCCGACCCCGCCCGCTTCCTCGCCAAGCGCTTCGCGGCCAAGGAGGCCTTCGCCAAGGCGCTCGGCAGCGGCGTCGTCGCGCCGGCGCTGCTGCCGAACATCGCCGTCGTCCATGACCCGCGCGGCAAGCCGCAGTTCGCGTTCGCGCCCGAGCTCGAAGCGCTGATGCAGGCGCGCTCGCTGGTCGCGCATCTCTCGATCAGCGACGAGAAGGAGTATGCGGTTGCCTTCGTCGTACTGGAGGAAAAATGAGCGCTCATGTGCCATCCGTTGCGGTGAAGGGACCACTGCCCGGGCCGCTGATGATCGATGTCGCGGGCACCGTCCTCGACGACGCGGACCGCCGCCGCATCGCGCATCCGCTGGTCGGCGGCATCATCCTGTTCGCGCGCAACTATCGCGACCCGGAGCAGCTCGCGCAGCTGTGCGCGGCGATTCGTGCCGAACGCCCGGAACTGCTGATCGGCATCGACCACGAGGGCGGGCGCGTGCAGCGCTGCCGCGAGGGGTTCACGCGCCTGCCGGCGATGCGCCGGCTCGGCGAAGCGTGGGAGCGCGACCCGCTGGCTGCGGTCGGTGCGGCGCGCGCGCTCGGTTTTGTCCTCGCCGCCGAGCTGCGCGCCTGCGGCGTCGACCTCTCCTTCACCCCGGTGCTCGACCTCGACTGGGGACGCAGCGCGGTGATCGGCGACCGCGCGTTCCACCGCGACCCGGAAGCGGTGATTGCGCTCGCCGGCGCGCTGATCGAGGGCCTGCGCCAGGGCGGCATGGGCGCCTGCGGCAAGCATTTCCCCGGCCACGGCTGGGTCGAGGCCGATTCGCACGTGGCCATCCCGGTCGATCCGCGCAGCCTCGAAGAACTCGCCCCCGACCTCGAGCCCTACCGCCGCCTGCAGCTCGACGCGGTGATGCCCGCGCACGTGATCTACCCGGCGGTCGATACGCGCCCGGCCGGATTCTCGCCGCTGTGGATCGACAAGCTGCGCCGGGAGATCGGCTTTGCCGGCGTGATCTTCAGCGACGACCTGTCGATGGAAGGCGCCGCAGTCGCCGGCGACATCGTCGCGCGCGCCACCGCCTCCTGGCAGGCCGGCGCCGACATGCTGCTCGTCTGCAACGCGCCCGAGTCGGTCGACCGCCTGCTGGCCGACTGGCAGCCGTCCCCCGAGACCGATCGCGCCCAACGGCGGGCTCGCCTGCGCAGCCAGCAAACCTTTGCCTGGAATTCCCTGCGCCTCGATGAGCGCCATCGTACGGGCGTCGCGCAGGCCGAGGCATTGGCACGACCGTCTTGATACAGCCCGCACTGGATCGCCACGCCCTGCGGGCTCGCGATGACGGGTTGCCGAGCGGCTAAATGCAACAATTCGAGACCTGACCCCGTGAATGTTGCATTCCCGTCATTTTCAGTTCGTTCTTCCAGTTTTGCGGCGTCGGCAACCCGGGTGACCCGATATCAGCCCCACGCGCTGGATCGCCACCTCCATGCGGCTTTCGTCGATAATTGCATCCTTTGACGTAACTTCGGGGTGTGGCTGCCCCGTAAACCCGACACGGATTCCTACATGAACAGCAAGATCAGAATCGCCATCGCCGGCTATGGAAACTTGGGCAGAGGGGTCGAGTCTGCCCTGGGGCGTAGCCCCGACATGGAACTCGTCGCCGTGTTCACGCGGCGCGACCCGGCAGGACTCGTACTTCAGACTGGCGGGGTGCCGGTGCATGCGATGGAGCGGATCGGGGACTTCGTCGACGCCGTCGATGTGCTCATCCTGTGCGGTGGATCCAAGAGCGACCTGCCCGAACAAGGGCCTGCGCTGGCGGCGCTGTTCAACACCGTCGACAGCTTCGATACCCACGCCAAGGTGCCCGAGTATTTTGCCGCGGTCGATGCAGCGGCGCGTGGCGGCAAGCGGGTCGCGCTGATTTCCGTGGGCTGGGATCCCGGTCTGTTTTCCATCAACCGCCTGTATGGCGAAGCGCTGCTGCCCGACGGTGCGAGCTACACCTTCTGGGGCAAGGGGCTCAGCCAGGGGCATTCCGACGCGCTGCGCCGGGTGCCGGGTGTGCAGGGCGCGGTGCAATACACGATACCGTCGCAGGAGGCGATCGAGCGGGTCCGCAGCGGTTCGCGCCCCAGTCTGACGACGCGCGAAAAGCACACCCGCGAATGCTACGTGGTGCTCGAAGCCGGCGCCGATGCGAGCGCGGTGGAGCAGGCGATCGTGACCATGCCTGACTATTTTGCCGACTACGACACCACGGTGAACTTCATCAGCGCGGAAGAGCTTCGGCGCGATCACGCCGCCATGCCACACGGCGGTTTCGTGATCCGCAGCGGCACCACCGGTGTGGCGTCCTCGCAGATCATGGAGTTCGGGCTCACGCTCGACAGCAACCCCGAGTTTACCTCCAGCGTGCTCGTTGCCTATGCGCGTGCTGCCTTCCGCCTTGGCCAGCAGGGTGAGGTCGGCGCCAGGACCGTGTTCGACGTCGCGCCGGGGCTGCTCTCGCCCAAGAGCGCGGCCGAACTGCGCAAGGAATTGCTCTAGGCCGATGCTACACCCCCGGGGTCAGGTCTCGAATTGTTGCATTCCGATTCGGGCCTTACGGCCCTCCCAGTGCGTCCGTGAGGACGCTTTGTCAGCACGGTGAAAGTCCGTGTCATTGAAAGTCGTAGCAATGTAGCGGAAGGTAACTGCGTCGCCGTGAGGCGGGGTGGAGAGCAACCGGAAGCGAAGAGGTAG
>NZ_NHRX01000050.1:0-10633 GCF_016653115.1 Rhodocyclus purpureus
CTACCTCTTCGCTTCCGGTTGCTCTCCACCCCGCCTCACGGCGACGCAGTTACCTTCCGCTACATTGCTACGACTTTCAATGACACGGACTTTCACCGTGCTGACAAAGCGTCCTCACGGACGCACTGGGAGGGCCGTAAGGCCCGAATCAAGGTCAGCCCAAGCCGTTGTTTCACGTTATCCGGGCGCCGTGGCGCCCGGTGCGCGGGAGATGGCGTTCAGGCCGCCAGGCCCGACGCGTCGAAGAGGCCTTCGAAGAGGATCGAGCTCAAGTAGCGCTCGCCCGAATCGGGCAGGATGACGACGATGGTCTTGCCGGCGTTCTCGGGCTTGTTCGCCAGGCGGACCGCTGCTGCGACCGCGGCACCGCAGGAGATGCCGGCCAGGATGCCTTCCTCGCGTGCCAGGCGGCGGGCGTAGAGGACGGCGTCCTCGTTGCTTACCTGTTCGACGGCGTCGATCAGGGACAGGTCGAGGACCTCGGGAACGAAGCCGGCGCCGATGCCCTGGATCTTGTGCGGTCCGGGCTTGAGCGGCTCGCCCGCGCGGCGCTGGCTGAGCACCGGGCTCGCCGACGGCTCGACGGCGACCGAGGTGATCGCCTTGCCCGCGGTCTTCTTGATGTAGCGTGAGGTGCCGGTGATCGTTCCGCCGGTGCCGACGCCGGCGACCAGGATGTCGATCTTGCCCTCGGTGTCCTTCCAGATCTCCGGGCCGGTGGTCGCTTCGTGGATCGCCGGGTTCGCCGGATTCTTGAACTGCTGCGGCATGAAGTAGCGATCGGGGTCGGAGGCGACGATCTCCTCGGCCTTGGCGATGGCGCCGGCCATGCCCTTGGCGCCTTCGGTGAGGACCAGTTTGGCGCCGAAGGCGGCGAGCAGCTTGCGCCGCTCGATGCTCATCGTTTCGGGCATCGTCAGCGTCAGCGGGATTCCCTTGGCCGCGGCGACGAAGGCGAGCGCGATACCTGTATTGCCGCTGGTCGGCTCGATCAGTTCCTTGCCCGGGCCGAGCGCGCCGCGCTTCTCGGCGTCGGCGACCAGGGCGGCGCCGATCCTGCACTTCACCGAGTAGGCCGGATTGCGGCCCTCGATCTTGGCGAGCACGGTGGCGTGAGCGCCTTCGGTGATCCGGTTGAGGCGGACGAGCGGGGTGTTGCCGATCGACTGAGCGTTGTTCTGGTAGATCGCCATGAATTTTCTCTCCTCTGAGATCTTGGCTGCGGCTGCCGGAAGGCTGCGCGAAGGATGTGAAGGCGACAGGACCTGGGCGGCGCCGCTGCCGCCGCCTCGCCCCGTCACTCTCCGGGATTCGGACGCAAGTGTAGGCCGGACGAAGGCGAAATTTAAGGAAAAAATCTGCATATCGTAAGAACTGGAAGTAATAAATTGATATTCTTTATTACGATTTAAAGGATAAGCAAATAAGAATTCCTTAGTTTTCCCGCCACGCCCGGCGCCCTAGACTGCGGCCGTCATCAATCCCTGGAGTTGCCATGAAAAAAGCCATCATCGCCAGCCTGTTCGCCACGACCCTGTTCTCCGGTGCCGTCGCCGCGGCCGACGTGAGCCTGCTCAACGTCTCCTACGACCCGACGCGCGAGCTCTACCAGGACTTCAACACCGCCTTCGCCAAGCACTGGCAGGCGCAGACCGGCGACAAGCTGACCGTCCGCCAGTCGCACGGTGGTTCGGGCAAGCAGGCGCTCGCCGTCCGCGACGGTCTCGAAGCCGACGTGCTCACTCTGGCCCTGGCCTTCGACATCGACGCGGTCGCCGAGAAGGGCCTCCTCGCCGCCGACTGGCAGAAGCGGCTGCCGCAGAACGCGGCGCCCTACACCTCGACCATCGTCTTCCTGGTGCGCAAGGGGAATCCGAAGAACATCCGCGACTGGAACGACCTCGCCCGTCCCGACATCGGTGTGGTCACGCCCAACCCGAAGACCTCGGGCGGTGCGCGCTGGAACTACCTGGCCGCGTGGGGCTACGCGCTGAAGCAGCCGGGCGGCAACGAGGCAAAGGCGCGCGAATTCGTCGGCCAGCTCTACAAGAACGTCAAGGTGCTCGACTCGGGCGCACGCGGATCGACGATCACTTTCGTCGAACGCGGCATCGGCGACGTGCTGATCGCCTGGGAGAACGAAGCCTACCTCGCGTTGAAGGAACTCGGCCCGGACAAGGTTGACATCGTCACGCCGTCACTGTCGATCCTCGCCGAACCGCCGGTCGCGGTCGTCGACAAGGTCGTCGACAAGCACGGAACGCGCAAGGTGGCCCAGGCTTATCTGGAGTATCTGTACAGCCCCGAGGGCCAGGAACTCGCGGCACAGAACTACTACCGGCCGCGCGACGCCAAGGTCGCCGCGAAATACAGCAAGCAGTTCGCCAAGGTGAGCCTGTTCACCATCGACGAAGTCTTCGGCGGCTGGAAGAACGCGCAGAAGACGCATTTCGCCGAGGGCGGCGTCTTCGACCAGATCTACCTCTCCGGCCGGCGCTAGGCGACACCCGGCACGCCGGGACAGAGCCGGCGCAGGCGGCGGGAGCGGGCGGATGGCGCGCTCCCGCCGCTTTTCATGGGCAAGTCTTTATAACCAAAAGCGCTGATAACGAATTCAACAATTATTGGAAGTCATAAATAGGCTTCCGTAAACTCGCCACCCGCTGTCGGAGAAACGCGCGGAGAACCGGCCATGGGGTGGGCGGGAGCGCGTATAGACAGCTTCCAGGGAGATAACATGAATTTCCAGCAGTTGCGCATCGTCCGCGAGACGGTGCGCCAGGACTTCAACCTGACCGAGGTGGCGAACGCGCTGTTCACCTCGCAACCCGGTGTCAGCAAGCACATCCGCGACCTCGAGGACGAACTCGGCGTCGAGATCTTCCTGCGCCGCGGCAAGCGCCTGCTCGGCCTGACGCCGCCCGGCGCCGAACTGGTGGAGGTGGTCGATCGCATCCTGCTCGACGCGCAAAACTTGCGCCGCATCGCCGACCAGTTCGCCAGCCGCGAAACCGGTCATTTCGTGGTCGCGACGACGCACACGCAGGCGCGCTACGCCCTGCCGAAAGTCATCAAGTGGTTCAAGACCGACTACCCGAAGGTGCACCTCGCGCTGCATCAGGGCAGTCCCGACGAGATCGCCGAGATGCTCGAGAACGGCGCGGCGGACGTCGGTATCGCCACCGAGGCGCTCGACAAGGTGCCGAGCCTGGTCACCTTCCCCTGCTACACCTGGCAGCACGCGGTGATCGTCCCGCAGGGCCACCCCTTGCTCGCGCGCGAGCAGCCGCTGACTCTCGAAGCGCTCGCCGAGTATCCGATCATCACCTACCACGAGGGCTTCACCGGACGCGCGCGCATCGATGAGGCCTTCGCCGCCGCCGGCATCGTCCCCGACATCGTCCTCTCGGCGATCGACGCCGACGTGATCAAGACCTACGTCGCCGAGGACCTCGGCGTCGGCATCGTCGCGGAGATGGCCTACGACCCCCAGAAGGACCGCGAGCTCGCGCTGATCAAGGCCGACGGCCTGTTCCCGCCGAGCACGACCCGGCTCGCGCTGCGCCGCGGTACCTTCCTGCGCGCCTACACCTACGCCTTCATCGAGAAGATCGTTCCCGAACTCGGCGAGGAATTGGTCAAGGCGGCGCTGAAGCAGCCGTCCAATGGCGAGGAGTGATCAACCTGAGAGTTGGCGAGGGCGCGAAAGAACGAACTGGATTGCCACGGCGCTACGCGCCTCGCAATGACGGGATGGCGACGCGTCATCGCGAGCCCGCAGGGCGTGGCGATCCAGTGCGTAGGGCTGTTGCCGGGTCGCCCGGCTTGGCGCGGCTGCGAAAGAACTAACTAGATTGCCACGGCGCTGCGCGCCTCGCAATGACGGGAAATGGCCCGCGCTCAGTGCATCAGCTGGAACTGGAGCAGGTACACCCCGGCGCCGGCGAGGTAGCCGGCCAGGGCGAGGCCGCTGATCCTCTTCACGTACCAGAAGAAGGGGATCTTCTCGAGACCCATGGCAGCGATGCCTGCGGCCGAGCCGATGATCAGCATCGAGCCGCCGGTACCGGCGCAGTAGGCCATGAACTCCCAGAGGAAGTGATCGGTCGGGTAGTCGGCGAGGCTGTACATGCCCATCGACGCGGCAACCAGCGGCACGTTATCGACGATCGCACTGGCGAGACCGATGATCATCACGATCACATCCAGCCGGCCGACAGTCTGTTCCAGCCACTTGGCGAGATCGGTGAGGATGTGCGTGTGCTCGAGGGTCGCCACCGAGAGCAGGATGCCGATGAAGAAGACGAGGGATGGCATGTCGATCCGCGTCAGCGCATGGACCAGGGTCAGGTGCTGCTTGGCCTCGTCCGGCTTGCGACGATGCACCAGGTCGCCGACCAGCCAGAGGATACCGAGGCCGAACATGATGCCCATGAACGGCGGCAGGTGGGTCAGGGTCTTGAACGCCGGCACCGCGACCAGGATACCGAGCCCCATGAAGAACATCACGTTGCGCTCGAAGTCCGTGGTCGGCAAGGACGCCTCGCTGGCGACGCGTTGCGGTGCGAGCACGTCACGCCCGCGCAGGAAGTAAGCCGAGATGGCGAGCGGTACCAGCAGGCAGGCCAGCGAGGGCAGCAGGACGCCCTCGATCACGGCCAGCGCGGTGATCTGGCCGCCGATCCAGAGCATGGTGGTGGTGACGTCGCCCATCGGCGACCAGGCACCGCCGGCGTTGGCGGCGATGACGATGATGCCGGCGAAGAGCAGGCGATCCTCGCGCTGGTCGAGCAGCTTGCGCATCAGCGAGATCATCACGATCGCCGTGGTCAGGTTGTCGAGCAGTGCGCTGAGGAAGAAGGTGACGAAGCCGACCAGCCACATCAGGGTCGACAGCCTGGCCGTCCTGATGCGCGAGGTGATGACCTCGAAGCCATCGTGCGCGTCGACCACCTCGACGATGGTCATCGCGCCCATCAGGAAGAAGACGACCTGCGCCGTCGTCGTCAGGGTTTCGCCGAGTTGCTCGCCGACCAGGTGCGCGTCACCCGTAGACACGGCGTAGACCGTCCACAGCAAGCCGGCGGCGATCAGCGCCGACGCCGCCTTGTCGATCTTGAGCGGGTGCTCCAGCGCGATTACCAGGTAGGCGAGGACGAAGATGACGATCAGTGCGGTCAGCATGGGAAGAGCCTGATGGGGTGATTTCTTGCCGGCGCGCAGGAAGCCTGGCGCGAGGACGGCCGGGCAGGATAAGAGGAATCCCGTTTCCGGAAAATCAGGCAGACCCCTAAGGGCTTCCCTTAAGAAAGCTAGCGAACCGTGTGTCAGGCCCCGCCAGGCCAAAGCTGCGTCAGGGCCTCAAGCAGCGGCCGGCGCCCCCCAGGCAGGCGCACCTGCAGGCGCGCCAAGCCGGGCTTTACGTCGCCGATGAACTCGGCGACGCGATCTTCGCGTCGTGAATCAGTGCAGCAACTGGGACTGGAGCAGGTAAACCCCGGCGCCTGCAAGGTAGCCGGCCAGGGCCAGGCCGCTGATCTTCTTGAAGTACCAGAAGAAGGGGATTTTTTCCAGGCCCATGGCGGCGATGCCCGCGGCCGAGCCGATGATCAGCATCGAGCCGCCGGTGCCGGCGCAGTAAGCCATGAATTCCCAGAGGAAATGGTCGGTCGGGTAGTCGGCGAGGCTGTACATGCCCATCGACGCGGCGACCAGCGGGACGTTGTCGACGATCGCACTGACGAGACCGATGATCATCACGATCACGTCCAGGCGGCCGACAGTCTGGTCGAGCCACTTGGCGAGATCGCTCAGGATGTGCGTGTGTTCGAGGGTCGCCACCGAGAGCAGGATGCCGATGAAGAACACGAGCGAAGGCATGTCGATCCGCGTCAGCGCATTGACCAAGGTCAGGTGCTGCTTGGCTTCGTCGGGCTTGTGGCGGTGCACCAGATCGCCGACCAGCCAGAGGATGCCGAGGCCAAACATGATGCCCATGAACGGCGGCAGGTGGGTCAGGGTCTTGAACGCCGGTACCGCGACCAGGATGCCGAGGCCCATGAAGAACATCACGTTGCGCTCGAAGTCCGTGGTCGGCAGCGCCGCCTCGCTCTCGATACGTTGCGGTGCGACCACCTCACGCCCGCGCAGGAAGTACGCCGAGATGGCGAGCGGCACCAGCAGGCTTGCCAGCGCCGGCAGCAGGACGCCTTCGATGATGCCGAGGGCGGTGATCTGGCCGCCGATCCAGAGCATGGTGGTGGTGACGTCGCCGATCGGCGACCAGGCGCCGCCCGCGTTCGACGCGATGACGATGACGCCGGCGAAGAGCATGCGATCCTCGCGCTGGTCGAGCAGCTTGCGCATCAGCGAGACCATCACGATCGCCGTGGTCAGGTTGTCGAGGATCGAGCTGAGGAAGAAGGTGACGAAACCGACCAGCCACATCAGGCTCGACAGCCGGGCGGTCCGAATGCGCGAGGTGATGACCTCGAAGCCGTCGTGGGCGTCGACCACCTCGACGATGGTCATCGCGCCCATCAGGAAGAAGACGATCTGCGCGGTCGTCATCAGCGATTCGCCGAGTTGCTCGCCGAGCAGCTGCGTGTCCGGCATCGACACGGCGTAGACCGTCCACAGCAAGCCGGCGGCGATCAGTGCCGACGCCGACTTGTCGATCTTGAGCGGGTGCTCCAGCGCGATGGCCACGTAGGCGAGGACGAAGATGACGATCAGTGTGGTCAGCATGGGGAGAACCTGCAGGTGTGCTGCTGCGCAGCAAATTATTAGGCGGGGAAACCCGCCATTTTACCACTGAAGAAATTTTCCGGAAATCCGGAAACCCCTTATCGGAAGCACAGGCGGATCCTGGCGATGGCCCCTGTCGGTCCCCTGCCGCGCCGCTCGCCTAGCCCCTTGTGCGCTCGCCGAGCAGGCTGAAGCGCACAAGGTCGGGGATGTTGTCCACCTGCAGCTTGATCTGCAGGTTGGCCTTGTACACCTCGACGGTACGCGTGCTGATGCCGAGGGTGGCGGCAATTTCCCGGTTGTGCCGCCCGGCGACGACCAGCTCCATCACTTCACGCTCGCGCGGGGTCAGCGTGGCGAGCAGGCGCGCGTAGCTGGCGACGCGCTCCTCCTCCTCGTAGCCGCGCTGCTCGCGCGCAAAGGCTTCATCCAGGGCGGCGAGCAGGCGCTCCGCATCGATCGGCTTTTCCAGAAAATCGACCGCCTGCGCGCGGAAGGCATCGCGCGCAGCCTCGATGTCACCATGGCCGGTCATGATGATCACCGGCATCCGGCAGCCCATGTCGAGCAGGCGCCGCTGCAATGTCAGGCCGTCGATCCCCGGCATGCGGATGTCGATGAGCAGGCAACCGCGCCAGTCGGCGCGATAGACTTTGAGCAGGCTTTCGGCGTCGCTGAAGACGAGCACCGGATAACCGTGCAGCCCGAGTGAAAGGACCAGTGCGTCACGCACCGAGGCATCGTCGTCGATGATGAAAACCGTCTGTCCGCTAGATGACATCGTCGCTATCTCCTGCACAGGGCAAAACAATCTTGAATGAGCCGTGGTCCGTCAGTTCCGCGCGCAGGCTGCCGCCGTGCGCCTCGACGATGGCCCGGCTGATGGCCAGGCCGAGGCCGAGGCCGCTGGCTTTCGTCGAGCGGAATGCTTCGAACAGTTGCGCCGCCGACTCGCGCGAGGGCCCGGGACCGCTGTCCTCGACGCTGATGCAGACGCGGCGCGTCGCGTCTGCCTCTGCCGCAAGCCGCACACGCCGCTGCCCGGCCGGCAATTCGGCGACCGCATCGAAGGCGTTGGCGATCAGGTTGCGCAAGACGAGCTCCAGTTGCAGACGATCGACCAGAAGCTCAGGCGCCGGCGATGGATCGACCTGGAAGTCGACGCCCAGCTCGCGTGTGCGTGCGGCGAAGCGCTCCGCTGCGGAATTCAGCAGCTCGGCGGTGCCGACGCGTTCGAGGCGAGTGGCACCGGTGCGGAAAAAATCGCGCAGGCGCTGGACCACGTCGCCGGCGCGCCGCGATTCCTGCACCAGGCGGCGGATCGTTTCGCGCAGGCGCTCGCCGGTCTCGCCGCGGTCGAGCAGTTGCCCGCAGGCGTTGGCGTAGATCGACAGCGCCGTGAGCGGCTGGTTGAGTTCGTGCGCGAGCGCACCGGCCATCTCGCCCGCGGCAGCCAGACGCAGCGAACCGCGTAGCTCCTCGCTGACCCGCTGCGTTTCATCGACCACCACGCCGATGAAAAGGCCGACGAAGGCGAGGACGGCAGCGAGCAGCTGCAACTCGAACACCGTCACCGCCACGACGTTCTGCCAATGTACGGTGACCATGATGCCGGCCTGCAGGGCGAAGGCGGCGACGGCGGCACCGGGAACCCCCTGCCGCGCGGCTGCCCAGACCAGCGGCAGGAAGAGCAGGTAGAAATACTGGAATTCGCCGCCACCGCCCAGTCCGAACGCGACCCACAGCACCACCACGGCAAGCGCGACGTAGCCCGGGGTTTCCCAGCGCCGCAGCAGCGCACGCAGGCGATCGCCTTCGGCGAAGAGCAGCGAGAAGAAAGGCATGGTGACGACGATGCCGACCCAGTCGCCGATCCAGAAGCGCACCAGCGCCACCCACCAGTCGTCGGCAGGGATCTGTGCCGACAGCCAGAGCAGGGAGACATAGACCGCGCTGGTCAACAGCGTACCGACGAGGACGATGCCGAGCCAGACGAGCAGACCCTGCCGGTCATGCAAGGCCAGACCGAGCGCATGGCGGCGCAAGGCTTCGGCGATGCTGCCGTAGCCGATGGTGAGCACTGCGGACAGCGCCAGGGTCATCGGCAGCGTCGCCGGCAGTCCACGCACCAGGCCCTCGCCGATCAAGATCGCCGCAAACCAGGGCAGCGCGGCTTTCCGTCCGACCCGGAGCCAATACACGAGACCGAGCGCCAGCGAGGGATTCCAGGGCGTGATGTTGAGACCGTGCAGCGGGTACAGGTAGCTCGCCCGGTCGAGAGCGACGTAGGCGACGACGAAGGACAGTGCGTAGAGGAGGGGCTGCAGGCGCTCCGGGATGGCGATTCTGGGGGCTGGCATGGCTCGATTGTCCACGATTGTCGCGCCCGGCGCATCCTGAAGCTTCGCGCTGATCGCTTCGATGCCGTCATTGCGAGGCGCGCAGCGCCGTGGCAATCCAGTTCGTTCTTCCGTCTCCATGCCCCTGACAGCCATCCACGCGCGACCCGATACGAGACCTACACACTGGATCGCCACGCGCTGCGGGCTCGCGATGACAGTTACGGTAGCAGCCCCTCTGCATGCACTCCCGGCACTGCCGTCATTGCGAGGCGCGCAGCGCCGTGGCAATCCAGTTCGTTCTTCCAGTTCGCGCGCTTCTGCGTGGCAGCGGGCACTTCGGTAAAATCCGGCCGATGAACGACGAAGACTACATGCGCGAGGCGCTCGCGCTCGCGCAGGCGGCAGCAAGCCGCGGCGAAGTGCCGGTCGGCGCCCTCGTGGTGCGCGATGGCGAGATCATCGGCCGCGGCTTCAACGCGCCGATCGGCGAGAGCGACCCGACCGCGCATGCCGAAATCGCCGCGCTGCGCGACGCGGCGCGCCGGGTGGGCAACTACCGGCTGCCCGGTGCGACCCTCTACGTCACGCTCGAACCCTGCGCCATGTGCGCAGGAGCCATCATGCACGCGCGCATCGCCCGCGTCGTCTATGGCGCGCGCGATGCGAAGACCGGCGTGCACGGCAGCGT
Source organism: Rhodocyclus purpureus (assembly GCF_016653115.1). Taxonomy (GTDB): domain Bacteria; phylum Pseudomonadota; class Gammaproteobacteria; order Burkholderiales; family Rhodocyclaceae; genus Rhodocyclus; species Rhodocyclus purpureus. The sequence goes on from NZ_NHRX01000050.1 coordinate 9,778, forward strand.
CCTCGACCTGTTCGCGGTCGAAAAACTGAACCACCACGCCGTCGTCGAAGGCGGCGTCCTCGCCGAAGAATGCAGCCACAGTCTGTCGGCCTTCTTCGCCGCGCGCCGCGCCGCGAAAAAGGGCAGGCCGGCGCCCGTCGCGCCCGCTGATTCTTCGCCGGCAAGCGCAGCGCCAGTCCACATCGACATCTCGCTGGCCGCGCAGACGCTGAGCCTGCTCGATGCCGGCGGAACGCTGCTCGCGCGCTACCCCGTGTCGACCGCCGCCAACGGCCCCGGCGAATGCGCCGACAGCGGCTGCACGCCGCGCGGGCTGCACCTCGTTCGTGCACGCATCGGCGCCGGCCTGCCCGCAAACACGGTATTCCGCGCCCGGCGGCCGACCGGCGAGATCTACTCGCCGGAACTGGCAAGGCAGTTTCCCGAGCGCGACTGGATCCTCACGCGCATCCTGTGGCTTTCGGGTTGCGAGCCTGGACGCAACCGCGGCGGCAAGGTCGACACCATGCGCCGCTACATCTACATCCACGGCACGCCCGACGCAGTGCCGCTCGGCGTGCCGGGCTCGCATGGCTGCATCCGCATGCGCAACGCCGACATCGTCGAACTGTTCGATCGCGTCGCGCCCTACACGCGGGTGCTGATCCGCGACTGACTAACGATCATGGCGAGTCGTGCCACCGCCGAGCATGAAATGCAGCCATTCGCTGCCGTCATTGCGAGGCGCGTAGCGCCGTGGCAATCCAGTTCGTTCTTCTGTCGCTGCGCCCTTCACGCTGCGAGACCCACGCACTGGATCGCCACGCCCTGCGGGCTCGCGATGACGATTAGGCTCTCAGGCCCTCTCCATGCACTC
>NZ_NHRX01000050.1:10732-35045 GCF_016653115.1 Rhodocyclus purpureus
TAGCGCCGTGGCAATCCAGTTCGTTCTTCTGTCGCTGCGCCCTTCACGCTGCGAGACCCACGCACTGGATCGCCACGCCCTGCGGGCTCGCGATGACGATTAGGCTCTCAGGCCCTCTCCATGCACTCGTGGCGCTGCCGTCATTGCGAGGCGCGTAGCGCCGCGGTAATCCAGTTCGTTCTTCTGTCGCTGCGCCCTTCACGATGCGAGACCCACGCACTGGATCGCCACGCCCTGCGGGCTCGCGATGACGATTAGGCTCTCAGGCCCTCTCCATGCACTCGTGGCGCTGCCGTCATTGCGAGGCGCGCAGCGCCGCGGCAATCCAGTTCGTTCTTCCGTCTCTGCGCCCTTCACGCTGCGAGACCCACGCACTGGATCGCCACGTCCTGCGGGCTCGCGATGACGATTAGGCTCTCAGGCCCTCTCCATGCACTCGTGGCGCTGCCGTCATTGCGAGGCGCGCAGCGCCGTGGCAATCCAGTTCGTTCTTCTGTCGCTGCGCCCTTCACGCTGCGAGACCCACGCACTGGATCGCCACGCCCTGCGGGCTCGCGATGACGATTAGGCTCTCAGGCCCTCTCCATGCACTCGTGGCGCTGTCGTCATTGCGAGGCGCGCAGCGCCGCGGCAATCCAGTTCGTTCTTCCGTCTCTGCGCCCTTCACGATGCGAAACCGACGCACTGGATCGCCACGCCCTGCGGGCTCGCGATGACGATTAGGCTCTCAGGCCCTCTCCATGCACTCGTGGCGCTGCCGTCATTGCGAGGCGCGCAGCGCCGTGGCAATCCAGTTCGTTCATCTGTCTCTGCGCCCTTCACGATGCGAGACCCACGCACTGGATCGCCACGCCCTGCGGGCTCGCGATGACGATTAGGCTCTCAGTCCCTCTCCATGCACTCGTGGCGCTGCCGTCATTGCGAGGCGCGCAGCGCCGCGGCAATCCAGTTCGTTCTTCTGTCTCCGCGCCCTTCACGATGCGAGACCTACGCACTGGATCGCCACGCCCTGCGGGCTCGCGATGACGATTAGGCTCTCAGGCCCTCTCCATGCACTCGTGGCGCTGCCGTCATTGCGAGGCGCGCAGCGCCGCGGCAATCCAGTTCGTTCTTCTGTCGCTGCGCCCTTCACGATGCGAGACCCACGCACTGGATCGCCACGCCCTGCGGGCTCGCGATGACGATTAGGCTCTCAGGCCCTCTCCATGCACTCGTGGCGCTGCCGTCATTGCGAGGCGCGCAGCGCCGCGGCAATCCAGTTCGTTCTTCTGTCGCTGCGCCCTTCACGATGCAAGACCTACGCACTGGATCGCCACGCCCTGCGGGCTCGCGATGACGGGCTGCCGATCGCGACGGCATCGGCAGATCAGCTCGGCCTATGCTTCACGAATTTTTCACGTTTCACGCTAGCGCTGCCGCTCAGGCGGCAAGGACGCGGTCGACCCCGGCAATGACTTGCCCGTCCGCGCCGAAGCTGCGCTCGACGAAGCGCGTGCTCCCGTCGCGGCGGACCGCGATCAGCGTCGAGGCGCGCGTACCGTAGTTCGGCGAGCGGACGAAGATCGCCGACAGGATGCGTTCCCAGTCGCGGGGAACGCCGGTTTCGGGCAGGTGCTCGTCGGGAACGATCGCATCGTCGGCGAGCAGGCCGAAGAAGGGATCCACCGCAGGCAAGGTGGGCAGGGCAGCGGCAAAGGCCGCCTTGGCGGCCTCCAGCTTCGGCCACGGCGTGTCGAGCAGGTGGTTGGAGATGCCGTAGATCCCGGGGGCCAGCCAGCGGATGCCGTCGGCACGGTTGCTCAGGTGGCCGAGACGCTCGCCGTCGCCGACGAAGAGATTGAAGCCGCCGTAGTCCGCAGCGCGCGGGGCGAGCGCTTCGAGGTAGGCGGCAGCACCACCCGCCTGCGCGCAGCCGCGCAGGTAGTCGGCGACCAGCGCCCCGCGCGACGGGGCGCCCGCCGCCGCCGGTCGTCCCTCGCGGAAGTTGGTCAGCGCGGCAAAGCCCTGGCGCAGCCCGCCGGCAGCATCAGCTGGATCAGGCGGAGCGGCAGGGAAGGGGCGAGTGATGCCGAGCCAGCTGCCGCCGGCCTGCAGGTCGCGTCCGGCGAAGACCTGCGGCGCATCGTCCCAGAACGCCGCCGGAGCGCTCGGACGCGCGAAGAACTCGTCGCGGTTGGCGGCGACGACCAGCGGGTACTCGGGATGCGCCTGCCAGGCGACGACGATCAGGCACATCGCGGCTTCAGTTGGCTTCGGGCGGCGCGACCGCGGCGATGCGCACGCTGCTGCCGTCGAGCGCCAGGTGGCGCAGCGTCCCTTCCTCGGCGAGGCTCTCCTGCACCACCGCCAGCGCCGCCCAATCGCCGTCGGCGGTCGGGGTCGCGTCGACCACCATTCCCGCTGCCTGCTCGGGGCTATGCGCCGACCACAGCGCATCGCCGGCAGCGAGCGGCGTCGGCGAGTGCACGCGATAGAGGTGGCGCTTGACCTTGCCGAGGTAGTGGGTGCGCGCGACGATCTCCTGGCCCGGATAGCAGCCCTTCTTGAAGCTGACGCCACCAATACGGTCGAAGTCGGCCATCTGCGGGACGAAGGCCTCGCTGGTCGCCGCGGTGACCAGCGGCCAGCCGCTACGGATGTCGAGCCAGCGCCAGACGAGGTGCCCGACCGGACGCGCGTGCTTCGCCAGCGCCGTCCACACGGCAGGGGCCGCGGCAGCCTCGATGGCGAGCTCGAAGCGCTCGGGAGCAAGGCACAGCACCTGGCCGACGGCGCAGGCGGCCAGCGAGAGGTCGGCCGCCGGCTGCGGCAGGCCGGCAGCGGCCAGCGCCGCCACGGCCTGCGGGCCGTTCACGCCGAGCAGCACGCGGCCGGCGCCGTTCTCGGCGGGCACCTCGATCTTCACCTTGGCGCGCAGCACGTACATGCGCAGGCGCTTGGCCATCGCCGGGATCAACTCGGCAGCGATGCGCAGCTGGTAGTCCGGACCCGCGCGCAACAGGAGGCCGCTCATCAGCATCCGCCCCTTGGCCGTGCACCACGCGGTGTGCTGCGCGCCACCGTCGCCGACCTGGCGGACGTCGCTGGTCAACTGGTTCTGCAGGAAATCCCTGGCGTCTTCCCCGCTGCAGGCGATCAGGCCGAGGTGCGTGAGCGGAACGAGGACCGTCGCGTCGCGCGCAGCGGCGAGTTCGCCCTCGAGGTCGCCGAAGTCGGCGACCTGGGCGTTATCGATGCGGGCGCCGGCGGCGCCGAGAAATGCTTGCCATTCGGGATTGATCATCTTTCCTTGGTCCTTGATGAAAAGCTTGGCCTTCGCACGCGCCGAAACACGGCGTCGGCAGTATTATATCGGCCGCTTCGCGCAGCCCGTCCGCTGCCGGCTGCTTGCGGCCGCATCTTCCGGTGCACCGGAAGAGGTTCTGCGCGCCGTCTCGGGCAGTGCGGCAGGCCGTTTGGTTCCCGCCCTGCGCCCTCGTCGTCACCCATGTTTCTCACCTTCGCCGCGGCTGGCCGCGCAGCATAGATGCAAAAAAAGCCCATCTTCATCGCCTTGGCCTCGCTCCTTGCGGCCGTGCTGGCGGCGCTGGCCTTCTTCTACACGGCGGTCTCCTCGCCGCTCACGCTGCCGCGCACGCCGCTCGAGTTCGACATCGAGCCCGGCAGCGGCCTGCGTGCGGTCGCGCGGCAACTCACCGCCGCGGGAATCGCCATCGATGCGGACGTCTTCGTCGTGCTCGGCAAGTTCGGCGGCGCCGAGAAGTCGATCAAGGCCGGCAGCTACGCGCTCGACCAGCCCATCAGCGCGCGCGAACTGCTCGCCAAGCTGACGCGCGGCGACGTCACCCAGACCGACGTCGTCTTCATCGAAGGCTGGACGCTGAAGCAAGTGCGCGAGCGACTCGATGCGCACCCGGACATTCGCCACGACACGCGCGGACTGAGCGACGCCGAACTACTGCAGCGCATCACCGGAGACGCGCAGCCCCCCGCCGCGGCCGAAGGGCTGTTCGCGCCCGATACCTATTCCTTCCCGAAGCGCGCGAGCGACCTCGACCTCCTGGCGCGCGCCTGGCGTGCCCAGCAGCGTCACCTGGCGCAGGAATGGGCGGCGAGGGCGGCCGACCTGCCTTACCGCGATCCCTACGAGGCGCTGATCATGGCCTCGATCATCGAGAAGGAAACCGGGCGCGACGCCGACCGGCCCCTGGTCGCAGCCGTCTTCGTCAATCGCCTGCGCCTCGGCATGCCGCTGCAGACCGACCCGACCGTGATCTACGGGCTCGGCGAGAAATTCGACGGCAACCTGCGCCGGCGCGACCTCACCAGCGACACGCCCTACAACACCTACACCCGCCGCGGCCTGCCGCCGACGCCGATCGCCATGCCGGGACGCGCGTCGCTGCACGCGGCCCTGCACCCGGCCGACAGCCGCGCGCTCTACTTCGTCGCCCGCGGTGACGGCAGCAGCGTCTTCTCGACGACGCTCGACGCGCACAACGCCGCAGTGGCGCGCTACCAGAAAGTCGCAACCCGATGACCGTTTCCACGCCTCCGCCCCCCACGAACTCGCCGGCCCGCGGCCGTTTCATCACCTTCGAAGGCATCGACGGTGCCGGCAAGAGCAGCCAGATCGCCTTCGTCACCGGTCTCCTGCGCGCGCGCGGGCTCAAGGTCGTCGCCACGCGCGAGCCGGGCGGGACGCCGCTCGGCGAGAAGCTGCGCGAACTGCTGCTGCACGAGCCGATGCACCTGGAGACCGAAGCGCTCTTGATGTTCGCCGCCCGCCGCGAACACCTGGCCGCGCTCATCGAACCGGCGCTCGCGCGCGGCGAGTGGGTCGTCTGCGACCGCTTCAGCGACGCGACCTGGGCTTACCAGGGCGGCGGGCGCGGTCTCGAGCGCGAGAAATTCGCACAGCTCGAACGCTGGGTGCATGGCCACCTGCAGCCCGACCTGACCCTGCTCTTCGACCTGCCGCATACGGTGGCGCAGGGCCGGATCGCCGCGCAGGCGCGCGGACTCGACCGCTTCGAGCAGGAGCGCGCCGAGTTTCACGAGCGCGTGCGCGCGGCCTACCTCGAACGCGCCGCGGCGGCGCCCGCGCGGATCAGGCTCATCGACGCCGACCAGCCGCCGGCACTGATCCAGAAACGTCTCGAAGAAATCATCGCAAACCTCTGTCGCTGAAGCGCTTCCGCCAGCGAACAGCTTTACAGAAATCGCCCGAGAATTCACCCCGAGGCCCTGTCCATGAAGATAGTCGATCTTCACCCCGAGACCTGGCGCCGCCTGCTGGCACGGCGTGCGCAGTTGCCGCATGCCTTGCTGTTCACCGGCCCGCGCGGCATCGGCAAGCTCGCCCTGGCGCGCGCCTTCGCCGAACTCCTGCTCTGCGAGGAGCCGAGCGGCGACGCCGCCTGCGCTCGCTGCCTGGCCTGCAACTGGCTGGCACAGGGCAACCATCCGGACTTCCGCCTGCTGCAGCCGGCGGCCCTCGGCGAAGCGGCTGAGGAGGAAGCCCCCGAAGGCAAGGCGGAGGGTGGCGAGGGCGGCACGCGCAAGAAGGCGAGCGCACAGATCACCATCGACCAGGTGCGCGGGCTCGATGACTTCCTGCACGTCGGTGCGCACCGTCACGGCGCGCGCATCATCCTGGTCAACCCGGCCGAGGCGATGAACCGGGCGACGGCGAACGCACTTCTCAAGTCACTTGAAGAACCGACGCCAGGTGTCCTGTTTTTACTGGTTTCGAACGAAGCGGCACGACTGCTGCCGACGATCCGCAGTCGCTGCCAGGTGGTCCCCGTACCGCTTCCCGACCCGGCACTGGCTGCGGCCTGGCTGCGCGCCGAAGGCATCGACGACGCCGAGCGCTGGCTCGCGCTAGCCGGCGGCGCCCCCTTGCGCGCGGCGGCGATCGGCAGCACCGAGGCGGGCGGCGACCGCGCCCTGCTCGACGCGCTGGTCGGCGAACTCGCGCGCGGCGACCGCCTCGATCCGCTGGCTGCCGCTGCCGCGCTCGACCGGATCGTCAAGGCGGAAAAGGCGCCGGCGCCGCTGGTTCGCCTGCTCGTCTGGCTGCAGCACTGGCTGTGCGACCTCAGCCTCGCGCAGGCGGGCCAGCCGCCGCGGCATTTCCTGCGCGAGCAGGCGGCCCTGCAGCGGCTCGGCCGCGCCGCCGACCTGCGCCGCCTGCTGGCCTTCAGCGCGAAGGCGATACAATACCGCGCCCAGGCCGAGCAGCCGCTCAACAGCCGGCTCTTCCTCGATGAGCTCTGCATCGGCTACGCCGCGATCTTCTCCCGCGGCTGACGACTTCCCCTCGCGCAGTTACGGCTGCCGCTGCTCCCAAGACCAACACCATGCTCGTCGATTCCCACTGCCACCTCGATTTCCCCGCCCTCGTCGACAATCTGCCGCAGGTCCTCGCCGATATGCGTGCGCAGAACGTCGGCTGCGCGCTCTGCGTCGGCGTCAATATCGAAAACCTGCCGAAGATCCTCGCGCTCGCCGAGGCCCATGCGCAGCTCTTCGCCAGCGTCGGTGTCCATCCCGAGAACGACCATGGCGCCGATCCGGATGTCGACGAACTGGTGCGCCTGGCCGCGCATCCCAAGGTCGTCGCCATCGGCGAGACGGGCCTCGACTACTACTGGCACAAGGACCGCCCGGAATGGCAGCGCGCGCGTTTCCGCCGGCACATCGCCGCCGCGCGTGCCTGCGGCAAGCCGCTGATCGTGCATCTGCGCGAAGCCAGGGAGGACACCTTACGCCTGCTCGGTGAAGAAGGCGCCGCTGCCGTCGGCGGCGTCATGCACTGCTTCACCGAGGACTGGGAGACGGCGCGTGCCGCGCTCGACCTCGGCTTCTACATCTCGTTCTCGGGGATCGTGACCTTCAAGAACGCCGTCGCCCTGAAGGAGGTCGCGCAGCGCGTCCCGCTCGACCGACTGCTGGTCGAGACCGACGCCCCCTACCTCGCCCCCGTCCCGCATCGAGGCCGCACCAACCAGCCGGCCTACGTCCGCCACGTCGCAGAGGAGATCGCCCGCCTGCGCGGGATCGAACTGGCCGAAGTGGCGGCAGCGACCACCGACAACTTCTTCCGCCTGTTCGCGGGTGCGAGCCGCCCCTGAATACGCAGACGACAGCCGGGATCGCCAGTCCCCGGCATACCGGGCAGGGCCTCGTTTTCCGGAGCCAAGTCTATGAACCTGGGAAAAACAGTTGGCCACGAAACGCACGAAAAAAACCAGTTCATTCGTGGCGTGCGAGGCTGACCAGGCATGCACCATGGGCTTGGCCGCTAAAGGACTACACCCCTATGTTTTATTTCGTGGATTTCGTGTTTTTCGTGGCTGAAAAGAGGTTTCAAGGATGAAAAATCTTCTCCTGCGTAGTCTGACCGTCGCCTCCCTGCTGCTGCCGACGCTGGCGACGGCCGGGGTGTACGAGGACATGCTGAGCGCCCTGCGCAGCGGCGACACGCCTGCCGCCATTGCGCTGCTCGACCGCGGTGTCGACGTCAATACCGTCGATCGGCGCGGCGACACCCTGCTCATCCTCTCGGTGCGCGAGAACAACCTGCAATTGTTCGAGGAGTTGCTGGCACGCCGCGCCCGCCTGAACAGTCGCAACCGCGACGGCGACACTGCGCTGCGCCTGGCCGCCTTCAACGGCCAAGAAGTGTTCGTCCGGCGCCTGGTCGAAGCCGGCGCTGCCGTCAATAGCTATGGCTGGACGCCGCTCGCCTACGCCGCGTTCAACGGCCACGCCGCGATCGTCGATTACCTGCTCAAGCGCGGTGCCGAGGTCGACGCGCGCAGCGAAAACGGCAGCACGGCACTGATGATCGCCGCGCGCAACGGCCACCTCGCCGTGGTGCAGACGCTGCTGCGCCATCACGCCAAGCCCGACCTGCGCAACGAAAATGGCCTGACCGCGCTCGACTGGGCGCAACAAACCGGCAACACCGACATCGTCGAGATCCTGCGTGCCGCCGGCGCTCATGGCGGCGCGGCAGTCGTCATCGAACTGGAACAGGCCTCGGCTTCGGGCAGCGACGCCCCAGGCGAGGACGCCGGCTCTGCGCAGCCGGAGTAGGGCAGCTGTCAGGCAGCCAGGCGACTGGCGGGTTTCCTTCCGGCCTCGTCCAGGGGCACCGCGCTGACCTTGCCCGCGTGCAGGAAGCGATTGAAAAGGCGATAGATTTCCGGGTCGAACGGGAAAGCCTGCGGGTCCCGCGCAGCGCGTGCGCGGGCCCGGGCGAGGCACTCGGGCAGTTCATCGGCGGTTTGCGTCGTCGCCAGCAGCCGCCAGCGGTCGACAAGATGATAATCGACGCGCAGGCCGAACTCGTCGCGCTCGACGATCGCCACCGGGCCCGGATACGGCCAGGCTTTCAGGCGCAGCCGCTCCAGCGCCGCCTGCAGCCGGGCCGTGTGCTGGGTCGCGCTTTCCTTGCCGACGCAGGCGCCGCGGCAGGCGCGCCGGCGGTAGGCGACGCAGGGCTCGCCGCCGGCCGTGTCGCCGAGGCCGAGGACGCCGAAGCAGAGGCGATGCGCCTCGGCCAGCCGGCGCAAGGCGAGCAGCGCTTCGCGCCGGGTCGCGTAGATCCCGTAGAGGTCGTCGCCGACGGCGAGGTCGTGCTCGCGCGCGTACACGAGTTGCGGAACCAGCTCGCCCGGCGCCTGCCCGACCAGGCGCCATGCACACAGGTCCTCGGGCAGCGGCCTCTGCGGACGGATGAAGGCGAGTTCGTGCAGGCGGGCCCCCAACTCGCCGGCCGCCTCGCGCCACTCTATGCGCTGCGTCGCCCGCGCCAGCGCAGCTTCCCGGCGCTCCGGCGCGAACAGCGACAGGGCCTGCTGGCGGACGTTGGCGCTGCGCGCGACGTGCAGCGGCAGGCCATCCGCGTCGTAGAAGGCGAAGGCACCGGCGGCGTCGGGCAGGTCGTCGACGATCCCCGGGTCGAGCTGCGGCGGCAACTGTGGCCGGCCGACGATGCGCAGCGCCGTCGTCCATACGGTCGCCGGCGAGACGGCGGCGCACCAGTGCTGCCACAGTTCCCACAGCACGCGCGCGTCGGCGAGCGCGCGATGGCGCGCATCGACATTGATCGCATGTCGTTCGAGCAGGGCCTCCAGGCTGTGCCGGTGAAACTGCGGATAGAGCCGGCGCGACAGCTTGACCGTGCACAGGCTCTGCGCGCGGAAACTCATGCCCAGGCGGGCGAACTCGCGCTTGAGAAAACCATAGTCGAAGCGCGCGTTGTGGGCGACGAAGAGGCGGCCGCGCAGGCGCTCGGCCAGCGCCGGCGCCAGTTCGGCGAAGCGCGGTGCGGTTGCCGTCATTGCCGAGTCGATGCCGGTGAGTCCGCTGATGAACTCCGGGATCGGCCGCTCGGGATCGACCAGAGAACTCCACTCGCGCACGCCGTCGGCGTCGACCTCGACCAGTCCGATCTCGATGATGCGGTCGTTCGCCAGGTTGGCGCCGGTGGTTTCGAGGTCGATGAAGACGAGCGGCTCGGTGACGAGCTCGGCGGGAAAGGAGGTCGTCTGCGCCAACGCGCTGCCCGGGTGCGGTCCGCTCATACCGACACCAGCACGTCGCCCTGCGATTCGGCGAGGACATACTTGGTGAAGCTGCCGATCAGCATCTCCTCCAGGAAATCCGCGCCGTGCTTGCCCATGACGATGAGGTCGCAGTCCCACTCCTGCTCCTGCTCGATGATGCGCAGGGTCGGGTCGCCGTGCACCACCACCAGGCTGCACTGGTCGGCCCTGAGCCCGGCTTCGTCGCGCAGCGCGACGATCTTTTGCGTCGCCTCCCGCTTGGCGATGATCCGGTAGTGATTGATGAGCTCGTCCTCGACGCTGGCGTAGCGCAGGTGCGCGGCAAAGGGAACGTCGAAGGCGTGCAGCAGCACGATGTCGGCGCGCGGGGCGATGCTGCGTGCCTGCCGGATCGCACGCAGCGAGGAGGGCGAGAAATCGACCGGCACCAGCAGCCGCTGGTAGGGCTCGTGCGGCGGCTGCTTGACCACCAGGACCGGGCGCGTCGTCGTGCTCAGCAGGCGCGAGGCCGTCGTTCCCAGCGTGAAGTGGCGAACGACGCTCTCGCCCTTGGCACCACACACCAGCAGGTCGGGCTTCACTTCGTCCGCCCGCATGGCCAGCTCGGTGAGCATGGAACCGAGGCGCACATGGGTGCCGGCGACGACGCCGAAGCGTTGCTGCAGGGCGGCAGCAAGCTCGTCGAGCTTCTGCCGGGCGGCGTGCAGCACCCGCTCCTCGAGGCCGGCCGGGCTGGCACCCATGAGCTGACGCAGCCGCTCCAGCGGGGCAAGGTTGGCGACGTGCAGCAGATCGAGCGAGGCGGTGGTCTCCTTGCAGATCAGCGCCGCGCGTTCGACGGCATGGCGGGCCGGCGCGGACAGGTCGGTGGCTGCCAGGATGTGATTCGCTTGACTCATGCTGCGCACCTCGGGATTGAAGACAGGGGCAATGGCACAGCATCGCCGTCGCTTGCTGAAATTCTCCGGTATTTTCGCTCAATCTTCATGGCTGGGGCCGATCGTCGTCCATCGCCGACGTTCTGGAAAAATTACGCTGCTCCCGATAGACGGCGGCGCGCATGATCAGCATCGCCACCACGGGAGCGGTCATCAGCACGAAGACGCCAATCAGCAGTTCGTGGATCACCAGCCGTGACTGGGTGACGGTGAAATAGAGCATGGACGCCACCAGGATGCAGGCGGTGCCGAGGGTGACGGTGATCGCCGGGCCGTGGATGCGCCGGTAGAAGCTCTGCAGGCGTGCCAGGCCGAGCGTTCCGATCAGCGTCATCAGTCCGCCGAGGACGAGCAGGCAGGCGATGGCAATGGCTGCCCACCAGGGCAGGGTGTCGGCCATGCTCATTCGATCACCTCGCCGCGCATCAGGAACTTGGCCAGCGCGATCGTCGACACGAAGCCGAGCAGCGCGATGATCAGCGCCGCCTCGAAGTAGACCTCGCTGGCGTAGCGGATGCCCAGCAGCAGCGCCAGCAGCATGGTGCACATCCACAAGGTATCGAGCGCCAGCACGCGGTCCTGGGCCGAGGGCCCGATCATGAGGCGCAGCGTGCACAGGGCCATGCCCAGCAGCACGCAGGCCAGCGCGAAGAGGATTGCCGCCGACAGCAGCGTGGTCATGCGTTTTCTCCCTGGTTGTTGGCGCGCGGCGTTTCGAACACCTCGATGATCGGCTGCTCGTAACGCGTCTTGATCGTTTCCACCCACCACTGTTCGTCTTGCAGGTCGAACACGTGCAGCAGCAGTTCGTGGCTGTCCGGGCTGAGTTCGACCCAGACCGTCCCCGGGGTCGAGTTGATCAGGCAGGAGAGCAGGGCCAGCCCGTGCGGACTGCGCAGGTCGAGCGGAATGCGGATGAATTGTGAATTGACGTCGGCCGAGCGGCGCAGCAGGATGATCTGGCTGACCGCGAAGCAGGAGCGCACGATCTCGATCGCCGAGAACCCCAGGAGGCGGACGAGGGCGAGCGGGCGGCGGATGCGCGCTTGGCCGTAGGCTTGCAGCGGGCGCGCCAGCAGCGGCACGATCAGCGCCAGTGCGCCGCCGAGCAGCCAGTGCGCCGGCGCCAGGCTCTGGTTGAGCAGCAGCCAGACGAGCAACAGGCTCGCCGACAGGAGCGGAGCAGGGAGCCAGCGCTTCATCGTCCAAGCCCCCCGGCACGGGCACGCTCGACGACGGGCTCGCCCAGCACCCTGTCCACGTAGGCGGCGCTGTGCAGCAGTCCGTCGGCAGTGCGGCCGAGGTAGCCGAACACGGGTTCCGCGCGCACGGTGAGCAGCACGCACAGGAGCACCAGCACGCCGACCGGAACGGCTTCCGACACCTGCAGCCGCGGCGGCGTGAGCACGCCCGAGGCCCAGAAGGTGCGCACGCCCAGGCGCGTCAGCGCGATGATCGCCGCCAGCCCGCCGAGCACGATCAGCGCAATCAAGAGCCAGGTCGTCCCGGCGACGCTTCCGGCATTTTCTGCAGTGTCGAGCATGGCGTGGAACAGGCTGAACTTGGCGACGAAGCCGGAGAGCGGCGGCATGCCGGCGATCACCAGCGCGCAGGCCGCAAAGCTCAGCCCGAGGAAGGCGAGGGTGCCGGGGATGCCGACGCCGACCGGCTCTTCCGGCTTGTCCTCGATGGCGAAGGCTTCCATGGTGATGGCCAGCAGCGCCGCACCGGGCGGGCGAATGCGCTCGGCCAGCTCGATCAGCAGCATGAAGGCCGCCAGCGCCAGCGTCGAGCCGAGCAGGTAGTACAGTCCCGCGGCCAGCACGGCGCCCCCGGAATGCCCGATCACCACCAGCAGGGTGCCCGAGGAGATGATCGCGGCGTAGCCTGCGATGCGCCCGCCGTCCTGGCTGGCGAGCATGCCGATGGCGCCGAAGACGAGGGTCACCATGCCGCCGAGCAGCAGGGCGTCGAAGCCGAATCCGCCCAGCGTGCCGGCCGCGTCACCGAAGACGGCCAGCCAGACGCGTAGCAGGGCATAGACGCCGACCTTGGTCATCAGCACCAGCATGGCGCCGACCGGCGCGGAAGCCGAGGCGTAGGTCGTCGGCAGCCAGAAGCCGAGCGGCCACATCGCACCCTTGGTCAGGAAGGCGAGGGCGAGCACGGTGGCGCCGATCTGCAGCAGCCAGGCGTCCTGCGCGCCGAGCGTCGCCACGCGCGTCGCCAGGTCGGTGATGTTGAGGGTGCCCGCGGCCGCGTAGATCAGCGACACGCCGATCAGGAAGAGCAGCGAGGCAACCAGGTTGACCGGGACGTACTGCATGCCGGCCTGGATCCGGCGCAGGTTGTAGCCATGCAGCACCAGCCCGTAGGAGGCGGCCAGCATCACCTCGAAGAACACGAACAGGTTGAACAGGTCGTTGGTCAGGAAGGCGCCGTTGAGCCCCATCAGCAGGAACTGGAACAGCGAGTGGAAGCTCACCCCGACGCGATCCCAGCGCCACGCGGCGAACACCAGCACGGCCAGCGCGATGGTCGCGGTCAGCAGCAGCATCAGCGCGCTGAGGCGATCGACCATCAGCGCGATGCCGAAGGGCGCGCTCCAGTTGGCAGCGAGATAGACGCCGATGCCCTGCGGCCAGTGCTCGCGGTCGGCCAGCAGCAGCAGGGCCAGCGCCACCCCCCACAGCAGCAGGCCGCTGCCAAAGCCCAGCACGAACTTCAGGGTGTGCCGCTTCTGGTCGACCGGGATCAGCAGCGCCCCGACGAGGAGCGGCAGCAGCACGGGGACGATGATCAGGTGTTGCAGCCAGGGCAGGTCGCTCATTCGCGCGGCTCCTCGCCATCGACGTGGTCACTGCCGGACAGGCCGCGCGCGCCGATCATCAACACCAGATAGAGCGCCGTGGTGGCGAAGCCGATGACGATCGCCGTCAACACCAGCCCCTGCGGCAGCGGGTCGGCAAACTGCGCCGGGTCGATGTCCGCCGTCGCGGTGATCGGTGCCTGGTCCACCCACAAGCGGCCCATGGCGAAGATGAACAGGTTGACCGCATAGGACATCAGCAAGAGCCCGGTGATGAGCTGGAAGCTGCGCGGGCGCAGGATCAGCCAGATGCCCGATCCGAACAGCACACCGATGGCGATGGCCAGTGTCAGTTCCATCAGATCTTCCTCCCGCCGGTCGTATCGCTCCCATCCGCGGGAACATCCTCGGGCGCCTCCTCGCCGGGCAGGCGATGCGCGCGCAGGGACTGGTGCGCGAGCGCCACCAGCATCAGCATGGTGGTGCCGACCACCACCACGAACACGCCGAGGTCGAAGACGAAGGCGCTCGGCAGGTGCAGTTCGCCGAGCAGCGGCCAATTCACGTGCGCGGTATGGGTGGTGAGGAAGGGGTGGGCGAAGGCCCAGGCGCCGAGGCCGGTCGCCAGGGCCAGCAGTAGCCCGCCGCCCAGCCAGCGGTGCGCGCGCAGGTGCACCTGCTTTTCGACCCAGACGGTGCCGGCCAGCATGTACTGCACCAGGATGGCGACGGCGAAGATGAGTCCGGCGACGAAGCCGCCGCCCGGCAGATTGTGGCCACGCATGAAGAAATACACCGCGATCACGCCCATGAACGGCAGCAGCAGTCGCAGGTAGATGCCGGGCACCAGCAGGTAACCGCTGTTGGCCTGCTCGGCCGGGGTCTGCCGGTTCGCCGGATCCGCGGCGAAGCGTTGCTGTGGCGGAATGCAGGCACTCTCCGGGGCCGGACGGAAGCGGCGCAGCAAGGCATAGACGGTGAGCGCGACGATGCTGAGGACGGTGATTTCGCCGAGCGTGTCGAAGCTGCGGAAGTCGACCAGCAGCACGTTAACAACGTTGCTACCACCGCCGCCGGAGAGCGCATTGAGCAGGAAGAAATCGGCGATCGTTTCGGAGGCCGGATGCAGCAGCACGGCGTAGGTGAGGGCGGCCAGCGCGAGCCCGCCGCCGATCGCCAGCGACAGGTCGCGTACGCGGCGCAGCCAGACGCGCTGCGGCGGCTGCGTGGCCATCGCTTCGAGTCGCGGCGGCAGCCAGCGCAGCCCGAGCAGGATCAACACGGTGGTGACGGTTTCCACCATCAACTGGGTCAGCGCGAGATCGGGCGCCGACAGCCAGAGGAAGGTCGCCGCGGTGACGATGCCGGTGCCGCCGACCAGCGCCAGCGCTGCCAGGCGGTGGTACTTCGCCATCCACGCCGCGGCCACTGCGCAGCCGCCACCGATCGCCCAGAGGCCGGCGAAGAAGGGGTCGAAATCCTGCTGCGGGATCGCGGTCCATGCCGGTGGCGCACCGGCGAGCAGCGGCGGGACCAGCAGCAGCGCGAGCATGATCAGCAAAAGCTGCTGCTGCAGCCGCCGGGTGCCGATGCGCTGCAGCAGCCACTCCGCGGCGCGCGTCAGTTGCTGCATCGTCGCCTCGTAGGCACTGGCACCGTTGAAGCGATGGAGCAGCGGTACGCGTTCGCGCTGCTGCAGGGCGAAGTGGCGGCGCAGCACCACGTAGAGGAGCACGCCGCAGACCAGCGCCACCAGGCTCATCGCCAGGGGAAGGTTGAAGCCATGCCACGGCGCGAGGTCGTAGACCGGTGCCTGCTCGCCGAGCACGGCAAGGACGGCGATGTGCAGGAGTGGCTCGATGCTGACGCCGGGGGCGATCCCCACCACCAGGCAGGTCAGCACCAGCAACTCCACCGGAAAGCGCATCCAGTGCGGCGGCTCGTGCGCGTCGCGCGGCAGCTCGCGGGGCCCGCCGAAGAAGACCGAGATGAAGCGCAGCGAGTAGGCGACGCCGAACATGCCCATGACCACCGCAGCGACCGACATCCACCAGTTGCGGTCGCCGCCCACGAGCAGCGTCTCGGCGAAGAACATCTCCTTGGACAGAAAGCCGTTGAGCAACGGTACCCCGGCCATGGCCGCGCTGGCGACGATGGCCAGCGTCGCCGTGATCGGCAGCTTGTGGCGCAGGCCGCTCAGGAGGCGCAGGTCGCGGGTGCCGGTCTCGTGGTCGATGATGCCGGTCGCCATGAACAGCGAGGCCTTGAAGGTGGCGTGATTGAGGATGTGGAAGATGGCGGCCACGATCGCCAGCGGCGTGCCGATGCCGATGAGCACGGTGATGAGGCCGAGGTGGCTGATCGTCGAGTAGGCCAGCAAGCCCTTGAGGTCGCTCTGGAAGATGGCGATGAAGGCACCGAGCAGCATGGTGCACACGCCGGCGCTACAGATGAGCAGGGTCCATTCCTCGCTGCCGGCGAGCGCCGGCCACAAGCGCAGGAGCAGGAAGGCACCGGCCTTGACCATGGTCGCCGAATGCAGGTAGGACGAGACGGGCGTCGGCGCCGCCATCGCGTGCGGCAGCCAGAAGTGGAAGGGGAATTGCGCGCTCTTGGTCAGGGCGCCGAGGGCGATCAGCAGCAGCGCCGGCAGGTACAGTTCATGGCCGCGGATCAGCGCGCCGGCGGCGAGTACCGCGTCGAGGTCGTAGCTGCCGACGATGTGGCCGAGCACGAGGACGCCGGCGAGCAGGCACAGCCCGCCGGCGGCGGTGACGGTGAAGGCCATGCGTGCGCCACGACGGGCGTCGGCGCGGTGATGCCAGTAGCCGATCAACAGGAAGGAAGTGAGGCTGGTGAGTTCCCAGAACACCACCAGCTGCACCAGGTTACCCGAGAGCACGACCCCCAGCATCGAGCCCATGAAGGCGAGCAGGAAGGAGAAGAAGCGCGGCACCGGGTCTGCCGGCGACATGTAGTAGCGCGCGTAGAGCACCACCAGCAGGCCGATCGCCAGGACCAGCATCGCGAACACCCAGGCCAGGCCATCGACGCGCAGCACGAAGTCCAGTCCTTGCGCGGGCAGCCAGGCGTACTCTTCACGCAGCACCTCGCCACCGGCAACCTGCGGCAAGAGCATGCCGCCGATCGCCAGTCCACACACCGTCACCGCGATCGCCAGCGAGGATTCGCGGTTGCGCGCGTCCTGCGGCAGCAGTGCCGCCAGCACTGAGCCGATGAAGGGGACGATGACGAGGGAGGCGAGTAGCATTGATCGTGTTGGTTGGGCAGGTCAATGGATACGCGCGCACATGCCGGGCGCCGGCATGCGCCTGACCGGGTCAGCGGCGCAAGGCGAAAGGTAACACAGCAAGTGGCGTGCCCACGCCTTTGCCGGGCAGCCGGCCCGCTGACAGGCGCGGTGAAGGAACGGTAACAGGCACGATCCGGCGCCGTGCCGGAGCGCGCTGCCGGCCTCGTTCACCCGGCTCTCTGCAGGCCGCCGCAAAATACGCATAATTTGTATTATGTAAACTCTTGGACGCACGAAGGGACGGACGACCGCAGGCGGGGACTGCTCACTCCTTCGGGGGCACTGCCAAGGCCCGGCGTCGCAGGCCACGCTCACCGCTCCTGGCCGCGAACCGGGTGCGCAGTTCGGCCAGCGCCTGTCCGGCCACTTCGGCTTCATGGCGCGCCTGTTCCAGTTCGCGCTGCAGCAGCGTGTTCTTCATCTCGCGCTCGCCGGCGAGCGTGCGCAGGGACTGCAGTTGCGTGGACAGTGCCTCGTTATGTACGCGCATCTCGGCCAGACTGCCCTGGCTCACGCCGAGGCGCTGGCGCAGCGCGGCGAGTTCGTCGTGCAGGCGCGCCGCTTCGACGCGCTGCGCCTCGGCCGCGTCGAGCGCGTCCTGACGCAACCGGGCCAGTTCCTTCTGCAGCCGGGCGGCGTTGCCGCGTTCGCGCTCGATTTCGAGCAAGGCACGCTTCTCGGCCGCCTCGTGACGCTCCTCGGAGCGCTGCAGCGCCTGCCGTGATTTGTCGAGCTCGCCGGCGAAATCCCGGCGCGCGTCGGCCAGCGAATTCTCCAGCGCCGCGCGCTGCCTTGCAGCCTCGGCCAGCTGGCGGCCCAGGGCTTCGCTGGCGGCGCGTTCGGCGACGAGTTCGCGTTCGAGCTGCAGGGAGCACTCGGCCGCAGCGCGGGTCGCCGCGCGGGCCTCCGCGAGCTCGCGTCCTGCGTTCTCGCGTGCCTCGTCGAGCTGCCGCTGCACGCGCTCGCAGTCCTGCGCGGACTCGTCCCGGGCGCGCTCGGCGGCCACGACCTTGTCATCGGCCTCGGCGCGGAACAGCGCGAGGTCCGCGCGTGCCGCAGCCTGGGCCTGCGCCCACAGTCCGCCGACGAGCTCGCCAGCGGCCGCCTTCAGCGTCTCCGGCAGGTCCGGATGCTCGATGCGGACGCGGCTTTTCTCACGCAGGTCGTCCCAGAAGCGTGCCAGCGCTTCCGCCGGCGCCGACATGCTGCCCTTACGCACGTACTGATACAGCTTGTTGGCGGTCGGCGTGATGCCGTGGCGAAAGAACAGGAGCACACAGGCCTCGCGGTAAAGCGCCTGCGTTTCCGGGATCTGCTGCCGCAGCGTCTCGATCTCGCTGCGAATTTCCTGTTCGGTGCTCATCGTGGCTCCTGCGCGGCTTTTACGGCCATTCATACTTGGAATCGGTGTTTTGTTTAAATAATACTACGTATAACGTCAACAATCTTGAACCTCCCGATTAAAATTTGACATTAACACCATACTGTCAAAATATACAGGGAGTACAATGGCGGCAGAGCCATCAACCCCGCGGAAACCCTGCATGAACGAAGCACGCCCCAGCCCATCGCTCCCCGTCCCGCTGCTCGCACCGCTCGAGCTCGCGTCCCTGCCGGAAACGCTCGACGGCAGCAACGGCAGCAACCGCGCGCGCCACGGCCACGCGCAGATCGCCGCGCAGAACGACGTCGACGCCGTGAAGGCCTGGCTCGCCCGCTTCCTCGACAGCCGCCCCACGTTCGACAGCTACCGCAAGGAAGCCGAACGCCTGCTGCTGTGGGCGACGATCGAGCGCGGCAAGCCCCTCTCCTCGCTGACGCACGAGGACCTGCTCGTCTACAAGCGCTTCCTCGCCGATCCGCAGCCCGCCGATCGCTGGGTGATGAAGGCCGGGCGCAAGTGCGCGCGCTCCGACCCCGACTGGCGCCCTTTCGCCGGCCCGCTCGCGCCGACCAGCCAGCGCCAGGCAGGCATCATCCTCAACACGATGTTCTCGTGGCTGGTGAACGCCGGCTACCTCGCCGGCAACCCGCTCTCGCTGTCGCGGCAGCGGCAGCCGAAGGCCAAGCCGCGCATCACGCGCTTCCTCGACGAGACGCTGTGGCGCGAAGTGCGGACGACGATCGAGACCATGCCGCGCGAGACCGACCGCCAGCGCGAGCACGCCTGCCGCGTGCGCTGGCTGTTCTCGCTGCTCTACCTGTGCGGCCTGCGCATCTCGGAAGTCGTCGACAACAGCATGGGCGGCTTCTTCAGCCGTCGCGACGCCGAGGGCGAGGAACGCTGGTGGCTGGAGATCTGCGGCAAGGGCGACAAGACGCGCCTCATTCCCGCGACCGACGAGCTGATGGTCGAACTGGCGCGCTATCGCCGCGAAAAGGGCCTGGCGCCCTTCCCCGTCTCCGGCGAAAGCACCCCGCTGCTGCTGCCGATCGGCGCCCAACAGCGCGCGCTGACACGCAGCGCGATCCATCTGATCGTCAAGGAGGTGTTCGCGCGCACGGCCGCGCGCCTGCGCGAGCGCGGCGGCGAGCATGAACGCCTCGCCAGCCAGGTCGAGGAAGCGTCGGCGCACTGGCTGCGCCACACGGCCGGGTCGAGCATGGCCGACCACATGGACCTGCGCCACGTCCGCGACAACCTCGGCCACGGCTCGATCGCGACGACCAACACCTACCTGCACTCGACCGACGACAAGCGGCACAAGGAGACCGAGTCGAAGCACAAGATCGGCTGGTGAGCGGCCGGGCGCGAACGTGCCCGCGCAGCCCATGGTCGAAGCCGACAAGGAGAATGCCCCTCATGTCAAACCCGACTTCGCCTGACGAGCGGCGGCACGTCCACGTCTTCGACGAGGGCAATCCGCTCGCGGAGAGAAACACGCGCTGGGCCGTCGTCCTGACCGCCCTGATGATGGTCGCCGAGATCGCAGGTGGCTGGCTCTACAACTCGATGGCGCTCCTGGCCGACGGCTGGCACATGAGCTCGCACGCGCTCGCGCTCGGCCTGTCGGTGCTGGCCTACGCGGCGGCGCGCCGCTTCGCCCGCGACCCGCGCTTCGCCTTCGGCACCTGGAAGATCGAGGTGCTGGGCGCCTATACCAGCGCGCTCTTCCTCACGGCGGTGGCCGCGCTCATGCTCTACCAGTCGGTCGAACGCCTGCTCGCACCGACGCCGATCCGCTACGATCAGGCCATCGCCCTGGCCGCGCTCGGCCTGCTCGTCAATCTGGCCTGCGCCTGGCTGCTCAGGGACGGCCATGCCCACGATCACCATGACCACCACGACCACCATGGTGGCCACGCGCATCACCACCACGACCTCAACCTGCGTTCCGCCTATCTGCACGTCGTCACCGACGCGGCGACTTCGGTCCTGGCCATCGTCGCGCTGACCGGCGGCAAGTTCTGGGGCGCCGACTCGCTCGACCCGGTCATGGGCATCGTCGGCGCGGCACTGGTCGCCGTCTGGGCCTACGGCCTGCTGCGCGACAGCGCGCGCGTGCTGCTCGACGCCGAGATGGACACCCCGGTCGTCGCCGAGATCCGCGCAGCCATCGCCGCGAGCCCGCTCGCAGCCGAAATCACCGACCTGCACGTCTGGCGCGTCGGCAAGGGCAAATACGCCTGCATCGTCTCGCTCGCCGTCGCCGACGACGCCCAGCCCGACGACTTCCGCCGCCTGCTCGGCATCCACGAGGAACTCGTGCACATCACGATCGAGGTCAACCGCCACCATCGACCCGCGTAGCTCGGGCTCACGTCTCCAGGAGTGCACGGGAGAGGGACCAAGACCGTAACCGTCATCGCGAGCCCGCAGGGCGTGGCGATCCAGTGCGTAGGGCTCGTATCCTGAAGGACGTAGAGACGGAAGAACGAACTGGATTGCCACGGCGCTGCGCGCCTCGCAATGACGACAGCGTCGGGAGTGCATCGAGACGGACTGAGACCGTAACCGTCATCGCGAGCCCGCAGGGCGTGGCGATCCAGTACGCAGGGCTCGTATCCTGAAGGACGCAGAGACGGAAGAACGAACCGGATTGCCACGGCGCTACGCGCCTCGCAATGACGACAGTGTCGGGAGTGCATCGAGACGGACCGAGACCGTAACCGTCATCGCGAGCCCGCAGGGCGTGGCGATCCAGTGCGTAGGGCTCGCATCCTGCAGGAGAAAGTCGCCGTGAACGTCAGCGAAGCGCACCCCGACCTGCCCGCTTCGGGTTAACATCCTGAAACATCATGCTCGCCCTCGACGTCTTCCGCCGCAACGCCCGGCTCGGCGCCCTGCTCGCCCTGCTGTGTTTGTGCGTGCAATGGATCGCGGCGGAAATGAGCGCCTTCCACATGGCGCAGCGGCTCGCACGGGCCGACACGAGCATCGAGATATGCACCGCTGCGGGGATCGTCCGCATCAGGCTCGCCGACCAGGAGACTCCGCAGGATCCGCAAGCACCGGCCGGCGTCCAGCATTGCCCCTTCTGCGCCAGTGCCGCTGCATCGCCGCCGCTGCTGGCGGCCGCCTTATCCTTCTTCATCGCCGCCGAACCCGGCGCCGGCTTCGTCGCTGCAACGCCCGCAGGCATGCCGCCGGCCGGTCCGGATCAGCGCCACGCCCCCAAGCACGGTCCGCCCCTTCTCTCCGCCTGAGCCATTCCTGTCGTGCAGGGAGGCGATCGATCGCCCCCTGCCCCTGCCTGCGCGCTGAACACGCCGCACGGTAAGCTGCTTTCACGGAGAGAAGTTCATGATTCGGCATCACCCCAAGGCGCTGGCACTGGCCATCGCCGCCGCCTTCCCGCTCGCCACCCTGGCCGAAGAATCCCCCGATACCATCGTCGTCACCGCACCGCCGATGAGCACGCCCCTGTCGGTCAGCTTCGACCCGCGCACCGCCCAGCAGCCGCTGCCGGCGAACGACGGTGCAAGCCTGCTCAAGACCATCCCCGGAATGAACGTGATCCGCAAGGGCGGCACCGACGGCGACCCGGTGTTCCGCGGCATGGCCGCCTCGCGTCTCAACATCCTGCTCGACGGCGAGCAGATCCTCGGCGGCTGCGGCATGCGCATGGATCCCCCGACCGCCTACATCTTCCCCGACGCCTACGAAAAGGTGACGCTGCTGAAGGGGCCGCAGAGCGTGATCCATGGCGCCGGCGCCTCGGCCGGCACCGTGCTCTTCGAGCGCAAGCCGACCTATTACGCCGAACCTGGCTGGAGTCTCAACGGCAGCGTGACCGGTGCCAGCTTCGGCCGCCATGACGAGTTGCTCGACCTGAAGGGAGGCAATGCGAACGGCTACGTGCGCGGCATCGTCACCAATTCCGCGTCGGACGACTACAAGGACGGCGACGGCAAGACCGTCCATTCGCGTTACAAGCGCAACAGCAGCACCGCCATCCTCGGCCTGACGCCCGACCGGGACACGCGGCTCGAGTTCTCGGCGACCAGGAGCGATGCCGAAGCCGCCTACGGCGACCGGACCATGGACGGCAGCAAGTTCGAACGCAGCAACTATGGCCTCAAGTTCGCCAAGGAGCGCATCGGCGGACTGGTCGACAAGGTCGAGGCGCAGCTCTACTACAACTACATCGACCACGTCATGGACAACTACTCGATGCGCAAGCTGACGGGAACGGCCATGGCCAAGAATCCGGACCGCACGACCACCGGCGGCCGGATCGCGGTCACGCTGCTGCCGGGCAGCAGCACGCAGCTCGTCCTCGGCGCCGACCAGCAGAGCAACATCCACACCCTGCGCACGAGCGGCAAGGGGGGCGAGACAGCGATCTCGTATCTGAGCCAGCCGAGGACCGAGGACGCAAACTTCGACAACGTCGGCGTCTTCGCCGAGCTGAAGCACTTCCTGAACCACGAGCAGCGCGTCGTCGCCGGCCTGCGCAGCGACCGCTGGCAGGCCGAGGACAAGCGCCGGACGATCGGCATTCTGACCGGCACCATGACCACGCCCGTGAGCAACCCGACCGCCAACGCCAGCCGCACGCAGACCCTGAGCAGCGGCTTCGCGCGCTACGAGCAGGATTTCGGCGGCGCCGGCACCACCTACGTCGGGCTCGGCCACAGCGAACGCGCGCCGGACTACTGGGAACTGTTCAGCAAGGAAGGAACGACGAGCACGAGTGCGTTCGACAGCATCAAGACCGAAAAGACCAATCAGCTCGACGGCGGCATCACCTGGAACTCGGGCCCGCTGCAGTCCTTCGTCTCGGCCTTCTACAACCGGATCGACGACTACGTACTGATCCAGTCGAACTACGCCAAGCCAGGACGCTCGCCCCTGCCCACCATCGCCCGCAACATCGACGCGACAACCTGGGGCGGCGAGGCGGGCGCGAACTACGCGTTCACCACGGCCTGGAAGGGAATGGCGAGCCTCGCCTACGTGCGCGGCAACAACGACACCGACGATCGCGCGCTCGGCCAGATCCCGCCGCTCGAAGTCCGCCTCGGCCTCAACTGGGACAACGGCACCTGGTCGGCCGGCAGCCTGCTGCGCCTCGTCTCCAGACAGGATCGCTACTCGGTGAACGAAGGCAACATCGTCGGCCAGGACTTCGGCGCCACCGGCGGCTTCGGCGTCTTCTCGGTCAACGGCGCCTACCGCTGGAAGAAGTCGACGCAGATCGCCTTCGGCGTGGACAACCTGTTCGACAAGACCTACGCCGAGTCGATCAGCCGCAGCGGTGCAGCGATCATGGGTTACGAGCAGATCGCACGCATGAACGAACCCGGCCGCGCCTTCTGGCTGAGAGCCCGGATCGCCCTGGACTGATCCGGCTTGACGCTGATGTGTCGGGTTACGCTTCGCTAACCCGACCTACAGACTTCGAGCTCCGGATCGCCCTCGACTGACCCCGCCCAGCAGCGCTGGCCCTTCGTCGCAGGCAAAGCGCTCTTTCTTACGGTCGCAAGTCGTCGAGCGCGACGGATAAGGCCTTCGCCAGCGCCCGCAAGGTCTTGACCGAGCCTTCGCGCTTTCCCGTCTCGATCTGGCACAGGTAGGCCTTGCTGATTCCCGCCTGAGCCGCCAGCGCTTCCTGAGTCAGCCCCCGGTGCTCGCGCCAGGCTTTCAAGGCCGAATCGCCATCGAGAATCGCATTGGCCACTGCCGCCGGAACGCGGAAGCCGTCATCGGTCGCCTTGGCAGCGTCAAACAGGGCCACGTCTTCGGCGTCCTCGACCAGTGTGGCCAGGCGTTCGAATATCTCGATGGGCATGATGGCGAATTCGCGCTTGCCATCGCGCTCGATGAATTGAATACGGGTCATTGATAGACACCTCCACGCGATGCGACGGCAAGTACATGAATGACCAATCGATCGCCGTCGATTTCGTAAATCACCCGCCAGTCGCCGACGCGCAGCCGGTAGCCTTCGCGCACGACCAGCTTTTTCACATTGCCTGCGGCGAACGGGTCAGTAGCCAGCAGGTCAATTTTCCGGCGAATAGTTGCCGCCACGTTGCGCGGCATGGCACGCAAGGCCTGAAAGGCATCACGGCTGTATTCGATCTGGCACATGGATCAATGTTAGCTAAACGCTAACACGGGGTCAAATAGCAGCGGCAGCGAGGGATCAAAAGTTCCGCCGACCGTTCCGCCCGCCCCGACTCTGCGCGACAATCGGCGCCATGAACAGCGCGCCCCTCCCTCAGC
>NZ_NHRX01000051.1 GCF_016653115.1 Rhodocyclus purpureus
GCGCTGTACTCAAGTTCGGAGAAGGTGGATTGCATGGTCAGTCACGAGCTGGAAGCAGGACGTCATTATCTCAAAGAGCGGCCAGCGACGGCAGGCGTCGGCTGGTTTCGATTAAATCAGCGCTTCCCTAACTCTGCGCTCGAGGCGACCTACAAAAATGGGGCGCCAAGATGAGGGCTGACCCATCATTCGACCGGACCTGCGCAAAAAGCCGCAATCCTTCACCCTATGAAGAATGTATTTGCCGCCCCCGCAGCAAAATGCTACGCTGCGCAGCACCCCGACATCTCAGCGCCTGAGCTCAGGCGTCACCCATGATTCGCTGCCATCTCCCCACGCTGATGCATCGCGATAACCTGCGCGTCGCCGATGTCGCGCGGCTTACCGGGCTCAATCGCAGTACGGTGAGCGCCCTGTGTCGCAACACCGCGACCCGCATCGAGCTGCCGGCGGTCGACCGGCTGTGCGCGCTCTTCGCGTGCTCCGTCGGTGAATTGTTCGAACACGCCGCCGACGAAAAGGGCAAGGAATCATGAGCGTGGGTGCTTCCCGCTGGCACGCGATTGCCGAATCGGGTTTTGCCTGGGAGCGTGAAGCGCTCGACTGGCTGCGCGAGCAGCTTCCCGACCGCGAGCCCTGGCACGTCTGGAGCAACTTCGAATTCATCGACGACCAGGGCAAGGTCAACGAGGTTGACGCGCTGGTGCTGTCGCCCGCCGGGCTGTTCTTGGTCGAGATCAAGAGTCGCCCCGGCCGGGTGTCGGGTGATGCACACTCGTGGACTTGGGTGACGGACGGGCAGGCGCGCACCATCGACAACCCGCTCCTGCTTGCCGACCGCAAGGCCAAGCGGCTGGCCAGCCTGTTGCGCCGGCAACCGGCGATCGTCAAGGCCAAGATCCGGCTGCCTTTTGTCGAGCCACTGGTGTTCGTCTCGGCGACCGCGCTCGATTTCCAGCTCTCCGGTTCTGCCGCCGCCGGTGTCTTCCGGCGCGGGCAGCCCCGTGCCCCGGCCGACGACGGCATCGTCGGCGCGCTGGCGCAGGGCTTGCGCGGTCCGCTGCGGCACCCGGTCGACCATCAGCAGGCGCGCGCGATTACCCGCGGGCTGACCGAAGCCGGCGTGCGTCCGTCGAACAAGCACCGCCAGGTCGGCGACTACGAGCTGGTCAAGCTGATCGCCGAGGGCGACGGCTACCAGGACTGGCAAGTCCGCCACGTCAGCGTCGATACCGTGCAGCGGCGGGTGCGCATCTACACGATCGCCACCGCGTCGAGCCCGGAAGAGCGCAGCGCCCGGGCCCGGCAGGCCCGGCGCGAATTCGAGGTGCTCGAAGGCATCGACCACCCCGGCATCCTGCGCTGCAACGACTACAAGGACAGCGAGCTCGGGCCGGCGCTCATCTTCGATCATGACCCCGCCGCGGTCCGCCTCGACCACCTGATCAGCGAGCGCGGGCAGCTCCTCACCGTGGATCAACGCCTGCAACTGGTGCGCGACCTTGCCGAAGCGCTCAAGTACGCTCACGGCAAGCGTCTCTACCACCGCGCACTCGGGCCGCAGAGCGTGCTCGTGCGCGCCGACGGCAACGCGCTCAAGCTCCAGTTGATGAACTGGCAGACCGCTGCGCGCGACGTCGACGCCGACGACACGGTGCATCGCACCACCGGCACTCGGCACGTCGAGGCCTATGTCGAGGACCCCGGTCTCGTCTATCTCGCGCCGGAAACCACCCGCGCTGACCCCGCACACGGTGCCGAGCTCGACGTCTTTTCGCTCGGCTGCCTGACCTGGCTGATCTTCAGCGGCCGGCCGCCGGCGGCGAACACGCTCGAACTGGCAGTCAAACTGCGCGAAGGGCAGGGGCTGCGTCTGTCGGACGTGATGGACGGCTGCGGCAAGAAGCTGCAGGAGTTGGTGCAGTACGCCACCCACCCGGACGTGCTCGGCCGCTACGACAGCATCCAGGGCTTTCTCGCCGATCTCGAAGCGGTCGAGGACGAACTCACCACGCCCGACCCTGAAGCCACCGTCGATCCGAGCGACGCGGGCAAGGGCGATCGTCTCGAAGGCGGCTTCACCGTCGTCACCCGCTTGGGCCGCGGCTCGTCCAGCGTCGCGCTCCTGGTGCAGGACGGGAACGGTGAGGAATTCGTGCTCAAGGTCGCCAACGACCTCGCGCACAGCGACAACCTGCAGGCCGAAGGCGAGGCGCTGGCCAAGCTGCGCCACCCCAACGTCGTCGAGTACCGGCAGACCGTGCACATCGCCGGGCGCACCGCGCTGCTGCTCAAGAGTGCCGGCGAGGACACGCTGGCGGAAAAGCTCAGGGACGGCCGCCTGTCGCTCGATCTGCTGCGCCGCTTCGGCGAGGAACTGATCGAGGCGGTTCGCCACCTCGAGGACAAGGGTGTCATCCACCGCGACATCAAGCCCGACAACATCGGCATCAGCGGCGGACGCGGCGGCAAGCTGCAACTCGTGCTGTTCGACTTTTCGCTCTGCCGCACCCCGGCCGAGAACCTCACCGCCGGCACCCCGCCTTACCTCGACCCCTTCCTGCCCTTGCG
Organism: Rhodocyclus purpureus; assembly: GCF_016653115.1. GTDB lineage: Bacteria > Pseudomonadota > Gammaproteobacteria > Burkholderiales > Rhodocyclaceae > Rhodocyclus > Rhodocyclus purpureus. The sequence goes on from NZ_NHRX01000051.1 coordinate 2,572, forward strand.
CCCCGGCAAGCGCTGGGACCTCTACGCCGAGCGCTTCGCGGTGGCGGTCACCCTCTACGAGATGGCCGTCGGCAAGGCGCCGCGCTGGGGGGATGGCGCAAGCTCGCCCGCGCTCATCGACCAAGAGCTCAAGTTCGAGACCGGCGTCTTCGACCCGGTCATCCGCGAACCGCTCGACAAGTTCTTCTCGCAAGCGCTGGCGCGCGACTTCCGCGAACGCTTCGACAACGCCGAAGACATGCTGCGCGACTGGCGCCGCGTCTTCGAGGCCTTGTCGACCACCCATCCGACCACGGCGCGCGGCTTCGAGGCCATCGCCTTCGCGGCCAACGCCGACACCACCATGGTCGAACTCGGCTACAGCCTCGAAGCGCGCGACGTGCTCGAACGCATGGGCATCCACAACGTGCGCGAACTGCTCGCCGTCGACCGCATCCGCTTCCGCTACCTGCGCGGCGTCGGCGACAAGATCCGCAAGGAGATCCGCCTCAAGGCCAAGGAACTGGCCCGGCTGCGCCCGGACCTCAGCCAGGGCCGCGGCACGCTGCACGACACGGAGGAGGGCGGCAAGGCCACCGACAAGCTCGCCATCAGCATCAACGAGCTCGCCCGCCAGTTGCTGCCACGCCGTCCCGCCGGCGACGACCGCCCCGAAGAAGCCGCGCTCGCCTTTTTCCTCGGTCTCGACGACGCGGAAGGCGAGGGCAGTCCCGCCGGCAGCGCCGGCAGCACGGCCCAGCCCCGCCCGGCAGTGCCCACCGAAGTTTCCAGTGCGGTCACCACCGCCCGGCGCCCGGCCGGCACCTGGCCGGCGCTCGGCGAGGCCGCGACCGCCTACGGGCTCGCGCGCAAGGAACTCACCGACACCCTGCTCAAGGCCCGCGAGCGCTGGCTGAAGAACCCGGCCTTCACCGAACTGCGCAACCAGCTCGATACCCTCCTGCACGGCCAGGGCCAGGTGATGACCAGCAGCGAGGCCGCGCTCGCGCTGCTGGCGCTGCGTGGCTGTGCCGAACAGCGCGACGACGAGCGCCTGCGCCTGGCCGGCGCGGTGCTGCGCGCGGCGATCGAGGCCGAGAGTCACCTCGAAAAGCCCCGCTTCGAGCTCTTCGACCATGCCGCGACGCCGCTCGTCGCAACCAGCGCCGCGTGGGCCGACTACGCGCGGCAGCTCGGCGCCGTCGCCGATACCTGCGCCTTGTCCGATCCGCTGCTGCCGCCGGCGCGCGTCATGCATGCCGTCGAAAGCATCCGCCCGCCGGTCCTGATCGACGACGAGACCACCGACCTGCAGCGCATCGTCCCGCCCACCCGCCTGCTGCGTCTGGCCACCGCGGCCTCGCGCAGCGCGGCGCTCTCCAGCCGGCAGGAAATCTACCCGCGCAACATGCCGGCCGTGCAGGCGCTGCGCCAGTCGCTCGGCGCCTTGGTCAGCCTCAAGGATCTCGAAGTAGTCGACCTCAAGGTGCGCGTGCGCGGCCGCTTCCCCGACGCCGAACCCTTGCCGGAGCGGCCGTCGCTCGACCGCCTGCTCGAAGAGGTCGATGCGCCGTTCCGCTGGGACGAGGCGGCGCGCGTCTATCGCCGCACTCCGTCCGGCGGCACGGCCACCGCTGGCACCACGGTCTTCCGGCGCCTGACCACGGTCGATGGCCTCGCACTCGCCGACGCCGCGGTGCAGGACGCGCTGGCGCTCGAAGACCGCCTGCAGCGCAACCTGCGCCAGGGCGGGCTGCTCGTGCTCTGCGTCGAACCGCGCCTGGCCGCGCATGCCGAGAGCGAACTGCTGCACCGCTTCGGCCGCAACTCAGCCGCTCCGCTCGTGCGCTTGAGCTTCGACGCCCTGCTGATCCGGGCGCTGCGCGAGCAGGCCGAAACCCTGCGCATCGACTGGAACGTCATCCTGCGCGCCGACGCTGCCGCGCGAGACAGCCGCGACTGGGCCAACCTGCAGCGACTGGTGCAACGCACGCTGCCCGGCCTGCGCCAGCGTCTGCTGCACAGCGCCGAACCGCTGCTGCTGGTCGCCCCCGGGCTGCTCGCGCGCTACGGGCTGATGAGCCTCGTCTCCGAAGTCGAAGCCCAGGTCGGTCGCCCCGGCTGCACGCCGGCGCTGTGGCTGCTGCTGCCCACCCGGCGGCAGGGCTTGCCGACGCTCGACGGCGCGCCGGTACCGCTCGTCAATGCCGGCACCGCAGCCGAAGTCCCACAATCCTGGGTCGAGAACCGGCATCGCGCCATCCTCGCCACGCAATCCTGAGCGGCTTTGCCGAGCCGCCAGCCCATCGAAACGGAAACCCGTCGTGATCCACGCCCCGCAACTGCTCGCCGACCTCACCCGCCAGTTGAAGCGCCTCGAAGACGACCTGCGCCAGCGCAGCGCCGCGGAGCCCGAGCTCGAAGCCAGCCTGCGCGCCGAATGGCAGGCTGCCCACGACGCCGAACGCTGCGCCGAGCCCTTCGCCACCTGGCTCGATCAGGTCGTCACCCAGGCCGGCGTGCACTGGCTGCTGTCCTGCGTCTTCCTGCGCTTCATCGAGGACAACGCACTGATCGACCGCCCCTGGCTGTCGGGGACGCCCGAATCGGGGCGGCTGGCACTCGCGCGCGACCGGCACGAAGCCTACTTCCGCGTCCATCCGCTCGAATCCGACCGCGACTACCTGCTCGCCGCGTTCCGCGAGGCCGGTAAGCTGCCCGGCTTGGAGACCTTCTTCGACGAGGCGCACAACCCGGTCTTTCGCCTCGGCATCAGCGGCGACGCGGCGATGGCGCTGCGCCAGTTTTGGCAGGCGGTGGACCCGGCGAGCGGCGCGTTGGTGCACGACTTCAGCGACCCCGAGTGGGACACCCGCTTCCTCGGCGACCTCTACCAGGACCTGTCCGAGGCCACGCGCAAACGCTACGCGCTGCTGCAGACCCCCGAGTTCGTCGAGGAATTCATCCTCGACCGCACGCTCACACCGGCCATCCGCGAGTTTGGCTACCAGACCGTGCGCATGATCGACCCGACCTGCGGCTCCGGCCACTTCCTGCTCGGCGGTTTTCAGCGGCTGGTGGCCGAATGGCAGCGCCGCGAACCCGGCCGCAACTCGCGCGACATCGCGCAGAAGGTGCTCGACGCGGTGGCCGGTGTGGACCTCAACCCCTTCGCCGTGGCGATCGCGCGCTTCCGCCTGCTGGTCGCCGCGCTCAAGGTGTGCGAAGTGCACCGGCTCTCAGACGCACCCAATCTCAGGCCGCAGGTGGCCATCGGCGACAGCCTGCTGCACGGACAGCGCTTCGGGCTCGGCGGCACGAGTGCTATACGTTCAATCGAGCTCTTCGATGCGGCGGAGTCGCACGCCGATACCGGGCTGGCCCACGCCTACGCCAGCGAGGACCTGACCGAGGTGCAGAAGATTCTCGGCCGCCAGTACCACGCCGTGGTCGGCAACCCGCCCTACATCGTGGTCAAGGACGCGGCGCTGAACCAGGCGTACCGCAAGAATTACGCGAGTTGCCACATGAAGTATTCGCTCGGCTGCCCGTTCACCGAGCGCTTCTTCGAGTTGGCGCAGACCGGTCGCGATGGTCACGGAGACGCGGCAAAAGCGGGCTTCGTCGGCCTGATCACCGCCAACAGCTTCATGAAGCGCGAGTTCGGTTCCAAGCTGATCGAACAGGTCCTGCCGCGGCTCGACCTGACCCACGTCATCGACACTTCCGGCGCCTACATCCCTGGGCACGGCACGCCGACGGTGATCCTGTTCGGGCGGCACCGGCCGCCGGTCGCGCGCGAGGTACGCACGGTGATGGGGATCAAGGGCGAGCCTACGCAGCCTGATCAGCCGGCCGATGGGCTCGTTTGGTCGGCGATCGTGGGGCAGGTGGATGTGGCCGGGTCGGAAAGCGAGTTCGTCAGCGTGAGCGATACGCCGCGGGCGACTTTCGGGAAGCACCCGTGGAGTATCGGCGGTGGTGGAGCTTCGGACCTGAAAGAGTTCATCGAAACTGACCGGCCCACTCTGGGGCAGGCTTCGGATTCCGTCGGAATCACTTCCTTCACCCTTGAAGATGAAGTATTTGTTAATCCCCTGAGCCTCTTTCAAAACGCTAAATTCGGCAGAGCTTAAGCGGCTAGCTCACGCCTTTTGCGTGAATTTTTAAAAGCAAAACGCTTCGAACAAGCTTTTCTTAGCTGAGCCTCTTTCAAAACGCTAAATTCGGCAGAGCTTAAGCGGCTAGCTCACGCCTTTTGCGTGAATTTTTAAAAGCAAAACGCTTCGAACAAGCTTTTCTTAGCTAAATGGCATTTTCAGCAAAATTC
>NZ_NHRX01000052.1 GCF_016653115.1 Rhodocyclus purpureus
ATGGCGCTCGACGGGCAAATTGCGTCCTGAGCGCGGGAAATGGGGCGAAAAAGGGCTGAAAAGCACGGATTCAGGGGGAAAAATCGGAAAATTGACCGATAATTTGCTTAAAAAATAGGCAATCGCGAAATTTGCGAGGCTCACCGGCTCAGATTGGCGCTTTATTCAGCGTTTCCTTAGACAGAATTCCTGTTTGCCGATACTGCGAACGAGGCTCATCGTCAATGTCAACCATCCACGGGAACTGGAGTCCAGACGGTCCAGGAAAGCTGTTCGATTCCATTCTGAGCGAACGTCTTCCGCCGGCCTTTTCTCAAAGTTTGAGACATATGCAACCTTTCCATCAGGAGGAAGCATGGCAACATTCAAATTACAACCTTGCCATCCTGCTCTTCTGCAATGCTCACCAAGGGGCGGCCTCGGTATAACAATCTCTTCGATAAGAAACCTGTTTGGGATCGCGATGACATCGCGTACAGCGTAATCAGACGTATAGCTCAATAGTACCAGGTGAGGCGCTCGTCCCGAGCGGATGATGTCCACCATGCTCTGGTAAGCGCCATCCGCAACTATCGGTCCGAAGCTTCCTCGCTTACTTTTCAGCTCAAAAGCGTCGGAACAAATCGGGCAAACGAAGTCACGGACTTTCGTGTTGTTGGGTGCCTTTGTCAGAGAATGAATGCATGCAGGGCACGATAAGTTTGATTGAACCCATTTTTCACTGAATACCCTCGCTCTCTGCGATGGGCTTTTATAGCGATCAAGGTCCATCACAAGGTAGGCTCTGAAGGCAGCTTAATTCCCGGCCAGGATGCTCATCACCGCCATGCGGACGGCGATACCGAAAGTGACCTGCGGCAGGATCACCGCCTGCGGCCCGTCGGCGACTTCGGAGGCGATCTCGACGCCGCGGTTCATCGGTCCCGGGTGCATCACGATCGCATCGGGCTTGGCCAGCGCCAGCATCGCGGGCGTCAGTCCGTAGCAGCGGAAGTATTCGCGCGCCGAGGGCAGCAGCGCGCCGTTCATGCGCTCGTTCTGCAGGCGCAGCATGATGATCACGTCGGCGTCGGCGAGGCCGCTGGCGAGGTCGTGATGGACGCGCACGCCCATCTGTTCGAGCGCCGACGGCAGCAGGGTCTGCGGGCCGACCGCGCGGATCTCGCCGGTGCCGAGCGCGACCAGTGCGTGGATGTCCGAGCGCGCGACGCGCGAGTGCAGGATGTCACCGACCACGGCCACCTTCAGCTTCGAGAAATCCTGCTTGTAGTGGCGGATGGTGAACATGTCGAGCAGGCCCTGCGTCGGGTGCGCATGGCGCCCGTCGCCGGCGTTGACCACATGCACGTCGTCGCGGCCGATGCGCTGCAGGTGCTCGGCGATCAGGTAGGGCGCACCTGACGAGGCGTGGCGGACGACGAACATGTCGGCGTGCATGGCGACCAGGTTGTCGACGGTGTCGAGCAGGGTCTCGCCCTTCGAGGTCGACGAGCGCGTCACGTCGAGATTGATGACGTCGGCCGAGAGGCGCTTGGCGGCGATCTCGAAGGTCGTCCGCGTTCGCGTCGAGTTCTCGAAGAAGATGTTGAAGACGCTCTTGCCGCGCAGGAGCGGCACCTTCTTCACGTCGCGGTTGGAGACCTCGAGGAAGCTCTGCGCGGTGTCGAGGATCTGCGTGATCACCTCGCGCGGCAGTCCGTCGGTGGACAGCAGGTGGGTCAGTTCGCCGGCGGCGTTGAGTTGCGGATTACGCATCTTGGTCGAGTCTCCAGGCTAGGCGGCCGTCGGCGTCGCTGGCGAGCACCAGTTCCTCGTCGTCGGCAAGATCGATCCGCCAGGTGCAGAAGCGCGCCTCGATCGGCAGTTCGCGGCCGCCGCGGTCGGCGAGGACGGCCAGATCGATGCGCCCCGGGCGACCGTAGTCGAACAGCTCGTTGATCGCCGCGCGCGTCGTGCGGCCGGTGTAGAGCACGTCGTCGACCAGGATCAGCGGGCGTCCCTCGACGGCGAAGGGGATCGAGGTCGGCCGCACCTGCGGGTGCAGGCCCTTCTCGCCGAAGTCGTCACGGTAGAAGGAGACGTCGACCAGGCCGATCTCCTCTTCGAGACCGAGCAGTTCGCGCAGGCGCCGCGCGACCCAGGCGCCGCCGCTGTGGATGCCGATCAGCGCCGTGTCGGGAGCAAGGTGGGGACGGATCAAGGCCGCCAGTTCGGCGCATTGCGCCTCGGCGTCGGGAAGTTCTGCGGGCAGCATGGAAGGGTTCCGGGCGGAAAAGTGACTGAAGTGGACTCAGGCGGCGCTCAGGCCGCCGGCCGGGAATCGAAGTACGACTGCAGGATGATCTGTGCGGCGACCGCGTCGATGTGCTGGCGGGCCGAGCGCGCGTCGTGGCCGCTTTCGCGCAGGAACTCGCCGGCCTCGAACGAGGAGAGGCGCTCCTCCGCGTAGTCTACCGGCAGCGCGAAGCGACCGCGCAGCTGATTGGCGAAACGCGTGCAGCGTGCGCTCATCGCGTGTGGCTCGCCGTCGAGCGAGAGCGGCATGCCGACGACCAGGTGCACCGGCTGCCATTCACGGATCAGCGCGGCGATCGCCGCGAAGCGTTCGGCGTTGGCTTCGCCCTTGATCACGGTCAAGGGATGGGCTTGGCGCAGTGTCGTTTCGCCGACGGCGACGCCGATGCGCTTCTCGCCGAAGTCGAAGGCCAGCACCGCGCCCTGCGCGGCTGCCGCCTCAGGCATGACCGGCTTCCCCGGCCAGATGGGTGAAGTCGATGCCGAGTGTCTTCATCGCCGAGTCGAGTCGCTGCTCGGCCGGCAGTTCGAAGAGGATGCGTTCCTCGGCGGGGATGGTCAGCCAGGCATTGTCGGCGAGTTCCTGCTCGAGCTGGCCGGCCGACCAGCCGGCGTAGCCGAGGGTGACGATCAGGTCGGAGGGCTCGCCGTGCTCTGCCGCCGCGTCGAGGATGTCGCGCGAACTGGTCAGCCCGACGCGATCATTGACCGCGAGCGTCGACTGCCAGTGGCCGATCGGCCGGTGCAGCACGAAGCCGCGGTCGGTATGCACCGGGCCGCCGAAATAGACGGGGCGCGCGCCGAGCGCGTCGCCCTTCGGCGGCTTGTCGAGTTTCTCGAACAGGGTGCCGAGCGCGAGGTCGGTCGGACGGTTGACGATCAGGCCGAGCGCGCCGCGCTCGTTGTGCTCGGCGACGTAGACCAGCGAACGCGCGAAGATCGGATCGCCGATCGCCGGCATCGCGATCAGGAAGTGGTCGGTGAGGTTGACGCTGTGCATGGGCGCATTCTAGCGGCGTCGCCGGCGGAGTCCAAGCGGCAGGCGGGAGCGGCCGGGGACGGAGTGCGTCCCCGGCGGACTCAGTCGCAGCCCTTGGTCGTGCAGCTGTTCTTCTGCGCGCAGCAACTGCAGCCGTCGCTGCTACGGAAGGGGCCGAGCTCGGGGTTCTGCGCCGCGAATCTGCGGTAAAGCCGGTCGACGCCGATGCCGGCGACGAGCAGCGCGAAGACCGCGGCGATGGTGGCGAGGTAGGTGCCCACGTTCAGCTGCCGACGCCGGCGAAGCCCATGAAGCCGAGCGAGAGGATGCCGGCGAGCATCAGCGTCATCGCCGTCCCCTGCATGAGGCTGGGGACTTCCGACAGCTGCAGGCGCTCGCGCACGCTGGCCATCAGTACCAGCGCCAGCGTGAAGCCCGCACCGCCGCCGAGACTGAAGGCGAGCGACTGGACGAAGTCGTACTCGCGCGCGGTCTGGAACAGCGCGACGCCGAGCACCGCGCAGTTGGTGGTGATCAGCGGCAGGAAGATGCCGAGCGCGCGGAACAGGCTGGGGCTGTGCTTCTTCAGCACCATCTCGACCAGTTGCACCGCCGAGGCGATGATCACGATGTACGAGATCAGGCGCAGGAAGTCGAGGCCGAGCGCCGACAGCAGCAGGTTGAGGCCGAAGGCGCAGAGCGAGGCGACGATCATCACGAAGGTCGTCGCCACCCCCATCGGGAAGGCCGTGCCCAGCTTGTTGGAAACGCCGAGGAACGGGCACAGCCCGAGGAACATGGCGAGGACGAAGTTGTTCGCCAGGAGCGCGCTGATGAAGATCTGTGCGGCCGAATCATGCATGTTGATGCCCCTCTGCAGGAACTGCCTTGCTGCCTTCCTTGCGTTTTGCCCACCAGGCGAAGAACATGAGCCAGCCGCCGAGGACGAAGAAGCCGCCGGGCGGCAGGACCATGATCACCCACGGCTGGAAGCTCTCGCCGAACAGCGAGATGCCGAACAGGGTGCCGTTGCCGAAGATCTCGCGTACGGTGCCGAGCGCGAGCAGGCCGATCGTGAAACCCACCCCCATGCCGGCCGCATTGATCATCGCCGGCAGCGGCGGCACTTTCGACGAGTGCGCTTCGGCGCGGCCGAGGATCACGCAGTTCACGACGATCAACTGGATGAAGGCGCCGAGCGCTTCGTACAGCGTCAGGCTGATCGCCTGGATCGCGTAATCGACGACGGTGACGAAGGTCGCGATGATGACGATGTAGGTGGCGATGCGCACCTCCTTCGGCACCACCTTGCGCAGCAGCGAGACGAGCAGGCAGGAGCAGACGAGCACGAAGGTCGTCGCCACGCCCATCGACAGCGCATTGATCGCCGAGACGGTGACCGCGAGCGTCGGGCACATGCCGAGCGCCATCACGAACACGGGGTTCTGGCGCCAGATACCCTCCATGAATTCGTCGAGGTTCTTCGCTTTGTCGAGGCTCATGGCTTATTCCTGATGAAGTCGAGATGCCCGGCGATGCGCGGCAACAGCGCCTGCGACGCGTCGTTGATGCCCTTGCCGACCGCACGCGAGGTGATCGTCGCGCCGGAGATCGCGTCGATCTGCCACGGCGCCGTCTTGGTGCCGTGCTTGACCGTCTTCACCTCGTTGGCGAGTGCGCTCATGTCCTCGTTCAAACGGACTTCGAGCGCCTTGAAGTTGGCGAGGAAGTCCTTATCGACGAGGATCTTGTCGCCGATGCCGGGGGTTTCGCGCGAGGCGACGAGGCCGAAGCCGGTGACGCACTGGCAGTCGGGAACCCACGCGAAGAGGATGCGCACGAAGTCCGAGTAGCCCTTGGCGGCACCCTCGGCGGCGATGCCGGCGAGTTGCCCCTTCTCGTCGTAGCCGGCGTAGAAGCGGATGGCGCCGGCCGGCGTCTCGCCGCTGGCGACGGTGACACCGTTGCCGGTGGCGAAATACTCGCCGATCGACTTGGCCGTCGGCAGGACCTTGAATACCGCGCGTTCGAGCGCGATGCGCTTGTTTTCCTGTACCGCCGACAGCGAGCCCTGATAGGCGCCGACGATGATCAGCCCGCACAGGGCTGCTACCAGCCCGAGCGTGCGGATCATCGGCACCGTCGGCGTGGCGGGCGCGCTGGGAGGTGTTGCTGGCGCGTTCATTGATTCACCTTCGGTTTGAAGCTGCCCTTTTCCGGGACGACGGCGTGATGCTCCTCGCGCGAGATGTAGGACGGGGTCAGCGGGTAGGTGGCACGGCGTACCTTGCTGCTGGGGCCGCGACCGAACGGGGTCGGCTGCGTGACGCGCTCGATCAGCGGCGCCGCCGCGTTGGCGATCAGGATCGCGTACATGACGCCTTCGGGCAGGCCGCTGAAGTCGCGGATCACCACCGTCAGCACGCCGATCAGCGCGCCGTAGAGCAGGGCACCCTTCGGCGTCACCGGCGAGGTCGCCATGTCGGTCGCCATGTAGATGGCGCCGAGCATGAGGCCGCCCGAGAGCAGCACGAAGCCGGGGTCGGCGAAGCGGACGGGGTCGAAGGCATGCAGCGCCCAGCCGAGCACGACCGCCGAGCCGAGCACCGCCACCGGGATGCGCCAGTCGAGGTAGCGCCGGTAGGCGAGGAACAGACCGCAGGCGAGGATCAGCAGCGGCGACGGACCGACCGCCAGGTGCCCGCCGAGCGAGGTCAGCAACTGGTCGAAACCGGCGACGACGCCCTCGAACTTGAATTGCGACAGCGGCGTCGCGCTGGCGATCGCGTCGATCTGCATCGCCTTGACCCAGGCGTCGGTCGCGGGCGGCTGCATGAACGGCAGCGCCAGTGAGGACGGGATGAACTCGCCGAAGCGGCCGGGCAGGAACGAGGGCGTGTAGCTCGCGATCGCGGTCGGGAAGGCTGCCTGCACGAAGGCCCGGCCGACCAGCGCCGGGTTGAAGACGTTGCGGCCGAGACCACCGAAGATCGACTTGCCGAGGAAGATCGCGACCAGGCCGGCGATGGCGCCCATCCACAGCGGGAATCCGGGCGGCAGCGACAGCGCCAGCAGGAGCCCGGTGATCGTCGCCGACCAGTCGCCGATGTCGCCCGACTGGCCACCGGCGCGCGTCGAGGCGCGTTCGGCGACGAGGCAGGCGCCGGTGACGACGAGGATCGACGCTGCCGCCGAGATACCGTACTGGTAGATGAAGAAGAGGCAGATCGGCAGCAGCGACAGCACCACCGTACGCATGATCGTTTCGACCGTGCGCGGGCTCTTCACGTGCGGCGCGGTGCGCAGTTCGATGCGTGCGCTCATGACGCGGCCCTTTCCCGCAGCACCTGCTTGGCGACACGGAACTGTTGTACCAGCGGGATGTTCGACGGGCAGACGTAGGTGCAGCAGCCGCATTCGAAACAGTCGCCGAGGAAGTATTGCTCGCCCATCGTCTCGTACTCGCGCTTGGCTGCGAGCATGCCGAGCTGCGACGGGTTGAGCCCCATCGGACAGGATTCGACGCACTCGCCGCACTTGATGCACGGGTAGGTCGAACGCTTCTGCCGGGATGCGAGGTCCTCGCCGCGGAAGACCAGCACGCCGGAGACGCCCTTGGTGACCGGGACGTCGAGCGAAGGCGCCGCCTGTCCCATCATCGGCCCGCCGAGGATGACCTCGCGCGACTCGGCCGGTGCGCCGACGGTGTCGAGGATGAACTGCAGCGGGGTGCCGATCGGCACGCGGTAGTCACCCGGACGCGCGACGCCGGGGCCGGTCACCGTCACCACGCGCTCGGTGAGCCCCTGTCCGCGCGGCAGCAGGCGGCCGAGCGCGGCCAGCGTGCCGACGTTGTTCACGACCATGCCGAGCGAGATCGGCAGTGCGCCGGCGGCGATCTCGACGCCGAACAGCGCCATCAGCAGCATCTTTTCCGATCCCTGCGGGTACTTGGTCGGCACCGCCTCGACGTGGATCTCGTGCTCGCTGCTGAGCAACTTGTCGCGGTCGATCGCGGCCTGGATGGCCTTGATCGCCTCGGGCTTGTTGTTCTCGACGCCGATGATCGCGCGCACCGCGCCGGTGGCACGCAGCCCGTAGTGGATGCCGGCGATCAGGTCGTCGGCGTGCTCGACCATCAGGCGATGGTCACAGGTCAGGTAGGGCTCGCACTCGCAGCCATTGACCACCAGCGTGTGCGCCTTCGCCTGCTTCGGCACCGACAGCTTGGCGTGCGTCGGGAAGGCGGCACCGCCCAGCCCGACCATGCCGGTATCCCAGATCGCCTGCAGGATTTCCTGGCCGCTCGCCGTCGACAGGTCGCGCGGCTGCGCCCACAGGTCTTCCTGGCTGGCGCCCGGATGGGTCCTGATGACGATGGACTGGGTCCACGGTCCGCGCGCACTCGGGCGCAGTTCGATCGCTTCGACGACGCCGGTGACCGGCGCGTGGTGCGGCACCGACAGCCAGTCTTCGGCGAGCGCGAGTGGTTGCCCGCGTACGACTTCCTGGCCGACGCGGACGACGACGCGCGGCGGCTTGCCGATGTGCTGCGACACGGGGACGACGACCTGCGGCGGGAAAGGCAGGCGGCGGATCGGCAGGTCCGCCGTCAGCTTCTGTGCCGGCGGGTGAATGCCGCGCTCGAAGACCTCGCCGCGAATGTAGGAGGATATTTTCATGGTGTGCTCTGTGGCCGCGACGGCGCGCGCCGGGAGGCCTTTCGGCCTGCCCCGGCGCCCGCCGCCGCAGTGCTCCGCGTCAGTTCATCCCGGCTTCAGTTGAACTTCGCCGCGCGCGCGATCAGCTTCTCGACGCCCGGTTCGCTCTTGTTCCACGGCGTTCCCGGATGGATGCAGCTGGCGGTGCACTTCTCGGCGGCCTTGACGATGTCGGCGAACTTCGCTCCCTTGGCGTCGATCACGACGGCCTGGTTCTGGTCGTTGTAGGCGAACACCTTCGGCGCGATGTTGATGCACTCGTCGCAGGCCGTGCAGTCGGGACTATCGACCCAGACCGCCTCGTAGCCATCGGCGGCAGGCGCAGCCGCAGGGGCTGCCGCCGGTGCCGCAGCGGCGGCGGCCGGGGCAGCCGCGACCGGAGCGGCAGCAAGCGCTTCGCCGGAGACACCGAGGCTGGCCGTGATGCGGGCGACCAGGTCGGCGCGCACCTCGGCGGCGATCGCTGCCGGATCGACGGCTTCGACCGGCTTGGCAGCGACGTCCTTCAGCTGGCGCCAGAACTGCAGGCGTTCCTCGGTGGCGAGGACCAGTTCCTCGGCGACCAGGAGGCGCGTCAGCTGGTTCTTGCGGTCGACACCCCAGATGAACGGGAAGCGGCCTTCGCGTTCCTCGGCCGGCAGTTCGAGGAAGTCGGCGAGCTGGATCATGTCGCCGTTCCAGGTTTCCTGCGGCGCGCGCTTGAACTGCTTGGCGAAGCGCGCTTCGGTGGCGGCGAAGTCGGCGAAGGTCATCGGCAGCGTCAGCGACTGTTCGTTGCCCTTCGGGTCGAGGTAGCGCAGCTTGTAGGTCGGCCAGTCGGTGTCCATCGACGGGTTGCCTTCGAGGCTGACGCACTCGCTGAAGGTGGTGCCGAGGTCCGGGTCGAACTTGAACAGCGGGTAGGCGCGGCCTTCGACGGCGAGCTTGCTCTGCGCGGTGGCACGGTCGTCGCCGACGCCGTGTTCGGGCGGGCAGACGGCGTAGATGTTGAACAGCGCCGGACGACGGCTGTTGAGACCGTCGATGAAGCCTTCGAGCAGGTGGTTCACGTTGCCGATGGTGCTCTGCATCACGTAGGCGGTGCGGTGCGCCATGCCGATCAGGGAGATTTCCTTGCGCGCTTCGCTCTTGCCCTTCTTCGCCTTGCCGAACGGCGCCATGTCGGAGACCTGGCTGATGAAGCCCGAGGTACAGGCCTGGCCACCGGTGTTCGAGTACACCTGCGTGTCGACGACCAGCACCTTGACCGGCATGCCCGACATCAGCGCGCGCGACAGGTTCTGGAAGCCGATGTCGTACATCGCGCCGTCACCGCCGACGCTGACGACCGGCGGGCAGAGGTGCCATTCTTCCTCGCTGAACTGGTCCCAGGTGAAGCGCTTGAAGAAGTCGTCGTGCTTCTCGGGCGAGTACTCGCCGGCGAGCTCGAGCTCGGCCATACGCACGGCCTTGAAGCCTTCGGCCATCTTCGCCATGTGACCTTCGAACAGGCCCATCGCCACCGACGGCGAGTCCTGGAAGAGGTGCGAGGTCCACGGGAAGGGGTAGGGGTGGTAGGGGTAGGTCGACGCCCACACCGAGGTGCAGCCGGTGGCGTTGACGATGCCCATCTCGGCACGGCCGCGCTTGGTCGGGCCTTCGACGTAGCGCCAGCGCAGGTCCTTCAGCTTTTCGAGCAGTTGCGCGACCGAGCGCACCCACTGCGGGTCGAGCGGGCGCGAGGGCTTGTCGGCCATCACCTTGGACGACAACTCGGCCAGGGTCAGGTCGCGGTCGCGCGTCGCTTCGACGGCGGCGACCATCGCCGCGGTGTCGGCGATGTCGATCGACTCGGTCAGCTTCATGCGCACGTGCTTTTCGAGGCGGTCGATCAGGTCGTCGATCTTGGCGACGAAGGACTTGACGCGCGGCTGCATCAGCGCGGTGACGGTCGAGGTGAACAGGTGGATCGCGGTCTTCTCACCGCAGCCCAGGCAGGCGCCGTCGCCGCAGCTCATCGAGTTGTAGTTGCGCTTGTCGAGCAGCAGCGTGTCGAGCGCGCCGATCTTCTCGTCGAGACTGTCGATGCGCGAGAACTGCTGCGGCGTCGTCGGCAGGTCGAGCCAGACGCCCCAGTCCTTCTTCATCTTCGCGACCGTCTCTTCGGTCTGCGTCGTCATCTTCAGCGCGTCGTCCTCGCAGACCTGGACGCACAGGCCACAGGCCTTGCAGGTGTAGGGGTTGACGGTGATCGAGAAGAGGCCGCCACTGCCCTTGGCCTTCTTCTCCAGCTGCGACCAGTACGGCTTGGTCGCGGAGAACTTGAAGTCGCCGACCTGCTCGGACAGCCAGCCGAGTTCCTCGGCGGTCTTGGCGCGCTCGCTCTCGGGCGCCTCGGCGACGGTCGCGGCGATGGCCTTGGCCAGCGCTTCATTGACGCGCACGCCGTCACCGGTGATCAGCTCGCGCAGCTTCTTCTCGACCGTGCGCACGGCACGGCGCAGGAAGCGGGTCGGCTGGCCGCCGTTCTCGATGCGGCCGATGGCGGTGGCGAAGACGTCGCCGACCGTCGACACGAGTCCGGGGATGGCGCTGTCCGGGCACTGCGTGTAGCACTTGCCGCAGGCGGTACAGTTCTCGGCGATCCACTCGGGCTGCTCGAAGCGGATGCCGGTCATGTCGCGGAAGACGCCGGTCGAGGCGGGCATCACCGACATGCCGATGAACGGGTCGACCAGGTTGTCGCTACCGCGGCCGGTCTGGTAGAAGTAGCCGGTCTGCTCCCAGAAGCGGTGGATGTCGACCTGCTTGCCTTCGCCCTGCGGGATTTCCTTCAACATCACCGGCAGGCCGACTTCCTTGGTCACCGCGCCCTTGCGCGTGACGCCGACGACCTTGTCGGTGATCTCCTTCAGTTCGTGGAAGCCGCGCTCGACCACGCGCAGGTTGTTGGCGACGACGCTCGCGCCCTTGCCACCGAACTTGGCCTTCAGCTGGTCCTCGATCGCCTTGAACAGCGTCGCTTCGCTCAGGTTGGCGTTCTTCATCACCGGGCTGGCGGCAAAGAAGGCGCCCTGGAAGGCGATGCCCTGCATGCGCAGCATCAGTTCGGCGCTGCCGGCTTCCTCACGTGCGACCTGGAAGGCGTCGATATAGAAGACGTGGATGTCGTTGTCGACGATCTGCTTCTGTGCCCACAGCGGGAAGCTCGCCCAGGTCTCGTCGCCGAGGTTGGACTGGATGATGAAGGTGCCGCCCTTCTTCAGGCCGGCGAGCGGGTTGCTGTGGCCGAACACCGCCGGGTCGGGCGAGAGGACGACGTCGACGAACAGGTATTCGCTGTTGACGCGGATCGGTTCCGGCGCCGCCGACAGGTAATAGGTGGTCGGCTGGCCCTTCTTCTCGGAGCCGTACTTCGGGTTGGCCTTGATGTCATAGCCGAGCAGTTCGAACAGCGTCACCGCGAGGTTCTTGCCGGTGGTGATCGCGCCCCAGCCGCCGATCGAGTGCATGCGCACGGTGATCGCGCCCTTCGGCAGCAGGTTCGGGTTCTCCGAACCGCGCACGGCGAGTTCCTTGATGCGCGGGTAGGCGGCGGCGAGTTCCTGCTGGTGGATCTCGTCCTTCGGGTTGAGCGGGTCGCGCTGGAAGTCGACCGACAGGTAGAAGAACTTGCGGCGTTCGCCGGCTTCGAGCATGTTCTCGACGGCGCCGATCATCGCTTCCGGCTGCATGTCGCGCGAGCCGAGGCCGTAGCAGCCCGAGTACAGGCGCGGCATGTCGCCCTGGCCGTAGGAGGCGTAGTCGGCATAAACCGGGTTGTTCGGCGACATGCCGTTCTCGACGCACTTGACCACCGTCGCGCGCACTTCACGCATCAGCGGCAGGTCTTCGGACAGCGGCTGGTCGGTGCGCTCGAGTACGGCGACGCCCTTCTTGCCACGCAGGATGTGGCCGAGCAGGTCGCCTGGGAAGGGGCGGAACATGGTGATGTTGACGACACCGACCTTGATCTCGCGCGTCTCGCGCAGGTAGTCGGCGACCGCCTCGGCCTGGACGATCATCGAGCCCATGCCGACGATCAGGTAGTCGGCGTCGGCGACGCGGTAGGTTGAGATGCGGTTGTAGCGGCGGCCGGTCAGCTCGGCGTATTCGGCCATGCACTGTTCGGAGATCTCGCTGATGTGCGCGAAGAAGTACGGGCGCTGCGCGGCGACCGCCTGCATGTAGGCGTCCTGGTTCTGCACGACACCGGAGACGAGCGGCGCGTCGACATCCCACAGCGAGGGGATGCGGCGGCGCTTCGGACCGTAGATCATCTGTTGCGCCGGGGTCGGCGTGTCGATGATGTCGTCGGGACGGCCGAGGAACTCGGCGACCAGCTCACGCTCGGGCAGGAGCGCCGACTCGATCAGGTGCGTGGTCAGGAAGCCGTCCTGGCCGACGATCGCCGGCGTCAGCGACAGCTCGGCGGTCTTGCGCGCGATCAGGTTGAGGTCGGCGGCTTCCTGGGCGTTCTTCGCCATCACCTGGATGAAGCCGGTGTCGTCGACGCAGTGGTAGTCGTCGTGGCTGCAGTGAACGTTGAGCGAGGCCTTGGTGATCGCGCGGCAGCCCATGTTGAGCACGTAGGGCAGGCGCTTGCCGACGGCGCCGTAGAGCGACTCGTGCATGAAGGCGACGCCCTGCGCCGACGAGAAGTTGACCGCACGCAGGCCGGTCATCGCCATGCCGGCGGTGACGCCCGCGGCGGCGTGCTCGGACTCGGGTTCGACGAAGATCAGCGGCCGTTCGGAGACATTGAGGTGGCCGGCGGCGGCTTCCTCGGCCCAGTATTCGCCCATCTGCGTCGAGGGCGTGATCGGGTAGGCACCGGCGGCGTCGGAGGCCTCGCGCTCGACATGGATCACTGCGGTGTTGCCGTCGACGGCGTCGCGCACGCCGGGGTACTTCACCGTCTGCCCTTCCTGCGGCGCGGACGTCCCGTTTTCGGGCGACGAGAATTGGAAGAGTTTCTTCAACATGGCTTGGTTTCTCCGGATCAATGAATGCGGTGCGCGGCCGTGTCAGCGGCCGTGGCGACGGCGGGCGCAAGGGCGCCGGCCGCGGCGGGTGTTTGGGGAGTGGCGCGCGCAGACTGGGCGCGCGCGGGCGACAGCGGTCATCGGGAGGCTCACGAGCTGAGCACTGGCAGCGCTTCCTTGCGCAGGATCTTGTAGGCCGCCTTGCCCTTGATCGCGACGTTCGGGTTCTCGAACCAGACGATGGCGCCGGTCGCGCAGCGGTCGATCGCCGAACGCTCGGCCTTCTCCATCAGCGACCGATCGATCACCGCGAGGTTGTTCTGCAGCCGGATCAGGTCGGGTGCGGCGTCGACGACACACTTGCCGCAGGCGGTGCAGGCGACCTCGCAGGCGGCCTCGGCGGTTTCGCCATCGGCGTGGTTCTTGCAGTTGATCCACAGCTTGTTGGCGGCCGGCTCGATCGAGAAGAGGCCCTTCGGGCACGCTTCGACGCAGTCGTTGCAGGCCGTGCATTTGTCGGCGTCGACCACCGGCAGGCCGTACTGGTTGAGCGAGAGCGCGCCGAACTTGCAGACGGTGACACAGTCACCGAGCCCGAGGCAGCCCCAGGCGCATTCCTTGCCGCCGCCGCCGACCACGGCAGCCGCGCGACAGGTCTTCAGTCCCGAATACTGGGCGCGCAGGTAGGCGACGTGGCGCCCGCCGCCGCAGGCGAGACGGGCGACCTTGCGCTCGATGCTGCCGGCCTCGACGCCGATCAGGCTGGCGATCGCCTCGCGCGCATCGGGCGAACTGACCGTGCACTGGGCGGGAATGACCTCGCCGTTGACCGCGAGCTCGGCGAAGGCGCGGCAGCCAGCGTAGCCGCAGGCACCACAGTTCGACTTCGGCAGCAGGTCCTCGACCTCGCCGATGCGCGGGTCTTCCCAGACATAGAGTTTACGATTGGCGGCCGCCAGGACGCCGGCGAGTGCGATGCCGAGCACTGCCATGAACACGCCCGCCACTGCCAGGGTTGATGCATTTTCCATTACGCGCTCCACCCCCGACGGATCGGGTCGGGGTCATGTGTCTCGTGAACGACGAGTGCCTCGATCGCCACGGCCAAGCGCAGCTCGCCCGGCCGGGAAGGACGGAGGTGCTGAAGCTGGCTGTTGTCTGCGAACTTGCCCGGGATCGGTGTCCGCGTCCTTTGGGGTGCGGGCCACGAGGCCGGTCACGGCGCGGCCGGAGGTCTGGTCCGGCCTGCATGGCGGGACGCGGCTTGCTGCGTCCCGGGGTTGATGCGCGCAAGAGTCTGGTGGCCCTTGAGCGTTCGTGAGATCCGCATTATAGGAACTTTGCCGCGTCGCAACAACCCGCCAGATTGCTCGGGTTTAGCCCCACGACAGCAACATGCCGCACGCCGTCATCGAGGTGATTGTAGCAGCATATTTGTACAGTATGCGCTTCACTGCAGCTTCCCGGGCGCGGCGCCAAGTGGTTGAGAATGATTGACAATAAGCCGGCTGCAGGCGACCGCCAGAGCCGCCGGAGTCCTGCCTTTTTGTGTAAATGTGTTGTCTTTGTTGTGGCGCCCTCGCACGTGCCCGGGCAGTCGTCCGGCGGCGCCGGCCTGGGCAGGGGGGCTGCCGCCGGCGTCGCAATGGTCAATAATGGCGGCTGTTCACTTGCTGCTGCCGAAATGTTCGACTCCATCCTCGTCTGGTTCCGTCGCGATCTGCGCGACGAGGACAATGCCGCGCTCGCCGAGGCCTTGCGCCGCGCCCGTCGCGTGCATTGCGTCTTCGTCTTCGATCGCGAAATCCTCGACCGCCTGCCGCGGCGCGACGACCGTCGCGTCGAGTTCATCCACCAGAGCGTCGCCGAACTCGGCGAGGTGCTGCGCGCGCGCGGCGGCGGGCTGATCGTCCGCCACGCGGTGGCGCGCACCGAGATTCCGCGGCTCGCGCGCGAACTCGGCGTCGACGCGGTTTTCGCCAACCGCGACTACGAGCCCGCCGCCAAGCAACGCGACGCCGAGGTGGCGCGCGAACTCGCCGCTGCCGGGATCGGCTTCGAGGACTTCAAGGACCAGGTGGTGTTCGACGGCGCCGAAGTGCTGACGCAGTCCGGGCGCCCGTACACGGTGTTCACGCCCTACCGCAACGCCTGGCTGAAGCGTCTTGCCGAGGACGACCTGGCGCCCGCCGACGGCGCCGGCGGTGGCGTCCTGCAGCCGGTGCCGCCGCACCTGGCCGGCTTGCCGACGCTCGCAGAGCTCGGCTTCGCGCCGACTGGTCTCGCCGCGCTCGGCATCCGCTGCGGGATGAGCGGCGCGCGCGCGACGCTCGACGAGTTCCGCAACCGCCTCGGCCGTTACCACGAGCAGCGCGACTTTCCGGCCGTGCGTGGCGTCTCCTACCTGTCGGTGCATCTGCGCTTCGGCACGGTGTCGATCCGCCGGCTGGCGGCACTCGCCAACGCCGCGCGCCTCGCTGCAGGTGCCGATGCCGAGGGGGCCCGCGTCTGGCTCGGCGAACTCATCTGGCGCGACTTCTACTTCATGATCCTCGACCGTTTCCCCCACGTCGTCGGCCGTTCGTTCAAGCCCGAGTACGACGTGGTCGTCTGGGAGGAGGGCGAAGTCGCCGACGCGAACTTCCGCGCGTGGTGCGAGGGGCGCACCGGCTATCCGCTGGTGGACGCGGCGATGCGCCAGCTGGCGCGCAGCGGCTACATGCACAACCGCCTGCGCATGGTCGTCGCCTCCTTCCTGTGCAAGGACCTCGGCATCGACTGGCGGCGCGGCGAGGCCTTCTTCGCCGAGCACCTGAACGACTTCGACCTTGCCGCCAACAACGGCGGCTGGCAGTGGTCGGCGTCGACCGGCTGCGATGCGCAGCCGTGGTTCCGCATCTTCAATCCGGTGACGCAGTCGGAGCGCTTCGATCCCGCCGGCTGCTTCATCCGCCGCTATCTCCCCGAGCTGGCCAATCTGCCCGACCGCCACATCCACGCCCCCTGGCTGCTTCCCGCCGCCGAGCAGCGCGCCTGTTCGGTCGTCATCGGTCGCGATTATCCGGCGCCGCTCGTCGACCATGCGCTGGCCCGCACGCGCACGCTGGCGCGCTACGGCGTGGTCAAGGGCGCGGCGGATGCGGCCCCGGCACGCTGATCCACTTTCTCCAGCAAACCACCCTTTCAGGAACAGGCTGTGAATACGAGCACTCCCACCCCTTCCGATTCACTTTCGCTCCGGCAGATGACGATGACGCTGCTGATGACCCCCGACATGGCCAACTTCTCGGGCAACGTCCACGGCGGCATCGTCCTCAAGCTGCTCGACCAGGTCGCCTACGCCTGCGCCAGCCGCTACGCCGGCAAGTACGTCGTCACCCTGTCGGTCGACCAGGTGATGTTCCGCCAGCCGATCCACGTCGGCGAGATGGTGACCTTCCTCGCTTCGGTCAACTACGTCGGCAAGACCTCGATGGAGATCGGCGTCAAGGTCATCACCGAGAACATCCGCACGCATACGGTGCGCCACGCCAACAGCTGCTTCTTCACGATGGTCGCGGTCGACGACGACGGCAAGCCCTGCCTCGTCCCCTCCTTCTCGCCGTCGACGCCGGACGAGAAGCGGCGTTTCGAGTCGGCGAAGATGCGGCGCGAGCTGCGCCAGGAGTTCGAACAGCGCAACCAGGCGGTCAAGGCGCACTACCTGGAGCAGAACGCCTGATGTCGCTGCGCCTCAATCCGGGGAAGCTCCTGCTCAGCAAATGGACTGCGGTCGAGGTGCGCGACAAGGAAAAGCATTTCATCGTCACCCGCCTCGTCGAGCCCGCCGACCCGGGCTCGCCCTTGCGCGAGGTCGAGCTCGAGGCGGTTTACTCGCGCCGCAGCCGTATCCTGCCATGGCGCGAGCTGTGCGACCCGACGCGCTGGCGGCAGGGCTGGCGGTGAGCGGCGAAGGCGTCTTCGCCGCTGGCAGGCTCACTTGCGGGTAGTCGCCTTGGTGAAGGCGTCGATGTTGGCCTGGGCGCCCTCGGCGAACTGCTTGCCGATGTTGTTGAGGTTGGCGAAGGCGGCGCTGGCGGCAGCAATCGCGTTCTGCAGCGGCGCGATGTGCTCGTAGCCGGCGGGGGCCGCCTTGGCTGCCTGCTGGAACATGCCGACGAAGGTCTGCTGGAAGGCGCCCAACTGCGCCTCGAACAGCTTGCTCATCTCCTGCTGCGTCTGCGCCGAGATGGCGTAGAGCGAACGCGAGTAGTCGGTTGCCCGCTCGATGTTCGGTTGCAACAGCGACGTCTGGGCGGAGAGGGCTGCCTGCGGATCCTTCGCCGCCATGACCGCCCGGGTGCCGCTGGCGGTATCCTCCAGGGCGGCGCGGGCGGCGCTGAGGTTCAGGTTGGTGATGCGCTCGGCGGAAGCGAGCGCCGTGCTGGCGACCGCCATCAGTGCATCGACCGCCGCCTGGTTGGCAGCGACGAATTGTTCGGTATCGGTGTTCATGAGCGTTCCCTTTGCAGGTTTGAGATCGCGCTCCCTGCGCTGCAGGGAGCCCCGGTCGTGCTGAACCGTCCGTCCATTCTATTTGATTACGAGGCGGCGCGCTCCACTTTGTCGGCGGGGCGACGGACCGCTCTGCCGTCGCGGCCCTCCTTCAGTCCTCCCGTGGCGCCAGCGTCGCTTTCTTACGGCGCGCGGCCTTGGCGCTGGCGCGCTTCAAGCGCTGCAGGCGACGGCGGATCTCGTCGGAGTCCATCCACACGTCGGAGCCCTTGAGGATGCTGCCGATCTCGGCCGTGGACAGAAACGGCGAGCAGATCCGGGTCATCACCTTTTCGAACCAGTTGGCGATCGCCAGCACTTCGGCCTGCTGTTCGTTGCCCTTGCCGGAAAAGATTCCCGAGTAGATGTGGAACATCAGCTGGCAGTTGTCATGCACGACGAGTTCGTCGCCGCACAGGAAGATGAGCGCCGCCATCGAGTAGGCGCGCGCTTCGAGGACCGTGACGACGCGTGCCGGGGAAGCGAGGACGTTGTTGATGATCTGCAGCCCGGTGTTGAAGTCGCCACCTTCCGAGTTCAGGTGCAGGTAGACGAGGTCGGTCTCGGCGGCGGTGCGCAGCGTGTAGAACAGTTCCGTGTAGTACTGCGGCTCACGGATTTCACCGCACAGGTAATACGCGATCTGGCGGACCGGCAGCTGCTGCTCGTAACGGATCAAGCCACGGAAAAAGCTGCCGTTCTCGGCTGGCTGGTCGCCGTCTTCATCGTGTCGATTCATGATCCCTCTCCCTTGGCGCGGGTGCCGTTGTCGGCTTGCCTGCTCGCTGGCGGCTGCTTCAGTGCAGAGGCGATGCGAGCCACCTCGGCGGCACATTCGCGCGCCAGTGCCTCGATCACCGCCCCGCCCTTGCCCTGGCGCAAGGCCCGCTCGATTTCGCCGGCCAGGAAAGCGACGCGCCGGGCGCCGACGAAGCCGGCGATTCCCTTGAGCTTGTGCGCTGCGGACGCGGCCGCAGCGCTCTCGCCGGCGCGCAGGTGCGCAAACAGCTCGGCCAGTTCCTTGTCGTTGACGAAACGTTCGAGCAGGGAACGGAAGTAGGCGATCTGTTCGCTCGACGCACACCAGTGCGGATCCACTTCGATGCCGGGAATGGCCAGCAGGGCGCCATCGACGGCATCGTCGACCGCCGGCTCCGCCGCCGCCCGGGTGACGCTCAGCCCGGGCAGCCACTGGCCGATGACTCTGGCGAGCTCGGCTGGCGTCACCGGCTTGCCGAGGTGACAGCTCATCCCGGCGTCGAGGCAGCGCTGGCGGTCCTCGGCAAAGGCATACGCCGTCAGAGCGATGATCGGCGTCGTGCGGTATCCCTGCAGTTCGCGGATGGCACGCGTGGCGTCGAGGCCGTCCAGGCGCGGCATCTGGATGTCCATCAGGATCAGGTCGTAGCGCTGCGCGCGCGCGCATTCGACCGCTTCGGCGCCGTCGCTGGCGACGTCGGCCCGGCAGCCGAGTCGCTCCAGCATCTCCAGCACGATCTCCTGGCTTTGCGGATGATCCTCGGCGAGCAGGACTGAGACGCCGGACAAGTCGCTCGCCGCTGCGGCGGGCGGCGCGCGCTCGGGCTCGCCGCCCCTGCCGAGCGCCAGGGTCAGCGCGAAGCTGAAGCAGCTGCCACGTCCCACGTCGCTGTCGACCTGGATCGTGCCGCCCATCAGCGACACCAGGCGCTGGCTGATCGCCAGGCCGAGCCCGCTGCCACCGTATTCGCGCGTCGTCGATGCATCGGCCTGCACGAAGGGCTCGAACAGGTGCTCGCGGGCGGCCGCGGCGATGCCGCAGCCGGTATCGCAGACGGCGAAGCGCAGCGTGGTGTTCGCCGTCGCCGCGCCGGCGCAGTCGATGCACAGGCGGACGCTGCCCCGCTCGGTGAATTTGATGGCGTTGCCGAGCAGGTTGATGAGCACCTGCGAGAGACGCAGGGCGTCGCCGTTCAGACGCAGCTCAAGCAAGCGCGGCGCGACTTCGATGGCCAGTTGCAGGGCTTTTTCGCGTGCCTGTCCCTGGAAAAGCCGGACCGCCCGCTCGACGACGGTGCCGAGCGTGAAATCGCTGTGGTCGAGGACGATCTGTCCGGTCTCGATCTTGGACAGGTCGAGGATGTCGTTCACCAGCGCCAGCAGATGCTCGGAGGCGTTGCACAGTTCGTCGAGCTTGCGCCGCTGTCCCGGCTTGAGCTCGTCGAGGCAGAGCAGGTGGCCGAGGCCGATGATGACGTTGATCGGGGTGCGGATCTCGTGGCTCATGTTGGCGAGGAAGCTGCCCTTGGCCCGGGTCGCCGCGTCGGCAGCTTCCTTGGCCTCGCGCAAGGTCTGTTCCACCCGCTTCAGCGCCGTGATGTCGATGAGTACGCCGTGGACCTTGGCCGGCCGGCTCTGGCTGCCTTCGCCCTCGTATTGCACCAGTCCCTTGAGCTGGACCCAGCCGATGCTGCCGTCGGCGCGAACGATGCGCACTGCGTCGTCGATCTCGCCGTTGCCGGCCGGGTCGACGACGCGAGCGTAGATCGCGGCGAAGATTTCCGCGTCGTCCGGATGCACCAGCGCGGCGATCGCCGCCAGCGGCGGTGGCAAGGCAGCGTTGGACAGTCCGAGGATGGTCCAGATCCCCGCCGAACAGAAGGTTTCTCCGCTGGCGAAGTCGTGCTCGAAGATGCCGAAGTTCGCTGCCTCGGCGGCCAGCCGCAGGCGCGCTTCGCTGTCGCGCAAGGCTTGCTCGGCCAGCAGCCGTTCGGAGATGTCGTTGATGATCGAGAACAGCATCGGGCGCCCGTCGATCCGCATCGGCGACGGGCGCACCTCGACGGTCCTTTCCTCGCCATTGGCCAGGCGGTGCGTGGACACGAAGAGAACCCGCGCCTTGTCCTTGGCGAGTGCGAGGTCGGCGTCGATCTCCTGCTGCGGTCCGATCCTGATCTGGCGCAGGTTCATCGTCCGCATGCGCGCGACCGAATGGCCGTAGAAGCTTGCCGCTGCCGCATTGGCGTCGAGCAGCTTGCCGGTTTCTGGACAGATCAGCAGCATGATCGAGAGGTTGTCCTCGAACATGCGGCGAAAACGCGCTTCCCGATAGCGCATGCCGGCACCGGCGGCGCTGGCGCCGCTGATCTCGCTGGAAAGGCAGAAGACCCCGACGATCTCGCCCTGCTCGTCGCGCAGCGGATACCTGCGCTGGTCGAGCCAGCCCCGGCTGCCGTCGTTGCGGCCGAACTCCCGGATTTCCTGGACCAGCGCTTCCCCGGCGAATACCCTTTGTTCCAGGCGGTAGTAGTGGTCGGCCTCTTCCTCGGGGAATACGTCGTAGTCCGTCAGCCCGGTCAGTGCGCAGCCGTCCTCCGCATCGGGCTGCCTTCGGGTGCTCGCCACATAGACGTGGTTGCGGTCCTTGCACGCGACCTGGTCGCCGGTGATCGCCAGCATCGCCTTGCACTTGGCCAGCAGCGCCTCGGCCGCACCGGGCCGGGCCAGGCCCTTCGCATCCTGCAGGCGCAGGTCGAGGACGCCGGCCTCCCGCGTGAACTGGGCCCTGATGCAGCGGATGGGTCCATCCGCATGGCGCAGGCGGAGGTTGCAGCTGCCTGCGCCGTTTCCGGTTACCCACAGCCGCTCGGCAAGGTCAAGGTCATCACGATGAATCCGTTCCCCGAGCGACACGCGCCCCGACAGGAAGTCCTCCGGGCTGAAACCCAGCAAGGCTTCGATGTCACCGCTGACAAAGAGCACCTTTTCCGGTGCGGTGAGTCGCAGCCGGATCGCGGCTTCGAGCATCTCAAGTTCCCTAGGGTCTTCCGACAGCGCCATATTACGCTAAACGGAAGTCCCCGCCGATACAGGCTCAGGCCGCCCTGACCTCCGCCGCGGCCGGCAAGTCCTCGACGGCCGCGACGAGGCCCCGCAACTCGGCAGCGCACTGCTCCACCAGATACAGGATGACCGGCTCGTCGGCAGCGCTGCGCAGGCACTGGCCGATCTCGTTCGCCAGGGCGGCGACGCGGCGTGCACCGATGAAGCCTGCGATTCCCTGCAGGTCGTGCGCGAGGGCCAGCGCTGCCGTCCGATCGCCGGCAGCGAGATGCGCGCGTAGCCGCAGCATGGCGTCGCTGTTGTTGTCGACGAACTTCTCCAGCAGCGAACGGTAGTGAGCGACCCGTTCCGCCGACGAGCGCCATCCGGCGTCGACCTCGATCCCCGGAATCTGCAACAGCGGGTGGCAAAGCTCGCTCGCCGCCGTGTCGGCGCCGGGTCGGCTCGCGCCGCCGGCAGCGACCAGCCATTGGCCGAGCACTGCGGCGAGCACCGCCATCGTCACCGGCTTGCTGACATGGCTGTTCATTCCCGCTGCCAGGCAACGCTCCCGATCCTCGACGAAGGCATTGGCCGTCAGTGCGATGATCGGCGTCGCACCGCATCCGGGCAGCGCACGGATGGCGCGCGTCGCCTCCAGTCCGTTCATCCGCGGCATCTGCATGTCCATCAGGATGAGGTCGTAGCTGGCACTGTGCGCGCGCTCGACCGCCTCGGCGCCGTCGGCTGCGATGTCGACCACGCAGCCGACTCTCTCCAGCATCTCGCGCACGATCTCGCGGCTCTGCTGATGATCCTCGGCGAGCAGCAGGTGCTTGCCGGAGAAGTCGTGCACGGCCTGCAGGGCAGGCGCGCTGGCTGCCTCCGGCGCCTGCGCGCGCGGCAACACCAGATCGAACGTGAAGGTGCTACCCTGGCCGGGCAGGCTGTCGACCTCGATCCGGCCGCCCATCAGCGATACCAGACGCTGGCTGATGGTGAGCCCGAGCCCGGTGCCGCCGTAATGCAGGGTCTGTGACGCCTCGGCCTGGGTGAAGGGCTGGAAAAGCCGCTGCCGGTCTTCCTGCGCGATGCCGCAGCCGCTATCCGCAACGCTGAAGCGCAGCGCGACAGCGTCCTCGTCTTCACGGCAGCCGGCGATGCTGACGCGAACTTCGCCGCGGTCGGTGAACTTGATCGCGTTGCCGACCAGGTTGATGAGGACCTGCGACAGGCGCAGGGGATCGCCGCGCAGCTGCAGCTCGCGCAGGCGCGGCGCGACTTCGGCCGTCAGCGACAATCCTTTCTCGGCGGCCTGGTCCGCAAACAGACGGATCACCCGCTCGAGCAGGCCGTCGAGCCGGAAGTCGCGGCTCTGGATCTCGGTCTGCCCGGACTCGATCTTCGAAAGGTCGAGGATGTCGTTGACGATGGCCAGGAGATGCTCGGAATTGGCGCGGAGTTGATCGAGCTTGCGCGCCTGCGCGGGGTCGCTGATGTCCTGGCGCAGGAGTTCACCGACGCCGATCATCACGTTCAGCGGGGTGCGGATCTCGTGGCTCATGTGCGCGAGGAAGGCGCTCTTGGCCCGGGTCGCCGCGTCGGCCGCTTCCTTGGCCTGGCGCAGCGCCTGCTCGGCTTCCTTGCGCGCCGTGATG
Organism: Rhodocyclus purpureus; assembly: GCF_016653115.1. GTDB lineage: Bacteria > Pseudomonadota > Gammaproteobacteria > Burkholderiales > Rhodocyclaceae > Rhodocyclus > Rhodocyclus purpureus. The sequence continues at coordinate 22,991 of NZ_NHRX01000052.1, forward strand.
TCCTGCGCGGTGCCGAAAATACTGATGCAGGCGCCGTCCGTGTCGAGTTCGATTTGTGACTGCTGGCGCACCCATTTCAGCTGCCCGGCGGCGACGATCCGGTATTCATATTCGCAGCACAGGCCCTTCCGGGCCGCCTGCCCGCTGCTGCGCACGCGCTCCCGGTCTTCCGGATGGATGCAGGCGAAGAAGTCTTCATAGGCGACCGGCCGGTCCTGCGCAATGCCGAAGATGCGGTAGGTCTCCTCCGACCAGCTCAGTCGACCGTTCTGCATGTCGAGGCGCCAGCTGCCGATCTTCCCCAATTGCTGCGCACGCTTGAGGTCGGCCTCGCTCGCCTGCAGGGCAGCCTCGGCCTGCTTGAGCCGGGTGACGTCGACGACGACGCCGCGGACGAGCTGCGGATGGCGTGCCTCACCCTCGCCGGCGAACTGCGTGCGCCCCTTGACCTGGATCCAGCGGACGCTGCCATCCTTGTGCAGGATGCGGTGCGTGTTGTCGAATTCGCCGTCGCCGGCAGGATCGAAGGAGTGCTCGAAGGCTGCGTGCACCGATTCCGCGTCGTCCGGATGGACGAAGTCGGGGGCCCGTTCGAAGAGCTGCGGCACCTCGTCGGCCGCGATGCCGAGAATCGCGCACATTTCCGCCGACCAGAAGACGCTTCCGGTCTCCAGGTCGCGCTCGAAGACGCCGAAATGTGCCGCCTCGGCGGCCAGCCGCAGGCTCGTCTCGCTGTCGCGCAAGGCCTGTTCAGCCTGCTTGCTGGCGGTGACGTCGAGCAGCACGCCGTTGACGCGCACCGGCCGCGAGTCGCTGCCCTCTCCGTCGTACTGCGCCAGGCCCTTGACCTGGACCCAGCGTACCTCGCCTTTCGGGCGGACGATGCGGAAGACGTCGTCGATCTCGCCGTCACCGTCGGGGTCGGCAATCCGGTCGTACATTGCCCGCACCAGCTCGACATCCGCCGGATGCACGAACTCGGGCACCTCGCAGGGGCTCGGAAGCGCATCCTCGGGGTTGCGCCCGAGGATGCCGCGCATTCCCGACGACCAGAAGGCTTCTCCTGTCACAAGGTCGTGCGCGAAGACGCCGAACTGCGCCGCCTCGGCGGCCAGCCGCAGGCGCTCCTCACTGTCGCGCAGGGCGCGTTCGACCCGCTTACGCTCGCTGACGTCCTCGGCAAAGAGGACGATCCCGCCGACGCTGCCTTCGGCCTCGTACCAGGGACACACCTCGCCGCGCAGCCAGCGCTCGCTGCCGTCCGCTGCCGCGATGCAGAAATCCTCGACGTAGGCGAGTTCCCCTGACAGCCCGCGGCGGTGGGCCTCATAAACCTGTGGCGGGTAGTCGGGGAAGAGTTCGTCGTGCGCAAGGCCGAGCAGGTCACGCTCGCCGAGGTCGTGCAGCACGCTCCAGCGCGGGCTGCAAGCGAGGTAGCGCAGCTCGCGGTCGAGCATCGCCAGCGCCGCCGGCGAGCGCGTGATCGCTCGCTCGCGCTGATGCTGCTCGGCCTGCTTGCGCTCGCTGATGTCGTTGAGGGTGCCGTACCAGAGCACCGATCCGTCGGACTGCTTCTCCAGCGTGGCCTGGCCGAGGATCCACTTCAGCCTGCCGCTGCGCGTGCGGATCCGGTACTCGTGCGCCCAGTGCTGCAGGGTCCGGCTGGCGCGGCGCATGGCTTCCAGATGGCGTTCGCGGTCCTCGTCGATGATCAGTTGCCGGAAGATGCCGGCGTCGGCGTAGATCTCGTCCGCCGAGACCTCGGCCAGCCGCTCGATCCCGCGGCTGATGCCGACGAAGCTCCAGTTGCCGACCTGGGGGAAGCGGATCTGATAGACGACCCCCGGGATCGTATCGATCAGCTTGTCGATCTGTTCTGTGTCGAGTCGGCTGCGCATGCCTCGCTTTCCATGAATTATTCATACCTTTCTGGGTCGCAATCTTATCCCATTATTGTCGTTTCATGCGTACGGGTTTGCTTGTCACGTTTACGTAACAGTAGGTTCTGGCTCATGGAGGCAGCACGGGAGGCTGCCGCGCCGGGCCTGCAGCGGACGACAGCCGGACCGGCGCGCGTCGCCGGCTAGAGCAGCAGCTTCACCGCCTCGGCGCCGACGCGCGCCAGCCCGGCCAGGAGCAGCGCACCGCCCACCGAGAGCAGCACCGAGAACCACGCATCGCGCCGGCCGAGCGTCTTCAGCATCACGGCGAATGTCGACAGGCAGGGGATGTAGAAGGTGATGAAGACGAGGAAGGTGAAGATCTGGGCCCAGTCGAGCAGGGGGACGATTTCCTGTGTCCCGAGCGCCTGGTAGATCATCAGCAGCGACAGCTCCTTGCGCAGGATGCCGAACAGGATCGGCACGCCGAGCACGACCGGCAGGCCGAGCCACCAGGCGGTCACCGGTGTCAGCGCGCTGTTGATCGCGGCGTCGGCGCCGAAGTGGGTGAGCAGGGCGAGGACCACGCTGCCGACCACCAGCAGCGGCGTGACGATGGTGACGATGTCGCTGGTGCGCTCCCAGGTCTTCTGCGCCAGCGAGCGCCAGTCCGGCAGCCGGTAGGGCGGGATTTCCTGGATCAGGCCGGGCGTGTCGTCGGAGAAGCGGTGCGCGAGCACGCGCCCGAGCAGGGCGATCGTCAAGAGCGGCAGCAGGAACATGACGACGACGCCGAGCATGCCGAGGTACTTGGCGCCGAGTGCGAGGATGATCGCCGAGCGCGCCGAGCAGGGCACGAAGGTGATCAGGATCGCCGCCACCACCCGTTCGCGTCCAGACGAACTCGTGGCTGCCGCCGAAATCGCCGGCACGTTACAGCCCAGCCCCATCAGGAAGGGAACGGCGACGCCGCCGTGCAGGCCGATGCGGTGGAAGCCGCGGTCGAGGACGAAGGCGACCCGGTACATGATCCCCGTCTCCTCGAGCGCGACCAGCAGCACGACCAGCGGCAGCATGTAGGGGACGACGATGCCGACCAGCCCGATCAGCCCATCGACCACCGCGCGTCCGACGACGCCGAGGGTCGAGTCGGGCTGCCACTCTCCGGCCCATTCGTTGAGGCGCGCCGAGCTCAGCGAATCGAGCACGGCGCTGACTTCGAACACGAAGAAGAGGACCAGCGCGAAGACCGCGAGGCTGCCGAACAGCCCCCAGCGCGGGTGCAGGAAGAGCTCGTCGAGCCAGTAGCGCCAGCGTGCACCGGTTTCCGGGCTGCGCGGGGTGGTGACCGCGGCGAACAGTTGCGCGCTGCGGTGGTGGCGGTCGGCGAGCAGTTCCTCGGCGAGCGGCCGCGGCAGCTCGCGCGCGGCGGCGGCGCGCGTCGCCTCGATCTGCGGGACCACTTCCGGGAAGTGCATGCCGAGTTCGCTGCCGAAGTACGCGTCGGCGCAGGCCAGTTGCGCGAGCAGCATCGCGCGCGGGACGCGGAAGGCGGCGTCGATCTCCGGCCGCGCGATCGCCTGGTTGATTTCGCGCAGGCTGGGACGCAGGTGCTTGCTCGGCGGCTGCGGCAGGGGGCAGAGCCCGCTGCGCGCCGCTTCGACGACGGCGGCGAACAGCGCCGAGATGCCCTTCCCCATGTGCGCGATGGTCGGCACCACGGGCACGCCGAGGCGCTCGCTCAGGCTCTTGACGTTGATGTAGAGGCCCTTGTCGCGCGCCTCGTCGAGCCGGTTGAGCGCGATCACCAGCGGCTTGCCGAGCAGGCTCAGTTCGAGGCTCAGCGTCAGGTCCTGCTCCAGCCGCGTCGCGTCGACCACCTGCAGCAGGACGTCGGGGGCGGGGAAGGCGACCGCCGGCTGGTCGCGGTCGTGACCGGCGATCAGCGGCCACTGGTCACCCCAGAGGAGGTACTTGAGGACGATCCGGTCGTTTTCGGGCAGGTCGAGCAGCGACTGGATCGGCGGCAAGTCGACCAGCGAGATCTGGTCGAGGCCGACTTCGACGACGCACTCCTGGTAGGCGCCACCGACCCCGGCGAGGCGTTCATGCTGCACTGCCGGGCTCGCTGCCGCGGCGAAGATCGTGCTCTTGCCGGTGAAGGGACGACCGACCAGCGCCACGCGCGGACGCCGTTCGCCGCGCAGCAATGGGCCGCGTAAGGGAATTCGCGAAACGGTGGGGGACGATTTCTTCATGGGCGAAGCATAACCCATTTATTGCGATTCGTTCGCATTTGTGAAATGTTTTTCGGCGCCCTGCCGCGGTCGTGGTCGGGGCGGCAGCCGCGACTGCCGAGGGTAAGCCTCAAGGGCTCTGCCGCTGCAGCAGTTCGGCGACCGCCGCAAGCAGTTCGTCGGCGCGGAACGGCTTGCCGAGCTTGCGCGCGAGGCCAGGCTCGGGGGCTGCGCGCGCGCTGAGCATGAGCACCGGGATCTTGCCGAGGCGCACGTCGGCGCGCAGCCGGGCGACGAGTTCGCTGCCGTCCATCCCCGGCATCTCGCCATCGACGACGATCGCGTCCGGGACGAACTCGCGCACTTGTGCGAGCGCAGCGAAACCGTTGTCGGCGACGCGGACGCGGTAGCCGGCGCCGGCCAGCACGCTGCGGGTGACGGCCAGCGCGGTGGGCGAGTCGTCGACCACCAGCAGCGTCGGCGGAGCAGCCATAGCAGTACGTGCCTCCACAGCGACGGTATCCTCGCCCTGGCCGGCCGCCGCAGGCTGCAGCCGCTGCCTGCGGCTGGCGATCGCGACCGGATTGACGATCAGCGCGATCTGCCCGTCGCCGAGGACGGTTGCGCCGTCGATGCCGACCACCCGGTCGAGCTGCGCACCGATCTTCTTGACGACGATTTCCTGCACGTGTCCGAGCGTTTCGAGCGCCAGCGCGATGCGTTCGGCGCCGCCGTCGAGCAGCAGCAGCCGCGATTTTCCTGGCGCCGCTTCTCCTGGTGCTTCGCCTGCCATTCCCGTGCTCGCGGCTTGTCGTTCCCCCGTGCCGAGCAGTTCGCCGAGCGTGCGCAGGGGGTAGCGTGCCCCCTGCCAGTCGACCGCTCCGGCCTTGCGGATCGCTGCGCTCTCCGCCGCCGGAAGTTCGCGCACCTGAGCGATCATTGCCGCGGGGATCGCGTAGGTGGCACCGCCCGCGCGCACCAGCAGCGCCTGCATCAGCGCCAGCGACAGTGGCAGGCGCAAGTGTACGCTGACGCCGCTGCCGGCACGCGAGACGAGTTCGATGCGTCCGCCGAGGCGCGCGATCTCGGTCTTGACCACGTCGAGGCCGACGCCGCGGCCGGCGATCGGCGACAGCGCGGCGGTCGAGAAGCCGGGCTGAAAGACGAGTTCCAGCAGGTCGGCGCTGGCGGCGTCGCCAGTGGCGAGCAGTCCGCTGGCGACCGCCTGCGCGCGGATGCGTTCGCCGTCGAGTCCGCCGCCGTCGTCGGCAAGCGTCAGCAGGAGTTCCTTGCCTGCCTGGGTCAGCTGCAGGGTGATCTGCCCGCAGGGCGGCTTGCCGCGTGCCGCGCGCACTGCGGGCGCTTCGATGCCGTGTGCGACGGCGTTGCGCAGCAGATGCTCCAGCGGTGCGGCGAGGCGCTCGAGCACGTCGCTGTCGATTTCCAGAGTCGCGCCACGCAGATCGAGCTCGACCTGCTTGCCGAGTTCCCTGGCGCTCTGGCGGACGGTGCGCTGGAGGCGCTCGGCGATCCGGGAGAAGGGCGTCCTGCGCACGCCGAGCAGTTCCTGCTGCAGCTCGCGATTGATGCGCGCCTGCGTGGCGAGCAGCGCGTCGATGCTCGCCGTGCGGCGGAGCGCGGCGTGCTGCAGCGCGGCGGCCGCGTCGACCGCTTGCACGAGCCGGGTCCCGAACACCTGCCGTTCGCCATCGGGCTGGGCCGTCTCCAGTTCCGCGCAGGCGCGCAGCTGCTGGCGCAGCTGGCGCAAGCTGTCGCCGAGTTCGCGCAGCGTCGTCCTGATCGCGCCGACCTCTCCGGCGATCCGGGTGCGCGCGATCGACAATTCGCCGGCGTCGTTGACCAGCCGTTCGACCACGCCCGGACGGACGCGCAGGGTGTGCGGTGCGGCAGCGCCGTCTTCGTCGCCGGCAGCGCTGGGAGCGAGCGTCGCGGGGGGGGGCTGGCCGGCGGGCGCCGCAGCTGCACGCAGGCGATCGAGGCGCTGGCCGATGCCGTCGATGGCGCTCTCGACGGCGTCGATGTCGGCGCTTCCCGGCATTCCGGCCTGCTGCAGATCCTCGACCCGCGTCTCGATGGCGTGCGCGAGTTCGCCGATGTGCAGCGCACCGGCCATGCGCGCGCTGCCCTTCAGCGTGTGCAGCCGCCGCGTCAGCGCCAGTGCCGAGGCGGCGGCCGGTGTGCTGCGCCATGCGCGCAGCGCTGCGGCGATCTCCTGTTCGAGCTCGCCGGCTTCCTCGAGGAAGGTCGGCAGCAGCTGCGCGTCGATTTCGTCGCGCAAGGACTGCTGCTGAGCGCTGGCAGAGTGCGCAGCGAGCGTCGCCACGAGCTTGGCCGCTGCGCGTTCGCTCGCTGCATCCGCGCCCTCTGCGCCGGCGTCGAGCAGGGCGGCGAGCTGCTCGATGCCGCTGCCGAGCGTGGCCATGAGCTCTTCGCCGGCCGCCTGCTGCCGGGCGTGCAGCAGCGCGTGTTCGAGCGCCCTCGCCAATTCGCTGACACCGGCGAGACCGACGCTTGCGGCGCTGCCGGCCAGCGTGTGGGCAGCGCGCACGAAGGCGGCACTGATCGGCGCCGGGGCCGGTGCGGCGAGCAGCGAGGCGTATTCGCTGCGCAGTGTCGCCAGATGCGCGCTGGCTTCCTCGCGGAAGATTCGCCACAGGGAAGGGGAGACTCGCTGCATCGGGCGTACGGCGCGCGGGTCGCCGCTCAGCCGACCTTGAAGCCGGCAACCGAGCCCTTGAGTTCGGCGGCGAGGCCGGCGAGTTCGCCGACGGCCTGCGCCGTCTGCTGCGTTCCGGCGGTCGTCTGCTCGGTGATGCGCAGGATGTCCGCGGTCTTGATCGCGACCTCGGTCGCCGTCGCGGCCTGCTGCTCGCTCGCGTTCGAGATCTTTTCGATCAGTTGCGCGAGGCTGCGGCCGACCTCGCCGATTTCGGCGAGCGCCTGTCCGGCGGCATCGGAGCGCCGGGCACCCTCGAGCACCCCCAGCGTCGACAGTTCCATCGCCGAGACGGCGTCCTGCGTGTCGGCCTGGATCGTGCGGACGATCGCCGCAATCTGCTTGGTCGCCTCGCCGGAGCGCTCGGCGAGGCGCTGCACCTCCTCGGCGACGACCGAGAAACCGCGGCCGGCCTCGCCGGCCGAGGCGGCCTGGATGGCGGCGTTGAGGGCGAGGACGTTGGTCTGGTCGGTGATGTCGGAGATCAGCGCGACGATTTCGCCGATTTCCTGCGAGGACTCGCCGAGGCGCCTGATCCGTCTCGACGTCTCGCCGATATGTTCGCGGATCGCGTTCATGCCGCGGATCGAGTCCTCGACCGCCTCGGCGCCCTTGGCGGCTGCGCTGAGCGATTGCCGCGCCACCCGCGCCGACTGGCCGGCCTCGTTGGAGACCTCGTTCATCGACTGCGCCATCGTCTGCACCGAACGGCCCGCCTCCTCGATCTCGCGCGACTGGCGCTCGGCGGCGGCGAGCAGCTCGGCCGAGGTCTGGCGGGCGATCTCGGTCGCGTGCGTGACGCGGTTGGCGGCGTCGTTGATGCGGCCAACGAGAACGCGCAGCTCCTCGACCGTGTAGTTGATCGAGTCGGCGATGGCGCCGGTGATCTCTTCGCTGACGGTCGCCTTCACCGTCAGGTTGCCGTCGGCGAGGTCGCCGAGTTCGTCCATCAGGCGCAGGATGGCATCCTGGTTCTGGCGATTCTGGGCCTCCGATTCGCGCCGGCTGCGCTCGGCCTCGCGCATGTTGCGGCGAACGTCCTCGAGGTAGACCCAGCCCATCATCGCCAGCAGTCCGACCGCGAGCACGACCATCGGCGCCAGGATGATGCTGTGCCTGACTCGCGCGGCGACCAGTTGCTGGAAGGCCGCGGCCAGCCGGTCGCTGCCCTGCAGCAGCGCTTCGCTGTCGTGCGCGATGCGCGAGCCCGCCTGCTTGGCGAGTACCAGCTTCTGCAGGTTGCCGAGGATCGCGCCGACCGCTTCCCGGTACTCGTGGAAGCTCGTTTCGAGTTCGCCGAGCTTCTCGCGGATCGATTCGTCGCGCACGGCCCTGATGCGCAGGTTGCCGTCGCCCTGCAGCAGCGCGGCGAGCGACTCGTCGAAGGTATTGACGTCCTTGCCGAGCAGGAAGCCCACTTCCGGCGCGATTGCGTCGGCGGCGAGCAGGGCATTGGCGTTCTTGGCGATGCGCTGGGTCAGCATGACCAGTTGGTTGGCGATGGCGATTTCGCGCGCGCCGACGTCCTTCTGCAGCAGCAGCGCCGCGCTCTGTTCGGCGAGTTCGAGCAGCGGCGGGTTCTTGCTGTTGATGCTGTAGACGTCGCGGCCGAGCGAGACGAGGTTTTTCTCCATTTCCAGCAGCAGCGCGGCATCCTTCGCCGTTTTCTCCCATTCCGTGTCGAGCGCCTGCAGGGCAGGTCGTACCTCCTCGGGGGCGGGGGGAAGCTCCCTGCCGTTGATGACCCCACCGGCGCTCAGTCGCTGCAGGTGCTCCGCGAAGGCATGGCGCGCCTCGTCGACTTGCCGGAAGGCCGGCTCCTCGCCGAGCAGCGCCAGGCTGGACGCCTTGGCGATGCGCTGCGAGAGCATGCGCATCTCGCCCGCCGCGGCGATGTACGCGGTCTCGCCGGAGGATTGGCGGACGTCGTGATAGACCATGGCGGCGATGCCGAGCACGGTGGCCAGGAGCGCCGCGCCGAGCCACTGCAGTTGTCGGGCGACCGGGGCCTGCCTGAGCAGTTCCCGTGCCGCCCGCAGGGTCAGCGGGCTGGTGTTCGAACTCATGACGCGTCTCCGTGGCCGGTTGCGCAGCGGGTTTATGCGGCGACGTCGAGGAAACGCCGGTCGCCGAGTAGCGCGGCGACCTCGAGCCGGCGCCAGCCTTGTCCTTCCGGGTCGGCGCAGCGGCCGCGTGCCCATGCCGCTTCGCCAGCGCCGCTTGCCGGTAGCGCGCTGAAGGACTCGGCCTGGCGCAGGCCGAGTACCCGAGGCACCAGCAGCGCGGCGTTGCTGCCGTGGCGAATGCCGATCAGCAGTAGGCGGGCCTGCGCGTCCTGCGGCGTCATCGCGCTGCCGAGAAAGGCGGAGAAGTCGGTGACCGCATGCAGCGTGCCGCGGATGTTGGCGAGACCGGCGAACCAGGGACGAGTCAGCGGCACCGGCGTCAGCGCTGCCACCGGCACGACTGCACCGGCATCGACCAGGTCGACGAGCCAGTGCTCGCCGGCCGCAGTGAAGCCGAGCAGGCCGGCGGTCGGTGCCTTGTCGCCGGCGGCAAGCCGCGCGCCGAGATATTCCTGGAATTCGCGAAGGCCGCGCGCCATGGCCACCCGATCAGAGCGCGGCGATGCGCGCCAGCAGGTCTTCGCCGTCGATCGGCTTGACCAGGTAGTCCAGCGCGCCCTGGCGCAGTCCCCAGATCTTGTCGGTTTCCTGTCCCTTCGAGGTGCACACGAAGATCGGGATGTGCCGTGTCTGCTCGTCGCGCGACAGCGTCCGCGTCGCCTGATAACCGTTGAGCCCGGGCATGACCACGTCCATCAGGATGAGGTCCGGCATCTCTTCGCGCGCCCTGGCGATGCCTTCCTCGCCGCTCGCTGCGGTGAGCACCAGGTAGCCCTTTTCTCCGAGCAACTCGGTGAGGAAATGGCGCTCGGTCGGAGAGTCGTCAACAACGAGGATCTTCTTGATGGACACGGTCGGGCTCCCTGTTCACTCCCGTCGCGAAGAAACGCAGGGTCTATCGGCCGGTGGCCACGCAGTCGTGCCCGCTGGTCGCGACGGTGATGACGAATTGCTTGATTGCGCCGAATGATAACCCGGAACGCTCGGCGCAGCGGAGGGCGCGCACAGGGGCCGCGGGCGATGGCGACAGGGTTCGGGTTAAAATCGGGGGATGGATCAACAACTCAGCCCTCCTGCTTCGTCGCCGCCGCTGGTGCTCAGCTTCGCCGCCAGCGATCCGACCTCCGGCGCCGGCATCCAGGCCGACCTCTTGACGATCGCGGCCAACGGCTGTCATCCGCTCACGGTGCTGACCGCGATCACCGTTCAGGACAGCGTCGGCGTCAGCGCCGTCCTGCCGGTCGATCCCGAGTGGGTCGAGCGGCAGGCACGCACGCTGCTCGCCGACTTCCGCGTCGCTGCCTTCAAGATCGGTGTCACCGGCAGCGTCGCCAACATCGCGGCGATCGCGGCGATCCTCGCCGATTACCCGGACATCCCGGTGGTGCTCGACCCGGTGCTCGCTTCCGGGCGTGGCGATGCCTTCTCGCAGGAGGACATCGCCGGCGCCCTGCGCGAACTGCTGCTGCCGCGCGTCACCCTGCTCACGCCGAACAGCCTCGAGGCGCGCCGGCTGGCCGGGTTCGCTCCGGATGCCGAGGGGGGCGATCTCGCCGCCTGTGCTGCGCGCCTCGTCGGACACGGCTGCCGCACGGTGCTGGTCACCGGAACGCACGAACGGACCGACGCAGTCGAGAACGTGCTCTGGGGCAGCGCCGGCATCCTGCGCAGCGACCGCTGGCCGCGCCTGCCCGGCGAGTACCACGGCTCGGGCTGCACGCTGGCCTCGGCGATCGCCGCCGCGCTGGCGCGCGGACTGCCGCTCGCGGAAGCGGTTTACGCCGGCGAGGAATACACCTGGCAGACCCTCGCCGCTGCCTTCAGCCCCGGCCGCGGGCAGTCCATCCCCGACCGTTTTTTCGTGCGTGCCGAGCATGTCTGAGCCGATTCTCCGGGATGCGGCCGTGCTGCCGCGTGGACTCTATGCGATCACCCCCGACGGACTGCCTGAAGCAACGCTGCTGGCCAAGGCCGAGGCGGCGCTCGCCGGCGGTGCCGTTGTCCTGCAACTGCGCGACAAGTCCGGTGATGCCGCGCGTCGGCTGCGCCTGGCGCAGGCGCTCGCAGCCCTCTGCCGTCGTTTCGCTGCGCGCTTCATCGTCAATGACGACCTCCCGCTCGCGCTGGCGGTTGGCGCCGACGGCCTGCATCTGGGCGTCGACGACGGCGACCTTCTCGCTGCCCGGCGCGCGCTGCCGCCGGGCGCCATCCTCGGCGCCTCGTGCTACGCCGACATCGATCTCGCGCGGCGCGCGGTCGCTGTCGGTGCCGACTACGTCGCCTTCGGCGCCGTCTTCCCGTCGTCGACCAAGCCGCTGGCCGTGCGCGCACCGCTGTCCCTGCTCGGCCGCGCGCGTGCCGAACTCGGCGTTCCGGTCTGCGCCATCGGCGGCATCACGCTGGCCAACGCCGCTGAAATCGTCGCCGCCGGCGCCGACCTGATCGCCGTCGTCAGCGACCTGTTCGACCCGCCTGGCGTCGATACCGGTTCCGTCCCTTCTGCGGCCTCCGCCATCGGCGAGCGCGCCGCCGCCTTTCAACGCCTCTTCAAGGAAAACAGAGAATGACCACAGCCTCCCGCAACGAGCAACTCTTCGCGCGTGCCCAGCGCCACATCCCCGGCGGCGTGAACTCGCCGGTCCGCGCCTTCCGCTCGGTCGGCGGCGCGCCGCGCTTCTTCGTCGAGGGCCAGGGTCCGCGCGTCACCGACGCCGATGGCAAGACCTACCTCGACTACGTCTGCTCGTGGGGCCCGCTGATCCTCGGTCACTCGCATCCGGAAGTGCTCAAGGCGGTGCAGGAGACCGCGGCGAAGGGCCTCTCCTTCGGCGCGCCGACCGAGATGGAACTCGACATGGCCGACCTCCTCTGCGAGATGCTGCCGATGCTCGACATGGTGCGCCTGGTCAGCTCGGGCACCGAGGCGACCATGAGCGCGATCCGCCTGGCGCGCGGCTACACGGGGCGTGACCTGCTGGTGAAGTTCGAGGGCTGCTACCACGGCCACTCCGACAGCCTGCTGGTCAAGGCCGGCTCGGGCCTCCTGACCTTCGGCAATCCCGACTCGGGCGGCGTGCCTGCCGATCTGGCCAAGCACACCCTGGTGCTGCCGTACAACGACGTCGCTGCGCTCGAAGCCGCGTTTGCCGCGCATGGCGACCGCATCGCGACGGTGATCGTCGAGGCCGTCGTCGGCAACATGAACCTGATCGCGCCGAAGCCCGAATTCCTGCAAGCGATGCGCGAGCTGTGCACCAAGAACGGCTCGGTGCTGATCTTCGACGAGGTGATGACCGGCTTCCGCGTCGGCCCGCAGGGCGCGCAGGGCCTGTTCGGCATCGATGCCGACCTCGTCACGCTCGGCAAGGTGATCGGTGGCGGCTTGCCGGTCGGCGCCTTCGGTGGCAAGCGCGAGATCATGGAGAAGATCGCGCCGCTCGGCCCCGTCTATCAGGCCGGCACGCTCTCGGGTAACCCGGTCGCCGTCGCCGCCGGCCTGGCGACGCTCAAGCTCACGCGCGCCCCCGGCTTCTACGAGAACCTCGCGGCGCGCGCGCGTCAGCTCACCGAAGGCCTCGTCGCCGCCGCCAGGAAGCACGGCGTCGTCTTCTCGGCGCAGTCGGTCGGCGGCATGTTCGGCCTCTACTTTGCGCCCGCATGCCCGCAGACCTACGACGAGGTGATGGCCTGCGACAAGGAGGCCTTCAACCGCTTCTTCCACGCCATGCTCGACGCCGGCCACTACTTCGCGCCGTCTGCCTTCGAAGCCGGCTTCGTCTCGGCCGCGCACACCGAGGCCGACATCGACTCGACCATCGCCGCGGCGGACGCCTACTTCGCCAGCCTGAAGTAAGTCGCCATGGGGACAGCCATGCTGTCCCCATGCCAAGATTTTTAAAGAGGAGGTGTGCTGGAAGCGAACAAGGTTTTCGTGCTTGTCAAGATTTTAAAAAGGAGTTTGCATGAGAGTTGGACTGATTGGATTCGGCAAGACGGGGAGGGCAGTCGCTTCTGTCCTGTTGTGCTCGAAAATGACAAAGCTGCAGTGGGTCGTCAGGCAGTCGACCGTGCTCGAGCATCGATCGGTCCCCGAGTTCCTGGGAATCGAGTCCGATGAACCCGGCCTGATCTACTCGAAAGCGGAGTTCAGCGCAGCCGAGCTGTTCGACAAGCTTCCCGTCGATGCCATCATCGACTTTTCCGGCGACTCCGGCGTCGAGTACTACGCAGAGGAAGCTGCCAGAAGGGGGATCACGATCGTCAGTGCCGTCTCGCAGTATTCTCCGGGATCACTGGACAAGCTGAAGAAGCTTGGCGCGAGAACGGTCGTGATGCACTCCCCGAACATCACGGTGGGTATCAATTTCCTGCTGCTTGCAGCAAAGATCCTGAAGAAGATTGCGCCCTATACGGATGTCGAGATCATCGAGGAGCATTTCAAGACCAAGCCCGAGGTGTCGGGTACGGCCAGGGTGATTGCTGCCCAGCTGGATATCCCGGAAGACCAGATCAAGACGGTGAGAGCGGGCGGGATCATCGGCACGCATGAAATCCTGTTCGGCTTCCCCTACCAGACGGTGCGCCTGAAACACGAGTCGATCATGCGCGAAGCTTTCGGTAACGGTATCCTGTTTGCCGTCGATCAGCTGCGTGGCAAGCGACCGGGCTTCTATTCGATGGAGGACCTGTTGTTACCCTTCTTCACCCTGAAAGACGGCGATCCGGACTTGTTGAAGGCGGACGAAAGGCCGTGGCGGCAACTTGCGACAGAGTGACTGCTGTCGGTGCATTTGAAAAAATGCCGTTTTGCTGTATCGAAACTTGCTGTACGGAATCGAGCTCCCCTCGCTTCCTGTCCGGCACTTGCGTATCCTGAAGCCTGGTGGGGTCAGGTCTCGCATCGTTGCATCACGAGTAGCGCCGGCAGATCGCTTCTCCTCGTAGTGCTACCGACGCAGCTTGCGATGCAAGCTCGTGCGGAGTGCTTCCGGCGGCTGCTTGACGCATCGTTTTGCGGCATGCTCGTCATCAGGTGCTGCAAGGATCATGCTGTCCCCGGTAGAACCCGCTGCAATGCCCGCAGCCTCTGGCAGAGGAGCGCTTCCGGCAAGTTCATCGCCATTGCCGGTGAGCATCTGGCGCAGTTCGCGGTAGCAGGTGAGGTCCGATACCAGAAAGTCCATATCGACCGACTCGCGGTATTCGCCGTAGCGAAGCGTTATCGCGGTGCCGCCGCCGAACAGGCACTTGTGCTCGCGCAGCAGTGCAGGGTCCAGACTGCTCAGAATCTGGGCAATTCGCTGGTGGTGCGCTCGCTCATCCTAAAAACCTCAGTTGCTGAAGTGCATAGCCACCGAAAGGCTGGCAAGCTATGAGTTTGGCGTTGATCGAGGACGTCACCTGATGGGTGAATCGAAATTGAAGCGTCTGCGGGATCAAGAAATGCT
>NZ_NHRX01000053.1 GCF_016653115.1 Rhodocyclus purpureus
TGTCCGACGAGCAGATGGAGTATCAACTGCTCGATCGCATGAGCTACAAGCGCTTCTGCGGTCTGGCCTCGGCAACGAACATTCCCGACCGCACCACCGTCTGGACGTTTGAGAATCGGATTGGCGAGGCGGGCGCGAAGGTACTCTTCGACGGTGTGTCGGCACAACTGCTCGCGCGGGGCTTCATTGCTCGGGGCGGCCAGATCGTCGACGCCACCCTGGTGCCTGCACCCAAGCAGCGTAACAGCCGGGAGGAGAACCAACTGGTCAAGGACGGTGCGATGCCTGCAGACTGGAAACCGGCCAAACGCCGGCAGAAGGACGTTGACGCGACCTGGACCAAGAAACACGGCAAGACCCACTTCGGCTACAAGCTCTCGATCAACGTCGACAAGAAGTACAAGGCGATCCGCAAGTTCGAGACCGATACGGCCAGCACCCACGACAGCCAGCACTTCGACAAGGTGTTCGACCGGCTCAACACGAGTCTGGACGTCTATGCGGATCGGAGCTACACGTCCCAGTCTCGCGAAGACTGGCTGAAAGAGGAGGGTTATCGGAACCAGATCCAGAGGAAGGGCAAGCGCAACAAGCCGCTCTCCGAGTGTCAGCAAAGGCGGAACACCCGAATCGCCAAGACGCGTGCCCGGGTCGAGCATGTGTTTGCGGCCATCGAACAGATGGGCGGGAAGCTGATTCGCACGATCGGCCAGGCGCGAGCGAACTTTGCGATGACGATGATGGCGACCTGCTACAACCTGAAGCGACTCGTGTATTTCCGAAAGGCCGGAATCGAGGCCTTCTGACGCCCAAAGTGGGCCGAATCGCGCTTGCCCAACACGATTCCCGTAGAAAACGGGGCGACACTGCCGAGGAACGCGGCGATTCGTTGAAGAAAATGAACCGAGCTCTGCTGCAGTCGTCATTTCGCGGCGGAGTTTACTCAAAACCTCGGGTTATTCGAGGTACCCTGGAGATGAAGGCATTCTCAAGACAATCCGCGAAATTTAGCCCTTTTTTCCTCCAGGCGGAACTTGTCGATAACCACCATAGCGAGGATTTCCTCTGGCGGCGAGTCCTTCTTCTGTGGCAAATACTTGAGTAGTAGTTTGGTGAAGATATAGAACTTCGCCAGTTCCGGATACGGTGATTTAATCGACGCCGCCCGACGCCTGCCATGGGCGGCGTCGATTAAATCACTGCTTCCCTAGCGAAAAGTAGAATACGGCTTCGACTGAAGTCCCACCGCTGGCGGCGATGTCCGCGGCCATTACCAGAACACTCATTCATAATTAAGATACTGTGAGGCCAACGTACTGCCCGGGTAGCCGCTGACCAAACAGCGGCAGTGACAACCGCACGTCTAGAGCAAAGCCAAGACTCAGTCGAGGACCTGAAGATACGGCTCGCCAGAGCGGAAAGCGAAGCACGCGAGGCGAACCACGAGGCTGGCAGACTTCGAGGGCAAGTCGGGACCTTGCGGGGCGCCTTGGACACCACGAGTAAGGAGCTCTCGCAAACCAAGAGCGAAGCTCGCCAGGTGGAAGCGCTCGCAGCCGAGCTCAAAGGCCAACTGTGCGCCCTAATGAAAGACTAGTAAGAGCAGTGTGACTACTTCAAGAAGAGCAAGGCCCGCACGCGAGGGCGCTCTGCAAACTCGGGTCTACCCAAGGCTGCTGGATAACTCGCCTGCCCACCGGTCGCCTGCCGGCGACCCGTGGACAGCCCCTTCGGGGTCCGCGAGTTACCCACAGCCTTCCGCCCTGCGCTGCTGGACAACCCTTCGGGTTGCCCACAGCGCCCGGGCGGTCGAATCATGTAATATATTTTTCTTATAAATGGGATCGCGCTTCCGGGTCCGCTCAGCTGAAGAGCATTGATTCAGCGGAGAGATTGACAATTTCGGACGCGATTTTTCTCAATCAGGGAAACCGAGCCGAGGGTGCCCATCTCGTCGCGTTGCCGCTTCTTGGCCTGCTCCGACACCGCGTCCGGGTCGGCGCCGTCGATCCGCCCCGCCGACTCGATGCGCCCGAGGTCGGCCGCCGTCCCGTAGCCCTCGCCGACCGCCCAGGCGGCGCCGCCGCGCAGCATCGCGTCCATCGCCTTCGCCGACAGGTGCAGGGCGCCGGTTCTGCCGACCCCGGCCGGGATGCGCGCGTAGAGCTGGTCGGCCAGCTGCCTGCGCACGCTGCCCTGCAGCTGTTCGATCTTGAGCCCGGTGTGCAGGGTGCGCACGCCGCAGGAGATGTCGAAGCCGACGCCGCCGGCAGAAACGACACCGCCCTCGTCGGCGTCGAAGGCGGCAACGCCACCGATCGGGAAACCGTAGCCCCAGTGCGCGTCGGGCATCGCGTACGCGGCCTCGACGATCCCCGGCAGGCTGGCGACGTTCTGCAACTGCTCGCGCACCTTTTCGTCCATCGCCAGGACGAGCTCGTGCGCGGCGAAGATGACGCCGGGAACGCGCATCCCGCCGCTGCGCGGTATTTCCCACTCGTATTCGCTGCGCCGCTTCAGTTCAGCCGTGTCCATCACCTCTCCTTGCAGGAAGATTCCCGGCCCCCGCACCGTTCACGCACCGCCACGCTCTCGACACAGTCTCGCCACGCCGGCCTGTGCATGACCCGGCCATGGGCTTCACACATCGACCACGCACTGGGCGCACCAACTGCCGTCATCGGCACGGGCGACCCGCAACTCGCAGAAGGACGCGCCCTTGGCTTCCGCTGCCGGCTGGTGCCGCGCGACGTCGATCGCTTCGCCGAAGACGGTCGCCTTGAGGGTCAGCTCGCGTCCAATCCCCTGCTCACTCCCCTGCTCACTCCCCTGCTCCCCCCCAGCGATCGCCACCTCGAAGCGCGAGAAGAGCAGGTGGCGCGTCGCCATCTCGTAGATCAGCGCATTGAGCCAGTCGACCAGCAGCAGCTCGCGGTCGGGCGCCCGGCAGGTGATGGCGACAGACTCCCTGGCCACCACCTCCGCTGGTGCGCAGACGACGCTGGTCAGCGCCGTCGCCGCACCGGCAAAGGCCTCGGCCAGCGTGGCGCCGCAGCCGCGGACGCCGACGTCCGCCTCGTGGGGAAAGGTCTGCCAGGACATCATCTCGGCGAGTCGTCCTCGCGCAGGGGCCAGCCGGCCGCCTATGCGGGCGACTTTGCGGAAAGCTTCCCTGCAGCCTTCTTCGCTGACTTCTTCGCGGCCTTCTTCGCCGCCTTCCTGGCTGCTTTCTTGTCGCCTTTCTTGGCCGCTTTCCTGGCTGCCTTTTTGTCGCGCTTCCGCACCGCCTTGGCAGCCCCGTGCACAGGCTCGTCGTCACGCAGGCTCGGTCCGGCCAGCTCGGCAAGCTCGCGCACGGCCGGCACGGCGGACGCCTCTCCGAGGACCTGCTGCGCGATCGCGTAGTACTTCTTGCGCTCGGCCATTCCCCGGTCGCCGCCGTTGATGGTGATGCTGATGTACTCGACCGGCGAGACCTCGGTCACCTTGCCCCTGAGCTTCTTCTTCAGGATGTCGCCGTCGGCATGGTTGGCGACGTCGTTGAGGCTTCTCGTCTGCCAGAACTCGCAGGCGCTCCACACCGCATACTCGGCCTGCTCGAGCAGTTCGGGGTTGTTGATGAAGAGGTCGCGGCGCCCCTTCCTGATCCCCAGCTGCAGGTAGTTGGCGCGGCCGGTGGTCTGGAAGATGCCGCGCCCCTTGAAGCGCACCCCGTCGCCCGGCTTGGTGTTGCCGAGGTCGAGCCGTCCCTCGTAAGCCTTCCCCGACGCGTACTCGCGCAGGGTCCGGAAGTGATCGGTCTCGTGACAGGCCTGCGCGAGGAAGTGGCAATACTCCTTCGCCGTGTCGATCTCGTACTCGGGACAGATGCGGTTCATCCACAGTGCGAGACTCGCCATCAGCGGCGTCTCCCTGCCGGCGATGGCGGCGAGTTGTTGCGGGGTGATGAGGTAGGCCATGGCAGCTCTCCTTGCGCACCCCTCATTATGCTACCGACCTAGCCGGAAAGGATAGTCCGGAGACAGCAGCCGCCAGCTTTCACACGCGCAGCGACGCTTCCTGCATCAGCGGAATCTGTTCGCGCAGTTCGAGGATGCGCTCCTGCCAGTAGCGCGTGCTGTTGAACCAGGGGAAGGCGCGGACGAAAGCAGGGTCGTCGCAGCGTCGCGCCAGCCAGCCGGAATAGTGGATCAGGCGCAAGGTACGCAGCGCCTCGACGAGGTGGAGTTCGCGCCGGTCGAATTCGCGAAATTCCTCGTAGCCGGCGAGCACTTCGCGCAGTTGCCCTTCCTGCTCGCCACGATCGCCCGACAACAGCATCCACAGGTCCTGCACCGCCGGTCCCATGCAGGAGTCGTCGAAATCGACGAAATAGGGGCCGCTCTCGGTCCACAGGACGTTGCCGGCGTGGCAGTCGCCGTGCAGGCGCAACTGTCCGATGGCACCGGCGCGCTCGTAGGCGTCGAGGACACCGTCGAGCGCCTGGTCGACGACGCCGAAATAGACCTCATCGAGTTCATCCGGGAGGAAGCGACCGGCGTAGAGGAAATCGCTCGGCTCCTCGCCGAAGCTGTGCAGGTCGAGCGTGCGCCGGGAGACGAAGGGATGCAGTTCGCCGACGCAGTGCAGGCGGGCGAGCGCGCGCCCCATGCGGCGCAGGGTCTCCGGCTGCTCGAATTCGGGGCTGCGCCCGCCCTGCCGTGGATAGACGGCAAAGCGCAGGTCGCCGACCTGGTGCAGTGTACGGCCGTCGAGCACCAGCGGCGCCACTACCGGGATTTCCTTGGCGAGGAGTTCGCGTACGAAGTCGTGCTCCTCGAGGATCGCCGCGTCCGACCAGCGCCCGGCGCGGTAGAACTTGACGACCCGCGCCGAGCCGTCGGCCATCCAGACGAGATAGACGCGGTTCTCGAAACTGTTGAGCGAGAGCAGGCGGCCGTCCGGGTCGAGGCCGACGGCGACCAGGGCGTCGAGCAGCGCGTCTGGGGTCAGCGTTGCGAACGGCGTGCTGCCGGGGGATGGGTTCATCTGATTGGACTCTCTTCACGCGAAGGTGCAGCGATCGCTGCAGCCGAAGCATACACTGCCGACGGCTTGCCCGGGCGCCCCGGAAACGCGTAAAATGCGCAGCCCGATCAATCGCTTAGGCGTTCGATCATGTCCCGCGGTGCAGCCCCCTGCACCCTACCGATGAGCAGTCCTCCCTTGCCTCCCCCCTCCCCGCAACAACAGCCTGCGCGCGGCCCGGACTCCTGCGCCGACGACGGCCTCTCTCCCGACCACGATTCCCAGCACGCCGACCGGCAGGCCCGCGACGAAGCCGCCGCGGCAGCGCCGTCGGCGGCTGACGAACGACTGTTCGGGCTCGACGACAGCGCCTTCCGCTGCCGCCAGCCGCGCGCGGCCGGTGGATCGGCACCGGGCGGCCTGATGACCAAGTTCGAGGCGCGCGCCGTTTCGCTGGCCAAGCTCGCGCTCGGGCGCCGCAGCATCGTCTGGGACATCGGTGCCGGATCGGGCGCGGTCGGACTCGAGGCCGCGCGCATCGCCAGCGAAGGCTTCGTCTACGCGATCGAGAAGAACCCGGCCGACGCCGCGATCGCACTCGACAACGCGCGCCGGCTCGCGGTCGGCAACTACGCGCTCACCCAGGGTCGCGCGCCGGCCGGGATCGAGGCCTGGCCCAGCCCCGACGCCGTCTTCATCGGCGGTTCGGGCGGCGAACTGGCCGCGCTGATCGCGCTGTCGCTGGCGCGCCTGCGCGCGGGCGGGAAGCTGGTCATCAACCTGGTCACGCTCGACAACCTGGCGACCGCGACGGCGGCGCTCGAGCGCGCGCAGGAGGCCGGGCTGGCCGACTGGGAGATGCTGCAGTTGCAGGCATCGCGCAGCGTGCCGATCCTGTCGACGCGTCGCTTCGCGGCCGAGAACCCGGTATGGATCCTCTCCGCGACCCGGCGCTGCCGTACGAGCTCGCTGGAGCGCTTCGCGCTCGGCATCGGCTGCGACCGTGACACTACGGCGGACGCTATCGCCGCGGCCGTCGCGGCGACGCTGGCCGCCGCCGGAATCGACGCGGGCGCGGTCGACGCTTGCGCAAGCAGCGAGATCAAGGCGGACGAAGCCGGTCTGCGTGAGTTCGCCGCAGCACGGGGCTGGCCGCTGCATTTCTTCGCCGCCGATCAACTCGCCACCGTCGCGGTGCCCAACCCGTCGGCACGGGCGGCCCGCCATGCCGGCAGCGCCTCGGTCGCCGAAGCGGCGGCGCGGCTGGCCGCCGGCGGCGGCGAACTCGTCGTCGCCAAACAGAAGTTCCGCGCCGCCGACGGCAAGCACGTCACGCTTGCGCTCGCCCGACTGTCCGCGCCGGCAGAAACGAAAGACGCGGCCCGCTGAAAGAACGCCCCGCGCCGGCGGCCTCGTGCAGCGACCGCCGCGCGTGCCGCACACTGGAGAAGTCCCCATGAGTTTGCCGCAAGAAAAAATAGCCGTGGCCCCGGCGCCCGTCGTCCTCGTCGGCTGCGGGCCCGGTGCCGCCGACCTGCTCACGCTGCGCGCACTGCGCGCGATCGAGTCGGCCGACGTGCTGGTTTACGACAACCTGATCGGCGACGAGATCCTCGACTTCGCCCGCCCCGACGCCGAGAAGATCTACGTCGGCAAGCGCGCTGCGCAGCACACCCTGCCGCAGGAAGAGATCAACGCGCTGCTCGTCCGCCTGGCACGCGCGGGCAAGCGCACCGCGCGGCTGAAAGGCGGCGATCCGTTCATCTTCGGTCGCGGCGGCGAGGAGATGGACGAACTGCGTGCCGCCGGCATTGCGGTCGAGGTCATCCCCGGCGTCACCGCCGCCGCCGCCTGTGCCGCCGCCGCCGGCATCCCGCTGACGCACCGCGAGCACGCACGGACGCTTGTCCTCACCACCGGCCACAGCAAGCCCGGTGCGCAGGATCCCGACTGGGAAGCGCTCGCCCGCCCCGGCCAGACCGTAGCCTTCTACATGGGCGTGCGCAACGCAGGCGAAATCGAACGCGAGTTGCTGGCGCACGGCATGCCGGGAGAAACGAAGATCGCGATCATCGAACGCGGCGCCACCGCACGCCAGCGCATCCACGCGGCGACGCTGGCGACGCTGACGGCGCGCATCGCAGCAGCCGCGGTCAAGGCACCGGCGCTACTCATCGTCGGCGAGGTCGCGGCCTATGTCGGCGACGGTACCGACGCCAACTCGGATTCACCTGCCGGATCGGCCAAGCACACGGCGAACGAATAGGCACAGCGCGGAGGAAAGCCATGGCACGCTACAGCATCGACATCAGCGAGGAAGCAGGCGTCCGTTCGCTGCATTTCGGCTCCGAGTGGGTACAGGGCGCGATGCGCGTCGCCCGCCCGTTCGCCCTCGAACTCGCCTACACGCGCGAGATGATGGCCGGGCTGCTCTTGCGCGACGCCCCCTGGCCGCGCAATGCGCTGCTGGTCGGCCTGGGCGCCGGTTCGCTGGTGAAGTTCATCCACCGCAACCTGCCGCAGACGCGGATCACCGTGGTCGAGATCGACCCGCGTGTCGAGGTCGCCGCGCGCGTGCACTTCCGCCTGCCGGACGATCCGGCACGCCTGCAGGTGGTGATCGCCGACGCCGTCGACTACCTCTTGCGCACGGACACCCACTACGACCTGATCCTGCTCGACGGTTTCGATGCCAACGCACGTGCCGGCGCGCTCGACACCGCGCCCTTCTACGCCGCCTGCCGCGCGCACCTCTCGGAAACGGGACTGCTCTCGGTCAATCTGTTCGGACGCTCGCGCGGCTTTCTCGCCAGCAAGGAGCGCATCGCCAAGGCCTTCGACGATCGCTGCTGCGTCTTTCCCTCCTGCGACAGCGGCAACGTGATCGCCTTCGCCGCGGTCGGTGAGGAAGTCAGTGTCGAGGCGCAGTTGCTGAAGGAGCGCGCCGAAGCGCTGCGCAAGGCGACCGGGCTCAACCTGCAGCCGACCATCGCGCGGCTGGCCGCCGCCGGCGCCCTCGCGGGCGGAGAATTGCACTTTTAGCCCGGGTTTAACAGCTATCCCCCCGATTTTGCCGATTTTCGGGGGGTGACACCCCGCAAACCCGCATGGTTGCTAGGGGTGGTCGCCGAAATCGTTTTGTAGTGACATAATATTTTAAGCGAG
>NZ_NHRX01000054.1 GCF_016653115.1 Rhodocyclus purpureus
TCGCCTCGCTTAAAATATTATGTCACTACAAAACGATTTCGGCGACCACCCCTAGCAACCATGCGGGTTTGCGGGGTGTCACCCCCCGAAAATCGGCAAAATCGGGGGGATAGCTGTTAAACCCGGGTTAAGCCTTCGCTGCTGCGGCAGCTTCCTCGGCAGCCAGCGCCTTCATCGACAGACGCACACGGCCCTTCTCATCGGCTTCTAGGACCTTGACGCGAACCTTCTGGCCTTCCTTCAGGTAGTCGGAAACCTGGTTCACTCGCTCGTTGGCGATCTGGGAGATGTGCAGCAGACCGTCGCGGCCCGGCAGGATGCTGACGATGGCGCCGAAGTCGAGCAGCTTCAAGACGGTGCCCTCGTAGGCCTTGCCCACTTCGACGTCGGCGGTGATCGCCTCGATGCGCTTCTTCGCCGCATCGGCGGCTTCACCGCTGACCGAAGCGATGGTGATGGTGCCGTCGTCCTGGATGTCGATCGTCGTCCCGGTTTCCTCGGTGATCGCACGGATCACCGCACCGCCCTTGCCGATCACGTCGCGGATCTTCTCGGGGTTGATCTTCATCGTGTACAGGCGCGGTGCGTAGGTCGACACTTCCTCGCGGTGGCCGGACATCGATTCCTGCATCTTGCCGAGGATGTGCAGACGCGCGTCCTTGGCCTGCGCCAGCGCGACCTGCATGATCTCCTTGGTGATGCCCTGGATCTTGATGTCCATCTGCAGCGCGGTGACGCCAGCGTCGGTACCGGCGACCTTGAAGTCCATGTCGCCCAGGTGATCCTCGTCACCGAGGATGTCGGTCAGCACGGCGAAGCGGTTGCCTTCCTTGATCAGGCCCATGGCGATGCCGGCGACGTGCGCCTTCAGCGGAACGCCCGCGTCCATCAGCGCCAGCGAACCGCCGCAGACCGACGCCATCGAGCTCGAGCCGTTCGATTCGGTGATCTCGGAGACGACGCGCATCGTGTACGAGAAGTCCTCGGCCTTCGGCAGCACGGCGACCAGCGCGCGCTTGGCCAGGCGACCATGACCGATCTCGCGACGCTTCGGCGAACCGACGCGACCGCACTCGCCGGTGGCGTAGGGAGGCATGTTGTAGTGCAGCATGAAGCGTTCGCGGTACTCGCCGGCGAGCGCGTCGATGATCTGCTCGTCGCGACCGGTGCCGAGCGTGGCGACGACCAGCGCCTGCGTCTCGCCGCGTGTGAACAGCGCCGAGCCGTGCGCACGCGGCAGCACGCCGGAGCGGATCGCGATCGGGCGGACGGTGCGCGTGTCGCGGCCGTCGATGCGCGGCTCGCCGGAGAGGATGCGGCCACGGACGATCTTCGCCTCGAGCTCGAAGAACAGGTTCTTCACCGTGTTCGCGTCGGGCGCATCGTCACCGGCGGTCAGGACCTCGACCGCGTAGGCGGCGATTTCCTTGACGCGCTGGCTGCGCGTCTGCTTGCTGGTGATGTTGTAGGCTTCCTGCAGTTCGGCGTCGCACAGCTCGTGCAGACGCGCGATCAGCGCTTCGTTGCGCGCCGGCGGGGCCCAGTCCCATTCCGGCTTGCCGGCTTCCTCGACGAGGTCGTTGATCGCGTCGATCGCGGCCTGCATCTGCGTGTGACCGAAGACGACGGCGCCGAGCATCGTTTCCTCGGACAGTTCCTTGGCTTCCGATTCGACCATCAGCACGGCCGACGCGGTACCGGCGACGACGAGGTCGAGCGCGCTGTTCTTCAGCTGCGAGAGGGTCGGGTTGAGTACGTACTGGCCGTCGATGTAGCCGACGCGCGCGGCACCGATCGGGCCGTTGAACGGGATACCCGAGATCGCCAGCGCGGCGGAAGCGCCGATCAGCGCCGGGATGTCCGGGTCGATTTCGGGGTTCAGCGACATCACCGTCGCGACCACCTGGACTTCGTTGTAGAAGCCGTCCGGGAAGAGCGGACGCAGCGGACGGTCGATCAGGCGCGAGGTCAGCGTTTCCTTCTCCGAAGGACGGCCTTCGCGCTTGAAGAAGCCACCGGGGATCTTGCCGGCAGCGTAGGTCTTTTCGACGTAATCGACGGTCAGCGGGAAGAAGTCCTGACCCGGCTTGGCTTGACGGGCGCCGACGACGGTGACCAGCACCACCGTGTCTTCGACCGACACCATGACGGCCCCACCGGCCTGGCGGGAGATTTCACCGGTTTCGAGCGTGACCTGATGGGCACCGTAGGTGAAGGTTTTCTTGGCGACGTTAAACATTGTTTCCTCTCTCAATAATTTGGCGCGCGCGCACCCACGACACCGGTACGCTTATCGACGAACGAGCCAATAACAAAAACGACGACAGCGGCTCAGCCCGGAAGGCTGGCCGCTGTCGTCGATGCGATGCATCTGCAATCGCGACCGCAAAGCGGAAGGCTATCTTACTTGCGCAGGCCCAGACGCTCGATCAGCGTGCGGTAAGCTTGCGCGTCGGTGCTCTTCAGGTAGTCGAGCAGCTTGCGACGACGGCTCACCATGCGCAGCAGACCGCGGCGCGAGTGGTGATCCTTGACGTGTTCCTTGAAGTGACCGGTCAGGTCATTGATGCGGGCGGTGAGCAGTGCCACCTGGACTTCGGGGGAACCCGTGTCACCGGCAGCACGCTGGAAATCGGCTACGATTTGCGCTCTTTGCGCGACGTTGATCGCCATTGTTCAAACTCTCTTTCGTGAAAAGACGCAGCCCCGGTTTGATAGAGCCCGCGCCGGATGGATAAATTGATGAGCTCGCTTGGCGAAGCGAGCTAGCGATTATAGCGCAAACAGGCCGATATTTCTCATGTCGTTCCCGCCATCAGTCGCTTCGGCTGGACGATACCGTCGGGCTGGCCCACGCCTAGCCCGAGCAGGCGGCCGTCGGCATAGACGCGACAGCGGCCCGGCTGCGCGGCGGCACGCACCGCGCCGCCCTGCACGAAGCGGGCGGCCGCAGCAGCGGACAGTTCGAGCGCCGGCAGCGACTGCAGCAGCGCGTCGGGCGGCGCCAGACGCGCGAGCCGGGCGGCGTCCTCGAGCGCACCGAGCTCTGCGAGCGTCGTCGCCGCGGCGACGGCAAGTCCGGCGATTTCGGTGCGGCGCAGCGCGGTCAGGTGCGCTCCGCAGCCGAGCGCCTCGCCGATGTCCTCGGCGAGCGTGCGGATGTAGGTGCCCTTGCTCACCTTCGCGCGCAAGCGGCACGAAGGATGCCCGCCGGCGAGGTCCACGGCAAGCAGCTCGAGTTCGTGGATCACCACGGCGCGCGGCGCGCGTTCGACCTCGATGCCCTGGCGGGCGAGTTCGTAGAGCGGACGCCCGTCGCGCTTCAAGGCCGAATACATCGGCGGCACCTGGGTGATCGGACCGCGGAAACAGGCGAGCACGTGCTCGAGATCGTCGGCGGCAAAGGTGACCGACCGCTCCTCGATCACCTGCCCTTCGGCGTCACCAGTATCGGTGCGCTGGCCGAAGCGCAGTTCGGCCTCGTAGGTCTTGTCGGCGTCGAAGAGGTCGGCAGAAAATTTGGTCGCTTCGCCGAAGCAGAGCGGCAGGAGGCCGGTGGCGAGCGGGTCGAGCGTTCCCGTATGCCCGGCCTTGGCCGCCTGAAACAGGCGCCGCGCCGCCTGCAGCGCGGCGTTCGACGTCATTCCGGCAGGCTTGTCGAGCAGCAGGACGCCGTCGACCCGACGCCAGCGCCGCCTGGCGGCTGCTTCTCCGCTCAAGATGCGTCGTCGGCAGGCGTCTGATCGGAGATCGCGACCGCCTCCTGGATCAGCTTCGAGAGGTCGGCGCCGCGTTCGAGCGAACGATCATGGACGAAGTGCAGCTGCGGCGTCGTATGCACGCGCACGCGCCGGAACAGCTCGCGGCGCAGGAAACCCGCCGCCGTATCCAGACCCTTCTGCACCGCCGGCTGGTGTTCGCCATCGGCAAGCGTGCTGTAAAAGACCTTGGCGTGGGCATAGTCCGGCGTCAGCTCGACGCCGGTGATGCTGACCATGCCGACACGCGGGTCCTTCACTTCGCTGCGGATCAGCTCCGCAACTTCACGCCGGATCTGCTCGGCAACCCGGTCCTTGCGGGAAAAACTCTTGTTGGCCGTCACTTAGAGGGTCCGCGCAATTTCCTGGATTTCATACACTTCGAGCTGGTCGCCTTCCTTGATGTCGTTGTTGTTCTTCAGCTGCAGACCGCACTCGTAGTTGGACTTGACTTCCTTGACGTCGTCCTTGAAGCGCTTGAGCGATTCGAGTTCGCCGTCCCACTGCACGACATGGTTGCGCAGCAGGCGGACGCGCGAGTTGCGCTTGATCATGCCGTCGAGCACGTAGCAGCCGGCGATCGTGCCGACGCGCGAGATAACGAACACCTGACGCACCTCGACCAGACCGATGACGGCCTCGCGCTTCTCCGGTGCCAGCATGCCCGACAGTGCCGCCTTCACCTCATCGACCGCATCGTAGATGATGTTGTAGTAGCGGATATCGACGCCGAAGCTCTCGGCGGTCTTGCGCGCACCCGAGTCGGCACGCGTGTTGAAGCCGATGATGACCGCCTTCGAGGCCTGCGCCAGGTTGACATCGGACTCGCTGATCGCGCCGACGCCGGCGTGGATGATGTTGACGCGGACTTCGTCGGTGGACAGCTTCTGCAGCGACTGCACCAAGGCTTCCTGCGAGCCCTGGACGTCGGCCTTGACGATCAGCGCCAGCGACTTCACCTCGCCCTCGCCCATCTGCTCGAACATCGTCTCCAGCTTGGCAGCCTGCTGGCGCGCCAGCTTCACGTCGCGGAACTTGCCCTGACGGAACAGCGCGATTTCGCGCGCCTTGCGCTCGTCGCCGAGCACCAGCGCTTCTTCGCCCGCCCCCGGGACGTCCGAGAGGCCGAGGATCTCGACCGGGATCGACGGACCCGCCTGCTTGATCGACTTGCCGGTCTCGTCGAGCATCGCGCGGATGCGGCCGAAGACCTGACCGGCGAGCAGCACGTCGCCCTGGCGCAGCGTGCCCGACTGGACCAGCATCGTCGCCACCGGGCCGCGCCCCTTGTCGAGCCGCGCTTCGATGATCAGACCCTTGGCCGGTGCTTCGACCGGCGCCTTCAGTTCGAGGATTTCCGCCTGCAGCAGCAGGTTCTCGAGCAGTTCGTCGATACCGGCACCGGTCTTCGCGGAGACGCCGATGAACGGTGAATCGCCACCGTATTCCTCGGGAACGACCTGCTCGGCGACCAGTTCCTGCTTGACGCGATCGGGGTTGGCATCCGGCTTGTCGATCTTGGTGATGGCGACGACGATCGGGACGCCGGCCGCCTTCGCGTGGTGGATGGCCTCGCGCGTCTGCGGCATCACGCCGTCGTCGGCGGCGACCACCAGGATGACGATGTCGGTGGCCTTGGCACCGCGCGCACGCATCGCCGTGAACGCCTCGTGACCCGGGGTGTCGAGGAAGGTGACCATGCCGCGCTCGGTACGCACGTGGTAGGCACCGATGTGCTGGGTGATGCCCCCCGCTTCGCCGCTGGCGACGCGGGTACGGCGGATGTAGTCTAGCAGCGAGGTCTTGCCGTGGTCGACGTGACCCATGACCGTGACCACCGGCGCGCGCGCTTCGTGCGCAACGTCGGCTGCCGTCTCGCCGGCCTCGCCGAGGAAGGCATCGGGATCGTCGAGCTTGGCGGCGAAGGCCTTGTGCCCCATCTCCTCGACGAGGATCATCGCCGTTTCCTGATCGAGGACCTGGTTGATGGTCACCATCGAGCCCATCTTCATCAGCGCCTTGATCAGTTCGGTCGCCTTAACCGACATCTTGTGCGCCAGATCGGCGACCGAGATCGTCTCGGGGACATGCACTTCGCGCACGACTGGTTCGGTCGGCGCCTGGAAGGTCGAGGTCTCTTCCTCGCCGCGTCCGCCGCGCTTGCCGTGACGGGCCGCGTCACGCCAGCCGGTACCCCCGGTGGCGCCACGCGTCTTCAGGCCGCCACGCTTGCCGGCACCTTCGCCCTTCCAGCCGCCACCCTTCTTGTCGGCGGCAGCGCCCTTCTTCTCACCCTCGCCGGCGCGTGCCGGACGAGCCGCCGGCTTCTCCTCGGCGGGACGCTCGGTCGCGGTCTTGGTGGCGACCTGCTTGGCCGCCTCGGCCGCCTTGGCGGCGACCGCCTTCTCCTCGGCATCGCGCTTCAGGCGCGCGAGCTCGGCAGCGCGTGCCTGCTTTTCCTGGAACTCGCGTTCCTGGCGCGCACGCAGTTCGGCACTGCGCCGTTCTTCCTCGGCGCGCAGGCGCTGCTGCTCCTCGCCGATGATCTGTGCGCGCGAGACGACGGTGCGCACGACGCGCGTGACGGGGGCAGCGCCCGGCGCGGCGCCGGGGGCGGCCGGCCGTTCGCCGGGACGTCCTTGCCCGGGGCGAGCCTGACCGGCGGGACCACGGGCACCCTGGGGTCCGGACCGCGACGGCTGCTGGCGCGGCGCAGCCGGCCGGCCGGCGCCCTGGGGCGCGGGTCGGCCTGCGGCAGGAGCAGAAGGGGTTGCCGGGGCAGCCGCAGCAGCCGGGCTGACCGGTGGCTCGACGACGGGAGCCGGCGCAGCAACCGGAGCGGGCGCCGGGGCTTCCGCCACGGGTGCGACCGGCTCCTGCGCCACCGGGATCTCGGGAACGACGGGGGCCGGAGCTGCAACTTCGGGCACCGGCGTCGGCACCACCGCAGCCTCAGCAGCAGGCTGCGGCAGCTCAGGCGCAGGCGCCACCGGGACCGCCTCGGCGGCCGTGGGCACGGCAGTCTCCTGCGCTTCAACCGTTGCACCGGGCAGATCGCGCTTGACGAGCACGCGCTTCTTGCGCACCTCGACCTGAACCGTGCGCGCCTTGCCGCTGGCATCCTGCGCGCGGATCTCGGAAGTCTCCTTGCGCGTCAGCGTGATCTTCGTCTTGGCCTGCGCTTCGCCGTGCGAGCGACGCAGGTACTCCAGCAGACGATTCTTGTCCAGCTCGGAAAGCACGTCTTCCGGCTTGGCCTTGACGACACCGGCGCGGCGTAACTGTTCGAGAAGCGAGCCGGCAGGCATCTTCAGGTCGTCGGCAAATTGGGCAACGGTTGATTGCGCCATCTCAGTTCCTCTTCTTCCCTTATTCGAACCAATGCGCACGCGCGGCAGTGATCACCTGCTTGGCACGATCTGCATCGATTTCCGCGAGTTCGATCAACTCATCGACCGCCAGGTCGGCGAGGTCGTCGCGGTTTTTCACTCCGGCGGCAGCGAGCTTCGCTGCCAGCGCTTTGTCCATGCCATCGAGGGACAGCAGGTCGTCGGCAACCTCCTCGAGTTTTTCCTCGGTGGCGATCGCCTCGGTGAGCAGCACGTTGCGCGCACGTTCGCGCAGTTCCTGCACGACCTTTTCGTCGAAAGCCTCGATCTCGAGCATCTCCGACAGCGGCACGTAGGCGACTTCCTCGAGCGTCGAGAACCCTTCCTCGATCAGGATGTTGGCGACATCCTCATCGACATCGAGCTTCTCCATGAAGAGGACGCGCGTGGCAGCAGTCTCGGCTTCGGCGCGCGTCTTCGACTCTTCCTCGGTCATCAGGTTGATCGTCCAGCCGGTCAGCTCGGAAGCGAGACGGACGTTCTGACCGCCGCGACCGATCGCGATGGCGAGGTTGTCGTCATCGACGACGACGTCCATGCTGTGCTTTTCCTCGTCGACCACGATCGAGCTCACTTCGGCCGGCGCCAGCGCACCGATCACCGACTGCGCCGGATCGGGCGACCAGAGGATGATGTCGACGCGCTCGCCGGCGAGTTCGTTGGTCACCGCGGTGACGCGGCTGCCACGCATGCCGACACAGGTGCCGATCGGATCGATGCGCGGGTCGTTGGACTTGACCGAAATCTTGGCGCGAACACCGGGGTCGCGGGCCGCCGCCTTGATTTCGAGCAGGCCATCGTCAACTTCCGGCACTTCGAGTTCGAAGAGCTTGATGATGAATTCGGGCGCCGTGCGCGACAGGATCAGTTGCGGGCCGCGCGGCGTGCGGTCGATGCGCAGCAGGTAGGCCTTGACGCGGTCGCCGACGCGCAGATTCTCGCGCGGGATCATCTGGTCGCGCGGCAGCAGGGCTTCCATCTTGCCGGCCTCGATGATCGCCGAACCGCGCTCCATGCGCTTGATCGTCCCGGTGACGAGGAACTCCTTGCGCGCCAGGAAATCGGCGAGGATCTGCTCGCGCTCGGCATCGCGGATCTTCTGCAGGATCACCTGCTTGGCCGCCTGCGCGCCGATGCGACCGAAGTCGATCGGTTCGAGCGCCTGCTCGAGGTAGTCACCGGGCTCGACCTCGCCATCCTGCTCGCGAGCTTCGGACAGCGGCACCTGCAGCGCCTCGTTCTCGAACTCCTCGTCGGCCACCACCAGCCAGCGCCGGAAGCTGTCGAAGTCGCCGGTATCGCGATCGATGGCAACGCGCACGTCGGCCTCGTCGTGGATACGCTTCTTCGTCGCCGACGCGAGCGCGAGCTCGAGCGCACCGAAGACGATATCGCGGGTGACGTTCTTTTCTCTGGCCAGCGCATCCACCAGCAGCAAAATTTCGCGGCTCATTGTCCTAATTTCTCCTCGTCCTGCCTGCTCGTCGAATCCATGCGCTAATCGAACTTCGGCACCAGCCGAGCCTTATCGACGTTATCCAGATCGATCTCGGTTTCCACGGCGTCGACCTGCAGGCGTATTTTGCCGTCCTGCAGACCGAGCAGGACGCCATTGAAATTGCGCCGACCGGCCACCGGCAGCCGCAGCCGCAGGGTCACTTCGGAGCCGGCGAAGCGTTCGAAATCTGCCTGACGCTTGAGCAGACGATCGAGGCCGGGCGAAGACACCTCCAGACGGTCATAGTCGATGTTCTCGACCATCAGCACGCGCGAAAGCTGGTTGCTGACCAGCGCGCAATCCTCGACGTCAACGCCACCCGGCTTGTCCTGCTTGTCGATGAACAGGCGCAACACGCGCGCGCGCGGGCTCTGCTCCAGATCGACCAGTTCGAAACCGAGGCCGACGACCGTCTTTTCTATGAGTTCGTGCAAATCCATCGCCACAAATAAAAAATGGGCGAAACGCCCATCCCCAAAAAAACTGCTCCTGACAGAAGCGTCAGCGGAAGATTCGCGATTATAGCGGCAAATCAAGGCGGCGTAAATCGCGGCAGCGGGCGAGCGCCCGCCTGCCGTCCCGCGGCGCGCACCGGCCTTGCCCGGCAATGCAGCCGGGGAAGCAGCCGGGAAAGCGCGGACGGGCCGAGGCCCGCCCCATGCACACGCGCTCAGCGTTGCGGCATCCGGCGCTTCTGGCGATCCGCGGCCATCTCGCCGAGATCGAAATCGACGAGGAGCTTCTGCACCTCGGCGGGATCGAGTTCGCGCACCTGGCCACGACGCAGCCCCGGCGGCAGCGGGAACGGGCCGTAGCGGACGCGCATGAGGCGGCTGACGACGACGCCGACGCTCTCGAACATGCGGCGCACCTCGCGATTGCGCCCCTCGAACAGCGAGACGCGATACCAGTGGTTGGCGCCCTGCCCGCCCGCATCCTCGAACGAGGCGAACTGCGCCGGCCCGTCCTCGAGCTCGACGCCTTCGAGCAGGCGCTTCTTGGCTTCGTCGGAGATTTCGCCGAGGACGCGCACCGCGTACTCGCGCACAAGGTTGTAGCGCGGGTGCATCAGGCGGTTCGCGAGTTCGCCCGAGGTCGTGAACAGCAGGAGACCGCTGGTGTTGAAGTCGAGCCGGCCGACCGCGACCCAGCGTCCGCCGCTCATGCGCGGCAGCGCGTTGAAGACGCTCGGGCGGCGATCGGGGTCGTCGCGCGAGACGATCTCGCCTTCGGGCTTGTGATAGAGGATCACGCGCGGCAGCCGGTTGGAGAACTTGAGCTGCACCAGGCGACCGTTCACCTTGACGCGCTCGCCGGGACTGACCAACTGCCCGATTTCGGCGGTCTTGCCGTTCACGCTGACGCGGCCTTCGCCGATCAACACTTCCATCTCGCGCCGCGAGCCGATCCCGCTCTGCGCGAGGAGCTTGTGCAGACGCTCGGGCTTGCCGGGTGCTTCCTGATGCCTGCCGCGCTTCGAAGGATCGTGCCGCGGCAGCGGCGCGCGCCTGGGCGCCGGCACTTCGCTGGCAGCAAAATCGTCGCCGAGGAGCGGCTCGTCACGCCCGGGATCATGGGCCGGACGCTGCTCGCGCACCTTCGGCCCCGCCCTGCCGGCGCCGCGTGCGGACGACGCGGCCTTGGCCGGCGGGGAACGCCGGGCGGGCTCACCCGGAAAGCGTTCGTCGGCGGCACGGCGCTCGCCGCGTCTTGGCGGATTTGACTGGGGTGCGGAGGCAGGCCGCGGCTTGCGCGGAGGTTTGGCGGAATCAGCGGACATCGGGTTCTTCCAGTGCGGAGGTGATCTGTTCAAGGGGCGGCAACTCGGAGAGGCTGCGCAGGCCGAGGTCGTCGAGGAACTTGCGGGTGGTGGCGAGCAGCGCCGGCCGCCCGGGCGTATCGCGGTGACCGACGACGTCGACCCAGCCCCGCTCCTCGAGCGAGCGTATCACCTGCGTGGCGACGGTGACACCGCGGATTTCCTCGATGTCGCCACGTGTCACCGGTTGCCGGTAGGCGATGATGGCCAGCGTCTCGAGCACGGCGCGCGAATATTTCGGCGGTTTCTCGGGGTTGAGACGCTCGAGATAGGGCAGGTACTCGGCGCGCGTGCGGAAACGCCAGCCGCTGGCCAGCGGCAGCAACTCGACCGGCCGCCCGGCTGCGGCGTAGTCCTGGCGCAGCTCGTCGAGCAGCACACGCAGCAGATCGCTGCCGATCGCATCGTCGAACAGCTTTCTCAGCTCGGCGATCGGCAGCGGCGCCGACGCCGACAGCAGCGCGGCTTCGAGGATCCGCTTCGTCTCGTCGAGCGGCGGCAGCCCGCTGCCCGGATCAGGAACTTGCCCGGCCATCGGCCAACC
The DNA here is from genome assembly GCF_016653115.1 of Rhodocyclus purpureus. Taxonomy (GTDB): domain Bacteria; phylum Pseudomonadota; class Gammaproteobacteria; order Burkholderiales; family Rhodocyclaceae; genus Rhodocyclus; species Rhodocyclus purpureus. The sequence goes on from NZ_NHRX01000054.1 coordinate 11,009, forward strand.
TCACGTAGATCGGTGCGAAAGTCTCGGCCTGCGTCAGTTCGAGCAGCTGCTCGCGCGCGAGTTCGAGCATCGCCAGGAAATGCACGACCAGGATGCGCGGACCGAGATCGGGATCGAAGAGCTCGAGGAAGGCGACGAAGCCGCCCGACTCCTGCAGACGGCGCAGGATCAGCGCCATGTGCTCGCGCACCGAGAGCTCCTCGCGCTGCACGCGATGGTGCCGCGACAGCCGCGCCTGGCGCAACAGCCCGACCCAGGCCGCGCGCAGGTCGTCCGGATTGACCGTCGGCAGGCGCTTCTCGATGGTCCGGTCGACCAGGGTTTCGACCCAGAGGAAATCGCGCTCGGCCTGCGGCAGCGCGTTGATCTCCCAGGCGGCGAGCTTCATCTGCTCGTATTCGATCAGCCGGCGCACCAGTTCGGCGCGCGGATCCTCGACGTCCTCCTCGCTCGCCGCCGGCGGACGCGGCAGCAGCATGCGCGACTTGATCTCGATCAGCATCGCCGCCATCACCAGGTAGTCGGCGGCGAGCTCGAGGTTGTGGATGCGCATCGCCTCGACGTATTCGAGGTACTGGCGCGTCAGCGGCGCCATCGGAATGTCGAGCACATTCACGTTGGCCTTGCGGATCAGGTAGAGCAGGAGGTCGAGCGGCCCCTCGAAGGCGTCGAGCATCACCGCCAGCGCATCCGGCGGGATGTAGAGGTCGAGCGGCAGCTGCGTCATCGGCTGGCCGTAGATGCGGGCCAAAGGCGGCGCCAGCGGCACGGCCTCGGCCGCGTCGACCGCACCTGCGGCGGGCGCAGCCGGCGCGGCCGGCCCGACCGCTACTCCGGCCTGCGCATCGACCGTCTCCTCGGCCAGCATCTCAGTCATTGGAAAAACGCGGGGACTTCGCCATCAACGGTAGTCGAGCCCCATCGCCGCGCGCACGTCGTGCATGGTCTCCTGCGCCAGCACGCGCGCACGCTCGTTGCCGGCGGCGATGATCTTGCGCACCAGCGAGCGATCCTCGAGGTACATCCTGGCGCGTTCGCGCATCGGCGCCTGCTCCTTGAGGATGGCGTCGATCACCGGCTGCTTGCAGTCGAGGCAGCCGATGCCGGCGCTGCGACAGCCCTGCTGCACCCAGTCGCGGCAGCCTGCGTCCGAGTAGACCTCGTGCAGTTGCCAGACCGGGCAGCGCTCGGGGTCGCCCGCGTCGCTGCGGCGGACGCGTGCCGGGTCGGTCGGCATGCGCCGTACCTTCTGCGTCACCGAAGCCTCGTCCTCGCGCAGCGTGATCGTGTTGCCGTAGGACTTCGACATCTTCTGCCCGTCGAGGCCGGGCATCTTCGACGCTTCGGTCAGGAGGTAGCCGGGCTCGACCAGGATCATCTTGCCGGTGCCCTCGAGGTAGCCGAGCACGCGCTCGCGGTCCTCGTGCGAGAGGCTCGGCGCCTCGGCAATCAGCGCCTGCGCGCGCGCGACGGCCTCGCCGTCGCCGCGCTCCTGGAAGGCACGGCGCAGTTCCTCGAAGGAACGCGCCTTCTTGCTGCCGAGCTTCTTCACCGCCTCGCGCGCCTTGTCCTCGAAGCCGGGCTCGCGGCCGTACATGTGGTTGAAGCGGCGCGCCAGCTCGCGCGTGAATTCGACGTGCGGGATCTGGTCCTCGCCGACCGGCACCTTGTCGGCGCGGTAGATCAGGATGTCGGCGCTCATCAGGAGCGGGTAGCCGAGGAAGCCGTAGGTGGTCAGATCCTTGTGCGACAGCTTTTCCTGCTGGTCCTTGTAGGTCGGCACGCGTTCGAGCCAGCCGAGCGGCGTCATCATCGACAGGAGGAGGTGCAGTTCGGCGTGCTCGGGAACCATCGACTGGATGAAGATCGAGGCCTTCTCCGGGTCGACGCCGGCGGCGAGCCAGTCGATCACCATCTCGATCGCCGAATTCTCGATCCCGCGCGGATCGTCGTACTGCGTCGTCAGCGCGTGCCAGTCGGCGACGAAGAAGAGACAGGGGTACTCGTCCTGCAGCTTGACCCAGTTCTTCAATACCCCGTGGTAGTGGCCGAGGTGCAGGCTGCCCGTCGGGCGCATTCCGGAAAGGACTCGTTCTGCGTACATGGTTCAGTTCAGTTGGAAGAGGAAGATGATCAGGTTCTTGAACAGCGCGACGAAGGGCCACAGGATCGTGCCGAGGATGCCGGTGAACAGCAGCACGAGCAGGATCGGAAAGCCCCAGCGCTCGAGCTGCGCGAACTGCATCGCCTGGCGCATCGGCAACAGGCTGACCGCGATGCGACCACCGTCGAGCGGCGGCAGCGGCAGGAGGTTGAGCACCATCAGCACGAGGTTGATCTCGATCCCGGTGACGCTCATCTTCGCGAGCGGCAGCGTGTACAGGTTGGGCGGCAGCCACTCGGCCAGCTTGAACAGCGCGGCCCAGCCGAGCGCCATCGCAAAATTCGCCAGCGGACCTGCGGCAGCCACCCACAGCATGTCGCGCTTGGGATTGCGCAGGCGGCCGAAACTGACCGGCACCGGCTTCGCCCAGCCGAACAACAGCGCGCTGCCGGCGGCAAAGTAGCTCGTGACGAGGATGATGGCGGGCACCAGCAGCGTCCCGACCGGGTCGATGTGGCGCAGCGGATTGAGCGTGATGCGCCCGGCCTGCCAGGCTGTCGGGTCGCCGAAATGGCGCGCCGCGTAACCGTGCGCGGCTTCGTGCAGGGTAATGGCGAAGATCACCGGCAGGGCAGCGATGCAGATCGTCTGCACCAGGTTTTCCATTGCCCGGATCCTCCTCAGTCGAAGCCGAACGGCGCCAGTGCGCCGCGCCCGGCGCGCAGCAGCAAGGGCGCCGGACCGGTCAGGTCGACGACCGTGGTCGGCTCGGTCCCGCAGTGGCCGCCCTCGATGATCAGTTCCACCTGGTCGTCGAGCCGGTCCTGGATCTCCCAGGCCTCGGTCAGAGGCGCTTCGTCACCCGGCAGCTGCAGGGTCGAGCTCAGGAGCGGCTCGCCGAGCAGGTCGAGCAGGTCGCGCACGATGCGGCTGTCGGGGATGCGCAGGCCGATGGTCTTGCGCTTCGGGTGTAGCACGCGCCGCGGCAATTCCCTGGTCCCCTCGAGGATGAACACGTAGCTGCCCGGGGTCGTCGCCTTGAGCAGGCGGTACTGCGTGTTATCGACGCGGGCGAACTGGGCGATCTGCGACAGGTCGCGGCACATCAGGGTCATGTGATGGCGCTCGTCGAGCCCGCGTAGCGCGCGGATGCGCTCGACCGCCTCCTTGTTGCCGAGCATGCAGCCCAGGGCGTAGCACGAGTCGGTCGGCAGCGCGATGACGCCACCGTCGCGCAGGATCGCGGCGGCGCGCTGCAACAGGCGCGGCTGCGGGTCTTCGGGATGGATCGACAGGTACAGTGCCATGGCGGCCGCTCAGAACGCGGTCCACACCGGCGTCAGTCCGTCGGGCAGCGACGCGACCTTGCCCAGGTCGACGAAACTTTCGCCGGGACCGTGGAAATCGGAGCCGCGCGAGGCGAGGAAATCGAACTCGCGCGCAAGCCGGCCGAGGACGCCGACCTGCTCCGGCGTGTGGCCGCCGGAAACGACCTCGATCGCGCGCCCGCCGCGGTCCTTGAATTCGCCGAGCAGGCGGCGCAGGTCGCGGGCAGAAAACTTGTAACGACCAGGATGCGCAACGACGGCGACGCCGCCGGCACCGTGGATCCAGTCGAGCGCGTCGCCCAGCGTCGGCCAGCGATGCTCGACGTAGCCCGGCAATCCGGGCTTGAGGTAGGCGTCGAAGACGCTGCGCACGTCGCGGCAGATGCCGATCTCGACCAGGTAGCGCGCGAAGTGCGCGCGGCTGACCAGGTTGGGATCGTGGGCGTAGGCCAGCGCGCCTTCGAAGGCGCCGCGGATGCCGACGCGCTCGAGGTCGGCTGCCATCCGCCGCGCGCGCTCGATCCGTCCGGAGCGGATCCCGGCGAGCCCGGTAGCGAGCGCCGCGTCGTTGGCAGCGAACGCCAGGCCGACGATATGGACCTGCCCGCCTTCCCACTCGATCGACACCTCGACGCCATTGACGAAACCCATGCCGCAGGCGTCGGCAGCAGCGCGCGCCTCGGCCAGACCCGCGATGTTGTCGTGGTCGGTCAGCGCGAGCACGTCCACGCCGTTGGCGGACGCCCGGCGAGCGACCTCGGCGGGGGGCAGCAACCCGTCCGATTCGTTCGAATGACAGTGGAGATCGACGTTGAGCACGAGCGAGGACATGCGCCTGAAGACAATCGGGCATGATAGCACAGCCGCGCCGGCTTCCCGCCCTTGCGCGCCGGGCAGGCCCCTGCCGCAGCGCCACAGCCGGCCTGCATTTTCTTGCCGCCGATGCGGATGGCTTGCTATAGTTCTGCCCGCGAATGGGAGAGCGCGGTCAAGCCGCCGCCGAAGGCGCAATCCACCCGAAAACGCTCAGGCAAACGGACCGTTCGTGCAAGGAACTCTGGAGAGCGGCGCTCGCCTGATCGAGCGCCCACCGATGGGGCAACGCGCTGCCTGCCGGCGGCGCGGTAATCTCTCAGGTACAAGGACAGGGGGGTGAATCCGCAGGGGTTCGCCCCTTTTTTCTTTTGCGCAAGCGCTGGACTCCGCCCGCCGGATTCCCGGCAAGGAACTGACATGACGAAAGAAACTGTCCTCAACGCAGTGCATCGGGCGAGTGGCGCCAAGATGGTCGACTTCGGCGGCTGGGACATGCCGGTCAACTACGGCTCGCAGATCGACGAACACCACAAGGTGCGCCGGGATGCGGGAATGTTCGACGTCTCGCACATGTGCGCCGTCGACCTCGCCGGCGAAGGCTGCCGCGCCTACCTCGCGCGCCTGATCGCCAACGACATCGGCAAGCTCAAGCAGCAGGGCAAGGCGCTTTACAGCGCCATGCTGAACGAGTCGGGCGGCGTCATCGACGACCTGATCGTCTATTACCTCGACGACACCCACTACCGCATGGTCATCAACGCGGGCACCGCCGACAAGGACCTCGCGTGGATGAACGCCTGCCGCGAGGCCTGGGGCTCGGCAGTCAGCATCACGCCGCGCCGCGACCTGGCGATGATCGCGGTGCAGGGACCGCAGGCGCGGCAGAAGACCCTCGCTGCCTTCCACGAACTGGCGGCGGCAGCCGAGCTGAAGCCCTTCTTCGGCGTGCAGATCGGCGACGTCTTCGTCGCCAGCACCGGCTACACCGGCGAGGACGGCTTCGAGATCGCGCTGCCGGCCGAACGCGCCGCCGCCGCCTGGAACGCGCTCGTCGCTGCCGGCGTCGCCCCCTGCGGCCTCGGCGCGCGCGACACGCTGCGCCTCGAAGCGGGAATGAACCTCTACGGACAGGACATGGACGAGAACGTCTCGCCGCTCGACGCCGGTCTCGGCTGGACCGTCGATCTCGCCGGCGAGCGCGACTTCGTCGGCCGCGCGGCACTGCTCGCGCAGGGCCAGCGCCAGCAGTTCCTCGGCCTCGTGCTCGAAGACCGCGGCGTGCTGCGCGCACACCAGAAGGTCTTCTGCGCGGCCGGCGAAGGCGAGATCACCAGCGGCACCTTCTCGCCGACGCTCGAGCGCTCGATCGCGCTGGCGCGACTGCCGCTGGGCGTCGCCCTCGGTGAGACGGTCGAGGTCGACATCCGCGGCAAGCGCCTGGCCGCGCGCGTCGTCAAGCCGGTGTTCGCGCGCAAGGGCAAGTCGCTGATCTGATCGCTGCTCTGTTCGATGCGGCCGGCCCCCCCCCCCCGGCTGCGTGCGAGCTTCAGCACCACTAGAATGTTTTCATGCCTGCCTTGCTCCTGCAGGCAGGCCCCACAGGCTCCTTCCAAACTCAGCCAAACCGGAGAAACACATGTCCGCCAACCCCAGCAACCTCAAGTACACCAAGAGCCACGAATGGGTCCGCGTCGAAGCCGACGGCACGCTCACCGTCGGCATCACCGACCACGCGCAGGAAGCGCTCGGCGACCTCGTCTTCATCGAACTGCCGGCCGTCGGCAAGGAACTCACTGCCGGCACCGAAGCCGCCGTCGTCGAGTCGGTGAAGGCCGCCGCCGACGTCTACGCACCGGTCAGCGGCGTCGTCTGCGCCGTCAACAGCGCCGTCGTCGATGCGCCGGAGTCGCTCAACGCTGACGCCTGGAGCGCCTGGCTGTTCAAGCTGCAGCCTGCCGACGCGGCCGCGGTCGACGCGCTGCTCGACGCCGACGCCTACCAGCAGGTCGTCGACGCCGCCTGAGCGTCGCCCCTCCATAGCTCCGCGCCAGCCCCGCAGCTTCCCGGCCGGCGCGCAGCCCCCAGTCTCCCGCCAGGCGGGACGGGGTCATCGGCCCCGCCCGCGCCGGACGCTTCCCGCCCGTCACACCCCCGCCATTCTTGCGCCAGGAAAACGCCATGACCGCCAGCGTCTCGCTCGCTGCCCTCGCCCCCAACGACGAATTCGTCACCCGCCACATCGCACCCGACGCCGGTGAGACCGCCGCCATGCTCGCCGCGGTCGGCGCCGAAAGCCTCGACGCGCTGATCGCCGAGACCGTTCCCGCCGCCATCCGCCTGCCGCAGCCGCTGGCGCTGCCGGCAGCGCGCGCCGAACACGTCGCGCTCGCCGACCTCAAGGCGCTGGCCGCGCAGAACCGCGTCAACAAGTCGCTGATCGGGATGGGCTACGCCGACACGCTGACGCCCAAGGTGATCCTGCGCAACGTGCTCGAGAACCCCGGCTGGTACACCGCCTACACGCCCTACCAGGCCGAAGTCGCGCAGGGTCGCCTGGAAGCGCTGCTCAACTACGAGCAGATGGTGATTGACCTGACCGGGCTCGAACTCGCCAACGCTTCGTTGCTCGATGAGGCCACCGCCGCCGCCGAGGCGATGACGATGGCACGGCGCGTCTCGAAGTCGTCGTCGAACGTCTTCTTCGTCGATGCCGACTGCTTCCCGCAGACGATCGACGTGGTCAGGACGCGCGCCGCCTACTTCGGCTTCGAGCTCGTCTTCGGCACGCCCGACCAGGCGGTCGGCATGGAACTCTTCGGCGCGATCTTCCAGTACCCGAACGACCGCGGCGAAATCGCCGATCTGTCGGCACCGATCGCCGCAGTCAAGGAGAAGGGCGGTGTCGTCGCCGTGGCCAGCGACCTGATGGCGCTGACGCTCCTGAAGTCGCCCGGCGAGATGGGTGCCGACATCGCCTTCGGTTCCTCGCAGCGCTTCGGCGTCCCGCTCGGCTTCGGCGGTCCGCACGCCGCGTTCTTCGCCACCTGCGACGCGCACAAGCGCGCAGTCCCCGGCCGCATCATCGGCGTCTCGGTCGACGCGCGCGGCAAGCAGGCGCTGCGCATGGCGCTGCAGACGCGCGAGCAGCACATCCGCCGCGAGAAGGCGAACTCGAACATCTGCACTTCGCAGGTGCTGCTCGCCAACATGGCCGGCCTCTACGCCGTCTATCATGGCCCCGAGGGCCTGCGCCGCATCGCCACGCGCATCCACCGCCTGGCGGCGATCCTGGCCACGGGGCTGCGCGCCGCCGGCGTCTCCGTGCCGACCCGTCAGTATTTCGACACGATCCGCGTCGAACTCGGTGAACGCACCGAGGCCGTCTACGCGGCGGCGATCGAAGCCGGCTACAACCTGCGTCGCGTCGATGCGTCGACGCTCGGCATCGCGATCAACGAGAAGACGACGGCCGCGGATGTCGCCACGCTCATCGAAATCATCGGCGGCAGCCGGGCCGACCTCGCCGCGCTCGACGCGGCGCTGCAGGCTGCCGACGAGTCGCTGCCCGCCGAACTGCTGCGCAGCGACGCGATCCTCACGCACCCGGTGTTCAACACGCACCACGCCGAGCACGAGATGCTGCGCTACCTGAAGCGCCTGCAGAACCGCGACCTCGCGCTCGACCACTCGATGATCGCGCTCGGCTCGTGCACGATGAAGCTCAACGCCACGAGCGAGATGATCCCGATCACCTGGCCCGAATTCACCGACATCCACCCGTTTGCGCCGCTCGACCAGGCGCCGGGCTACCTCGAGATGATCCGCCAGCTCGAACAGTGGCTGGCGGCGATCACCGGCTTCGACGCGGTGAGCATGCAGCCGAACTCGGGCGCGCAGGGCGAGTACGCGGGCCTCGTCGCCATCCAGCGCTACCACGCCAGCCGCGGCGACGATCAGCGCAGCATCTGCCTGATCCCGAAGTCGGCACACGGCACCAACCCGGCGAGCGCGCACATGTGCGGCATGCAGGTCGTCGTCGTCGATTGCGACGAGAACGGCAACGTCGATGTCGCGGACCTGCGCGCCAAGGCGGACGCCGCCGGCGCGCGCCTCTCCTGCCTGATGATCACCTACCCGTCGACGCATGGCGTGTTCGAGGAATCGGTGCGCGAACTGTGCGACATCGTGCATGGCCACGGCGGCCAGGTCTACCTCGACGGCGCCAACCTCAACGCGCAGGTCGGACTCACCTCGCCCGGCTTCATCGGCGCCGACGTCAGCCACATCAACCTGCACAAGACCTTCGCCATCCCTCACGGCGGCGGCGGACCGGGCATGGGGCCGATCGGCGTGCGCGCGCACCTCGCGCCCTTCCTCTCCAGCCACGTCGTGCAGCCGGTCCCCGGGCGCAGCGCCGGCCAGGGTGCGGTCTCGGCGGCGCCGTGGGGTTCGGCGTCGATCCTGCCGATCTCGTGGATGTACATCGCGATGATGGGCGGTGCCGGCCTCACGCGCGCGAGTTCGATGGCGATCCTCAACGCCAACTACGTCGCCACCCGCCTCGCCCCGCACTACCCCGTGCTGTACACGGGCAGCCAAGGCCGCGTCGCGCACGAATGCATCGTCGACCTCCGCCCGCTCAAGGCGGAGACCGGCATCAGCGAGACCGACATCGCCAAGCGGCTGATGGACTACGGTTTCCACGCGCCGACGGTGAGCTTCCCGGTTGCCGGCACGCTGATGATCGAGCCGACCGAGTCGGAGCCGAAGTGCGAGCTCGACCGCTTCATCGACGCGCTGATCGCGATCCGCGCCGAGATCGACAAGGTCGCCACCGGCGTCTGGCCGGCCGACGACAACCCGCTGAAGCGCGCGCCGCACACGCAGGCCGACCTCGCCGATGCCGAGTGGAATCGCCCCTACAGCCGCGAGGAAGCCGTCTTCCCGCTGCCCTGGGTGCGCGACAACAAGTTCTGGCCGAGCGTAAACCGGATCGACGACGTGTACGGCGACCGGCACCTGTTCTGCTCGTGCCCGCCGGTCGACGCCTGAGCGCCCGGGGGCGCCGCCCGGTGCCCCCGCTTTTGGCATAAACTGGCGCCGTGCCGCCAGCACGGATCGGGCGAGCGCGACTTCCATCAGCACGGACCGACGGAACGGATCCACCGATGCACACGCCCCCTGCGCCGCCCGGAACGGCAGCGGACAACGCTGCCGGCGCCCGTACGCCTGGCGCGACGATCAGGACTTGGCGCAGCGATCCGATCCGTCGGCAGCTGCTGCTGGTCGCGGCCTTCCTGTTCGCCTTGATCGTCGCCTTCACCGGCTTCTTCTCCTATCGCGAATGGCTCGCCTCGCGCGACCGGGCAGCGGTGGCGACCTTCAACCTCGTCAGGCTCCTCGAACGACAGGTCCACGATTCGCTGTCGAAGGTGGACGTTGCCGTGCGCGCGGCCGCTCTCGAGATCGAGCCCGTTCTGGCGAGCGACGGGCACGCCGCCGCGGCGCGCATCAGCAGCTTCCTGCTGCGCCAGAGCGAACTGCTTCCGGAAATCATCGCCTTGCGCGCGACCGACGCCAACGGCGTGCTCGGCGACGGCTTCGGACTGCCCGCCGGTGAAAACGATTCGGTCGCCGAGCGCGAGTATTTTCGGCAACTGAAGGCGCATCCGGAGAGCGCTTCGATCGTCTTCGGGCCGCTGCGGGCAAAGCTCAGCCAGCGCTGGGTGATCGGCATCGCGCACCCGCTGCGCGCGGCGGATGGAGAATTCGCCGGCGTACTCATCGCCGCGATCCCGGTCGACGAGCTCCAGCGCCAGCTCGACGTGCTCGAGCTCGGCCAGGCGGGGGCGGCGACGCTGCGCATGGCCGACATGGCGCTGGTTGCCCGTGCCAGCGCGACCAGGGGGCCGCTTCCGCTCGGCAGCCGCAAGGTCTCGGCCGAACTGCAGGCAGCGATCGCCGCGCACCCGGAGGGCGGCAGCTACATCGCGGCGACAGCGATCGACGGGATCGAGCGCATCAACACCTACCTACGCGTCGCCGACTATCCGCTATACGTGCTCGTCGGCATGGCCACCGGCGACTTCAAGTCGGAATGGGCAAGCCAGGTGGCGATCGTCTTCGCGCTCGGCTTGCTCGCGATCGGCGCCACCGCGCTCGGCGCGCGCTCGATCGGCACGCTGCGCGCACAGGAATTCGACGCGCGCCTCGGCGAAGCAAGGCGCACCGCCGAGCTCCTGCGCGCGCAGGAAGCGCGGCTCCAGCTCGCCGCCAGCGTGTTCACCCATGCGCACGAGGCGATCATCATCACCGACGCCGAGGGCAGGATCGTCGAGGTCAACGAGGCCTTCAGCGAACTGACCGGCTATGCGCGCGCGGAGGTCGTCGGCCAGAATCCGCGCCTGCTGAAGTCGGGGCGCCAGTCGGCCACCTTCTATGCATCGATGTGGGAGAACCTAAGCCGGCGCGGCTACTGGTCCGGCGACCTGTGGGACCGACGGAAGGACGGCAGCCTGTTTGCGGCGCAGAGCACCATCAGCGCGGTGCGCGGCGAGGACGGACGCGTGCAGAACTACGTGGCGCTGTTCTCCGACATCACCGAGAGCAAGAACCACCAGCAGCAACTCGAACACGTCGCCCATCACGACAGCCTGACGGGGCTGCCCAACCGCGTGCTGCTCGGTGATCGTCTGCAGCAGGCGATCACCATCGCCAGGCGGCAGCGGCAAGGTCTGGCGGTCGCCTTCCTCGACCTCGACGGCTTCAAGGCGATCAACGACACGCACGGTCACGACGTCGGCGACGCGCTGCTGGTCGCGGTCGCCGCCAGGATGAAGGCGACGCTGCGCGAATGCGACACGCTGGCGCGGATCGGTGGCGACGAGTTCGTCGCCGTCCTCGGCGAGCTGAGCGAGGCCGCGCAGCTGAGGCCGGTCCTTGAGCGTCTGCTCGACGCCGCGCGCCAGCCGCTCGCCATCGATGGTCTGTCGCTGCAGGTGTCGGCGAGCATCGGCGTCGCCCTCTACCCCGACGACGGCAGCGAGCCCGACCTGCTGCTGCGCTGCGCCGACCAGGCGATGTACCGCGCCAAGCAGGCCGGACGCAATCGTTTCTGCGCGGCGATGGCCATCTCGGCGGAGCACGACGAGCGCTGAAGCGCGCCTGCGGCGAACGATTCGCCGCGGCGGCTGGTCAGAAGCAGGTCGATCGCCGCGTGTGCCGACCTTTTCCAATACTTTCCCAGACTTTACGAACGTTTACGTCCACTTTTCCGGGAGATGCCGATGCCTGCAACCCAATCCGCCCTCTACGCCCTGTCCGCAGAACGCCTCGACGGCAGCACGCAGTCGCTCGCCGACTATGCGGGAAAAGTCCTGCTGATTGTAAATACCGCCAGCCGCTGCGGCTTCACGCCGCAATACGCCGGTCTCGAAGCGCTCTACCGGCGCTACCGGGAACGCGGCCTGGTCGTGCTCGGCTTCCCGTGCAACCAGTTCGGCGCGCAGGAGCCGGGCAGCGAGGTCGAGATCGGCGCCTTCTGCGAGAAGAACTACGGCGTCAGCTTCCCGATGTTCGCCAAGATCGAGGTCAATGGCGAGAACACGCACCCGCTCTTCCGCCTGCTCAAGCAGGAGGCGCCGGGCCTGCTCGGCAGCCAGTCGATCAAGTGGAACTTCACCAAGTTCCTCGTCGACCGTCAGGGTCGTGTCGTCAGCCGCGCCGCGCCGGCGACCTCGCCGGATGCACTCGCTGCCGAAATCGAGCAACTGCTCTGAGCACGACGGGGACGGCATGCTTGATTCGGACGGATCAAGCATGCCGTCCCTCGATTACTGCCAGTCGTGCACATGGACGTGCGCGTGCTCCTTGCCGGCGTGGCGATGCGCGTGGCGGTGTGCAAGGCCAGCGCGTTCGAGCAGGGGCAGGTTCGAGAGCACCGCCGGCAGCGGGCCGTCGAAGAGGAGGCGGCCGTCGCTGCCGAGGAGGAGGCAGCGTTCGCCGAGTTCGGCGGCCAGCGACAGGTTGTGCGTGGCGACGACCAGGGTCTTGCCCGAGTCGAGCAGCGTGTCGATCAGCCAGCCGACCGTCGCCGGGTCGAGGCTCGCCGAGGGTTCGTCGAGGAGCAGCCAGTCGGGGTCGAGGGTGAGCAGGCTGGCCAGCGCCACCTTCTGCTTCTGCCCACCGGAGAGCTGGAAGGGCGGCTTGTCGAGCAAGGGCTCCAGCGCCAGTTGCCGGGCCCAGCAGGCGACGCGTCGATCGACATCGTCGAGCCCCAGTTGCCGCGGACCGTAGGCCAGCTCGTCGCGCACGCTCGGGTTGAACAGCATCGCTTCCGGGTGCTGGAAGAGGAGGACGCAGGCGCGGCGGAAGGCGAGCGCATTGCCCGGCCGGCGCAGCCAGGAACGGCTGAGCCGCTCGCCCTGCCAGCGCAGCTCGCCCGAAGCGGGTTCGATCAGGCCGTTCATCAGCTTCAACAGCGTCGACTTGCCGCAGCCGTTGGTGCCGAGCAGGACCACCTTCTCGCCGGGCCGGATCGAGAACGAGAGTTCGCTGAGGAGATTCGGCTCGCCGGGCCAGGCAAAGCCGACCCTGCACAACTCAATCATCGAAGGCTCCGCGCGAACGCATCGCCAGCGCCGACTCGCTCGCGGCAGCGACCGACTTGTCCAGCAGGTGCTGCGCCTGTGCCGCCGCGTGCAGCGCCTGCGCGCGACGACCCGGCCGGCGCAGGTTGCGGCTGGCGAAGGCCAGCCGGAAGTCGCGCAGGACGCGCGTGAAGGTCTGCATCTGGCCGATCGTCAGCGTCAGCAGCAGGCACAGCAGCGGGAAGCCGGCCAGCGCGGCGAGCAGATCGGTCGTGGCGATGAACCAGAAGCCGAGGTAGACGAGCAGGCAGCTGCGCAGATTGGCGAGCAGCAGCCAGTCGCCGCTGACCTTCCCCTGCCACAGGCTCAGCGCCAGGTAGCCCAGGCTGACGCAGAGGTTGAAGGCGAGCATCGCGAACAGGGTCTTCTGCAGCAGCCGCCAACGCCGGCGTCCGGAAAGGGCGAGCGCGCCGCAGAGGAGCAGCGCCAGCGGCAGCGGCTGATGGACGAAGGTGATGCCGACCACCGCGCCGAGATAGAGCAGCAGGCGGCGGCGCGGCGTCAGGGAGTCGGCCATCGGCGCGCCTTCGCGTAACGGAAAACGAGGACGGTGACGACCGCCTCGCCGACGCCGATCAGCGCGTGCGGGACGAGCACCGCCGGCAGCGTCAGTGCAAGGCCGAAGGGGAAGAACAGGGGCGAGCCGTCGGGGCGCTGCGCGATCGCCGGCTGGATCCCGAGCACCAGCGCGACGACGAGCCCCGAGACGACCACCGACAGCCAGGCGGCGAGCGCAACCGAAACAGTTTCCCCCATGCCTGCGCAGAGGCGTCGTGCGCCGACGGCGGCGAGCGCGCCGCACAGGCCGATCGCCAGCGCATTGACCGGAAGCGCGGTGATGCCGCCGGCGCCGAAGAGCAGCGCCTGCAGCAGCAGGACGAGGCTGCAGGCGAGGAAAGCCTGACGCACGCCGAACACCAGCGCCAGGATGGCGACGCCGAGCGCGTGTCCGGAAGTGCCGCCCGGGATCGGTACCATGACGAGGCCGAGCGCGTAGGCCAGCGCCGTCGCCATCGCCAGGCGTGGCACCGTCGTCTCGTCGAGGGACGCACGCAGGCCGCGCGCCGCCCAGGCCCAGGCGAGTGCGGCCAGCCCCCAGGCAGGCAGGTAGGTTTGCGGCGAGAGGAAACCGTCGGGAATGTGCATCGGCAGCCTCAGAACAACAGCGAAGCGGAGAAGATCAGGCGCCAGTTCTCCTTGCCCTCGGCGCCCTGCTGCCCGGCGCTCTCGTTGAGCCGTGTCCACACCGGTTTCTTGACCCCGAGCGCGAAACTCATGTCCTGCCAGTAAATGCGCACGCCGGGCAGCGCATAGACGATCCGACCACCGGTCGCGCTGGCGCCAGCACCGTTTTCCTGGTCGCGGCCGAGGCCCAGATACTGCAGCTCGAGCACCGGATCGAGGCGGAACTTCCGCTCGGGGTCGGTGAACGCGCGGTAAGCCAGCGCCAGGTTGAAGCGGCTCTCGTCGCCGAAACGCATGCGCTGCCCGTCGTCGTAGGTGAATTCGCTGAAACGAAGGATCGAGGCCTCGCCGCTGAAGGTCAGCCTGTCACCGAGCATCCTGCTCGCGCTGAGGCCGAACAGCCGCGAAGGCTTGCCGAAACCCGGGGACTTGCCGGGATCGATGCTGCCGTCACCGAGGCGACGGTTGGCGTCGCCAGTCGGCAGCGTGCCGCCGGCGAAGAGCGAGAAGTGCCAGTCGTCGAGGTCGTCGAGGCTCTCGTTCGCCGGGATCAGCCGGAAACCCTGGTCGTACTTGAAGCCGACCTGCCCCAGCAGCGAGACGTCGGCGACGCCACGCGAGTTCTGTCCGCCGGATTCGTCGCGCTTTTCGTGGTGGGGGACGAAGGCGTAGGCCGAAAACCAGGGCGTGAAGCCGTAGCCGAGCCCGAGCATCGTGAAGCGCGAGCGGTCGGCTTCGGGTGCCGCCGGGTCGTAGGTCTTGAAGCGCGCATCGTCGAGCTTGAAATACGCGAGCGCCCTGCCCTCCGGCAGGACGGTCGAGGTCGCCGCCTCCAGCGGCGCACCCGGGCCGCGCAGGGCGGCAGCACCGATGCCGGCGACCCCGTGATGCGCCGACGCCGGCAGCGCAAGGAGAGACAGCAGCGCAAGCGCGAAGCGCTTCACGGGCGTCTCCTGCGCATGAAGAGCTGGACGAGACCGAACAGCCCGAAGACGACGCCGAGACCGGCGGCGAGCAGCCAGGCGCGCGGCTTGTCGCCGCCTGCCGCACTGCCCGAGCCGGCGGCATCTCCGACATTTCCTCCTTCGCTCGCGTCGAGCTGCAGCAACTGGTCCACGCCGTGGCCGTCGGCCGAGAAGGCCCTGATCCGCCATTCGTGATTCGCTCCCGGCAGGAAGACGATCCTCCCGAACGCGTCGGTTCGCCCGACCTGCGTGGGGACGTCCTGGCCGGGGAGGTAGAGTTCGTAGGCCTCGAAGGCGAACGGCTGGCCATCGGCCCAGGAGAGGCGAACGACGCTGGCCGTCTCGCGCTGGCTATCCATTTTCAGTTCGTGCGCGCCGGCCGCGGTGCACGCCAGCAGCCCGCCGAGGAAGAGCGCTGCGGCCCTCACCGGGCAATCTCGAACTGCAGCGCAGCCGTGCGCAGCAGGACGTCGGCCTTGCCGTCGGCGAGAGGCGTTTCCAGCGACGCCGTGATCAACTGCATGCCGCCCCGGCGCAGACGAATCGCGACCTTGCCGTCCGGGCCGGTCGCGCCGCGCGTATCGCCCGCGTAAGCCACCGGCACGCCGGCGACCGGCTTGCCGGAATCGCTCACCTGCACGACGAGCTTGTCACCCACGCGCAGGGCGAACGGGTTGGTCGTCGCGCTGATCTCGAAGCCGCGGCCTGCCGGCTCCGCACTGCCCGTCCCCCAGCGCTCGACGTACTTCAGCGACTCCTCGGCGTACCAGCTCCTGATCACCCCGGAGATTCCGGTCCTGGCGATGTTCTTCGTTTCCCAGACGGTCTTCGTCCAGTAGCCGGTCGAGAAGGTGGTCAGCAGCGAAGCGCAGTCGCCAGCGAAGCGTGCCGGGTAAGCCTTGGCCGGCGGCAGGAGCTTGGCGCTGCCGTCGGCGGCGACGCAGCTCACCGCCTGCACTGCACTCGCGGCATACGGAACGAGTTCCGCCCCTTCATGGGCCGAATGACGGTGTCCCTGGAAAAGCACGTAGCCGCCGGCATCCTTCTCGATCCACAGGTCGTGCGCGAGGACAGGCAGGGAGAACAGCGCCAGCGGCAGGAACAGGCGGAAATGCATCGGTACTTGTCATGAAGGAATCCTTCCACATGATACCGAAGAGCCCGACGCCGCGACAGGCGCCGAGCTTGCAAGCGCAGTGACCATCGGCATTTTCGCAAGGCGGCCGGGCACCGATCGGGCATAATCCCGGGGGATCGTCCGCTGGCCGGGCTGCTGCCCGAACTCATCCACCATTGATACGCTCATGCGCTTCCTGAGGCACCTCTTCCGCTGCCAACGCTCGGCCTGGCTGGGCTTCATCCTCGCTTGCGCGAGCCTCGCTACGCTGGCCGGCGCACCGTCACTCGCCGCGCAAACGCTCGACCAGGCCGTCCTTTCGAGCCCGAGCGGCGAACGTCAGGTCAGCCTGCCCAATCTCCTGCAGCCGGATGATTTCGCTCCCGCCGGCGGACGTGTGCGCTACACCCTGCAAATAGAGTTACCAGCGCCACCGGCGGAGCCGCTCGGGATTTACGTGAGCAAAGTCAGCCTGTCCGGTCAGTTGGCACTGAACGGACAGCCGCTCGGCGCCTGCGAGCCAGGCCCCCTCGAAGAGCTGCGCTGCCTGCACCGCCCCTACCTGTTCGTGCCGCCGGTCGGCCTCTGGCAAGCCGGAACGAACACGATCGAAGTCGAAGTCTTCGCCAATCAGCGCCAGATGAACGGACTGGCGCCGGTGCAGGTCGGATCGGCGCAGGAACTCGATCGCGGCCCCTACCTGCGCGATCGCCTGCTGCGCGTCGAACTGATCCGGGCGCTGACCTGGGTCAGTCTGTGCCTCGGTCTGCTGGCACTGGCCGTGGCCGCGATCCTGCGTACCGAGAACGTGTTCCTGTGGTTCGGGCTGTGCAGCATCGTCAATGCGCTGAGCAATCTGAACGTCCTGGTCAGCACGCCACTGGTCGGCTTCGAACTGTTCAGCTGGTTCATCTTCTCCTCGCGCATGGTGTCGGTGCCACTGCTGCTGTTGACGCTGCTCGTGTTTTTCGAGCGCGCCGGCGTCGCCGTGCGGCGGGGGCTGGTCGGCTACGCGCTGCTCATGCCGCTCATCGTCTGGCTCGGCGGTAACGATCGCTGGCTGGTAGTGTTGCTGTATGTGCCGCTGATGGCACTGGCGCTGGCCATGGTCCCCGCGGTGATCTACTGGAGCTGGCGTTCGCGTCAGACGGTGCATGCCTGGGTCACGCTGAACTACGCGCTGCTGATGCTCGCCAGCGTGCTCGACTTCCTGCGGCTGAACGGGACGGGATCGTTCACCGGAGTCTACTGGATCACCTACGCCTACACCGGGCTCATCCTGCTGTTCGGCGTCATGCTCATGTCACGGCTGGCGTCGGCGCTGATCAGCGAGCGCGAGCTCACCGCCAAGCTCGACCTGGAAGTGGCGCGGCAAACCGCGGACCTCAAGGAGGCCAACCAGCGCCTCGCCGAATTGTCCACCACCGACCCGCTGACCGGGATCGCCAACCGCCGTCAGTTCGACCAGACACTCGCGGTCGAGTGGAAGCGGGCACAACGGCAGCAACAGCCGCTGTCCCTGCTGATGCTCGATGTCGACATGTTCAAGGCTTACAACGACCATTACGGTCACCAGGCTGGTGACGAGTGTCTGCGCGCGATCGCCGCTGCCCTGCGATCATGCTGCCAGCGCAGCGGCGACCTGCTCGCCCGCTACGGCGGCGAGGAGTTCGTGCTCATCGCCGACGCCGATCAGCACGGCGCGCTGCAGTTCGCGGAAAAACTGCGTTCCGCCGTCGAAGACATCAAGCTGGCCCATGCCCGCTCGCCGAGTGGCCAGGTGACGGCGAGCATCGGCCTCGCCACCCTCGTTCCCGCCCCGACGACGACGCCGGACACGCTGCTGCGCCTGGCCGACGAGGCGCTCTATCAGGCCAAGGCAGATGGCCGTAACCGCGTTCGCCAGGCGGCAGCATGAAGCCTGGCGATCGGGACCGGCCGCCGCCCTAGTCCGCACCCGGCGTGCTATATTGCTAGCCCTTTTTTGTTACAGGGACTGCATCGTGGCGCTTGATTTCGACGTCCTCATCATCGGCAGCGGACTTGCCGGACAATCGGCTGCCCTTCGCCTGGCGCCGACGCATCGTGTCGGGCTGATCAGCAAGCGCGCGCTGGAGGACAGCGCTTCGAGCTGGGCCCAGGGCGGGATCGCCGCCGTGCTCGACAGTCGTGACTCGATCGAGGCGCACATCCGCGACACCTTCATTGCCGGTTCGAACCTCAACGACCCGGTGGCAACGCGCTTCGTCGTCGAGAACGGCCGCTCGGCGATCGAGTGGCTGATCGAGCAGGGTGTCCCCTTCTCGCGCGACGAGAAGGGCTACCACCTGACGCGCGAGGGCGGACACAGCGCGCGCCGCGTCATCCACGTCGCCGACGCCACCGGACTCGCGGTGCAGGACACGCTGACGCCCAAGGTACGCAATCACCCGAACATCACGGTCTTCGAACACCACATCGCGATCGACCTGATCACCGGCGCCAAGCTCGGCCTGGCGGACCAGCGCTGCTACGGCGCCTACGTCCTGAACACGCTGACCGGCGAGGTGCATACCATCGGCGCGCCGAACACGCTGATCGCCACCGGCGGTGCCGGCAAGGTCTATCTGTATACGACCAACCCGGACACCTCGACCGGCGACGGCATTGCCATGGCCTGGCGCGCCGGCTGCCGCGTCGGCAACATGGAATTCATCCAGTTCCACCCGACCTGCCTCTACCACCCGCAGGCGAAGTCCTTCCTGATCTCGGAGGCGGTACGCGGCGAAGGCGGCATCCTGCGCCTCCCCGACGGCACGCGCTTCATGCCCGAGCACGACGAACGCGCCGAACTGGCGCCACGCGACGTGGTCGCGCGCGCGATCGACTTCGAGATGAAGAAGCGCGGCATAGACTGCGTCTACCTCGACATCTCGCACAAGCCGGCCGCTTTCCTGCACGAGCACTTCCCGAACATCCTCGCGCGCTGCCTCGAACTGGGCATCGACATCACGCGCGACCCGATTCCCGTCGTTCCTGCCGCGCATTACACCTGCGGCGGCATCCTCACCGACGTGCATGCGCGCACCGACCTGCCCGGCCTCTACGCCGCCGGCGAAGCGCAATGCAGCGGCCTGCACGGGGCCAATCGCCTGGCCAGCAACTCGCTGCTCGAATGCCTGATCTTCTCGCAGGCGGCGGTCGAGGACATCCGTGCGCAGGGACAGGTCCCCATGCCGGCGCTGCCGGAGTGGGACGAGAGCCGCGTCTCCGACCCGGACGAGGAAGTCGTCATCGCGCACAACTGGGACGAACTGCGCCGCTTCATGTGGGACTACGTCGGCATCGTGCGCACGACCAAGCGCCTGCAGCGCGCGCAGAACCGCATCCGCCTGCTGAAGCGCGAAATCGAGGACTTCTACTCGAACTTCCGCGTGAACAACGACCTGATCGAACTGCGCAACCTCGTGGACACCGCCGACCTGATCGTGCGCTGTGCACTGCGCCGCCGCGAAAGCCGCGGACTGCACTTCAGCCGCGACTATCCGGACACCCTGCCGAAGGCGCGGCCGACCATCCTCAAGCCGGCGCGGCGCCGCTAGCGCCGCCACGCCAGCGCAGCCAGACGCGCAGCGCGCGGAACTGCCGGCGATCGACCAGCGCATCGGCCGGCAGGACCAGCGTGCCGACGCGTCGCCGGCGCAGCCTGCTGCGCGAGCCTTCCTCCTTGCCGTCGACCGGCGGCACTTCCTCCAGGCGCAGGATCACGACGCAGGGCAGGACGGCACTGTCCGCGCGAACGAGGCAGTCACGCCACTCGCCGCTGCGGTCGCGCACGGCGAGCCCGCCCCGGGCGCCGAGGCGCAGCGCGCTCACCGGCGACGGACGGATGCCGTGATACAGGGAAAAGAGCAGCAGCGCGCCAAGAACCAGGACGCAGGCGACGGCCGCCTGCATCGTCCCAGCGGGCGGCGCCGCGGCCGCCCATGCCTGCCACGCGCTCGCCACGACGGCGCCGGCGGCGAGCGCATGCAGTACGAACAAAAAGAGCTGCAGACGCCGTGAGGCGCGCAGCTCCAGAAAGATCGACGGCTGCGGCATCGCCTGATCAGCGCTGCCGCAGCGGGTGGTCGATCGGGCTCGGCCCGCCGGTATCAGATCCGGCGGATGGCCACCGTGCCGTTGGTTCCACCGAAACCGAAGGAGTTCGACAGCGCGACGTCGATCTTCATCGGACGCGCCTCGTTGGCGCAGTAGTCGAGGTCACACTTCTCATCCTGGTTGAAGATGTTGATCGTCGGCGGCGAGACCTGGTGATAGACGGCCAGCGTCGAGAATACCGCCTCGATGCCGCCGGCGGCGCCGAGCAGGTGGCCGGTCATCGACTTGGTCGAGTTCACGACCAGCTGCCTGGCGTGTTCCCCGAAGGCGCGCTTGACCGCGGTCGTTTCGGCAAGGTCGCCGAGCGGGGTCGAGGTACCGTGCGCGTTCAGGTACTGGACGTCGTTCGGGTTGAGGCCGGCGTTGCGCAAGGCCGCCAGCATGCAGGCGGCAGCGCCGGAACCGTCCTCGCAGGGCGCGGTGATGTGGTTCGCGTCGGCGCTGCGGCCGTAGCCGACCAGTTCGCCGTAGATGCGCGCGCCACGGGCACGGGCGCGCTCGAACTCCTCGAGCACGACCACGCCTGCGCCCTCGCCGAGGACGAAACCGTCGCGATCGCGGTCCCACGGACGGCTGGCGGTCTTCGGGTCGTCGTTGCGCGTCGACAGAGCACGCGCGGCGCAGAAACCGCCCATGCCAAGCGGCGACACGGTCGCTTCGGCACCACCGGCGATCATCACGTCGGCGTCGCCGTATTCGATGATGCGCGCGGCTTCGCCGATGCTGTGCGTGCCGGTGCTGCAGGCCGTCACCAGCGAGATGTTCGGTCCCTTGTAGCCGTACATGATCGACAGGTTGCCGGAGATCATGTTGATGATCGAGCCCGGGACGAAGAACGGCGAGACCTTGCGCACGCCGCCACCGAGGTAATCGTCGTGCGTCGTCTCGATCAGCGGCAGGCCGCCGATGCCCGAACCGATGGCGACGCCGAAGCGGTCGGCGTCGTCAGGATTCGCTTCGAGGCCGGCGTCGCGGATCGCCTGGATCCCGGCAGCGAGGCCGTAGTGGATGAAGGTGTCCATCCGCCGGGCGTCTTTCGGCGAGATGTAATCACCGATCTTGAAGTCCTTGACCTCGCCGGCGATCTTGACGGGAAAGTTGGACGCGTCGAAGCGCGTGATGTGATCGATGCCGGAACGACCGGCGACGATGTTCTGCCAGGCCTGGTCGACGCTGTTGCCGACCGGGGAAACGATGCCTAAGCCAGTGATGACTACTCTGCGGCGCGTCAACTTTTGCTCCCGGAAAAGAAAAAAGGCGACCGGACAGATCTGAAAGGCAGGCCTGGGCTCGGTCGACCGAATGTCGGCTCGCCGGTGGCGCAACCGACTGCCGCGCCCGTCGCGCCTGAGCGGAACGGGCCGGCGTCAGGACAGCGGGAGGATCCCGCTGCGACGATTACTTCTGATGCGCGAGGACGTAGTCGATCGCCTGCTGCACGGTGGTGATCTTCTCGGCGTCTTCGTCGGGAATCTCGCACTCGAATTCCTCTTCGAGCGCCATGACCAGTTCGACGGTGTCGAGCGAGTCGGCACCGAGATCGTCCACGAACGAGGATTCGTTCTTGATGTCTGCCTCGTTCACGCCGAGTTGTTCGGCAACGATCTTTTTGACGCGCTCTTCGATAGATGACATTGTTAGGGCTCCTTCCCTGAGTTCCGGTTTGAAACAAACCGCTTGATTCTACCAAATAGGCCGGCACGCTACCAAGCACCAGCCCACGAAAACCTGCTTCACTCCATCAACATGCCACCGTTGACGTGGATCGTCGTCCCGGTGATGTAGGCAGCCGCCGGCGAAGCGAGGAAGGCGACCGCGGCGGCGACGTCCTGCGGCGCGCCGAGGCGGCCGAGCGGGATCGACGCCAACATCGCTTCCTTCAACTTGTCGTCGAGGCCCTGCGTCATGTCGGTCTCGATCATGCCGGGGGCGACGCAATTGACCGTGATGTTGCGGCTGCCGAGCTCGCGTGCCAGCGCACGACTCATGCCGGCGACACCGGCCTTGGCGGCGCAGTAGTTGGCCTGCCCGGGGTTGCCCGAATGGCCGACCACCGAGGTCACGTTGATGATGCGCCCGCTGCGCGCCTTCATCATGCCGCGCATCACCGCCTTCGACAGGCGGAAGACCGCCTTCAGGTTGGTGTCGATGACCGCTTCCCACTCCTCGTCCTTCATGCGCATGGCGAGGTTGTCGCGCGTGATGCCGGCGTTGTTCACGAGGATGGCGACCGCGCCGTGCGTCTTCTCGATCTGCGCAAGCAGCGCGTCGACCTGCGCCGCGTCGCGGACCTCGAGCACGGCGCCTTCGCCCTTGAGGCCGGCGACGCCGAGATAGGCACTGATGCGCGCGGCACCTTCCTCGCTGGTCGCGGTGCCGACGACGGTCGCGCCGAGGCGCGCGAGTTCCAGGGCGATGGCCTGGCCGATACCGCGCGAGGCACCGGTGACGAGAGCGACTTTTCCGTTGAGCATCCCTTACTCCAGCGTGGCAAGTGTGACCAGTGCCGCCTCGATGGCGGCGAGATCGTTGAGCGTGAGGCCGCTGACGCCGTCGGCGCAGCGCTTGGAGAGGCCGCCGAGCACCTTGCCCGGGCCGCATTCGGCGATCGTCGTCACGCCCAGCGCGGCGATGCTGCGGATGCTGTCGACCCAGCGCACCGGCGAGCAGGCCTGACGCACCAGCGCCGCGCGGATTGCTTCCGGATCGCTCTCGACGCGCGCGTCGACGTTGTTGACCACCGGCATGCGCGGCGCCGAGAACTTGATCGCGGCCAGCCCGACGGCGAGGCGCTCGGCCGCCGGCTGCATCAGCGACGAATGGAAGGGCGCCGACACCGGCAGCAGCACGGCGCGCTTGGCGCCCTTCTCCTTGCACAGCGCGCAGGCGCGCTCGACCGCGGCCTTGTTGCCGGCGATCACGGTCTGTCCGGGAGCGTTGAAGTTGACCGCTTCGGCGACCTCGCCGGCGCCGACTTCGGCAGCCGCTTCGGCACAGGCGGCGCGGATGCCGTCGTCGTCGAGACCGAGGATCGCGGCCATCGCGCCGGTACCGGCGGGGACGGCTTCCTGCATCGCGGCGGCGCGCAGGCGCACCAGCGGGACCGCGTCGGCAAACTCGATGACGCCGGCCGCGACCAATGCTGCGTACTCGCCGAGGCTGTGCCCGGCGACGACGTCAGGCGCGCGTCCGCCCTTTTCCAGCCACAGGCGATAGGTGGCGACGCCGGCCGCCAGCATCACCGGCTGCGTATTGACGGTGAGCGCCAGCGCTTCGGACGGGCCGTCGGCGACCAGTTGCCAGAGGTCCTCACCGAGCGCAGCGGAAGCTTCGGCAAAGGTCGCGCGCAGCACGGGCGAATCGCCATAGGCGGCCATCATTCCGACCGACTGCGATCCCTGCCCCGGAAAAACGAAAGCGAATGTCACGAGAGATTCCCCCAATGGTGGCGCTGCACGCGCCCGCGGGACGCGCGCAGGCCGGAATTAGAATTCAAGCACTAGAATTCGAGCAGCACCGCACCCCAGGTGAAGCCGCCGCCGACGCCTTCGAGCAGCACCTTCTGCCCGCGCCGGATGCGACCGTCGCGCACCGCCGCGTCGAGCGCCAGCGGGATCGACGCAGCCGAGGTATTGCCGTGACGGTCGACGGTGACGATCACGCGCTCCATCCCGAAACCGAGCTTGCGCGCGGTAGCCTCGATGATGCGGATGTTCGCCTGGTGCGGGATCAGCCAGTCGACCTCGGCCGGAGCAATCCCGGCGCTGGCGCAGCACTCCTCGGCCACCTCGGCGAGCGCCTTGACCGCGAAGCGGAACACCGCCTGCCCGTCCATGCGCAGTACCGGATCGCCGAGCACCTTGCCGCCGCAGACGTGGCCGGGAACGTTGAGGATGCCCTGATAGGAACCGTCGGCATGCAGCGCCGAGGCCATGATCCCCGGCGTCTCCGACGCTTCGAGCACCACGGCGCCGGCGCCATCGCCGAACAGCACGCAGGTCGAGCGGTCCTGCCAGTCGAGGATGCGCGAGAACACTTCGGCGCCGACCACCAGCGCGCGGCGATGGCCGCCGGCACGGATGAACTTTTCGGCGATGGTCAGCGCATAGACGAAGCCGCTGCACACCGCCTGCACGTCGAAGGCGGTGGCACCCGCATTGCCGAGCCGCCCCTGCAGCAGGCAGGCGACGCTCGGGAAGACGTAGTCGGGCGTCGAGGTGGCGACGATGATCAGGTCGAGCGTGTCGGGATCGACCCCGGCAGCCTCGAGCGCGCGCTGGCTGGCTGCGAAGGCCAGGTCGCTGCTCGCCGTCATCGCGTCGGCGAGGTGGCGGGAACGGATGCCGGAGCGCGAGACGATCCACTCGTCGCTGGTGTCGATGCCACGGGCCACCAGATCGTCGTTGCTGACCGGCTGCCCGGGCAGGTAGCTGCCGACACCGGCGATGCGTGCAAACATCAGACAGTCTCCAGATGAGGGTGCGCCTGCGCCACGCGCTCGCCGATGCGCGCGAGGACACCGGTGCGCACGGCGTCGGCGGCACGGCCGATCGCGAAACCGTAGGCAAAGGCGTCGGCCGAGCCGTGGCTCTTGACGACGATGCCCTTCAGGCCGAGCAGGCAGGCACCGTTGTAGCGGCGGTGGTCGAGCCGGGCCTTGAAGCGCTTCAGCACCGGCATGGCGACGAGCGCGGCCAGCTTGCTCAGGGCGCTGCGCGCGAACTCCTCGCGCATGAAGGTACCGACCATCTGCGCCAGGCCTTCCGAGGTCTTCAGCGCGACGTTGCCGACGAAGCCGTCGCAGACGACGACTTCGGCCTCGCCCTTGTACAGGCCGTCGCCCTCGACGTTGCCGACGAAGTTGAGCCCGGATTCGCGCAGCAGGTCGGCGGCGCGCTTGACAACGTCGTTGCCCTTGATCTCTTCCTCGCCGATATTGAGCAGCCCAACCGTCGGCCGGTCGCGGTGCTCGATCGCACCGACCAGCGAAGCACCCATGATTCCGAACTGCAGCAGGTGCTCGGGCGAGCAATCGACGTTGGCGCCGAGGTCGAGCACATGCGTGTGCCCCTTCATCGTCGGCAGGATCGCGCAGATCGCCGGCCGGTCGATGCCGGGAAGCATCTTCAGCACGAAG
This sequence comes from Rhodocyclus purpureus, assembly GCF_016653115.1. GTDB lineage: Bacteria > Pseudomonadota > Gammaproteobacteria > Burkholderiales > Rhodocyclaceae > Rhodocyclus > Rhodocyclus purpureus. Next base: position 36,449 of record NZ_NHRX01000054.1, read on the forward strand.
CGCGAGATCGCCATCAGCGCGCCGGTGTTGCCGGCCGAGACACAGGCGTCCGCCTCGCCCTCGCGGACGAGGTTGATCGCCACGCGCATCGAGGAGTCCTTCTTGTTGCGCAGGGCGAGCGAAGGCGACTCGTCCATGCCGACGACCTGGGTCGCCTCCCGCAGGCTCACGCGCGGATCGGGCGCATCGCCGAGAAAAGGCCGGATCACCGCTTCCTGCCCGACCAGTACGACACGGGTGTCGGCGTTGGCACGGACATACGCGAGAGCGGCCGGCACCGTTACCGCCGGACCGTGATCACCACCCATGCAGTCGATAGCGACGGTAATGGACATAGCTTTCAGCGCAAAAGAAAGGGCAGGCGGCACGCCGTGAAGGCGTCCTGCCTGCCCGGACCGGGTGAATTACTCGCCCTTGGCCTTGACGACCTGCTTGCCGCGGTAGATGCCGGAGGGGCTGACGTGGTGGCGCAGGTGCACCTCACCGGTGGTCGACTCGACGGCCAGCGGCGGGTTGGTGAGGAAGTCGTGAGCACGGTGCATGCCGCGCTTCGAAGGGGATTTCTTGTTCTGTTGAACAGCCATGAGTTGCTCCTGAGTTCAAATTCACGAAGGCTTGCCCTTGAGGGCGGCCAGCGCGGCAAAGGGTGAAACTTTTTCGCCCCCCGGCCCGGCATCGGGCGAAGGAGCGGGCGGGGTACAGCTGTCGTGCCGCGGCGCGAACGGCAGAGCGAGGATGATCTCGTCCTCGATCAGCGCCACGACATCGAGTTCCTTCTGCGCCTGAAGATAATCCCGTGAATCGTCTTCAAGCTCTTCCTGCGTCAGATCGGCCTCGTCGGCAATGAGCTCGAGCGTGTTGCAGAAGTGGAGGGGAAACACCATCGGCTCCAGGCAGCGCTGACAGCGCAAAGCCAGGGTGCCGTCGACGCTCAACTGCAACTGCGGCTGACCGCGCTCGCCGCGTGAAGCTTCGACGCGATAGGACACCGAACCGTCGGTATCGACCAGCCAGTCGTGCGTGCGCGGCAGGCGAGCGAGAGCGAGCTCGCCCGTGAGCGAACCCCCTTCCTGGACGAATGCCAGACTGTCGATGACGATCTGTTGCGACATAGGGGCGGCATGATATTATTTTTGGCTGCCGAAGTCCAGCGCGCCGGCACGCTTCCGCGCAGCGCTTTGCGCTCTGCCGGCAGCCGCTTGCCCGGCCGGCTCTCCGGCCCACTCTCCCTCATTCCGCCCTCGCCCGCTTCATGCCAACGATCGTACTCGCCTCGACTTCGCCTTTCCGCCGGGAACTGCTCGGCCGCTTCGGCCTGCCCTTCACCACCGCCAACCCGGAAGTCGACGAGACGGCACTGCCCGGCGAGACACCCGAGGAGACCGCGCTGCGCCTGGCCGAAGCCAAGGCGCGCGCAGTCGCCAGCCGCTTTCCCGACGCACTGATCATCGGCAGCGACCAGGTCGCCTGCCTCGACGGGCAGATCTTCGGCAAGCCCGGTGACCACGCCAGGGCCGTGCGCCAGTTGCAGACGATGCGCGGCCGCCAGGTCAATTTTTTCACCGGACTGTGCCTCTACAACGCGCACACCGGCAATGCGCAGGTGCGCGGCGTGCCGACCCTGGTGAGCTTCCGCCGGCTCGACGACGCGGCGATCGAGCGCTACCTGCTGCGCGAGAAACCTTACAACTGCGCCGGCGCCGCCAAGTCGGAAGGGCTCGGCATCGCGCTGATCGAGAAGATCGAGGGCGACGACCCGAACGCGCTGATCGGCCTGCCGCTGATCGCGCTGTGCGAACTGCTCGCCAACGAGGGCGTCAGTGTCCTCTGAGTCCGGGTCGCAGCCGGCGCCCGGCACCCTCTACCTGATCCCGGTGCCGCTCGGAGCGAGCCCGACAGTGCAGGTGCTGCCGGCGTCGGTCGCCGCAACCGCGCGCGGCCTCGTCGATTTCGTCGTCGAGAACGCCAAGTCGGCGCGGGCATTCCTCAAGTCGCTGCCGATCGAGCGGCCGCTGAGCGAGATCGGCATCCAAGAGTTGAGCGAACACACCAGGGCGGTCGAACTGCCGGCGCTGCTGGCGCCGCTGCTCGCCGGCCGGGACGTCGGCCTCATCTCCGAAGCAGGCTGTCCCGGCGTCGCCGACCCCGGCGCCGCGCTGGTCGAACTCGCGCACCGCAAGGGCATCCGCGTCGTCCCTCTGGTCGGCCCGTCGTCGCTGCTGCTCGCGCTGATGGCCTCCGGGCTTTCGGGACAGCAGTTCGCCTTCCACGGCTACCTGCCGGTCAAGGACGAGGCGCGCGCGCAGCGCCTGCGCGAGCTGGAAAAGGAATCGCGCCAGCAGCAGCGGACGCAGATCTTCATCGAGACGCCCTACCGCAACCGCCGCCTGTTCGACACCCTCCTCGCCGTCTGCTCGCCGGCCACCCGGCTGTGCCTGGCGGTCGACCTGACGCTGGAAAGCGAAAAGGTACTGACGCGGCCGATCGGCGAATGGCGTCGCCAGCCAGCACCGGAGATCGATCGCAGACCGGCGGTGTTCCTGCTGCAGGCTTGACGGCAGCCCGTCACGCAGCTCGTCATCGCGAGCCCGCAGGGCGTGACGATCCGGTGCGTAGGCCTCGCATCGTGAAGGTCGCAGAGACTGAAGAACGAGCTGGATTGCCACGGCGCTACGCGCCTCGCAATGACGGCAGTGCCAGGAGTGCATGGAGAGGGGCCGCGGCCGTAACCGTCATCGCGAGCCCGCAGGGCGTGGCGATCCAGTGCGCAGGCCTCGCATCGTGAAGGGTGCAGAGACTGAAGAACGAGCTGGATTGCCACGGCGCTACGCGCCTCGCAATGACGGCAGTGCCAGGAGTGCATGGAGAGGGGCCGCGGCCGTAACCGTCATCGCGAGCCCGCAGGGCGTGACGATCCAGTGCGTAGGCCTCGCATCGTGAAGGTCGCAGAGACTGAAGAACGAGCTGGATTGCCACGGCGCTACGCGCCTCGCGATGACGGAATTGATGCCACCGGGCGCGTAAGAGACGTCAGCGCATGACGCTGCCGCTGGAGAGTATTCCGAAAGTCAGGTTGCGGGCGACGTCGGCGCCGATGCGCTTGGCGAAGCGTTCGGCGAGGTTGTCCTTGACCGTGTAGTCGAGGGTGCGCTCGGCCTTGATCACATCGCGGGCGACCGAGTCCACCGTGCCGAGTTCGTCGGCGAGCCCGAGTTCGATGCTCTGACTGCCGGCCCACATCAGGCCCGAGAACATCTCCGGCGTCTCCTTCAGGCGCTCGCCGCGCCCCTCGCGCACGACACCGATGAACTGCTTGTGGATTTCGGCGAGCAGGACCTTGGCGTGGGCCTTCTGCTTCTCGTCCTGCGGCGAGAACGGATCGAGGAAACCCTTGTTCTCGCCGGCGGTGAGCAAGCGGCGCTCGACGCCGAGCTTGTGCATGGCTTCGGTGAAGCCGAAGCCGTCCATGAGCACGCCGATCGAGCCGACGATGCTCGCCCGGTTCACGTAGATGCGGTCGGCGGCGACCGCGACGTAGTAGCCGCCGGAAGCGCAGATGTCCTCGACCACGGCGTAGAGCGGGGTATCGGGATACTTGGCACGCAGGCGCTTGATCTCGTCGTGGATGATCCCCGCCTGCACCGGACTACCGCCGGGACTGTTGATGCGCAGTACGACACCCGCCGTCCCCTTGTCCTCGAACGCCGCCTGCAGCGAGCCCATCACCTTCTCGGCACTGGCCTCGCCGGAGGGCTCGATCACGCCATGCAGATAGACGACCGCGGTGTGCCTGCCGTCGCCGAGTTCCTTCGTGTCCTCCCAGTCGATCACCAGCAGCGGGATCGCGACCAGATACGCGAGCACCGCCAGCTTGAAGAAGATTCCCCAGCGCCGTTTCGCCTTCTGCTCCTGGAGCGTCGAGAAGGCGATCTTTTCCAGCAACTGGCGTTCCCATTGCGGGTCTTTCTGCGGGTTTTCCAAGGGTGACTCGTGGTTATCAGAGGAATGAACGGGAGACGGCCCCGACGGCAGGGACGCGGGCACGCCGGCAATTATGCTTCAAGAATTTTTTCCTATACCTGAGTATAGCGTGGAATCGTCGTGCAACGCTCCCCCGGCGAAAGCGAAATCGAGTACATGGCTGCCGCAGGAGCGCTGCGCGCTCAGGCGTGCGCGCGCAGCCATGCGCGCAGCGCCGCGACGTCGCCCACGCAGGCGAGCGGCGCCAGCGACTCGAGCTGCGCCGCCGGATGCGCGCCGTAACTCACGGCGAGTGCGCCGACACCCGCATTCTTCGCCATCTGCACGTCGTGCGTGGTGTCACCGATCATCAGGGTGCGCTCGGCCGGCACCGCCAGCTCGTCCATCAGTTCCTCCAGCATCTGCGGATGCGGCTTGGAGAAACATTCGTCGGCGCAGCGGGTGGCATGGAAGAAGGGCCCGAGTTCGCTCGCCGCGAAGGCGCGTTGCAGGCCGGCGCGGCTCTTGCCGGTCGCCACGGCGAGCGCGAAGCCGGCCTCCGCCAGTTCGGCGACGAGTTCGGCTGCGCCGGCGAAGAGCTTCAGCTCGTGGTCACGCCCGAGGTAGTGGTGACGATAGCGGTCGACGATCTCTGGATAGCGCGCTTCGGGCAGATCGGGAACGGCAAAGCGCAGCGCATCGCCGAGGCCCAAGCCGATCACATGCCGGGCGCGTTCCTCCGACGGAACGGGAAGCTCGAGATCCCGGGCCGAGGACTGGATCGCGGCGACGATCGCCGCCGCCGAATCGAACAAGGTGCCGTCCCAGTCGAACACCAGCAACTCAAAACGCCGGGCCATAGTCCTGTTCTCCAACAGCCGAAAGATGGTGCAGGAAGTCGCCCAAGGCATGCGGCAGCGGCGACTCGAACGCGAGCGGCGCACCGCTCAGGGGATGCGGCAGGCTGATCTTCTTCGCGTGCAGGAACATGCGCTTCAAGCCCCCCCGCTGCAGCTCGCGGTTGAGCGCGAAGTCGCCGTACTTCTCGTCGCCGGCGATGGGGTAGCCGAGGTGCGAAAGATGCACGCGGATCTGGTGCGTGCGTCCGGTCTTCAATTCGGCCTCGAGCAGGCTGAAGCCCTGCCAGCGGGCCAGCAGCCGGAACACCGTGTGCGAGGGCTTGCCCTCGTCGGCGACGCGCACGCGCTTCTCGCCGGAAGGCAGGTCGTACTTCAAGAGCGGCAGGCGGACGTTGCGCAGCGGGTCCATCCAGCGCCCCTTGACCAGCACCCAGTAGCGCTTGTCGACCTCGCCGCCGGAACGCCCGCCGCTGCGGAACAGCTCGTGCAGCGCGTTCAAGGCCGAACGCTTCTTGCCGACGAGGAGGATGCCCGAAGTCTCGCGGTCGAGCCGGTGCGCGAGTTCGAGGAAGCGCGCCTGCGGTCGCTGCCGCCTGAGCGCCTCGATGACGCCGAAGCTGACGCCGCTGCCGCCATGCACGGCGATCCCGGCCGGCTTGTCGACGACCAGCATGGCCTCGTCCTCGAACAGGATCGGCAGCTCGGCCTTGAGCGCGGCGCCTTCGATGATCTCGTCGGCGAGCGCGTCCGGGCGCGCGGCGACGCGCAAGGGCGGGATGCGCAGCACGTCGCCTGCGCACAGGCGGTACGACACCGCGACGCGACCGCTGTTCACGCGCACCTCGCCGCTGCGCACGATCTGGTAGACATGGCTACGCGGCACGCCCTTGCACACCCGCAGCAGATAGTTGTCGAGTCTCTGGCCCTGCTCTTCTTCGCCGACGACGGTCTTCGTTACGGAATTTTTGCCAATTTCGGCCATTGTTTTATATACTGGCGTGGATTTTCGTCTCGGATGGAAAGGGGCGCTGACCCGTGAGACCGTCGAACGTCGCCGATGGCAGGATGATCGCGACGCATTTTTCCGGCAGGCCTCAGCCTCCCCGCTCGCACCGACCTGTGCGGGATCTTCCGACGCAAATCCCCTGGTTAAGTACGCTCACCAAAAGTAGCGATACTACTTCATTTGTGCGCGCCCGGCACGTGCGGACCGCCCCAAGCAGATTTCCCGACCCTGAGTTCAGGGCCTGAAAAAAACACCAACAGCGAGCCCATCCTTTAGTTGCCCAACCGGAAAAACGCATGAAGCGTCCTGATCCCAACTAATCCGTCGCTGCCTGCACAAGGCGCTCCCCCCGTCCCAGCGCGCGGGAGCCAAGCTGATGAAACGCATGCTATTCAACGCGACACAGGCGGAAGAACTCCGTGTCGCGATCGTAGACGGCCAGAAACTGATCGACCTCGACATCGAGTCGGCCGCCAAGGAACAACGCAAGAGCAACATTTACAAAGGGGTCATCACCCGCATCGAGCCCAGCCTCGAAGCCGCCTTCATCGATTACGGCGCCGAACGCCACGGCTTCCTGCCGTTCAAGGAAGTCTCCCGCTCGTACTTCCAGCCCGGCGTCGAGGGCAGCCGCGCGACCATCCGCGAGGCGCTGCGCGAAGGCCAGGAACTGATCGTCCAGGTCGACAAGGACGAACGCGGCAACAAGGGCGCCGCGCTGACCACCTTCGTCAGCCTCGCCGGTCGCTATCTCGTGCTGATGCCGAACAACCCGCGCGGCGGCGGTGTCTCGCGCCGCGTCGAGGGTGACGAGCGCGCCGAGCTGCGCGAGATCATGGACCAGTTGCAGACGCCGCAGGGAATGAGCCTGATCGCCCGCACCGCGGCGATCGGCCGCAGCGCCGAGGAACTGCAGTGGGACCTGAACTACCTGATCCAGTTGTGGAAGGCGATCGACGGCGCGGCCAACCAGCAGAAGGGCGCGTTCCTGATCTACCAGGAGGGCAGCCTGGTGATCCGCGCGATTCGTGACTACTTCCAGCCGGACATCGGCGAAGTCCTGATCGACACCGACGACGTCTATGAACAGGCGCGCCAGTTCATGAACCACGTCATGCCCGGCAACGTGAACCGCATCAAGCGTTACCGCGACGACGTTCCGCTCTTCTCGCGCTTCCAGATCGAGCACCAGATCGAGTCGGCGTACTCGCGCCAGGTGAACCTGCCTTCCGGTGGCGCCATCGTCATCGACCATACCGAAGCGCTGGTCGCCGTCGACGTGAACTCCGGTCGCGCGACGCGCGGCGCCGACATCGAGGAGACGGCCTACCGCACCAACCTCGAAGCCGCCGAAGAGACCGCCCGCCAGTTGCGCCTGCGCGACCTCGGCGGCCTGATCGTCATCGACTTCATCGACATGGAAAACCAGCGCAACCAGCGCGACGTCGAACAGCGCCTGCGCGAAGCGCTGCGCTTCGACCGCGCGCGCGTCCAGGTCGGCAAGATCAGCCGCTTCGGCCTGATGGAATTGTCGCGTCAGCGGCTGCGTCCGGCGCTCGCCGAGACCAGCTACATCCCCTGCCCGCGATGCTCGGGTACCGGCCACATCCGCAGCGCCGAATCGGCCGCCCTGCACATCCTGCGCATCCTCGAAGAAGAGGCGATGAAGGAAAACACGGCCGCCGTGCACACGCAGGTGCCGGTCGATGTCGCCACCTTCCTCCTGAACGAGAAGCGCGCCGACATCCAGGCGATCGAGTTGCGGCAGAAGGTGAACGTGGTCCTGATTCCGAACATCAACCTGGAAACGCCGCAGCACAGCATCGTCCGCCTGCGCCACGACGACCTCAACAACGAGGACCTGCAGATCCCCTCGTACAAGATGGTCGAGGCCCCGGTCGAGGAAGCCTCGCGTGCCGAACGCGCCAGCGAAGCCAAGCCGCCGCGCCAGGAAGCCGCGATCAAGAACATCGGCCCCTCGCAGCCGGCGCCGATCGTCGCCGAGAAGACGCCGCCGGCCGCGCCGGCACCGGTCGCCGCACCGGTTGCCGACGCAGGCTTCTTCGCGCGCCTATTCGCCTGGCTGCGGCCGAAGCCCGCTCCCATCGCGGCACCCGCAGCCGCGGCACCCGCACCTGCCGCTGCCGGCCAGGGCAAGCCCGAGGGCACGCGCGAGCCGCGTCGCGAAGGACGCCGCGAGCGTGGCGCGCGTGACGAGCAGCCGCGCGAAGCCCGTGAGGGACGTGAAGGTCGCGAAGGTCGTGAATTGCGCCAGCCGCAGGCGCGCGACGAGAACCGCAAGCCGCGCGAAGCGCGTGAAGGGAAGGAAGCGCGCGAACCGCGCCGCCAGCGTGGCGAAGCGCGCAAGGAAACTGCTGCTGAAGAAAAGCTCGCTGCGGTCGCCGCAGCGCCTGCCGCTGCCCTTCCCGCCGTAGCCCCGGCCCCGGCCGCAGCCCCGGCGATCGTCAGCACCGCCGCCCCGGCAAGCACCGAGGCCGCAGGAGAAGAGGCACAGGGACGTCGCCGTGGTCGCCGTGGCGGTCGCCGTGACCGTTCGGGTGAGCGCCGCGAAGGTGGTGCAGCGCAGGTCGCAGCTGCCGAAGCTGCGGTCGAGACCGGCGAGATCGCCGCGACCCCGACCGCAGTGACGCCGGCTGTCGCCGAAGCTGTCGTCGCCCCGACGAGCGTCGCGGCCCCCGTGGCCGAAGCAGCCGAAGTGGCCCCCGCAGTGACAGCCGAGGCGCCGGTCACTGCGGCAGTCGCCGAAACGACCGCTGCCGTCACGCCGGTAGAGCCCGTTGCCGAGCTCGAACAGGCCGTCAAGCCCGTGGCAGTTGAACAGGTAGCGGAGGTGAAGCCGGCCGAGGTGGAAGTCGCCGCCTTCGAGGTGCAGCCCGTTGCCGGCGAAGCCGTCGCTGCAGCGCCGAGCGTCGAGGAAGCGACGACGCCGGTCGTCGAGGCTCCGGTGACTGAAATTCAGGTGGCTGCAGCGCAGGTGGCAGAAGTTCCGGCCGCCGAAGCCCAGCCAGCCGAGGTTCCCGCCGTCGAGGCCAGGGAGGCTGAAGTTCCGACCGCCGAGCCCAAGATCGCCGAAGCCCTGGTTGCCGAAGTGCAGTTTGCCGAAGCCCAGGTCGCCGTGAGCGAGCCGCTCGTCAGCGAACCCGCGCCGGCAGCCGAGGCAGTCGCCAGCGTTCCCGCAGCAGCCGTCGCGTCTGCCGTGCTCGAAGGAGGTCTGGTTCTCGTCGAAACCAGCCGCGAGAAGATCGTCGAGCGTCCGACAGCTGCTCCGGCCGAGGAAGCACGCCCGCGTCGGCGTCGTCCGGTCGCCGCGCCGGTGGCAGACGAACCGATGGTGATGATCGAAACCAGAAAGTAAGCAAAACAAACGGGGCGCAAGCCCCGTTTGTTTTTATCCTTGAAACCTCTTTTCAGCCACGAAAAACACGAAAGCGACGAAACATAAGCTTGCGGTCGTTCAGTATCTAACCCATCGGGTCGTTTCCACTCTGCGTCGAACCCCATGAACGATTTGGTGTCTTTCGTGCATTTCGTGGCCAACTGCTTTTCCAGGTTTATGCCTTGCAGGCAGCCGCCGGACGATCCTTGGCAGCCCTCAGGCGCCGATTTTCTGCTCCGGCACGGAATACTCGCCAGCGTTAGCCGCGGGCGTAGTCGGCAACTGCGCTTTGCGTGCCGCAGCGACACGCTCGCGCAGTTTGGCGAGCAAGCCTTCGCCCGCGTCCTCGACCATGTCGATGACCACGTCGAAGTCGTGGCCCAGCCCGTAGAAGGGGTCGGGAACGTCTTCGTCCGCGAAATTGCGCGAGTGCTGCATCAGGAGACCGAGGCGATCGAGCTTTTCCGGCGGACAGAGGCGCTGCAGGGCGGCGAGGTTGCTGCGGTCCATCGCCAGCACCAAGTCGAAATAGTCGAGGTCCTGCGGCGCCACCTTGCGCGCGCGCATCGACGAAAGGTCGTAGCCGCGCAGGGCGGCAGCGCGTTGCGTGCGCGCGTCGGGTGCTTCGCCGACATGATAGCCGTGCGTTCCCGCCGAATCGACCTCGATCACGGCTTCCAGCCCCTCGCGCCGCAGCAGCTTGCGGAAAACGCCCTCGGCCGTCGGCGAACGACAGATGTTTCCCATGCAGACGAAGAGCACTTTGATCATGGATGACGAGGCCGGTACGGATTAAGACTATGTCATCGATACGGGCACGCGCCGCAGACAATGACAATGGAGAGCACGAACGATACACCAAATAGTGCGTTGGCGCATGCGTAATTTCGTGACAGAAAACCCAGGACCTCGTCATGAACCGTCACACTGCGTCGGCGGCCTCCCAGGCGGCGCGCCAGCGTTCCAGCTTCAGTGCAAAGGGGAGGGTCAGCGCGGGGCTGCTCGACGGCAGGACGGCGGTGACGAAGCCGTGCTGGCGAAACCAGTTCTCGCCGCGCGCGGCGGTCTTGCCGTTGAAGAAGACGCGGACGAGGCGCGGGGCCTCGTGCGAGAGGCGCGAGAAATCGTTCCTGACCGCGTCGGCGATGGCCGCGTCGAGCGCGCCTTCGCGCCGACAGTGGCGGTAGAGGTCCCAGAGGCCGATCCGCCGCGCCAGCAGACGGCGGCGGCGTTCGCGGTAGTCCGGTTCGATCAGCGCGTCGTCACCGGTGAGCGCAGCCAGCAGACGCCAGAACTGGTTCTGCGGGTGCGCGTAGTAGCCGGCGGCGGCGAGCGAGGCGGGCGACGGGAAGCTGCCGAGAAACAGCGTCTCGACGCCCGCATCGAGGATCGGCGGTAGCCCTTCGAGCAGGGGGGCGTCGGCAGCGGGTTCTCGCTGCGTCTGCCCTGCTTTCCGGGCTGCCGCCATCGGCGGGCTCAGCGACCGCCGGAAAGCGCCAGCATCAGCTCGTTGATGCGGCGGACGAAACCGGCCGGGTCTTCAAGCGTGCCGCCTTCGGCCAGGGTCGCCTGTTCGAAGAGCAGGTTGGCCCAGTCGGCGAAGCGCGAACCTTCATCGCTGCCCTCGTACTTGAGGCGCTGCACCGCCGGATGCTGCGGGTTGATCTCGAGGATCGGCTTGACGTCGGGAGTCTGCTGCCCGGCCGCCTTGAGGATGCGCCGCAAGTTGCCACCGAGGTCGAACTCGTCCGACACCAGGCAGGAAGGCGAATCGGTCAGGCGCAGGGTGACGCGGACGTCCTTCACCTTGTCGCCGAGGGAGGACTTGATCTTCTCGATCAGTTCCTTGTACTCGTCGGCGGCCTTGGCGACCTCTTCCTTCTCGGCCTCGTCCTCGAGCTTGCCGAGGTCGACGCCGCCCTTGGCGACCGACTGCAGCGGCTTACCGTCGAACTCGGTGAGCGAGCCGGCGACCCACTCGTCGACGCGGTCGGACAGGAGCAGCACTTCGATGCCCTTCTTGCGGAAGATCTCGAGGTGCGGGCTGTTCTTGGCGGCGGTGAAGGTCTCGGCGGTGACGTAGTAGATCTTCTCCTGGCCTTCCTTCATGCGCGAGACGTAGTCGGCGAGCGAGACGGTCTCGTCGGGCGTGTCGGAATGCGTCGAGGCGAAGCGCAAGAGCTTGGCGATGCGCTCCTTGTTGGCGTGGTCCTCGCCGACGCCTTCTTTGAGCACGCGGCCGAATTCCTTCCAGAAGCTCGCGTACTTCTCGCGCTCGGCGGCTTCCTCGCTGTCGGCCAGGCTCTCGAGCAGGCCGAGCACCTTCTTCACGCAGCCGCCGCGGATCGCCTCGATCGCCTTGCTTTCCTGCAGGATCTCACGCGAGACGTTGAGCGGCAGGTCGCTCGAATCGACGACCCCGCGCACGAAGCGCAGGTAGAGCGGCATCAGCTGCTCGGCGTCGTCCATGATGAAGACGCGCTTCACGTACAGCTTGACGCCGTGGCGTGCGTTGCGGTCCCACAGGTCGAAGGGTGCGCGGCCGGGGATGTAGAGCAGCTGCGTGTATTCCTGCTTGCCCTCGACGCGCGCATGCACGTAGGCCAGCGGGTCCTCGAAGTCGTGCGCGACGTGCTTGTAGAACTCCTTGTACTGCTCGTCGCTGATCTCGGACTTCGGCCGAACCCACAGCGCGGACGCCTGGTTGACGGTCTCGTCCTCTGCGCTGACGACCTGCTCGCCCTTCTCCTGGTTCCACTCTTCCTTCTTCATCACGATCGGCAGCGTGATGTGGTCCGAGTACTTGCGGATGATCGAGCGCAGCTTCCAGCTGGAAAGGAACTCGTCCTCGCCCTCGCGCAGGTGCAGGGTCACGTCGGTGCCGCGGCCGGCCTTCTCGACCTGCTCGACCGAGAAGTCGCCCTCGCCCGCCGATTCCCAGCGGACGGCCTGGTCGGCCGGAAGCCCCGCGCGCCGCGAGACGACCGAGACGCGGTCGGCGACGATGAACGAGGAGTAGAAGCCGACGCCGAACTGGCCGATCAGGTGCGCGTCCTTGGCCTGGTCGCCGGTCAGCGCGGAGAAGAACTCGCGCGTTCCCGACTTGGCGATGGTGCCGAGGTGCGCGACGGCCTCCTCACGCGACAGGCCGATGCCGTTGTCCGAGATGGTGATCGTGCGCGCTTCCTTGTCGAAGCTGACGCGGATCTTCAGCTCGGCGTCGTCGCCGTAGAGGCCGGCATCGTTGAGCGCCTCGAAGCGCAGCTTGTCGCAGGCGTCGGAAGCGTTCGAAATCAGCTCACGCAGGAAGATTTCCTTGTTGCTGTACAGCGAGTGGATCATCAACTGCAGCAGTTGCTTGACCTCTGCCTGAAAACCGAGGGTTTCCTTGGTTGCTCCCATCAAATGGCTCCGTGGTTCGGGTGGATGACGATTCGGTGCGCGAAGCTCGGCGGCGAGGGCGCCAACAGCAGGCCCGGGCGCAGCGCCGGTTCGGCGAACGTCGCTCAAATGGGGACGCGCCGGGCGATTTCAAGAGGTGCGCCGTCCACTCACCAACGATCATGGCGACGTCCGCCGCCCCAGGCCATGCAACGCGCTCTTTCGCGGCCGCCGCCGCTCGCACGAAAACCAGCCGGCACCATGGACTCCCGTGGGAGGGTCGTAAGGCCCGAATCGAGGACAACCCACGCTGTTGTTTCACGTTGAGCGGACTCGGGTCAGCCCGCGTCAGACCTCCTCGCGGCGCGATTTCCGTTGTTCCAGCCGCTGCACGATGCGCTGCGCGAGCGCGCTCATCGAGAAGGAATGCAGCGGCTCCAGCCGCCTTGCCCGATCGAGCAGGAGGCGGCGTGACGGAGGAAAGTGCCCGCCCTTGCAGGCGAAGACGACCCTGTTGGCGCCGCCCGTGCTGGGGATGATCACCACCTGGTCGAGGAAACTCTCCCTGATCCGTGCCGCGATCACCCCGAACTTCTCGTCGCTGTCGTACAGGTTCACGACCATCACGCCAGCGGCAGAGAGGCGCTCGTGGCAGTAGTCGTAGAAGCTCGCCGAACAAAGCCGGGGCGGTTGCCCCCGGTGATCGAAGCCGTCGACCAGCAGGACATCGGGACGCCCCTCGTGTTCACGGACGAAGTCGGCACCGTCGCCACGGATCACCGAGAGGCGCTCGTCGTCGGGAGGGATCAGGAAGCGATCGCGCAGCGCGATCACCTCGGGGTTGATCTCGACCACGGTCATCCTGGCGCCGGGCAGCTTGTGGTGGCAGTACTTGACCAGCGATCCGCCGCCCAGGCCGATCATCTCGATCGAGGCAGGATCCTCGTTGAAGAGCAGGAAACCCATCATCGCCTGCGCGTAATCGGTGGTCAGCAGTTCGGGATGGTCGACGATCATTTCGCTCTGCACCGCCGAATCGTTGAAGAGCAGGCTGCGCACGCCGCCGATCTCCTCGACGTAGGGCGCGGCGAAGCGTGAGCCGGCGTCGCTCCGCGCGGACGCCGGCGACCCGTCCGCACCCGGCTTGACCGCCCGGACCTCCCCGGCGGCGGGTTCGTCGATCTCGGCCGCATTCGCCAGGGCGAGCAGCAGCGCGTAGTTGAAACGGTCGGACATGGGTGGGAACGGATGGGAATGGGAGAAGTGGGCAGTTGAGGACGGTGGAGGCGTGCATGATACCGCCGAGCGCCCTGCCCTCACCTGCAGATTCCGTACCCATCGCTGCCCGCGACTACCGGCGCTCGCCGCAGGACTGCCGATGGGAGGAGCGGATTCATCCCCCCTGCTGCTTTAACGAACGCTGTCAGAAACTCTTCGAGACAGCGAAGACCACGCGCACGCCTTCCCAGCGGAACCAGTCACGCCCGGGTTTGCGCTCCGACCCCAGGAACGGCAAGGAGGTTCGGGCGGCGCGTGCTCAGCAGGATGCCGCCGAACACCAGGACCATCCCGCAGTAGTGGTACCACTGCGGATCCTCGGCGAGCAGCAACGCGGAGAGGATTGCGGCGAAAACCGGTTGCAGGTGGATGAACAGCGATCCGACGGCCGGGCCCACCACGGCAACTCCGGCGTTGAAGCAGACGAAGCCGAGAAACGCGGCGATCACGCCGGCGTAGACGATCCCGGCCAGCGATCCTGCGTGCAGCTTGATCGACGCACCGGAGGCGAGTTCCCATGCGTACATCGGTGCCATCACGCACAGGCCGACGACGATCAGGGAGGCCAGCAGCAGCATCGGATGCACACCCTGCGGACGCCACTGCAAGCCGACGGTGTAGATGCTCCAGGTCAGCGTGGCGAGCAGCATCCACAGGTCGCCGGTGTTGAGACCGAGTCCGAGCAGCGCGTCGGGGTTGCCGCGGCTGATCAGCAGCACGACGCCGAGCAGCGAGACCAGCCCGCCGATGGCTTCGGGTCTGGAGAGCCGCTTGCCGAGAAAGAGGAAGGCAAGCACGCTCGTGAGTATCGGCAGGAACGAGTTGATCAGCGTGGCACTGGTCGCCGTCGTGTACTGCACCGCGATGTACGAGAAGGTGTTGTAGAAAGGGACGCCGAAAAAGCCGAGAAACAGCACGCGCTTCCAGGAGGTGCGCAGGATCGGCCACTGCGCTTTCAGATGCGGCAGCGCAAACGGAAGCACGCAGGCAAAGGCGATGACCCAGCGCCAGAAGGCCAGGCCGACCGGTGGCAGATCGTCGCGCAGCCCGCGACTCATGACCATGTTGCCTGCCCAGAACAGCGAAGTCAGGACGAGCAGGAGGTAGGGGTTGAGGCGCAGGCGATGCATTGGCTTAGGGAAACGCTGAATAAAGCGCCAATCTGAGCCGGTGAGCCTCGCAAATTTCGCGATTGCCTATTTTTTAAGCAAATTATCGGTCAATTTTCCGATTTTTCCCCCTGAATCCGTGCTTTTCAGCCCTTTTTCGCCCCATTTCCCGCGCTCAGGACGCAATTTGCCCGTCGAGCGCCAT